>JANNBN010000049.1:0-13273 GCA_031385545.1 Acidimicrobiia bacterium | reverse complement strand
GACGAGCAGCAGCAGTTGGTTGGTGCGTTCTGCCGGGACACACGACACGCCGCCCGCACTTGTCGTCGACGGACCAAACCCGCATATCGGCGGGACAGACGACGAACTGCTGTATGGCCCAAACGGGTACATGACGTTGCGCATCGAGGGCGATCTGCTGCACGAAGAACTGCACGACGCAACCGGCGAAATCCTCTGGCAGTCGTCGTTCAGCGGTACCTGACATGGCATCGGACGAATCACCTGACCCAGGCGACGCACACTCATTCGACGCAGCGCTGCTGCTTGCTATGGCCGAAGCTGCTCTGCAGGGCATCGCTGTGGACAAGGCCTTCGCGTCAACCAAGGCCGTGGTCGGAGCCGACATTCCTTTCACCGAGGTTGACGCCACCGCAGCGATGGACAAACTGAAACGGGGCGAGAAACCCACTCCACAAGAGTGGGCAGCGCTCGAACTGGTCATCCGTCTCCTTCGCCCCGCGGTGCCGACCAACAACGGTGTTCCGACAGCGCTCCCGGTCGATGCCAGCCGCGACCCGGTCCTGACTGCCCAATGGGCGGCCTTCGTGACCAACTATCCGACAGCGTCAATTGCGGTAGGGCGCATCGACGCAGTCCGCGGCCCATCCAGCCGCTCTGTCCATACCGGAACGGTGTTTGCCATCGGCGGCGACTTGGCTATCACCAACGCGCACGTCGTCGATGTCTTGTCGTTCGGGAGCGGGATGTTGGGACGTGGCATGGCAGTTGTGAAGTTCGGACTGGAAGCAGCGACGGCGGCGCAAGAACCGCCGATCAACGTGGTTGAGGTTGTGGTGACTGATGTTGCTCATGACCTCGCCGTACTGAGACTTGACCGGGTCGCGCCGGCAGTTCTTGCACTTGCTTCGACACCCGCTGTTTCTGGCACCAGGGTGGTTGCCGTCGGCTACCCCGGGCAAGAGATGCCCCGCCCTCTCTTTGCGTCGGTGTTCAAAGAGAACTGGGGCGTTCGGCTCGCCTCGCCAGGCTTCGTGAGGAAAGTCGAACCACTCACCTTCACACACGACTGCTCAACGCTGGGAGGAAGTTCAGGTTCGCCTGTGTTATCTCTCACCACCGGCGAAGTGGTGGGTGTGCACCAGGGTGGCCGAAGTGCGTACGCGAACACTGCCATCACCGTGCAATCACTGATCGACATCATTGCTGTAGTTCGCTGACCCAACGCCCACTCATCTGCAGATCTCACGGAGGAGACCGCACCATGCCACCCCGAGCCCTCTTGATTGCCTTCGAGGAGTACCCCAACAGCGGTGGGCTGATGAGCCCCAAGCTGGACGGGACGCATGACTTGTTGAAAAGTTTCTTCGACTGGCTTGTGACAGACCGCTTGTTGCTCGCCGACGACGTCATCGTGTCGACCGACTTCGACCACGATGAACTTGTTCGGCTCGGGGCTACTCGGGCGAATATGTTCGCCGGCACCACGGCCGGTTATCGCGGGAGTGTGAGCCAACTCATCACGCTTGGCGCTGGCAGCACCGACGAACTATTCGTGTTGTACAGCGGGCACGGGGTTGGGGTGAACGACACAACCGCAGCATCGGCCGCTCATCCGCCGGATTGCCTGCTGACAGTTGACTTCACCCGGGCCGACCCTGCGTTCGCGACCTACCGGCTGTCAGAATTGCGGACTCATCTGGGGGCGCAGCTGGGTCCTGGCTCCCACTACTACTTCATCGATGCGTGTCGGCACCCCGACGGCACGTCGCCGAGACCGTCGGAGCTCAACCTCGCCTTCAACCAGATACCAGGAGATCCGCGACAGTTCACCCTGTTCTCCACCGAGCGTGGTGCCTCGGCCGCAACCGACAGCGGATTCGGGCCGGCGATCGTGACCGGGCTGCGTGGTGACGTGTTGGCCTCGGCCTGGGTCGACCAACGCTTCGGCGTGTTCTGGAGCAGCTTGAGGAGCTTCCTGAAGGCCCGCACGGCTCGCCAGGCAGTCGACTCTGAACGCCCGCCTGACGGAGCAGATGCGCTGCTAGTCGAACAAATGCCGCCGCCGACGTTTGGCTGCACGATTTCGTGTGTCAGCGCGGGTTCAGACGCTTTCGCCGTGCTGATCGACGGACCAACCGAAGCACCGGTGTCTGCCCGAATCCAGCGCCGACAATCGACCACGCTGCCCGTCACGTTCGATTTGCCGCCTGGCAAGTTTTTCGTGAGCGTGGCTGGCCCGAAGGGTGTGCTTCAACGCGATGGCGCCTTGCCGGGCGACAACTTCTTTGACTTCACAGCGGCAGCAACCCTCACGTTCACGCTTCCGGCTGGACCCGTTGGACCCTCGTCACCGCCGACGACTCCAGTGTCAAACACGGCGAACGCCGGCTTGGTCAACTACTCCGGGAATGAAGGAACCCGCGTTGAAATTGCCACAACCATGGGTAAGCCCATTGGTGTTGCGTTCGATGTTCAGGAGCAACCGATCGAGTTGGGGCTAGGGCGGTATGTGGCTCGCGCTATCGACCGTCGCAGCGGACTGACGGTGGGTGACCAAGAGTTCGAACTTGGGCCAGAGGGGCTTGACCTCGCCGCCGTGCTGCGCGCCGATGACAGCAAGACCCAGCACGATCTCCGATCCATTCTTCCATCAGGCCCCGACTGGGTCGACTTCAGCGAGAGTCTCCGCGGGAGGGTGGTTGACCCCGACGTCGCGGTGTGGCTGGCCTTGCTCGGCGCGTCGAGAATCGTCGAGGATCCGCAGTCATTTTCGAAGATGCGAAGCGTGTCGCTCTTTGACGCCCGGGAATCACGACCCCCGTCAGCGCTGTACGTCCTGAGCGATTCGCCAATGCCTCAACAGGTTCAGGTCGCTCCACCGTTTGCGCCCAAGCCTTTCGAATCAATACCGCATGAGTCAAACATCGCTGGGTTGTGGTGGGCCGCAGCCGATGCACTTGAACCCGGGTCGCATCTCTTGGATGTCACCGTCGAAGATGGTGAGCGGTTCTCGCTGGCCACGTACACAGATGTGGGGCGCGCAACGCTCATCACCCTCACCCGCCGGAACGGGCGGCTCGCCATTGGGCAATACGTCCTCCCCATTGCGGGGCGAGAAAGTGACCGCGGTGATAGCGAGGAAGCGCTGCGAGACGCCATCGCCAGCCACGGCTTGTTGTGGTGGATCCTGTACTCGGCCCAGGCGCAACGAGCGTTCGCCCGGCACCAACGCCTCGAGACTGATGCAACCGGTTCACTGTGGAGTTACCTCCTTTACGGAAAATGGGTCGACCCGGTAATGTCCGTCATAGCCGCCCACGAACTGATACGCATCGGCCAACTCGACCACATCGGTACGGTGGTGACAAACCTGCGCCGCCACTTTCCGCTCCTGCCGGATACCGAGTACCTCGCACAGGTTGTTCAGATGACCGCGAACGTTCAGGTCGGCCCGCCTCTGATTCTCGAAGCCGCGCTCGGCCTCGGGTGGCGGAGTCATCCGTTCTCTACCGAACGTTGGCTTGACTACGGCGGTCCATGGACTCTCTGGCGTTGAGGAGCAGCCGAGAGTGAACTCGAAGCGGGCCGAGCTACCCGATGGTGCCCGGAACATCACCGCGCTGTAGCCAACCAACGCCGGAAGCGCGTTGAACGGATGTATTTCTCTCCCAGTAGCGGCCTCTTCGTAGAACCCCACTGATCGGAGGAACCGTGTCAGAAGACCACGTTGTTCGGATCCACTCGATGCGCAAACAACGCACATCGGTGAAACGGAGTCGACGATGACCGACACTGAGGCCGTCGACCCCGGAATCCCGGAGAGCCGGCTATCTGATCCACGCTCATCGGCAACTGGGAGGTATCGCCGACCTGGGCGACGTCGAGCGAATCGGGAGCCTTCCGGAAAGCTGCTCGCCTTCATGAAGACCAACAGAGTCCTTGTCGTATTGGCACTCTTCGCCGGTGTCACGGGTTCGATCGCCACGATCGAACACAACGTTCGGAGAAGTATCGAGTGGACGCAAGGACGGTTGAACTGGCGATCATATGCGACGGACAGAATTGCGGAGCTGCGAGCGAACGTCACGATCGACGACTTCGAGTCGCGCCTCGGTCGACCGCGAATAATCACCCGGCTGTCCTCAGCTGGCACCACCTCGACGTCCTTCACCCAACGGATCTATCAACAGCGCGGATACTGGGTACAAGCCGTCGTAGACAACGACGACACAGTTCGAAACTTTGCCGTAACCGTGTGCGACCCCAAACTGCACCCGACTTGGAAGAACAAGAATTCGAGCGGCGAGTCGTACAAAATCCAACTTGGAGTCACCAAGATGACCGCCCCAGCGAAATTTGAAGAGCTTCAATTCGTTTGGTCCTCTGCGGGTGCCAACGTGCCGCCGTTCGCTTTCGCGACTTCTGGCGGAACGCGAACAAACAATTATCAGTCTTTCGCGTGGGGAACCACCGAAGTGTGTGCCAAGGGATTTCCGAACTTCACCGATGCTGACTATGCAGCGATGGAACAGCATCCAACCAACGGCGAAGAAGACGTCGCCGGAGAGGACATCGCCGCAGAGGACATCTCCGAGGAAGGCCCATTTGCGCTTCCCCCGCCCAGCGACGCCCCTGACGAGCTGAATTCGCTGTTCTCACGAACGTTTGTCAACACGTTCGTTGTGTTCGGGATCTATGACTCCATCGAGTCGGCACAATTTCCGCTTGGGACAGACTCGCTGACGGCGGCGCTCCTATCCGAAGACCCGTAAGCCACAAGGTTGAACAGCGAAGAACGACCCAGCAGAGCAGATCCGCCTGCGGACAAGCGATTGATCCTGGGTCGAGAATCATGTATTCGAGGAGGGGTGAGCGGGCTCTCTGTCTTGTCAGCAGTGCGACGGAAAGGCGCAGGGACTCTTATGCCAGACAGTGTCACCCAGATTCTGAAATCCGGCCCGCCGGGGACGAAGGTGAACATCGCCGTTATCGGGGACGGCTTCGCCGCTGGCGACCAGGCCGCGTATGACCAAAAAGTTCGCGACCTGATCATTGACGGGACGTTCGGGCATGACTACTTCTACGAGGACGCGTCGGCCTTCAACGTCTACCGCGTGAACCTCGTTTCCAACGAGTCTGGTGTCAGCCAGCGCGTCTATGACCTGCACGGGACCCCGACCGATGCGTCCGACGACACGATCACTTCGACCACCCTCAAAGACACCGCTCTCGGTTACATCTACTCCGGTTCGTGGGCGCACTGTTGGCTGGAAGGTGGGGCCAACACCGGAACGCGTGTCCAGAATGCACTCAACACCTGGGTGCCGGACTGGGATCTTGTCGTCGTTATCCTGAACGAACCCGGCTTCGGTGGCTGTGGTGGCGGCGGGTTCCAGATCGTGACGATGGGTGCCACCTGGGCCGTGATGGCACACGAGTTCGGACACGGCGCAGGCGGCCTTGCCGATGAGTATTGCCAGCCCGGGACACATGAAGGCGGCGAGCCGGGCGCGGTGAACGTCACGGCGAACACCAATCGCAACACGCTGAAGTGGCGGCAATTCGTCAAGCCCACCACGCCAGTTCCGACTGGCGTCAACCCGACCCCCGGAAACGGTGTTTGCACCGGCTGGAACCAAGGGATCCAGCCGGCCGACTGGAGCAGTAGTCAAAGCGTGGGCCTCTTCGAAGGTGCCCAGTACAAAGACTCTGGCAAGTACCGCCCGGTGATCAATTGTCGGATGCGGGGTAACTCGCCTCCGTATTGCCCCGTCTGCTACACGGAACTGAAGTCCAAGCATCACGTACTCAGCGGGCACTCCTTCAAAAAGGTCTACACCGGTGACTTCTCCGGAGATGGAAAGGACGACATCCTCATCCACAACGGGAACTCGATCCTGATCTACCGATCCGATGGGATTCAGTTCGATCTCGTGTTCAGCGCAGTCGACCGCGTCCCGGGGTCCTGGCAGTTCCAGGCAGGCGACCAGTTCTACATTGGCGACTTCAACGGCGACGGCAAGGATGAGGTGGTCGTCTACAACAGCACGGACTGGGCGATGGAATACCTCGGATTGCTCGCCGACGATGGCAACGGCGGACTGCGGTGTATCGCACGATACGACGACCAGATGCGTGGTTGGCAGTTCCAGAACCATGATCGGTTCTTGGTGGCTGACTTTGACGGAAACGGGACGGATGATCTCTTCGTGTTCAACGGCGAGGACTGGGCGTACCCATATCTGGGGCTGCTGCAGGCGACCGGAACGGGTTTCACAGTCGCAAAGCGATACGACTCAACTATGCCCGGGTGGGAAATGAGATCCGGAGATCAGCATTTTGTCGGCGATTTCGACGGAACGGGCCGTGATGGGCTGTGCGTCTTCAACGGTTCAAATTGGTCCTTCCCGTACCTTGCGTTGATGCCCTCACAGGGAACGTCGTTGTCGATGTCTCGGCGCTTCGACGGAAACTTGCCCGGATGGCAAATGCGACCAAATGACCGCATCTACATCGGCGATTTTGATGGCGAGTTTGATGGCGATGGCCGTGACGGTATGTACGTGTTCAACGGAGAAGACTGGTCGTCTGCGCAGCTTGGCATGTTCAAGTCCCTCAACAACTGGCTGTACCTCGCCAATCGATACAGCGGAACGGTTCCTGGGTGGCAGATGCGCCGCCACGACGAGCACTGGGTCGGAGACACCGGTGATGGGCGGGCCGACCTGTTTGTGTACAACCACCAAGACTGGGGTCCGGAGTACCTGGGTGTGATGCGTTCCACCGGTATCGGCGTATCAGCGTCGTGGAAAGAAGACTGGGTAGGTGAGTGGAACCTGGGCCCCGGGGACAGCTTCGAAGTCGCCGACATGGAGGGTGTCGGCAGCCGCCGCAATCTCGTCGTACACAACGAGGAATGGCTGGGCATCGTCCGGGCCGCTCCGTCGCTACAACTTTTCAAGATCTACTACAAGTGGATCCACAACTACAGCCACGGCCGGAATTGGTAAGGAGCGATCATGACCAAAGGAACGTCAAAGAAGTCACCGCGAATCCAGAAGGCCGGCGGGCCAGCAGTCTTCGACCAACCAAGCAACCCAAGTTTCGGCGATTTCGTTGCGCCGCGCCGTATTGGGGGAAAGACTGTGGTTATGGCAGAAGAGCCAAAACCGAGCCGCTTGACGAAGAACACGATGGCATCGTTCTCAACGAAGCCGCAGGCTCCAGCGAAGCGTACCGAGCCAGGCGACCAACAACCGCCGAAGAACGACCTGCGTAGCGCGGCGAGCGGAAGTGAAAGTGGAAGCGGAAGCGGAAGTGGCTATCTCCGGTTGCTCCTTCGAGTGGTCGACGGCGAAGCCCGGCTGCGGGGAGCGAAATTTGTACCGGGTCCGCTGGACAGGCCAACGACGATCTCAGCAGGCCTGTCGTATGTCGCAACAGTCGGCGACCGGCAGATTGGGGTCGGAGCGGTGCCGGAATTTGCCGAGCGTCGTTCGTTCCCCGATCCCTCGGGGCGGTCAGGGATGGAGCGTCATCACGTGACCGAAATTGAAGCTCCGGAGTTCACCGTGCGGATACCAGCGGACGCGATGAGCGAAGGTCAACTGGCCGATCTGCGCGTTGATCTGTTGCGGTGGCGGGGGAGGGGTCCTGGCGATCACATCGCCGTCTCCGAATTGTCTCGGCAGCCCAAGGCCGCCGTGACCCTCGTTGCGCAATTGGCCGGAGTTGACCCGGCGGATTTGCCAGCACCCGTTCGCCGACAACTTGGAGCCGCGTTCACACGCCGCTCCTGACGGATCGGCATCCAACCAGGCCACTCGCTAGCCGAGCCCTAGTAAGTCGTCTATTTTGGCGAGTTAGATGGGCTTGTGACCCATAACTCGTTATGGTTGACGCATTGTGAAATTCTCCGCTTTCACGACAGACGATGCCGTGTTGGCCGAACTTGGTGCTCGAATGGCCGGGTCGCGCCTTGCCCGGAATCTCACTCAGCAGCAAGTCGCCGATCAGGCCGGTGTGTCGAAACGGACGCTCGAACGGCTGGAGGCCGGTGGCTCCGTGCAACTGATCGCGTTCATACGAACTGCCCGCGCGCTTGGGCTGATCGAGCAGTTCAACGAGTTTCTGCCTGCTCCTGGCGTGAGCCCCATTGCGCGCATGGAACACCAGGGTCGCACCCGCCGTCGTGCGTCGCGCCGGACTGAAGGGACCGCACGCGACAGCGATTCCGTGCCATGGTCCTGGGGTCCAGACGGAAGTGCGGACGACGGGGCAGGCAGCCGATCGGACGGTGGTTCGGACGGTGGTTCGAACTCGGACCGGCCGTTCCATGGGCTGCCGGGTTTGCTGGCCGACTCGCTGCCGGACCGTTACGGCAATGCAGTCATCGACGCGTGGCTCGCAAGTCAGGGGCGGTCACCCGCCAGCTTCGACGCGGTCGAACGGTTGTGTTATCTCGGTGATCGCGGCATGGGAGCGCTCGAATTTGTCCCTGCGCAAGGACCATCCAACACGGAGGCCGAGCTACTGAACGTCGAGCAGTTGGTTCCGGCCAGATTCGTAACGACCCGGCATTCACCCAGTGGTTGTTGAAGTTCGACGGCGTGGCTGCCAACGGGGACCACGGGCTGGCCGACCCGCAAGGCTTCGGTTCAGTCCAGTACGCGTATGCCCTGATGGCGACGGCTGCGGGGATCAACATGACCGAGTGTCGGCTGCTTGAAGAGGGCGGGCGACGCCATTTCATGACGCGGCGCTTTGACCGGCCGGACGACGGATCGAAAGTGCACATGCAATCGTTTGGTGCCCTCGCGCATCTTGACTTCAACGATTCGGGGTCGCACTCCTACGAACAGGCCTTCTTGGCAATGCGGCAGATGCAGTCGCCGGTTGGCGATGTCGACCAGCAGTTTCGGCGCATGGTGTTCAACGTGGTCGCCCGCAACCAGGACGACCATGTGAAGAACATCGCGTTCCTGATGGACAAACCGCGGGCGACAGCCACCACCGACCCTGTCCGCTGTGCTGCGTTGGCATGAGTTCGCCGAGACAGCGCGCGTGCCTGAACCACTGGCCATGGAAGTCGCTCGGAACCTGAGGACCCAACTTCCGTCTGGCACGTAGCCACAGCAGCTGACGCGTGGCCAAGGCGCCCACGGATATCTGCGTTCACCTGGCAGAAGTTCAACCAACCGATCGAAGAATTGCTCGGTGAATCGAATCTAGCGTTCAGCCACTCTTGCGTCGCTGTTGGCCGAGTGCGACTGCGGTGGCCAGCACCTCTGAGCGGAACGGCTCTGGAACTTCATCCCATGCGCGAACTGTCGCCGCGTCAACAGCGCCGGCGCGTTCTTGCGGAGTCATGTTGTGCATCTCACCAGCGGTGATGGTTGGCTTCGCATCGTTGGACACGGATTCACAGTAGCCAACTCACCCTTCGGGCAGGGCAGCCCGAATCCGAAACCACCAGCGCCAGCCGTTGAGCTGAAATCTGGGCAGACGACTGTGTACACAACGTCCTTTTGAGGAGGGGGTATCGCACACAGCGGCCTGGCTCGGATGGGAATGAGGCGGATGTATGCTTTTTTGCATGCAGAGTACGAGTGTCCGAATTGACGTTGCGACGCACGAGGAACTGAAGCGGCTTGCGGCGTCGCTCGGAACGTCGGTGGGGAACACGGTCACGCTCGCGGTTCGGTCGCTTCGCCAGGACCGGATTGGGTCCCAGCTCGGTGTTGCGTTGACCGACGAAGAGACCGCCTGGCTTCATGCTGAACTCGGGTGACGTTGTCGACCTCGACCTCGGCTCGCCTGCAGGGCGTGAGGCTGGATTTCTTCACCCTGCAATAGTCGTCAGTGCACAGAGAATTTTGGACGGCGGTCCGAACGTCATTCAGATTGTGCCGCTGACCTCAACGGTGCGAGGTTTTGATTCGGAAGTGAGAGTCCGCTCCGAGATCGGCAACGGCCTGGACCGTCTTTCGGCGGCGCAGTGTCAGCACGTTCGGGCGGTGGCACCTTCTCGTGTGCTTCGTGTTCGGGGAAACGTAGGCCCGGTGATCCTGGCGCAGATCCGCGAGACCCTCTCTGTGATCCTCGACATCCCGTAATTTCCTGCCAATGTCTTCCCGACGATGTCGTGCCCATCATCGACCGTTTGGAGGTTCCATTTTCCACATGGGTCGCGAACCGGCTCCGACATCACGCGGCCGCCCGATTGGTTCGCGATGGGTTGCTGCTCGGCGCGTTGTTCGAGTCGCTCGTGGCCATTGAAACCAAACTCAGCCCCACCGTGGACGACAGCGACGTCACCCACCTTCAGTGGCTGCAAAGGACTGGCGGCGACCTGATCGCTGACTTCATCGTGGTGAATACAGGTAAGTACGCATACCGTCGAAGTGACTTGACGGCTCCCGTGCAGGTGTGTCGGTCCATCGAACAGACTTTGAGAGGGCTGATTTTCGGGAGAGTGAGAACTCACGAAGCTTTCGGATCCGGCGCCTGCTGCTTTTTCAATGGAGTCCGTCGACCGCGTTCGCGGAAGCATCCGTGCACAGCCCACCTCTGCGACGTCAGCGACCTGGGCACTCGTGAACGAGTGGGCTCGGCAGGACTCGACCCTCCGTGGGAACCTTGTGCCCGACAGTTACCTCGCAGCTTTGCAGCGACACACGGAGTATCGATTGCGACGAACGACCGCGGAGATAATCTGCGTGCGTATGGATTTTGGTCCGTCGGGAGAAATTTCGAATTCTGGTTGACAATCGAACGTATGTTTGTGTACGGTGGCCGTGTGGACAATTCGGCGATGGCATACGGGGCGCAGGCGGCGTTGCTTCAGGCCCTTGATGGGTTGTTGGGTCCACGCTCGGATTCGAGGTCGGATGCGCCTGCAGTGGCTGTGGCTGTGTTGGATCGTTGGGATCTCGATGCGGTTGAACTGTCTGACTATCCGTTCGACGGCCCCTTGGATGACCCGTGCGATGATCCGTTCGACCTTGATGCGGCCTGGCGGTTGTTTGACAACTTCCAGCAGTTCGATGGTGTTGTTGGGTCCTGGTTGGCTGCACCGTTTGTTGCTGGTGCAGTGTCTGGTTGGACGGCCGATGAGGCTCGGGTTGGTTTGGCAACGTTGGAGCGGGTAGAGCGCTCTCTTGCTGCTGTCCGCGCTGCTTTGGTGGGCAGGGCTGGGTTGAATCGGGATTCGGCTGCGATGTTGACGCGTGGGACGGGCATGTCTCAGCGTGCGGCTCGTGAGGCGGTCCGTGTTGCCGGCGTGGTTGCGGCTTTGCCGGGCGCTGGGGATCGTTTGGCTGCCGGTGAGGTCTCGGCTGCGCAGGTTGGGTCGGTCGCGGGTATTGCGCCCGGCGATGCGGCCGAGTTGTTGCTTGTGGCGGCGGGGCAATCGGACGATGAGTTTGCTGCGATCGTGCAGCGTTTCAAGGTCGAGGCGGGCGGCAAGGATCGTGCGGAGCGGCAGCGCGCATCCAGGTCAGTTCACTTTGGTGAGGGACCGGAGGGGTGCTTGAGGATGACCGCAGTGTTGGCGCCGTTGGAGGGTGCCGAGGTGCGGGGACTGCTTGATCAAATGTGTGATGCGATGTGGCGTCGGGATCATCCGCAGCGTGCGCGGGTTGTGGGCGGGCACGATGCAGAGCCACGTGATCGTCGTTTGGCCGATGCGCTGGTTGCGTTGCTTCGGGGTGCCCGAGGTCGTGTCGGCTCGGCCCCGGTCGAAGTTGGCGAGCCGGCTGGTGCCGCTGCTTCGGGGAGCTCAGCGCGTCCGGCTGGTTGGAGGCGTTCGGCTGGTGCGGGCGGTTCACCGTCGTCGGGCGACGGAGGCGACCGGGTTCCGCTTGACACCCCCTGCGCGTGCGGCGGTGCTGGTGATGGCCGTACGGTTTCGTCGCCAGTGGTCATCGTGACGGTGGAGGCCGAGACACTTCGAACTACGGTGCTTCCAGACACGGCAGTGCATCCATCGGACTTGCCCGAGTTGTTGGCCAGATCCCAGTTGTATGTGGTCATACGAGAAGGCACCAACCCGTCCAAAATGGTGTTCGGGCGCAATCGGCGGTTGGCGTCTGCGATGCAACGGTTGGCGTTGGCGGTGTTACAGCCCCGATGCCAATCGCCCGGGTGCGATGTTCCGGCCCAACGGTGCGAGGTCCATCACGATGTCGAGTTCGACGCGGGTGGTTGCACCGACCTCGACAATCTCCGCAACCTGTGCGCGGCGCATCACCATCACCACCACGATCATCACCACGATCATCACCACGATCATCACCATCATGAATCCGAAGTGATTGGCGACAGTCGTGAAGCAGTGGGTGGTGGACGCGAACCCGGCGTGGTTCACGGGGTTCGGCGGGCAAGCGCTCCCCGGCGCCACGTTCGGCCCGAACCCGGGTCCTAGTCGTTCAACCCGTCAATGCCCACTCGCCGACAACACAACCATTCCGGTTGCCAGTACCCCCGAAGGCGGTTGACGCTGAACAGAGGAGAGAGCGCCGGACTCGGTCCGATGAGCGGACGACCCTGCCCCGACGTAGTTCACCAATGTTGCAGTTGCAACGGCCTCATTCCTGAACCATCATTCGCTTCGTGCGGCGGGACATGTTCAAGCGAGTGGTGTTGCTAGCGGGAGTGTTGCTCATCGCCGCGCAAACGGTACGGGTCGAGGCGGGACGTGGCGACATAGTGCCGATCAGCGGGACAGTCGGCGTTCTCCATACGTCGCTGACGGGCGTTACTGCAATCACGGTCGACGACCAGAATCAGCGCGTCTATGTGGCATCGCGAGCCGATAACACCATCCTTGCCTTGGACTTTCTTGGCAACCGGACCGCGATTCGCACCACGTTCGCCCAGCCAAGCGCGCTCGCTGTAGGAGGCGGTGCCGCATTCGCACTGTTGTCCGGCACCGGCCAGGTGGTGCGGCTCGACCCCGCAACCCTTGCGCCCACCGTGCTCGCCAGCGGTCTGGTTGAAGCCAGCGGCCTCGCATACACCAACGGGTATCTGTACGTCTTCTCGCGCGTCACTTCCTACCAAATCCGTCTGAAACGGATCGACGCAGTTTCGGCGGCAGTCACCGACACACCGGTCATAACTTCCGACTCATCGTTTGAACTGTACGCGTCTGCCCAACACCCGGGAATCGTGTTCGGGACACGGCCGTTTATTTCCCCGGGGGGAATACACCGTTGGGACCTCGCAACGGGTGAGTTGACCTATCGCCACGAATCACCGGCCGGATGACTTTCCTCCCTGACGGCCAATT
>JANNBN010000161.1:0-30519 GCA_031385545.1 Acidimicrobiia bacterium | reverse complement strand
GGCTCGGAGCACGAAGTTGGTGGACAGTGCACCGATTGCTGACAGGGTGCCGAGAACTACCCCAGCGACCATCGCGATTGTGGTGAGGAGGATGGTCACCGACGCGCCGCGAAGGATTGGACCCGAGAACACCGCCTTGCCGACGACGTCCCAGTGCACCTTGTCGTTGGTGAAGATGCTGAACAGCAACGCTGCAGTCAGACATGCAACCACCACGGCTGCAAGTGTGCGACCGTGGTGGCGGAGAGGGACGACGTCGGAAGTGGTCGCCGTACTGATCGTGGACATGATCCGCCGATCGTAGTGAGCGAACGGCTTAGCCCGCGTTGACGGATGCTTCTGGGATCTTCGTGGCTTCAAGGCCCCACTTGGCGAGCATGGTGTCGTAGGTGCCGTTGGTCATCAGTTCGTTGATCGCCTTCTGTACCGCGTCGCGCAGCTCAGGAAGCTTTTTCGAAACAGCCATGCCCAGCAGGCCGGTTTCGTACTGCTCGGTCGAAGCGATCTGGAACTCGGCGCCGGTGGCGGACGTCTTGACGAAGTTCGCCATCGGCGGCAGGTCTGCTACGTCGGCGTCGACACGACCGGACTGCACCGCAAGGCGGGCCTCGTCTTCGCTCGGGAACTCGCTGATGGCGACGGACTTGTCACCGCAATCGATGGCTTTGACGAAGTCGATCTGCGACGTGCCGGCCTGCAGGCCGACCTTTTTGCCGCAGAGGTCGGCGGGGGTTTCGATAGCTGCTGGGTTGCCCTTCTTCACAAGGATGCCGAAGCCGCTCTTCTGATAATCGACGAAATCGACCTTGGCCTGGCGGTCCTTGTTGTCGGTCATGCCGGACAGGATGACGTCGTAGCGGCCGCCCTCGACGCCGGTGATGAGGCTGTCGAAACTGCTGTTTTCGAATGCGAAGTCGACGCCGAGAAGTTTGCCTACCTCTGTGGCCAGGTCTACGTCGAACCCTTCTGGGGTCTTGCCGTCATCGCCGAATGATTCATACGGTGCGTAGCTGATGTCAGAGCCGACCGTGACCGACTTCGCGTCCTTGATCGCTTGTGGCAGCGAATCGAACATCGAGGCAGCGTCTGCGGCGAGCGTGGTGTCCGCAGTGTCCGATGCATCGGAAGTACCGGAAGCATTCGAAGTGCTGCTGCAGGCGGTGAGGGTCAGTGCTAGAGCGGCCGTCAACGCTCCGAACAGGCGGAAAACCCGCTGATTGTTCTTGCTCATGGCTGAGTCCTTTTGGGGGTTTGGAAATGAGGGTGAAAACCTAGTACGAACCAGCCGCTGTCAGCTTCGCACAAGGCTGAACAGCGACTACCGTCCGGTGCATGGAGGACCAACCTCACTCTCACGTCCGATTGGATCTGGTGACTGACCTGTCCGGCACGCTCGCTGCGCTTGAGGTGTTCAGGGCTGCTTGGGGGCGCAGCGACGTTCAGGACGTCGACACCTACTTCGCTGCAGCATCGCACGGGTCGTACCTCGCCGTTGGCCGCCTTGCCGGTGAACCGGTCGTTGCAGCGTTCGGCTTTTTGTCGGTGGACCCCGTGACGGGCGAGCCGGGGCTGCACTCCCACATGGCAGCGGTGGTGCCTCCGGCTGCCGACAAGGGATTTGGCCAGTTGATCAAGCGTCATCAGCGCGACTGGTGTGCGGAACGTGGGATACAAGCCATTACGTGGACGTTTGATCCGCTCCAGCGTCGAAATGCCTGGTTCAATCTGGTGCGCCTCGGTGCAACCGTGATCGGCTTCAGACGTAACCTCTACGGGTCGCTCGATGATCAGATCAACGGCACCGACGAGACGGACCGGCTAGAGGTGCGATGGCTTGTCGACCCATCGGACGGTGCGGGAACCGTCGCCGCGCTGGACGGGGATGAAGTTGTCGCGGTTCCGGCAGACATCGGTGCACTTCGTCGCAAAGATCCCGGTCTCGCCGCTGCTGCGCGAGAACGGATGCGGGTCGCGTTCGCAGGCATCGAGGAAGGAACACATACCGTGGTTGGCATGTCATTGGACCGCGAGTACGTCGTACGCCCGAATCCAACGCGTCCTGTCGCGCTGTATCCATCGTGTTAGGAAATCAGTCATGAAGCTCACGCATGTGGTACTCCACCGCTTGCAACTCCCGCTGGTGGCACCTTTCCGGACGTCGTTCGGTACCGAGTACACCCGAAACGCCTTGCTGGTCCACGTGGTCGGCCCGGATACCGAAGGGTGGGGCGAATGTGTTGCTGATGCTGAACCGCTGTACTCGGCGGAGTACTCCGACGGTGCGCAAGACATCATCACCCGGTTTCTCCTCCCACGGCTCGACGCCGACAACGTGGTGGCCTCCACACTCCATCGTTTGTTCGAGCCGATCAGCGGCAACCCGATGGCCAAAGGCAGCATCGAAGCAGCGGTGCTCGATGCTGAATGTCGTCTGCACGGTCAGCCGCTTTCCGAGCGGTTAGGAGCCACCCGGACCCGAGTGGCAAGCGGGGTGTCGGTCGGCATCCAGGACTCGGTCGACGAACTGCTTGACGTGGTCGAGCGGTATCTCGCCGATGGCTACCTCCGGATCAAACTGAAGATCGAGCCCGGGTACGACGTCCAGCCGGTGCGGGCGGTGCGTGAGCGTTTCGGCGATATCGCACTCCAGGTCGATGCAAATGCCGCCTACTCGTTGGCCGATGCCGGGCAACTGGCCAAACTGGACCCGTTCGACCTGCTTCTCATCGAGCAGCCGCTCGCAGTAGACGACGTGCCCGGCCACGCTCAGCTCGCCCAGATGCTGCGTACTCCGATCTGTCTCGACGAGTCGATCCATTCCGTGCGCGCTGCGGTGCACGCGATCGAGATGAAGGCCTGTCGCATCATCAACATCAAGCCTGGGCGCGTCGGTGGCTACCTCGAGGCGGTGAAGATCCACGATCTCTGCCTCGCTGCCGGCATCGGCACGTGGTGCGGTGGAATGCTCGAAACCGGAATCGGTCGTGCGGCCAACGTGGCGCTCGCTGCGCTTCCGGGCTTTGTCTTCCCAGGCGACACGTCTGCGTCCGCGCGCTATTTCCACCAAGACGTCACCGAGCCGTTCGTGCTGTTCGATGGGCATCTCGACGTCCCGACCGGGCCGGGTATCGGCGTCGATCCGATAGAGGAAGCGCTTCGCTCGTTCACCGTCAGTACACAGACGATCAAGCTCGGCTGAGCCCAACCTCGAACGATGCGTGCGCATACCGCCATCACGTTGCCCCCAGGGTCCGGCTACCGAAACCTGATCACCCGTGCGGGCGAGTACGCCTGGAGGCCCGGACCGTTTGGGCATGATGCGGGTCCCGACCTTTCGAGCTGCACGGTGCTGGCGTCGTTGGTGCACCTCACCGACATGCACGTGATGGATGCATCGTCGCCTGCCAGGGCCGAACACGTACAACTGCTCGAATCGGTCCCCAAGTGGCGCCCCGTGCTTGCCATGCACCGGCCGTACGAACTGCTTGGCAACCACGCGTTTGCGATGATGGCTGAAGCCATCCGTCGAAGCCCGGTTGGCTCGACGACCGGGGCACCGTTCGAGGTGGCGCTGGTCACTGGGGACTGCACGGACAACGCGCAACGCAACGAGCTCGACGCGTACCTGTCCATCCTGCTGGGCGGAACGCTGCACCTGCCCTACGACGGGGTGCAGAGCCCGCAGGCTGGGGAGACGGGCTTCTGGTGCCCCGAGCCCGAGGTCGCAGACGAATGGAAGCGGCGATACGGCTACCCGTCGGTGCCCGGGCTGATCGACGCAGTGAGCTCACCGCTGGTCTGTGCGGGCATGGGGTTGCCCATGCTGGCAGTGGCTGGAAACCACGACGTGATGAGGCAGGGAACAGCGCTGACGTCGGCGTCCTCTGAGCGATGGGCGGTCGGTGATCGCAAAGCAACGGCGATGGTTCCAGGCTTCGACCCAGCCGATCCGCTTGCTGCGTTCCTTGACGAACCCGCTTGTTTCGTCGAAGGCGCACCAACCCGAGCGGTGCGGGCGGACGCCGACCGGCGAGCGCTGCTCCCCGGAGAATGGGCGACCGTGCACCAGGCCCGGGGGGCCGGTGCCGTCACCGGCGCGGACTACGTGCATGACCTCGAACACGTTCGCATCGTCGTGCTGGACACCAATCACCCGTTCGGCCACTACCAGGGGTCGGTCGCTGGGGAGCAGCTCCAGTGGCTCGATGCCCGTATCGCCGAGTCCGAAAAGTGGGTCCTGGTCGCAACTCACCACGGAACCGAGTCGCTCGACAACACCACACCCGATCGCTCCCGCTCGATCGCCGACGACACCGGGCCCGAGCAACGGCGACTGCATGCCGACGCTCTGTGTGCTGTGCTGCATCGTCATGATCGGGTGCTGGGCTGGCTGTCCGGCCATCGTCACATCAATCGGGTGACACACCGCTCGCACCCGGACGGTGCAAACGACGGCTTCTGGGAGGTCATCACGGCTTCGACCATCGACTGGCCCTCCCAGGCTCGTTCGGTCGAGATTCTCCGGACTTCCGACGGGTCGATCGTCATGGTCTGCACGCCGATCGACCATGCCGGCGACGTGGTTCCCGGCGTCGATGCGGTCGAGTCGCTGTCCGGCCTGGCCGGCTTGCATCGGGAACTGGCGGCCAACCTCACCGGGCCATACGGAACGCCGCAGATCCAGCGTCTCAGCGGGCGGGCCGAGGACGGTGCGTGTGTGGTTGCACTCCGGCGGAACACCTTTCGGTAGCAGCGTCGCCGCGCACCCAGGCGGGCCCACTGGGTTCAACTGCGCTCAAGGTGCTGCTGGTCGCCGCCGATGGATCAGGGTGCATGGGCGGGGCCGGGCGGGCCCGTACGATGCGAGTCACCTTCCTGTGCTGTTCCCCTGCCGTCTCGGAGTCTGCTGATGCTGCTGTCAACGTTCACGATGTTCGCCGCTCTCGGCCTTGATCCCGAAAAGCTGATCAACAAGTACGGCTTGATCGGCCTCGGCCTCATCGTCTTTGCGGAGACGGGGTTGCTGGTCGGGTTCTTCCTGCCGGGCGACTCGCTGCTGTTCACCGCAGGGCTGCTGTGTGCCACCAAGGTGTTCGACCAGCCCATCTGGCTCATCGTGCTGGTCACGATGGCTGCTGCCATCGTCGGTGACCAGGTGGGCTACCGCCTGGGAAGCAAGGTCGGTCCTGCCCTTTTCGCCAAGCCGAAGTCTCGACTGTTCAATCCCGAACACGTGCTGAAAGCCCAGGGGTTCTTCGACAAGTACGGTCCCAAGGCGATTGTGCTTGCCCGTTTTGTTCCTATCGTGCGCACCTTCACGCCGGTCATCGCCGGGGTCGGCCGGATGAAGGCGAAACTGTTTTCGACCTACAACATCGTGGGCGGAATCCTGTGGGGCGGCGGCGTGACCATCGCCGGATACCTGTTGGGCAAACGCTTTCCGGCCCTCGGCAAGAAGATCGAGCTGCTCTCGCTGGTCATTATCGCGATCTCGGTTTTGCCGATCGTGATCGAGTTCGTGAAGCACCGTCGCGAGAAGGCTGCGGCTGCGACGTCTGGCGCGCCACGCTGAACCCGTAGTTGATGCCGATCAGGTCCTGCTGGTCGGACGGGATCACCACGACACCCGGCAGTGCGGGGTTGATCGTCGCCGCGTGGTGGGTGACCTCGGCAATCCATTCAACCTGTTGTGCAACGATGTACGCCATCGCGATGCTGTCGCCGATCGCAACGACCCCGTGGTTTGCCAGCAGCACAGCGCGGGAGCCGGGTTGGCGGGCAAACGTGGACACCGCTTGAATACCGAGATCAACCGTCCCTGGCGCCGCGTACGGATCGGTGACCAGGATGCGTTCCGACCCGGGGCCGATGTTCTCGTTGCAGATGAATCGAAGGTCCACCCTGGCGACGGCGAACGCTGCGGCGTAGCGCGAATGAGTGTGGACCACGGCGGCGGCGTCGGCGAGGAACCGGTAGATGCCCCGGTGCAGTTCGATTTCGCTCGTGGGCGAAAGCCCGCTCTGCACGGCGCCTGTCTCGAGGTGGACCAGCGGGTACTGGTCTGGTTCGAGGTCCGTGTAGGGGCGTCCACCGGGGCTGACCACCATCCACTGGTCACCGACCCGCTCGCTGATGTTGCCTGCGGAGCCGACCACCAGCCGGTCTTCGACCAACCTGACACAGGCCTGGTGAACCCGGCGACGCGAAGCAGCAAGAACGGAGGCAGATGGAACGCGCATCGAAGCAGCCTCTCACTCGGCGTCTCACTCGGCCCTGCGCTGCGGTTTCAATCTGCTGCAGCAGGCGGGTGTGCGACCATGGGCCGATGTCCCCGAGTGAGGCCACTGAAACTGTTGCCCCGTCGGGTTTGCCCAGGACCGTGGACTGGAATGTCGACCGGGCGGTCATCATCGATCAGACGCTGCTCCCCGGTGAGCTGCGGCTCATCGAGATCGCCACCGTCGACGAGATGATTGCGGCCATCCAACGTTTGGCTGTACGAGGTGCCCCCGCGATCGGCGTGGCCGGTGCGTTCGGCGTTGCGATTGCCGCTATCACCGCAGAACGTGAAGGCCACAACGAGGCTTGGGTGCATCAGCAAGCGACCCGACTGGCGACGGCGCGCCCGACGGCAGTGAACTTGGCGTGGGCCGTTGAACGGGTCCGGCCAACGATCGCTCGTGGCGTCGTTGCCGTCGTGGCGGCTGCGCTTGAGGTGTTCGCCGACGACATTCGCGACGGTGCAGCGCTCGGAATCCGGGGGGCCGACCTTGTGACCGAGCTATGCGGCTCGCCGGTCAATGTGCAGACCCACTGCAATGCTGGCTCGCTTGCGTGTGCCGAAATCGGTTCTGCGCTTTCGTTGGTCAGGGTGCTGCACCAGCGAGGTCATCTCGGCACTGTACATGTCGACGAGACCAGACCGCTCCTGCAAGGATCTCGTCTGACCGCATACGAATTGGCCGCACTCGGGGCGGAGTATCGGGTTCAGGTCGACGGCGCCGGTCCCTCGGCCATCCGCCTCGGTCTGGTGTCGTGCGTCATCATCGGAGCTGACCGGGTCGCGGCGAACGGTGATGTGTGCAACAAGGTCGGCAGCTACCCGCTCGCATTAGCCGCTGCGAGGGCTGGTATCCCCTTCATCGTGGCTGCGCCGGAATCCACGCTCGACCCGGCAACGCCAAGCGGGGCAGACATTCATGTGGAAGAGCGCGCAGCGGAGGAAGTGCTGCGGTGGGGCGGTGTCGAGATTGCACCGCCCGGAGCACGGGTCTGGAACCCGGCTTTCGACGTGACCCCGGCAGATCTGGTGACCGCGGTCGTCACCGAACGACGTGTGATCCGGTCCTCCAGCGGCGAACGGATGTAAAGACGGGCTCAGACTGTTTCGAACAACCCGCTTGCTTCGCTGCGGAAGAGCGCATCGAGCACTCGTGCTTGTTGTATCGCCTGTTCGAGCAATTCACTGGTTGGCTGCTGGTTGCGCACGAGGTTCGAGAACCACTCACCTTCGAGCGTGTACTGATTGGCGATGGGCACCTCGTGGCGCACCTGGTCGATGCCGTGCAGGCTTGACCCGTCGTGGGTGAAGTACACGCACGCATCCTGCTCCGGCTGGTTGAATGGAACCGTGATCTCGATCCGGCCTTTTGTCCCATAGAGGTGAATCCGCTGGTGAGACACGCTCTGGGTTGCACAACTGAACGCAACGTGGCGGCCGGCGCCCAGGTCGAGCAGACCTGTTGTGCGTCGGTCGGTTCCGAACTCGGGGTCGCGGTCGAATAGCGCAGTCACCCGCTCCACCTCTGCATCGAAGAACCAACGGGCGGCGGCCACGCAATAGCAACCGATGTCGTACAGCGCTCCGCCGCCGACACTGGCAATGTTGCGAATGTTCCCGGCATCGATGTTGGTGTAAGCGAACGTCATATGTGCATGCGTGAGTTCGCCGAGTTCGCCTTGCCGCACCCGGTCACGGACCTCGACCCACTGCGGGTGAAGCCGGACCATGAATGCCTCGGCCACGTGGACCTGCGTTGCAACGGGGCGAAGCCGTTCCAGCTCGGCAGCATTCATCGCCATCGGCTTCTCGCACAGCACATGCTTTCCGGCCTGAGCTGCGCGCAGCGTCCACTCGGCGTGGAGGTTGTTCGGCAACGGGTTGTACACCACGTCGATGCTGGGATCAGCAAGAAGTTCTTCGTAACTGCCGTATGCCACGGGTATCGAGTTCGCGTCTGCATAGGACTGGGCCGTCGCGATGGACCTCGATGCAACAGCGGCAACCTCGACGGAGTTTGCGCCACGGATGCCGGGGATGAACTTGTTCGCAGCAAACGAAGAGGTGGACAGAATGCCCCAGCGGACGGGCGTCAGATCAGTCGACATCTCACGATGTTGGCATGCAGAGAGCAAGCCCCGCGCCCATGATCCACACCGCGCCGCCGAGGGCGAACAGGGGACCGAAACTCCAACCGTGGTCGATGAGCGCCCCTCCAGCACGAGGTCCGATCATTTGGCTGACGCCGAACGCCGCGGTGACGGCGCCGAACGCGGCACTGAATGCCTGCGGGCTCACGTGGTCGCCGATGTGTGCGGCGAGGCTGACCACGGCTCCGGCCATTCCAACTCCGAAGAGAAACGCGAATCCGAAAGCGAGCAACTTGGGTCCGTGAATGACCAGCGCGCACATGAACCCGCAGAGCGCATAGCTTCCCGCCATGGTGGTGCGACGACCGATTCGGTCGGAGAGCCGTCCCACCCCCAAGGCTCCGGACAGATTGCCAAGCCCGAACGCAGCGAAGACAAAAGTGGCTTGGACCGACGAGAAGCCGGACTGTTCCTGGAGGCCGGCCACGACATAGGTGGCGAACAGGACATAGGCAAAGCCGAAGCAGACGTATGCGAGGGTCGGTGCCCACCAACGGGGGATGGACCGTAGCGCCGACAGTCGAGGAGCCGCCCCCGCGCTATCGAGCGGCCGCAGGAAGATAAGCGAACTGATGATAGCGATCAGCCCGACGGCTGCTTCCAACCACCACACCCTGCGCCATTCGCCCTGGTCGCCGACCCACGAGCGCACGGCGTTGGTGAGCAGGACAGAGACGATGATGCCAGCGCCGATCCCGCCGCTGGTGAGACCCATGGCGAACCCCCGCCGTTCGGGAGGGAACACGCTCGCTGTGACTGACGGAGCAGGAACCCAGGCAGCTGCGCCGCCGAGTCCTCCCAGGACCATCCCCAGGAGCAGCGCAGGCGTCGACGACGACCGGGCCAAGATGACGATGCCGATGGTCGCTGTGACCGTCCCGATTTGCAGCAGACGGTTTGCGGGCACGCGTAGTGATGCAACGCTGGTGCAGATCGTTCCGATGAGGTACCCGGCAAGGTTGATCGTTCCCAGCCAACCTGCCAGCCCGTAAGAGATGCGGAGGTCGGCCTTCATGGCCGGCAGCAGGAGGCCGAAGCTGAATCGGGCGAAGCTCTGACCGACGAAGCACGCGATCATCACCGAGGCAACGGTCGTCCAGCGTTGCGTCGCGGTGATGTCTGGACCGGGGACACTCTGATTGTCGGACACCACGGTCACCCTACCGATCGAACCAGCAGGCACTCATTCTGCGCCTCCCTCCGAGCTTCAACCGTGTCCATCGGTCACGTCGCTCACCCCGGTTACGCTTGAGTCGGTGGCCCTTCCCAGTTTCGACTTAGCGGCTGCCGTACAGGCTTTCATCACGGTGTTCCCGGCTGAACTGCCTGACAAGTCGATGTTCGCGTCGATGGCGCTGGCAACCAGGTTCGCGAAACCGAGAGCCGTGTGGTTAGGGGCAGCAGGTGCGTTTGCCTTGCACTCCGTGTTGGCAGCCGTGGTCGGAGGGTTCGTGTCGAGACTGCCGATGCGGCCGGTTGCAGCCGCTGCGGGAGCACTGTTCGCGACCGGGTCGGTCCTGATGCTGAAACAAGCCCGGACGCATGTGCGGGCCGAGGCCGTTGCACCCGATTCGGGGTCCACGTCCACTCTCGCGGTGATCGCCTCGAGCTTCATGGTGCTCGGAGTTGCCGAGATCGGTGACTTGACTCAGTTCGCCGTGGCCGGGTTGGCTGCACGGACCGGCGAGCCGCTTTCAGTTGGCCTTGGCGGTTGGGTGGCGCTGTGCTCGGTAGCCGCGCTAGCGGTCAGCTCAGGGAAATGGCTGACCTCGCGCGTTCAGGTAGCGACGATGCAACTGGTCGGGGCGGCGGTTTTTGCCGCGTTGGCGCTCTGGTCGTTCGCCGAAACACTTTCCTAGCGACGGTTCAGGGCTTGCGTGCGGCAGAACACCTCGCAAACCCGTACCGAGGTGTTCTGCCCCCACAGTTGGGGGGAACCTCTCTCGCTGTCACCAGGTGTTGCGGGTGAGGATGCCGCCGTCGACGATCAGGTTGGCACCGGTGATCCATCGGGCTGCCGGTGAGGCGAGGAACAGAACTGCGTCGGCCACGTCGGTGGCCTCACCCATCCGGCCGAGCGGACAGGCTGCCTCCCAACGGGCAACGCCCTGCGGCCAGGACTCGTGGATACCGTCGGCACGGATCAGCCCAGGCGACACTGCGTTCACTCTGATGCCAGCCGGCCCCAGTTCGCCTGCAGCCGCCCGCGTATGCATCAGCACCGCTGCCTTCGCTGCTGCGTAGTGCGAATGACCGACCGCGGGTTGCTGGCCTTCGATCGAGGCGATGTTGACGACGGCACTTCCAGCAGCCATCCGAGCCGTGGCCTGCGATGTCATGGCGATGACGCCGGCCACGTTCACCCGCAGCATCTCGCTGATGTCGGACTGGGAAAGATCCCGCAGAGCACCAACCGGTTGGATGGCGGCGTTGTTGACCAGCACATCGATCCTGCCAAGTTCAGCCCGAACGTTCTGGCAGATCGCTGCTGCATCGCGCTCGACATCGCCAGCGACCGCGAACGCGTTGCCGCCGAACCTGGCGGTCATCGCGAGAACCGACCGGGCACCTGCTTCGTGGCCCGAGTGATGCAGCACGACCTGTGCCCCGGCCTCGTGCAGGCGATGCGCGATAGCTGCGCCGATGTTGCCGCTGGCACCGGTCACCAGCGCAACCTGACCAGAGAGATTGAGCAACTCGCTGACCGGGACACGTTCTGTGGAAGTCACGCAGGCAACACTACGGTGGGCCGAGTGGATGCAGATGTCGCTGCGCTGATCGACGTGTATCGGCTACGCATGCTGCCGGTGGAAGCCACCCTGTATGCCAGCACGTGGGTGTCGTCCGAGGTCACAACCGATGGCTCGCCTGCCGGTACGGCGATTGTGGGGCTGTATCTCGCCGACCCACCGAGCCGTTCCCTCTTCCATCGGCTGACGCACGACGAAGTGTGGCACTTCTATTGTGGCGACCCGTTGCGGCTTGTCCTGCTGTTCGACGATGGGTCCGACGCCGAGGTGGTTCTCGGTCCTGATTGGGCTGCTGGTCAACTGCATCAGTTCGTGGTGCCTGCCGGGACGTGGCAGGCTGGGGAGGTTGTGCCAGGCGGCAGGTTCTCCTTGTTCGGTTGCACCATGGCACCGGGGTTCACCGGTGATTCGTTCACCGGCGGGAGTAATGCTGCGCTGGTCGCCGCGTTTCCTACCCGGCGCGATGACATCGAACGGCTGTCCGTCCCGGAGGCGCATGCCGTGCGCATGCCGGATGGGTTCACGCAGTGAGGTGCTCGGACCAGCGCTGCGTGCGGTAGATGCCGGTGCGTCCCGACGCGACGAATGCGAAGACACAAGCCAGTGCAATCGGAACGGCCGAAGCTGTGCCGAACAGTTCGAGCCCCATGATGGTGCACGCCAGCGGCGTCTTCGATGCGCCGGCGAACACGGCCACGAATCCGAGGGCGGCGAGGGAACCAGGAGCAACGCCAAGCGTCGGTCCGAGCGCTGCGCCGAGTGTGGCCCCGATGACGAACAGCGGGGTGACCTCGCCACCCGGCAACCCCGAACCGAAGGTCACCGCGGTGAACAGCAGTTTGAGCGCGAACACCCAGATCGCGATGTCAGCCCCGCCCAGGCTTGAGGTCGCGAGGGGAAATGAGAGACCGAGGTAGCTGCGTCCGAAGAGGACCGAGAGACCGGCGACCGCCAAGCCGCCGAGAGCCGGTCGGAGGGGCGGCCAGGCGACGACCTTCTCGAGGGAGTTGCGGATGACCCGAGCGAGGCCTGCAAACGCTGCACCGGTCAGCCCGAACAGCGCTCCGGCAAACGCGACACGAATCATCGTCTGCGCGCTGACCATGATGTCGAGGTGGGGGAGGAGACGATGGTGATACCCGAGCCGGTGCACGACCTCATTGCCAACCACCGATGCGCACAGAGCAGGGACGAGCGCCTCGGTGTTCATGCGCCCGACCGTCGGGACCTCAAGCGCGAACACCGTTCCCGCGATGGGGACCCCGAACACTGCCCCGAACCCGCCGGCCACCGACGCCTGCAGCAGGACCCTGCGGTCGGCTGACGAAATCGGCAGGTGGCGGGCCACGCTGTCGGTGAGGCCGGCAGAGAGCTGCAACGCGGTTCCTTCTCGGCCGGCCGAGCCTCCGAACAGGTGCGTGATCCACGTGCCCACGAGAACCATCGGCGCCATGCGCCGGGGGACCCAGTCGGATGGTTCGTGGATCTGCTCGATGATCAGACCCTTGCCCTGCGAAGCGGTTCCGCCGAAGCGGTGGTACGACAGGCCGAGTGCGAACCCTGCAACGGGTAGCAGGAACACGAGCCATCCGTGGTCGACACGAGTGGCTGTCACGCGGTCGAGCACAGTGAGGAACACATACGACGAGAGACCGGCCAGCACACCTGACATCGAACCGAGGAGCACCCACACGGCGGCTCGCCTGACACCGATGGCGTATCTGCTGAGAAGCGCTGAAGAGTCCGAGAGTGCCATCGGGTGATGATTCTGGTCTGCGAGAGCAGCAGCCGAGTACGTTTCACAGAAGGCCCATCCAGAGGATCCGTATGCCGTTCGCTGTCAACGGACCCTGTTCCGTGTTCTACGAGACGTTCGGTGATCCGGCCGATCCGGCGCTGCTGCTTGTCAACGGGATGACGAGCCAATGCACCTTCTACCCGATCGAGTGGTGCGAGCGGTTCGTCTCAGCTGGGCTCTTCGTGGTGCGGATGGACAACCGCGACGTGGGCCTGTCCACCGACTGCGAAGGTGTCGGCTACACGCTGGACGACATGGCGCAGGACTGCTTCGCCGTGCTCGATGCATGCGATGTTGCTGCTGCTCATGTCCACGGGCTGTCGCTCGGGGGATCGATCGTGCAGACCATGGCGATCGCACGGCCCGATCGAATCCTCTCGCTCACGTCGGTGATGTCGTCGTCGGGAGAAGAGGCGTTCCGGCGAGCGGATCCGGCCGTCGATCAACTGTTGAACGTTCCCAGTCCATCGACTCCAGCCGAGTACATCGCACAACACATCGATGGTCTGCGCGCGTACGGCAGCCCGGAGTTCGCAGATGAGGAACGCTGGCGCCACGATGCCGTGCAAGCGGTTGAGCGGAGCTTCCGGCCGCTCGGGCCTGGACGGCAGTACCTCGCCGCCCGTGCATCAGGATCGCGCGAGGCCGCGCTGCGGGTGTTGGATGTCCCGACGCTCGTGATGCACGGTTCGCACGACACGTTGATTCACCCCATGGCCGGACGGCGAACCGCAGCGTTGATCCCTGGTGCCCGGTTCGTGCTGTTGAACGGGATGGGCCACGACTATCCACCGCAGATGTGGGCGGAATGGACCCGCCATGTGGTCGATCACATCAACGGGTCACGCGTCCGAACTGGGCTGAGACGTGTGATCGGCTGACCGCAAACGAGAACTGAGCCGTACAGCCCACTCGGCCCGGCGGCTGTCACTCGCCGTTTCAGGTTGCGTCCGGGCGGCAACGTTCGGTCCGGGCTCAGAAACGCCAGCGGGTGGCTCGGGTCGCGAACTCGGCTTCTCGTTCGATGACACCGAACGCCACGCTGGGAATGACCTCGATGATGGCGTTGGCCCGAACGAACTCAGCCAGGTCACCGGGCACTTCGCTGCCGTACTTCGCGGTGTACTGCTCGACAATGGAAACAAGTGCTGGGTCGTCTGGATCGAGCAGCCGGGCGATGCCCTGCACGGACACACATTCGACTGTGTCGGAAACCGTGACTGCCACGTGGGCGTTGGCCCTGAGGTTGCGCAGCTTCGCTGATTGCTGTGCGCAGGAGAAGCCGAAGACGTTGCGGCTGGCATCCCAGACACCCCACACCGGCATGGCATGTGGAGCCCCGCCGGTTGACACGGTGACCACCCAATAGTTCCGGTTGGTGGCGAGGCGATCAGCTGCCCATGTCCACGGGAGGCCGGTCCAGTCGTCTGCGCTGACCCCGTACGCGGCCATGTTCGGCATTTCCACCGTCGGTTCTTTGTGCTGCACGGGTTCCATGCCTTGCACGCTACCGACCAGGTGCCTCGAACGACACGGCCAGAGGCATGACCGGAGACACGTCCGGGCGAGACGAATCGACAAGCGACTTGAACGACATGTCAAACCGCCGTCTCCGTAGGTTGGCATGTCATGGGCAACCGGCTTGAAGTCACCGAGCAGTCGGCACGCGAAACCGGAGTCAGGCTGGCCTCGACAGCCCGTGCGGTGCTGGGAGAGCGGGTGGCCGGGGTCGCTGCGATCGAGGGTTCTGCGCTGTATCTCCTTGACCGGGTCGTTTCGCAGGCAGAGGCAGAGTTACTGACGAGGTCGCTGGTCGATCCGGCCACTCAAACAGCACACTGGTCCACGGTCACCGCAGAGACTGCACTGCAGCCTGGCACCGTCGAAGTGGTGCTGCGGGCAGGTGTCACTGACCCTGTCGGCGCGGCGTTCGAGCAGGCCGCAGCGATGGTGGGAATGGCGCCCGTTCGGGTTCGTTCAGGCCAACGGTACCGAGTTGGCGCAGAAAGCCCCACAGACCTTGCTGCCGGCCGGTACGCAATCGAAGCGCTCCTGCGCAACGAGATCGTCGATGAGCTGTTCGCAACCACCGTGGCCCAGGCGCGCTTCACGACTGCGCCAGACGACGTCACCGTCGAGATCATCCCGGTCCGCTCCCTCGACGCGGTCGCATTGCACGGCCTGTCACGCACCCGCGGTCTTGCGCTGGACCCCGAAGAGCTCGTCGCCTTGCAGGACTACTTCCGGTCGATCGATCGTGACCCGACCGATGCCGAGTTGGAGACGATCGCCCAGACATGGAGCGA
This sequence comes from Acidimicrobiia bacterium, assembly GCA_031385545.1. Taxonomy (GTDB): domain Bacteria; phylum Actinomycetota; class Acidimicrobiia; order Acidimicrobiales; family JANYDT01; genus JANNBN01. The sequence continues at coordinate 15,235 of JANNBN010000161.1, read as the reverse complement.
GCACTGCTCGCACAAGACGTTCCGCGCAGCCATCACCTGGGACGACGGCACCCAGGTGGTGCCTCTGCTCAAGCAACTGCGCGACTCGACCGACACGATCGCAGCGTCGTTCGTCCGGTCGGCATTCGTCGACAACGCCGGCATCATCGCGTTCGATGACCGCTTCGACGTGGCGATCAAGGTGGAGACCCACAATCACCCGTCAGCGGTTGAACCGTTCGGAGGCGCCAACACCGGTGTGGGCGGCGTCATCAGGGATGTGCTGGGCGTGGCGGCCGATCCCATCGCCACGACCGACATCTTGTGTTTCGGACCGCTTGATACACCGGCTGACACGCTGCCGGCCGGCGTGCTGCATCCGTTCCGAGTCCGCCAAGGCGTGGTGGCCGGAGTCGCCGACTACGGAAACAAGCTGGGGTTGCCAACGGTGGCTGGGGCGGTCGTGCATCACGACGGGTTCACCGCCAACCCGCTGGTGTTCTGCGGGTGCATTGGTTTGCGCCCCGCTGGGTTGCAGCTCGAAGGCCAACAGCCTGGGCACAGGATCATCGCAATCGGCGGCGCAACCGGGCGAGATGGCATCCGCGGGGCAACGTTCTCGTCGACCACGATGGATGCAACCACTGGCGACGTTGCTGGCGCAAGCGTGCAGATCGGTGACCCGATCATCGAGAAGCTCGTCGCCGACGTACTGGTTGTCGCTCGCGACGCAAGGCTGTTCTCGGCAATCACCGACTGTGGGGCAGGCGGCTTCTCGTCTGCGATCGGCGAGCTGGCTGCCGAACTGGGTGCCGATGTCGACCTGGACACGGCACCGCGCAAATATGCAGGCCTCGCTCCGTGGGAAGTGTGGTTGTCCGAAGCGCAGGAACGAATGGTCCTTGCGGTCCCGTCGGGACATGTTGCTGCGCTCCGGTCGATCTGCACGGATCACGGTGTCGAGATGTGCGACCTCGGCTCGTTCCGAAACGACGGCCAGCTGATCGTGAGGTGCGTCGGCTCCACCATCGTCGACCTGCCAGGATCGTTCCTCCACGACGGGCGTCCGCAGCGTCAAATGGTGGCGTCGCATCCGACGGCTCCGGAACCGTACGGCGGGCGCAACGACGACGCGATCGTCGCCAACGCTGCGCAGATCCTGCTCGCCGTGCTGGCTCACAGCGATGTTCGCTCGAACGAGGACATCGTGCGCGGCTATGACCACGAAATCATGGGCGCCACAATCAGCCGCCCGTACCAGGGTGCTGCCGACGACGGTCCTGCCGACGCGGCTGTGCTTGCACCCGTGCGCAGCACCAGCGGACGTGGCCTCACCATCGGCATCGGTGTCGGCTACCGGACCGGCGACATCGACGCGTACCGGATGGCTTGCGCATCCATCGACGAAGCGGTGCGCAACGCAGTCTGTGTCGGTGCCGACCCGGATCAGATCGCGCTGCTCGACAACTTCTCATGGGGCGACCCGCGGCGGCCCGAAACACTGGGCAAGCTTGTTCAGGCGGTGCGCGGCTGCGTCGATGGTGCCGCCCAGTTTCAGGCGCCTTTCGTCTCGGGCAAGGACTCGTTGAACAACGAATACGAGACCGCCGCCGGCACATGCCGATCCATCCCGCCGACGCTGGTCATCACGGCTCTTGCGATTGTGCCCGATGCGCTTCGGACCGTGTCGAGCGATGCGAAGCAGGCCGGCAACCGAATCGTGCTGGTGGGTGGCCACGGGGTTGACCTGCGCGGCAGCGTTCTCGACTCGGTTCTTGGAATCGACGGGCCGGGATCGGTGCCAGGTGCGTCGGTTGACGCAGCAGCGCGTTACCGGGCAGTCCATCAGGCGATGCGCAGCGGGCTCGTTCGGGCGGCCCACGACGTGTCGGACGGCGGATTGCTGAGCTGTGTGGCGGAGATGTGCATCGGCGGTCGCCTTGGTGCGCGGCTGAACCTGGTCGACGGATCACTGCCCAACGGCGTGGTTGCTGCACTGTTCGGGGAGACGTCGGGACGAATCGTGCTGGAGGTTGAACCCAGCGACTGCGATGCAGTGCTCGCGCTGACCGGCGGCGAAGTGATCGGTTCGTTCGAGCACGAGGCGCACGTTGTCGTCACACTGTCACAAGGCCCCGTGCTCGACGTGGGTCTAGCCGACCTGCTCCATGCGTGGCGGGGTCATGTTGTGTTCGGAGGTTTTGCATGAATGCGAACGTCGCGAAGCCGACGGCCGTGGTCATCACGTCCCCGGGAACCAACCGTGACCACGACGTGGCCTTCGCGCTTGAACTGGCCGGCGCACAGGTAGACCGTGTCGCACTCAGCGTGCTGACCAAGCGGCCCGAGCAGCTCCTCGACTATCAGATGGCTGTGTTCGCCGGCGGCTTCTCCCATGCCGACGCCCTCGGTGCCGGAACGCTTTCCGGTTTGCGCATCAGCAACGGCATCGGCGATACCGTCCGCACCTTCGTCGCAACGGGCCGTCCGGTGATCGGCATCTGCAACGGTTTTCAGATGCTCGTGCGGTCAGGGCTCTTGCCAGGCTCGCTGACGCACAATGCGAGCGGCAGGTTCGTCTGTCGGTGGGTCACGCTCGCTGCTGCGAACCCTGATCGCAGCGTGTGGACGCGCAACATTTCGTCGGCGATTCAGTGCCCGGTTGCACACGGAGAAGGGCGTTACGTCGCCGACCCTGCGACCATCGCTGAACACCAGGCGCTGCGGTACGTCGATGGAACAGATCCCAACGGGTCGGTGGAGGCCACTGCTGGTGTCACCGATGCAACGGGTCTCATCCTCGGACTGATGCCCCATCCAGAGAACCACGTGCTGGAGCGCCAGCATCCTCGGTACCTGCGTGGCGAGGCGGCTGGTTTGGCTTTGCAGCTGTTCCGCAACGGAGTCGACCACGTGAAGGCGCGGGGCTGAGCGATGCACGCGGGCGAAACGTCGGGATCCTCGGCCGCTGTGTCTGTCGTTGCGCTGGACGAACTGTCGCTGCCGCTCGACGGCCGGCGCGACGGCAAGATTCGCAGTAGCTGGACCGTGGCGCCCACCGAAACCGATGGTCCACGTCGGCTGTTCGTCACCTCGGACCGGCTGTCGGCGTTCGACCGGGTCGTTGGCCTTGTCCCAGGCAAAGGTCAGCTGCTGAACTTGTTGTCGTGGTGGTGGTTCGCGCAGTTGGGCGACATCGTTGCGAACCACGCGTTGTCCGTTCCCGACCCTGCTGTGTTGGTCGCACGTGAGGCCACCCCTCTGCCTGTCGAGGTGATCGTGCGGCGCGCCATCACCGGCGTCACCAACACCTCGCTCTGGCGTCGCTACGAGAGCGGCCAACGCACCATCGACGGCCACGTGCTGCCCGATGGCCTGGCGAAGAACGAACTGCTCCCCGCCACGGTGATCACCCCCACCACCAAAGGAGCTGCAGGATCTCACGACGAGCCGCTGAGTGTGGCCGATGTGGCGCAGCGGGGCCTTGTCGCCCCCGATCTGTGGGCACAGGTCTGTGACGCTGCGTTGCGCATGTTCTCGGCCGGAGAGCGGATAGCGGAACGGGCAGGTTTGGTGCTGGCCGACACCAAGTATGAGTTTGGACTCGGCCACGATGGACACCTGATGCTGATCGACGAGGTGCACACGCCAGACAGTTCCCGCTTCTGGGAGCGCAGTTCATATGAAGCGCGCTTATCACAGGGTCACGAACCCGAGAGCTTGGACAAAGAACTCATCCGTCGTGCGTTTGCCGAACTCGGCTTTCGCGGCGATGGACCGACCCCGGACCTGGGTGACCACGTCTGGGCTGCTGCGGCGGCGGGTTATCAGCGTACGTATGAACGCCTCACCGGCACGCCGTTTGCCCCACCGGCCGGTAACCCCACTTTGCGTATCCCGGCAGCGCTCGCAGCCGCCGGATTGCTTCCAGAAAGTAGCTGACTATGTGCGGCATCCTCGGCCTCACCCTTCCTCCAACCGCAGGCGCAGACGAAGCGGCTCGCAGAGCATTCTTCGGGCTGTTCGCGTTGCAGCACCGTGGCCAAGAAGGAGCGGGCATGGCCACAGCCGACGGCGTCGGCGCTCGCATCCACAAGGACACGGGGCTGGTGACGCAGTTGCTCACCGAGGACCGCTTGCGTCAGCTGCAGGGCCACCATGTCATTGCCCATACGCGCTACTCCACGACCGGTTCGTCGGTGGCACGCAACGCACAGCCGTTCCTGGTGGAGACCAAGGACGGACCACTCGGCATGGTCCACAACGGCAACCTCATCAACGCTGCCGAGCTGCGCGAACAGCTGTTGGGCCGTGGTTTTCCCCTCGCTGCCAGCTCGGACACCGAAGTGATGGTGCTCATGTTGGCGAGCGCAATCGGCGAGTCGTTGGAAGAACGCATCGAGCGGACCATGGCCTCGTGGAAGGGTGCCTACTCGCTCGTCGTTCTTGCGTCGGACCGGATCATTGCAGTCCGCGATCCATGGGGCTTCCGCCCGCTGTCGATCGGGCGGCTGCCGGATGGCGGCTGGGCAGCAGCGTCTGAGACATCGGCGTTGGCGACGCTCGCCGCAACCGACATGCGTGAAGTCGAGCCGGGCGAAATCGTCAGCATGGCGGGAGAGCGCTGCACCAGCGTGGCTCCGCTGTTCAGCGCACCGTCACATGCCCGCTGCAGCTTCGAGCACATCTATTTCTCACGCCCCGACAGTGTCTGGGACGGAACCAGCGTCCACCATGTCAGGCAACGCCTGGGCGAACTGCTGGCAATCGACGCTCCGGCCGTTGCCGACGTGGTGGTGCCGGTTCCGGACTCGTCCATCCCTGCGGCAATCGGGTTCGCCCAGCAGTCCGGTATCCCCTTCAACGACGGGTTCATCAAGAACCGGTACATCGGTCGCACGTTCATCGAACCGACTCAGGCCATGCGCGACGCAGGGGTTGCCATGAAGTTCAACGTGCTGAAAGAGAACCTCACTGGTAAGCGCGTCGTGATGATCGACGACTCGATCGTGCGTGGCACAACGGCTGGGCCGCTCGTGCGCATGCTGCGCGAAGGTGGCGCAACCGAGGTGCATGTGCGCATCACATGCCCGCCCATTCAGCACCCGTGCCATATGGGTCTTGATATGGGTACCTACGATGAGTTGATCTCCCACCGGATGGACGTCGAGGAGCTTCGCCAAGAGATCAACGCCGACTCGCTGGCGTTTCTCGGCCTTGAGTCCATGATGAAGGCGATCGGACGTGCCGACGGTTACTGCAACGCCTGCTTCACCGGGAACTATCCCGTCCCGGTACCGGTGCAACTGCGCAACAAGCAGCGATTCGAAGGGATCCTCCGATGAGTAAGACAACGCCAACGACGCCGCCGCGTCTATCCGCAGGTCCGAAACGGCGGGTCCTGGTCCTCGGAGGCGGGGCGCGCGAGCACGCTCTCGCGAACGCCGTGCTTGCATCGCCTCGATGCGATGCGCTGTTCGTCGCTCCGGGAAATGCGGGAACTCCTGGCACCAGGATCGACGTTCGGATCGAAGACCCTCTCGCCGTCGTGGAAGCTGCACGACAGGTCGGTGCTGACCTGGTGATCGTCGGCCCGGAGACGTGTCTGGCGGCCGGCGTTTCCGACGCACTCGCCGCCGTTGGTATCGCTGTCTTCGGCCCGTCGCGTGCTGCTGCAGAGTTGGAAACGTCGAAGATTGCCAGCCGGGCATTCTGCGAACGCCACGGAATTGCTGTTCCCACCAGCCGGGCATTCACCGCGGAACAGCTCGACGACGCAATCTCGTGGGTCAAGTCCATCGGGTTCGCGATGGTGGTCAAGGCCGATGGTCTTGCTGCGGGGAAGGGAGTCGTCGTTGCTTCGAACCTGGATGAGACGATCGACGCCATCCGGGCTGCACTTGGCGACGGCGTCTTCGGTGACGCCGGTCGTTCCGTATTGATCGAAGAGCGGCTCATCGGGCAGGAAGTCTCGCTGCTTGCGTTCTGCGACGGAATCCGCGCTGTCCCCATGCCTGCGGCGCAGGACCACAAACGAATTTTCGAGGGCGACCGTGGCCCCAACACCGGGGGCATGGGGGCATATGCGCCGACGCCGGCCTGCCCGCCGACGCTGGTCGAGCAGATCACGCGCGACGTACTGCAGCGTGCTGTCGATGGGTGCGCTGCAGAAGGCAGGCCCTACCACGGTGTGCTGTATGCCGGTCTGATCCTCACCGAGAGCGGACCTCGGCTCATCGAGTTCAACGCACGTTTTGGCGACCCAGAGACGCAAGCTCTGCTGCCGTTGCTCCAGACCGACCTGATCGACATCGCAGAAGCCTGCATCGCCGGCACCCTCGATGAACTCGACGTTTGCTTCGCCGACGGTGCCAGTTGCGCGGTTGTCCTTGCATCGGGCGGTTATCCCGGCACAACGCCAATCGGATTTCCGATCACGATCGCCGAGAACGCAGGCCGTTCCGCCAACACGAGCATCTTCCACGCCGGCACTGCGGTCGGCCCTACCGGTGAGCTGATCACGGCCGGTGGCCGGGTGCTGACGGTCGTCGGCGTCGGTAAAGACTTCGATGAAGCCCGACAGCGCGCATATGAAACGGTGCGCACCATCTCGTTCGACGCGATGCAGGTCAGGCGCGACATCGGCTGGCGCGCAGTTGCCAGCACCACGGGCGGGTATGCCGCGTCCGGTGTCGACATCGACGAAGGCAATCGTGCCGTTGAGCTGCTCAAGGCGTCGGTGTCGTCCACGCAGGGTCCTGCTGTGCTCTCGGGGGTCGGTGGATTCGGTGGCGTCTTCGACGTATCCGCACTGAAGTTGTTCGATGCGCCGGTGCTGGTCGCATCGACCGACGGGGTTGGCACCAAGGTGGCTCTCGCTGCGCAAGCGGGCAGGCTGCGTGGCGTGGGGATAGACCTCGTGAACCACTGTGTGAACGATGTCCTCGTTCAGAACGCACGCCCCTTGTTCTTTCTCGACTACATCGCGTCCTCCAAGATCGATGCCAACGAGGTCGCGGAGATTGTGTCGGGTATGAGCGAAGCCTGTGTGCTCAACGGATGCGCTCTGCTGGGCGGAGAAACTGCGGAAATGCCTGGCGTCTACCACGATGGTCATGTCGACGTTGCGGGCACTCTTGTCGGCGCCGCAGAACGATCACGGTTACTGCCGCTCGCGACGGTGATTCCTGGCGACGTGCTGATCGGCGTTGGCTCCAGCGGCCCCCACACCAGCGGCTATTCGCTCCTGCGACGGATGTTTGCGGCGATGCCCCTCGACGCGATGCCAGCCCCGTTGGAAGTTCCGTTGGGCGACGCACTTCTCGAACCGCACCGGTCCTACCTGCCGGTTCTTTCGCAACTGCTCGACGGGCCAGTTGCCGGAGCGGTGAAGGCACTCGCCCACATCACCGGAGGCGGGCTGTTGGAGAACTTGCCCCGTGTGCTGCCAGACGATGCCGGGGCGGACGTCGTGGTGGGTTCGTGGCCTGTCCCGCCGCTGTTCCAGTTGATCCGCGACATCAGTGGCCTCCCCGCAGACGAACTGCACCGAACGCTCAACATGGGCATCGGCATGGTGATCATCTGCGCGCAGACCGACGAGCCTGCTGTGACGGCCGAGATCGATGAACCGGTCTGGCGCATCGGCACAGTTGTGGCCCGGCCCGGGGGCGGGGTGGAACTGCGATGAGCGCCAACACCACCACACGGCTTGCGGTGCTGGCCTCTGGATCGGGCTCGAACCTGCAGGCGCTCCTTGACGCATGCGCAGGCGGCGACCTCGCCGCCGAAGTCGTCTGTGTCGTGTCCGACCGCCGAGGCGCCATGGCACTGGAGCGAGCAGAAGACGCACGAGTCCCACAGGTGGTTCTGTTTCCGGCGCCAGAGCCCGGCGAATGCCGAGCCACCTGGGACCGCCAACTTGGCGACATCGTTCGGGCAGCGCGCCCGGACTGGGTCGTGCTGGCCGGGTTCATGCGCGTGTTATCTGCCGGGTTCCTCGACCAGTTCCCCGGGCGGGTGGTCAACCTGCATCCTGCTCTCCCTGGTGAGTTACCCGGCATGCGTGCGATCGAGCGTGCGTTCCAGGAGCACCAGCTGGGGTTGCGCACGGGGACCGGTGTGATGGTCCACCTGGTGCCCGACGATGGCGTCGACTGCGGTCCTGTCGTCGCCGTCGAACCGGTTCCCATTCAACCGAACGACACGCTCGAATCGCTCGCCGACCGGATGCACGCTGTTGAGCACCGGTTGCTCGTCGATGCGCTCGTCGGTCTCGTCCGTGAATCCCCGTTTTTCCCTCACAAGGAGACGATCCATGAATCCAACCGATGAGCTCTTCGATCGATTCACCGCGCTGACCTTCGACGACGTAGTCGTCGTCCCCGGTTACAGCGAAGTATTGCCAGCCGACGTGGACACCAGCACCGTCCTGGCGCGGGACATCATGCTGTCGATACCTGTCGTGTCTGCGGCGATGGACCGCGTGACTGAATCAAGGATGGCCATCGCGCTCGCGCGCCTCGGTGGGATCGGTGTCATCCATCGCAACCTGGACCCCGATGACCAGGCGGCCGATGTGCGCCGCGTCAAGCGCAGCCAGTCCGGCATGATCACCGACCCCGTCACCGTCGGCCCGGATGCCACGGTCGCTGAAGCCGAAGGCCTGATGGCGCGTTTCCGGTTCAGTGGTGTCCCGGTCGTTGACCCCAGCGGTCTGCTCATCGGTATCATCACCAATCGCGACATCCGCTTCATGGAACCTGGCGATGCAGAGCGGCCGGTGAGCGACTTCATGACGTCGACGGGTCTCGTGACGGCACCGATCGGGACCACGCTTCTGGAAGCGAAGGCGTTGCTCCGCCGCCACCGGATCGAGAAGTTGCCTCTCGTCGATGCCAACGGTCGGCTCACCGGTCTGATCACCGTGAAGGATCTGGCCAAACATCAGGATCACCCGCAGGCTGCAGTTGACTCGCAAGGTCGCCTCCGTGTGGCAGCTGCGATCGGGGTTGGGCCGGACGTCGAAAAGCGGGTCGATGCACTGGCCAGAGTCGGCGTGGACGTGGTCGCCATCGACACTGCGCACGGGCACTCCAAAGGTGTCATCGACACCATTGCGATGATCAGGTCCGGCTGGCCACACCTCGCTGTGCTTGCAGGAAACGTGGTCACAGCTGAAGGGGTCGAAGCTCTGGCGAAGGCTGGTGCTGATGCAATCAAGGTCGGCGTGGGCGCCGGTTCGATCTGCACGACGCGGGTCATTGCAGGTGCCGGCATGCCACAGCTTTCGGCCATCCATGAGGCGTCCAAAGCCGCTCGACGGTTGGGCATTCCGATCATCGGCGATGGGGGCATCACCTACTCGGGCGACATCGTGAAGGCGATAGCAGCCGGAGCCAACATGGTGATGCTCGGCAGCGCGCTTGCCGGCACCGACGAATCGCCTGGCGAATTCGAACTGTTCAACGGTCGTCGCTACAAGAGCTACCGCGGCATGGGCAGCCTGGGGGCGCTCTCGGGGCGGGCCAACGACCGCTACGCCAGCGGCCAAGGACGTGAGGCCCCTGGTCCAGGAAAGCTGGTGCCGGAGGGTATCGAAGGCCGTGTGCCCTATGCCGGATCGCTGGCAGACGTGATGCATCAACTCGTCGGAGGGCTTCGTTCAGGCATGGGCTACGCCGGTGCTGCCGACCTTCAACAGCTGGCTGGGGCGCGCCTGATGCGGGTGACCACCGCCGGTCGAGAAGAGAGCCATCCCCACGACGTGCAGATTACGAAGGAAGCGCCGAACTACTCTCCCGGCATCTCATGAGTGATTCCCGACCAGCCCAGCAACCGGCCCCTCAACCGGCCCAAAAGCCGGCCCAAAAGCCAGCCCATCAACCCTCACGTCGTCAGCCCCTCGTCGGCGTCGTGATGGGTTCGATCTCGGACTGGTCGGTGATGGAACACGCTGCCAAGACACTGTCGGAACTCGGCATCGCGCACGAGTCAAAGATCGTCAGCGCGCATCGTATGCCCCTTGAGATGGCCGACTACGCAGCAACGGCAGCACAACGGGGCATCCGGGTCATCATCGCCGGCGCCGGTGGCGCTGCTCATCTGCCGGGCATGCTCGCCGCGCAGACCCTGGTCCCCGTTCTCGGAATTCCGGTGCCTTCGACCGTGCTTGGCGGAACCGATTCGCTGCTGTCCATCGTGCAAATGCCTGCTGGCGTGCCCGTTGCCACCTTCGCGATCGGCAAGCCTGGCGCTATCAACGCTGCGCTGTTCGCTGCGGCGCTGCTCAGCAACGACGACGCATCGCTGCACGCGGCACTTGTGGCAAGGCGAGCCAGAGCGCACGACACTGCCGTTCGTTCCCAGTCCGAACTGCCCGGCTGACGGTACGCATGGCCACGATCGGGGTCGTCGGCGGGGGCCAGCTCGGCCGAATGCTGTGCACCGAAGCGCAGGCAGCAGGGCACCGCGTGATTGTTCGCACCGACGAGCCTGCAGGCGGGCCAGCCGGGCAGGTTGCAGATGGCGAATGTCTGGGGCCTTACGATCACGTGGTCGCCAATGCTCAGTTCGCTGCACAGTGCGACGCAGTCACGGTGGAGTTCGAAAACCTGCCAGGGGCATTGTTGAGAGACCTCGCCTCCGTGGTGCCGATGCGGCCGGGCGCGGCTTCCGTGGAGATCTGTCAGCACCGGCGTCGCGAGAAGGAGTTCCTCCGCCGTCTCGGGTTCCCCCACGCTCGTTTCGAGGTTGTCCGGTCGGCCGGCGAGCTTGCGCAAGCGGTGAACGGATTGGGCGGAACGGCCATCGCCAAGACCGCTGCGTTTGGTTACGACGGCAAGGGCCAGGTCCGCTTCCGGCCTGGCGACGATGTGCCCGGCGGCGGGTCTTCGGCTTGTGATGTCGAGGCTGCGTGGGCAGATCTAGCGGCACCAGAAGTTGTGGTGGAGCAACTCGTTGCGTTCCGGCTTGAACTTTCGGTGGTCGGAGTCCGCGGCGTCGATGGAACCTGGGTTCCCTTCGCTCCGGGCGAGAACGTCCATGTGGGCGGAGTGCTGGATCACACCGTGGTTCCGGCTGGTGTTCCTGCTGCCACGGCCGCTGCAGCGCAGCGCGTTGCAGGCGAAATCGCCGCAGCACTCGACCACGTCGGTGTGATCGGTGTCGAGTTCTTCGTGCTCGACGATTGGTCCCTGGTCGTCAACGAAATGGCTCCGCGCCCTCATAACTCGGGCCACCACACGATCGATGCCTGCGTCACCAGCCAGTTCGGCCAGCAATGGCGGGCGGCGCTGGGCGTGGCGCTTGGGGATCCGTCTCCGACTTCGCAGGCTGTGGCGATGTGCAATTTGCTGGGTGATCTCTGGGTAGGAGGTGAGCCGCGTTGGGAGGTGCTTGCGGATCAGCCTGGTGTGCACCTGCACCTCTACGGCAAGAGCGACCCCAAGCCAGGCCGAAAAATGGGTCACCTCACCGTCGTCGGTTCCACTGCGGACGAAGCCCGTAGCCGGGTGTTGACCCTCCGTCATCTGCTCGTCACAGGACGCTGTGAGCAGCAATGACGATCCGCTCACTTAAATTTGGGTGGCCGTTCGGTTCAGCGCGCGCAACCTTCCGACGATGAAATTGGCATGAGTAACTGGGGAGTGACTCGCGAGGTATTTGGGACATGAGCACCCGTGCACGCTTCCTCGCAGCCGTTCAGCGCGACACGACGCTTGCGTACATCCTGCTTGACCGGTGTGGGCAGCCGATCTGGACGACCCCGTCGCTCTTCGGACTCGTGGCGTTGGACATGGAGAGTCCCACTCCCCTTGCAGCGGCGACCCATCCGGAGGACCTTGCGCTGTGCGACGAGGTGTTCCGGGTCGAGCAGGGTGGCCGTGCCGATGAGAAGTTCTCGATGGACCGCCGATACGAGTTGGTGGTCAGGCTCCGGTCGCCTGAGGGGAAGTGGCGCCGGGTCGCCTTGCGGTTGTTGAACCTGGTCGAAGATCCCGAGGTCGAGGGGTACCTGTTGCAGCTGACCCTCGCCAATCAGGAACAGAACACCGTCGCAGCATTCGACGCAGCCGCATCTGGCTCTGGGGTGGCAGCCGTGCTGCGCGAATTGCTGGAAACCCTGGAGTCAGGCGGCACCAGCAATGCGCTGGCTGCAGTCTTCGACCAATGCGGTATCTGTCTCGCTGCTTCACCACATGCGCCGATCACCGCCGGCGACGAACGAACGGACCCACGATGGGGCGCGGTGTTCGACGGGCGATCGGACATGGTTGAGCCCATCGTGTCGAGCCGCAGCGGCGTGCAACTCGGATCGCTGGAGACGTGCTCCGCGTTTCCAGATCTGCGCCCGTTCACGGTTGCCCTGACACGGTCGGTGGCCCGGCGTATCGCTTTGGTGCTCGACAGCGACGCTGACAAACGCGACCTGGTGCACAGCGCAGCGTTCGATGCGCTCACCGGTCTGCAGAACCGCTGGTCGTTCCGCGAGTCGTTCCGGGCACTCGACGACCACGGCACGATCTCTGTCGTGTTCATCGATATCGACCAGTTCAAGCTTGTCAACGACACCTTCGGGCACGATGCCGGCGATGCGGTGCTGGTCGAGGTGGCCCGGCGGTTGAAGCAATATGTCGATCCGTCTGACCTGTTGGCTCGGCTCGGGGGCGACGAGTTCATCCTCGTGCGGTCGCAACAGTCGGTGCCGACACACGAGCTTGCGGTCAGTGACATCGCCGCGCTTCTGTCGATGCCGGTGCTGCACGAAACGGTTGAGATCCCGCTGAGCTGCAGCGTCGGGATTGCAATCGGGGTTGCTGGCGATCGGCGAGACCTCATCGCTCGTGCCGATGCCGCTATGTACGAGACGAAGCGTCCGGGTCAGAGCAGCCTGTTCACCTGAACAGTGCAGGACAGCTGTCGCTGAACACGTTTCGCCGCGTTTAGTACGTTCGCCGGAATGGACGTCAGCAACGCTCTCTATTCACGCAGCTCGATCAGGGCGTTCCGAGCCGAACCGCTTGCTCAGCAGGTGGTGCACGACATTCTCGACGCGGCGCGGTGGTCGCCGTCGGGGGGCAATCTGCAACCGTGGAAGGTGATCGCGGTATCGGGTGCCGCACGCCAGGAGGTCATCGATGTGGTGGCGGCTGCATTGAGTGCGAACCCGCGAGGCGAAGAAGGGGATCGCCCGACGTATCCGGCGAATCTGTGGGACCCGTATCGTAAGCGTCGTTACGAGTTGGGCGAGCAGATGTACGACCTGCTTGGAATCCCGCGCGACGACAAGGCGGCCCGGTTCGCGCGGCTTGCCCAGAACATGCAGTTCTTCGGTGCGCCGGTCGGTTTGTTCTTCGTGATCGATGAGCGGATGGGATACGGCCAGTGGGCGCACCTCGGGATGTTCATGCAGTCCGTGGCGCTCGCTGCGATCGAGCGGAACGTGGCGAGTTGTATGCAGGAATACTGGGCGCTGGCAAGGGCGACCCTGAAGGCGCACTTCGCCCTTGAGGAGCACGAGATGGTCTACTGCGGCATGGCCCTCGGCTATGCGGACAAAAATGCTGTGGTGAACCAGCTCCGATCACAACGTGCGCCGGTCGAGGAGTTCGCCACGTTCGCCGGTTGGTGATCCGCTTCTTACCGGGAGGGGTCAGTATTCGCCTTTGATCACGAAGTAGGTACCGCGAATGGTCCCGGCCAGCTTCGACTTCTGCCTGGCGAACTTGAAGCGAGAAGCGAGCTCGGTGGGGACTTCCATCCCCTCGCTGAGCTTGAAGCCGACAGCACGTTTCGGGCCGTCGATCGTGTAGAGCACGTTGACGGAGAGGCCGCTCTCGTAGAAGACGTACGCCCAATTGATGCCATCGACCTCGAAGGCAGTGGCCTGCAGCGGGGCAGACTCGATCACGATGTCTCGTTCTGTCTGCAGAATGTTCTCGACACGCTTGATGATCTTGCCGGCCTTCTTGGCCGGCTCCACCGTGAAGGTGTGGTCGTACTTGTTCTTGAAGTAGCGGGCTTCGTTCGCCCGCAAACCGGCAAGGGCGGCTGCCACGGGCGAGGACTCCAGGCCATCGATGGACACGTTCACGAAATCAACGACAGACGCCACGATGCACCCCGGACTGAAGCCGAAGTGGTTCTTCGACGTCTCGACACGATATCCAACCGTTTCCGACTTCTCTCGCTGACCGCAAGCACTGGCCATGGCGATTCAACCAATTCTGCCGAAATGGCGCGGATGGTTCAGCACTCGCTCGTCGCGTCGACGTGAGCAGTCACGCCCACGGCCGGAGCTGTCTTCGACGCCGCCGAGTCGTTGAACAAGTGGAGCGGGTGACGGGAATCGAACCCGCATGACCAGCTTGGAAGGCTGGGACTCTAGCCATTGAGCTACACCCGCGTTGGCGATCGGCCACACAAAAACGAACTGTGGCCGATTACGTCGGGGCGACAGGATTTGAACCTGCGACCCCCTGGTCCCAAACCAGGTGCGCTACCAAGCTGCGCTACACCCCGTTGCAATCAAGCTCAAACAGACTACCCGCAACAAGCGCCCACGCGGTCACCTTTAGGCGAGAGTGTGCACGAGATCGGTCTGGAACCGATTTCGTGCACTACTTGTCTGCGGGAATCGTCGGGCAGGATGGACAGATGGAGCTCTTCGGCGTCTGCAACGCCTCGCCCGACTCGCTCAACGCTGACTCGATCGTCACCACCCCGCAAGCAGCACTGGATCGCCTGGCCCTCCTGCTGTCCAGCGGCGCGCAGCACATCGACCTGGGCGGGCAGGGGTCAACCTTTCAGGCCACGCAGGTGGACACAGAGACCGAATGGACCCGCCTAGGCGAGCTCATCTCGGCTATCGCAGAAGCGACACGGGGACGCAACGTGATGTTGTCCATCGACACGTGGAATCCCACGGTGATGCGCCGCAGTCTCGACACCGGCGCAACGGTGATGAACGCGGCCGATGCCCTGCAGCTCGACGCCATGTGGGAACTGGCTGCCGAACGCGACTGCCCGGTGGTGCTGCCGTTCATGCTGGGGCCGGACCCACTCCACCTCCAGCATGTCGACGGCGACGCCCTTGAGGTGATGCTGGAGTGGTTTGCGGCGAAACTCGCCACGGCCGACCGATACGGCATTCGCCGAAACATGATCCTAGACCCTGGTACCGGCTTCGCCCCCTTGGGGTGGGAGTGGGACAGCCGTTACCACTACCAGAAGTACATCTACTCAAGCCTGGACA
>JANNBN010000140.1:0-132165 GCA_031385545.1 Acidimicrobiia bacterium | reverse complement strand
GACGCTGGGCGACGGCCAGCCTGGCGACGCGATCTGGCTCAGCTCGCCCGAGGTGGTTGCCAGGGTGTGGTCACCACGCTTGCTCCGCAGCAGCTGGTGCAACTCGTGATGGGCGCTGCCAGGTCAGGTCTTGCATTCCGATGGATCGTGCTCGGCGCAGGGTTCAGCGACCGCATCATCACCCCGCAGACGTCGAAGACGTTCGAGGCAACCTGCTGGGTGATCGGTGACGGCCCCGTGTGGGGCGAGAAGGAGACGGCGCCGCTCGCCGCCGATCTGCTGGCAGCGGACAACCGGTACTGGACCGAGAATCCCGATGTCGGGCTGACCTTCGGCTACACCCAGGCGCGTGTGTGGGAAGCGATTCTGGAACGCGCCGTCGCTACCGGCGATCTGTCGCGAGGCGGGCTGCTGGACGCTGCTCGTACGGTCGGGATGGTTGACACCGGTGGCCTGGGGTCACCCATCGACTACTCGCAGCCAATGCGCCTCAGCGCGCCTCGCGCATCGATCTACGCGGTCGATGGGTCGTACCGCAACAGCATCAGGCTGCTCAACGCGGTCTACACAGCACCGGCAGCTGCACGGTTCAGGTTGCGTTGATTCAGGAACCGACGTCGGACCGGTTGACCTGCTGCAACCGTTCGCCCTGGGCGTGTGGCATGAACCATGTCCGGGTGATACCCACGTCAAGACCGATGTCGCCGCACCCGTCTCCGTTGTGGTCACTCACCACCACGTGCGCGTCGGTCACACCCGTCGCGTCCGCTCGGACATCGGACTGTTGGCCCGCCAGGGGCCAGTCCTTGAAGTAGTAGATGACACCGTTCGTCGGACGATAGACGGCAAGTGTTTCGGCTGATCCGCAGAAGAAGTTGCTCACCCGCAGCGCATCAGTGCGCCGGCCGACCGTGTAGTGCGTCGGCCGTTCGTCGTCTGCGAAGCGCACGAGGATTCCCTCCGGCGTGCGGGTGATGGTGCCGACGCACTGAGCGGTGGTCTGCGGGTCGCAACTCACTCGGAACGCAACGACTCCGGAAGTCGTTCGGGAGCGGTTCGCCGAGCGGACGGCCGCGATGGTTGCACCGACCGAACCCAGCGCCACGACGGCCGCTGCAGCGGCCCCGATCCGTCGCCAATTCCGGGCCTCGTGAACCGGCTCGGCAGCCTCGAGTGCGAGCGGGCGGAGTGGAACCCGGAACGACGCGGTGCGGTCTGTCACGTCGTCATCAGATGTTGGGTCTGCAATGTCGCGGACACGCCTCTGTGGTTCCCGAGTCGAAGGCTGTGCGGTATCGGCGCTGCGGAAGGGATCGAGGTCGTCGACCGGATTGTCCATGGCAGCCGGAATTTTTACTGCAGCCGACCATGCCCGAAGGAGTGACTCTGCGTCGGGGTAGCGCGCTGCTGGGTCGCGGGCGATGGCCCGTTCAACCGCGGCGCCGAACTGGCCGCACGTTGCCCGATCCAGTGGCTGGAAATCACCCCGATCAGCAGCGCGCAGCACTGCAAGGGGGGTGTCGCCTGCGAACGGGGTTCGCCCCGTCAGCAACTCGTAGGCGACGACGCCGAGCGAGTACAGGTCTGATGCTGGGGACGGCATCACTCCGTCAGCGACCTCAGGATCGAGATACGAAGCGGAACCCAGCGCAGCGCTGCTCGTCTGGGACACCCCCGGGTCGGTGAGTGCAAGGCCGAAGTCTGCCAGGACGGGTGTGCCGTCGTCCCTGAGGACGATGTTCGACGGTTTCACGTCGCGGTGCACGATGCCATCGCGGTGCGCTTCTGCCAGAGCGGAGGCCACCGGGGCGAGCAATGCGACGACCTTCGCCGGAGCGAACAGGCCACGGGTGCGAAGCGCGTCACGCAACGAGCCGCCGCCTGCGTACTCGGTGACGAGTGCAAGATGCTCGTCGGTGTCGATGAGCTCCACCAGGCGAAGCACGGATGGATGATCCAGCCCGGCGAGTGTGCGGGCCTCTCGGTGGAACGCAGCGCGCTGGGCATCGGTCGGCAATGTGGTGATGCGTTTGACCGCGACGGTGCGGCCGGTCTCGGTGTCGACCGCCCGGAACACGCTGCCTGTCGAGCCATGGCCGATCAGCGACACGATCTCGTACTGTCCAATGAGCGTTCCCGCGCTCGGTTCACTCATGACGCAATTCTCCTGCTCGCTCTGGTGGTGTTGCCACACTCGATTGGTGAAAAACCGTTGGGCTGTTCGATCGCCGGTTCGAGCCAGCCGACCTGCACCAGCTCGACATGCCCGTCGTCAAGCAGGTAGCCCCGCCCGGTCGGCATCGCCCGGCCGCCGCCGCGGACCTGGTTGCGGGGAAGCGGCGTGGCCCACAGTTCGCCGTCCATCTCCACATGGGGCCGCAGAGCGAGACCCTTGCGGGAGCGGCGCAATGGCCCTGTCCAGTGGCCGTATGCGCTGCGCAGCGAATCGGCCCGGCCGGCAGCGGCGATCCACACGTTGGGTGTGCGCGCCGCGATGAACCGTGCCATTTCGCCCGTCGGGTCGTCGGCCAGTTCGGCGTCGTCGACCAGGATCAGTGTTCCGTCGGCAGGGCTGCCAGTGACCTGATTGCTGATGGCATCGGCGATGTCCCCGGCCCGGTGATGCGTGATGGCCAGAGCGCCAAGGGTTGCGCTCAGCGGCGAGCGATCGGACGAGGCCGAGTGGTGAACGGAGTGATCGGAGTTGCACCCGAGGTTCAGCAATCCGTTGCACCCGCTGGTGAGCGTGACGATGCGGATCTTGGGTCGCTCGGACCTGGCAGCCACCGCAAGGAGCGCAAGCGCGTTGCTCTTGCCTGAGCGACCTGGGCCCGTGATCAGCAGGTGCTCCCCCTGCTGCAACTTCCAGCCCACCAGGGCGAGGTCGGAATCACCGATGCCGACGGGGAGTGAGAGCGATGCTGCGCGCCCCGTCCGCAACGCAGCCGTGGGGTGATCGGCGGATTGCTCCCAAATCGTCTGTGCACGTACGATCGAAGGCAGCAGCTCGATCGCTTTGGGCAGGTCGTGGTGTGGCGCTGGGCGTGCCGAGCTGGAACTGGGCATCGTCTTGGTACTCGCTCCGGTCGTGGCCGTGCTGGTGAGGGCGCTCAGGTCATCGCACATGGAGAACTGCACAGCCGCGCCACTGCCCAGGTCGAGCGCCCTGCCGACGGCGCCGCGTTGTGGCGCAGAACGTGAAATGCCGAGCATGGCGTCGTCCAACGGGTCGTTGAGGCGAAACGCGAATCGCGTGCCGAACGATGCCAGCGCAGACCCTGGCAGCGCTTGGGCGCGATCCGCGCTGATGACCGCGGTCACGCCGACCGATGGACCATCGGAGAAGATCCGGAACCACCGTTCCTGTGCGTTGCCCAACACGTCGTCAGTTGCCGCACGGAGGGCACCCCAGTCGTCGATACAGACGACGACATGCGGATGCTTGACGTCTGGCCGGGTCTCACGGTCGGCTCGGCGGGTGTCGATCGTTGCGGCCAGCACGCGGGCGAGGCGATCGAGCCGTTCAGGTTCGGTGGCGGTCACCCGGGCACCGACATGTGGCATCGACTCGAGCCCGGTGAACACACCGGCGCCGTGGTCCACCAGGTACAGGTGCAGCGTGTCCGGATCGTCTCGTTGCGTGAAGGCGGCAGCGACGGCTGCCAATGAAGCTGAGACCCCGGACCCCGCAGCACCGAACAGGACGGTGTTGCGTCTGAAGATGTCGAGCTCCAGCTCATCGGTCCGCTGAAGTTCGGGCCGGTCGATGAGCCCGAGTTGCAGCGCGCCAGAGTCCGGTGCGAACAGGGGAAGCCGCCCGGGAAGCGGCTCGGGCCACGGCCGGCGCGGTGGTTCGAGCTGCAGGCTAGAAGCCACCCGCTGCGCCGCCTCCACGATTTGATCAAGCTCGGTGGGGAGGGCCGGTTCGGTCATTGAGGAAGCCCCGGGACCCGGCACCCCTGACCCCGGCACCCCTGACCCCGGCAACCTGCGGAAGCCTGTGAGCTCGCCGTGCGAGGAGGTCCGAAGCCCGGTCTGAAGATTCGTCTGGAGCGCGGTTCGGCCGGCGACAAGAGCGGTTGCGTCAGTGGCCCGGCGCAGCGTGCACGATGCCGTCTGCATCGTGACGAACTCCTCGGGACCGGTACGCAGCACCGCTCGGCCGGGAAAGCGCCGGTCGAGGATGGCTGCACGCGGCGAGCCGATCACATCGGCGGAGTCCGCTGTGGTCTGAACCCGAAGACAGAGCCTGAGGTTGGTGTTCGCTCGGATCGAGTCGTTCACGGCCCCGGCCGGGCGCTGGGTCGCAAGGATGAGGTGAACGCCCAGGCTGCGTCCACGTTGTGCAATACCAATAAGCGCGCTGATGAAATCAGGTAGCTCAGCGAGCATCGTTGCGAACTCGTCTATCACCACAACCAGGCGCGGCAATGGTGGTGCCCCGGCTCGGCCATGTGGATATGCCGTGATGTCCTCGGCACCGGCCGCGTTGAGCATGAGTTCCCGGTGTCGGAGTTCAGCATCGAGACAGGTGAGCGCTCGTGAGCCAAGACCGGCGTCGAGGTCCGTGACGAACCCAACGGTGTGCGGCAGCGCATCGAGACCCGTGAACGCTGCACCGCCCTTGTAGTCGATGAGCACGAACGTGAGCTGTTGCGGACTGTGGTCCGCCGCCAGGGAGCAGACCAGCGTGCGGAGCAGCTCGCTCTTCCCTGAACCGGTGGTGCCGGCAATGAGAGCATGAGGCCCATCGGCGACCAGGTCGATGACCACCGGGTCAGCGCCTGCCAGGCCGAGTGTTGCCCGCAGACGGTTCATCTGCTGGTGATTGCCCGCGTCCCAGTGTGACCGTATGTGTGCATCCCAAGCGTCTTGCGACCCGGGGTTGAACGTCCGGTTGGACGACTTCAGAAGGTCCCCGAGGTGCACGGACGGGACAAGCGCGGAACCGTCGTCGAGCGATGCGCCGTCCTGACAGGTGGCGAGCGCTCCGGCCACCCGCCGAGCACGGGCAACGCCAATGCCCGAGATCACGACCGAGGTGCCTTGCACGTGGGCATCGGTCGGCGGGTTCTGCAACAGCGAGGCAAGCACGCCCTGTACGTGCACAGTCGCCGAGGCCCGCTGCGGTATCTGATCGATGCGATCGGCCAGCACCACGAGCGCCAGCCACTCCGGCGTGGCCGCCACGAGAGATCGGACCTGTACGTGGTCGAGTACCGCTGCGCCGTCGACCACCAGGACCGTCCACATCGGGGTCCTCTCAAGGTCTTCCAGAACCGACCGAACCGTGTCCGCATGGCAGCTGAGGAGAGGATCGCAACCGGCACTCACGTGGGGGAGCGCCGTGGCCCAGGCCCAGTCGGGGCCGGTCGACGGATCTGCGAGAAATGCGATGCGCAGATCCGCCGGCCCGTGCATCACAGCGGCCTGGATCAGCAGCGAACGGGAGAGGCCGACCCGGTGGGGCCGATCGCCGATGACACCGATGATTCGACCTGCTCCAAGTGAGATCGTGACCGGAACCTGGTCGATGTCTCGCAGCCGGTCAGCCACCGCGTCTGCCACGATGTGCGACGTGAGCCCCGGGACTCGGTTCAGCCTGCGGGGTGCAGGGCGAGTTCCAAGCCCGACGGTGACGAGCCCTGCATCGACATGATCGGGCCTCCGCTCCCACAGCCGGTGGTCAGCCTGGTCGGCGATTCTGCACAGTTCGGCCGTCCCCGGGTGTCTGGTCAGCAGATCATCTGTGCACGTACTGATGTCATCCAGCAACGCTGTCTCGAAGCGTTCGAGCTGCTCGGCGGTGCTGCGCAACCCTTTGGCCCGGTCGTTGCGGACCCGTCGCCGTTCCTCGATCCACGAACCGAGCATCAGCACCGGTGACATCGCAGCCATCACCGCCAGCATGGGGTTGATCAGGATGGCAAGCACCGCGCCGGTGACAACCGGGAGGACCAACCCGGCAATGCTCAGTCGCGGTGCCTGGCGGGCTGTTGCCGCGACGGGGACTTCGATAGCGGACAGGCTTGGCCGGACTGCCCGCAGCGGTGGCCGGTCGATTCTCACGACCCGCTGGCGATGTGCCGCTGAGCGTCGAGCGGTGCTGTCGGTCCCGCCGGTGTCTGTATCCCCGGGGCAGCGGGCCAACACGATTGCGCTGGCACCGATCGAAATTGTCTGCGGCTTTCCTGTACCCCAGAAGCCTTGCTGGGGCAGCGGCTCGGGGTGCGTCCTTCTCCCACCTGCTCCACTGGCCCCACGGGCGATGGTTGCCGGGTTGGTGGCGCTGAGGTTGCGAACGAGCGGAACCGGTCCGTGCAGTGTGTCCTGCCACTGTTCGCCGACGGCCAGGTGGCGCCCGGAAATGGTGGGATCGGCGACCTCTGCGCGGCCGATGGTCAGCGACCGGCCAGCGGAGAGAACCCACCGTCGGCCCGCATCCGGCCCGTGGGCTACCTCGACCCTCCACGCACCATCCACTGTTCCGAAAGACATGACATGCATTGTGATGTATCGGAGGTGCGTCCTGCAAGCCTCTTATCTCGCCACCTTCTCAGCGGCGCGGGCCGATGCGTTTCATGCTGGTCAGCCATTTGTCGGCTGCGTTGACCCGCCGTTCGAGCTGGTCGAGCGTTGCCTCGTCCACGGACTTCATGCCGCTGAGGCGGTTGAGTTCGGCGTTGATACGGGCGTGGCTCTGCGCGGTGAATCGCACCAGCTCGCGGGCAGCTTCGGCGTTGCGCAATCGCAGCGCCTCTTTCACCTCAGCCCGAGACCGAGGGTCGGCCCCGTCGGCCCCGTCGACGTCGAGCGCTCCCGGTGGCGGGAGGATCTCGTCGAGTGTCAGCGACAGCGCGTCCAACTCCGGCAGCAGATCACCGTCGTGGTCATCCGCCGGGTCGGCGCGGCCCACCTCGTCGTACTCGTCGTCGAACACACCCAGATGGGACTCGTCCAAGATGGTGGCTGACAACGCGGAGAACAACGAGAGCTGCTCCTCGCCCAGTTGTTTGTCCAGCTCGGCTGCAACCTGCGCAGCATCGGGCCCTGCATCGAACGCGTCGCCTGTATCCTTAGCGCGCTTACGAAGTGAGTGGCGTCGGGCATCGGCGATCTGGAAGGCCCACGCGCGCAGCCGCGGGTCGTCAGGGATGAACAGGTATGCCTTCTGGCGTTTACCCCAAGCCGGAGTCCATCGCACCAACCGGCCGACGGCCTGGCGGAAGAACAGCTCGGTAGTGGTGGTTGTCGCGTAGACGCCGATCGCGAGGCGGGGAATGTCGACGCCTTCGGAAACCATACGTACCGCTACGATCCACGGTTCCGTCGAAGCTGCGAAGGCAGCGATTTTCTGCGATGCCTGCGGGTCGTCGGAAACCGCCAGGGTTGGCGTGACGCGCAGTCGCCACTGCATTTCCTTCACGATTGCATTGGCGTGCTCCTGATCCGTTGCGATGATCAGACCGCCGGCTTCGGGGTGGCGTCTGCGGATGGCGGAGAGCTGCTCGTGCGCCTGTGCAAGCACCGGCCCGATCCACTCGCCGTCGGGCGACAACGCGGTGCGCAGCCGCTGCGCGCTGCCCTGCCGGTCGAGTGAGTCCTCGAAGCTCGCTGCGTTCAGGGTGCCGTCCGGTGCTACCCATTCCATGAAGCCGTTGATACGCGGAAAGTAGACCGGCCGCACCACACCTCCGTCCGTCAGCGCGTTGCCGTATCCGTACTCGTAGTCCGACACTGCCTCTTCCAGCTCGTAGGTCACGAACGGGATGGCCGTCGTGTCGCTGCGAAACGGTGTGCCGGACAGCGACAGGCGGTGCGCCGCGGGTTCGAACGCGGCGCGTACCGAGTCGCCCCACGCCCGGTCGTCACCTGCGTGGTGGATCTCGTCGAGGACCACGAAGGCATTGGCGCTGAGTGCTCGCAGCGCAGTTGCCGAAGTGGAAACCTGCTGGTAGGTGGTGACGATGCCGTGCATGTCGGCCGGCAGACGACCGCTGGCCGAAGCCCAAAAGGGGTCGAGATGCAACCCGAAGCGGGTGGCAGCCTGTGCCCACTGCAGCTTGAGGTGTGCCGTTGGCGCGCACACGATGACCCGTCGCCCCGGGTGTTTGGCGATGGACAACGTGGCAGCGGCAAGGGCGAACGTCGTCTTGCCGGCACCCGGAGTGGCGACTGCGAGAAAGTCCTTCGAGCCTGGCCCGCCTGCGTCGACCCTGGCATGCAGGGAGTCGAGCGCGGCTCGCTGCCAGGGTCGGAGTCGGATCGATCGGGCCATACGGAGGGGGATCGATCTTGGCACGCCCTACCGGGCTGCGGTTCCGCGCGGGCACCGTTCGGCTTACAAGCCGGGCTGTAGTGTCTCGGACGTGCTTGCCTGGATGGACCTAGAGATGACCGGCCTCGATCCTGATCGGCATGTGATCGTGGAGATCGCGACGCTCATCACCGATGACGACCTCACCATTGTTGCCGAGGGCCCGAACCTGATCATCGCCACACCCGAGTCCGCGCTGGAAGGCATGGACGAGGTAGTCGTTGCCATGCACACCCGCTCGGGCCTGCTCGATGCCATTCGCACTGCGGCCACCTCGCACGACGAAGCCCGCGACGCCACACTTGCGTTCCTCCAGGAGTACTGCGGTGAGGCGCGCACGATGCCCCTATGCGGCAACTCCATCGGTACCGACCGGCGGTTCCTGGCCCGGTACATGCCAGAGATCGACGAGTACCTGCACTATCGCTCGGTCGACGTGTCCACCGTGAAAGAACTTGCGCGCCGCTGGTACCCCGATGCAGTGAAGAACGCGCCGCGCAAGGCCGGCGGACATCGGGCGATGGACGACATCAAAGAGTCCGTCAGCGAACTGCAGTACTACCGCGGTTCAGTCTTCCGCCAGTGACAGTGGCTTCGGGCCGAGCGACAACGAGGGTGACGCAATGCCGTTGATCGACATCGTGGCGCTCGATCCAGAGCTGACGCTTCCCGCCTATGCCCGTGTCGGCGACGGTGCGGTCGATCTGCTCGCCCGGGCCGATGGTGTGGTGGCACCTTGCGGTGGCCGGCTGGTCGTAGGCAGCGGTATCGCCATTGCATTGCCACAAGGATGGTGCGCGCTGGTGCTGTCACGGTCTGGGTTGGCTGCTCGCAACGGGGTCTTCGTCGCCAATGCGCCGGGGCTGGTCGATGCAGGCTTCCGGGGCGAGATCATGATCCCGCTGGTCAACACGGACCCCTCGGAGCCGTTCGTTGTGACTCGAGGCGACCGGGTTGCACAGCTCTTGGTGTTGCAGCTAGACGCCATTCGCTGGAACGTGGTTGACCAGGTCGACGACACCGAACGCGGTGCCGGCGGGTTCGGTCATACCGGCCGCTGAGGGCAACCGGTACGACCGATATGGTCCGACCAGCGCTAGTTGAGCGCTAGTTGGCGCTAGTTGGCCTTGATCACGACGGTCTTCGCAACCTTGTCACTCACCGTTTGGCGCAGCTTGTCGGAGAACAGGAAGATCAATGACACGATGCCCATCACGAGCGCGGCGATTCCGCCGAGGACAGGTATCGCTGTGCACACCGCAAGCGGTGCTGCGCGAAGCAAGGCCGTCTGCATCGTGACCGGCTGACCGTCGGACTGATTGACCACCCGCATGCCGAACGCCTTCTTCATCAGCGTTCCGCCGAGGAGACCGGTGGCCACGCCGTCGTACAGCAACACGATGATGGCCGACACCATGGACGCCGCAACCTGACCGCTGAGCCCCGAGAGCGCGCCGCCCGAGCCGCGGGCCCCGAATGCAGCTGCTGAACCGGTGATGCCGATCGTCGGAAGGCAGCCGATGAAGCCCATGATGATGCGGTCCAGCAAGCGGGCCGCGAACCGGAGGCCCGAATCAGCCAACGGGATTGCCTGCGGGCCGGTGGGCTGGCCGTATCCGGTTGAAGGAAGTGGCATGCCCGGTGCCGACCACTCGATGGTGGGCGGCGCTCCGGGTGCGGGCAGAGATCCCGGCATCGACGGCGCGGACGGCATCGACGGCATCGACGGCGCGGACGGCATGGACGACGTGTCGCCTGGGGTCGGCCAGGACGGCGTGTCGCCTGGGGGTCTGTCTCCACCTGCAGGGGTCGGAAAGGTGGGTGGCTGGTCGGACATCGGTGTGTTCCCTTCGAGGACTCAGCAATATTCCAGCAGGTCCACCCTGCCCGCGGGTGTATTTGACCGCTACTATCCCGGATTATGTCAATGCCCCCGCAACCACCAAGCCCATTCGACGCTCCAGGAACCGGCTTTCCTCCGGTTCCGGAACAGATGCAAGCGGCCGTACCGTTTGCGTCATGGGGCCAGCGTGTTCTCGCAACGCTGATCGACTCCGGCGGGCTCCTCATCGCGTTCATCGCGCTGGCCATCATCGGAGCGATCCTTTCGAAGATCAGCAGCGCATTGGGCGGCCTGTTCTTGTTTCTCGGCTATCTGCTGCTGATTGCAGCGAGCTTCTATTTCGCGTTCCTCACCGGCAAGAACGGCCAGAGCCCCGGCAAGAAGGTGATGGGCATCCAGGTTGTCCACGCGAACACCGGCCAGTTCATCGGTGGCGGCATGGGTGTCGTGCGCGGTCTTGCCCACATCGTCGACGGTGCGATCTGTTACATCGGCTACCTCTTGCCATTGTTCGATGCCAAGAAGCAGACCATCGCCGACAAGATCATGAGCACCGTGGTCATCGCAGGCCCCAAGCAGGAACTCGTTTCAGCCTTCACCAGTTCGTTGCCGTCCAAGTAACGGGCTCGCGGTCTTCGGCGTGCCTCGCCTGTCCCGGCTCAGCCGGTCCATCTCCGGACGTGTCGCCGTCGTCACAGGCGCTGCGTCCGGCATGGGCCGCGCCACCGCGCTGCTGTTCTCAGACGAAGGCGCCGTGGTCGCCGTGGTCGACCGCAATACTGCGGGCGTGGCCGAGACCGTTGCCATGATCACCGGGAACGGGGGCACGGCGCAGGGCTTCGTGTGCGACGTGACCGAAGCCGGTGCTGTCGAAGCGTGCGTTGCCGAAATTGGCGCAGCGCTCGGCCCGGTCGACATCCTGGTCAACAACGCTGGCGTGGCTTTCGTCGTTGGCATCACCGCCGACGAAGACACCTGGTGGGCAGCATGGGAGACCACCATGGCTGTCAACCTCACTTCCTATGCGCGCTTTGTTCGTGCGGCGCTGCCGATGCTGGCGCGCAATGGCGAAGGACGAGTTGTCAACATCGCATCGACCGAGGGCCTTGGTGCCACCCGTGGCCACACGGCCTACACGGCGTCGAAGCACGGGGTCATCGGCCTCACTCGTTCGCTCGCCGTCGACCTTGCCCGGCAGGGTGTCACGGTCAACGCAATCTGCCCGGGGCCGATCAGGACCGCCATGACCGAATCCATCCCCGATGCCCGTAAAGAAGCGTTTGCCAAACGGCGCACCCCCATCGGTCGTTATGCGGACCCCGAGGAAGTCGCTCAGGTAACCCTGTCCGTGGTCTTGCCGGCCTCGTCGTTCCTCATAGGTGCGGTGATTCCGGTCGACGGCGGGCTCACCATCCAGAACACCTGACCAGAACACCTGACCAGAACACCTGACACGATGTGTCGGGCCCGGTAAGGTCGAGCATGCCTGAGATGCCAGAGGTCGAGAGCCTCGCCCGGTGGCTGGCCGAACGCACCACAGGCCTTCAGTTCACCCGCCTCGACGTGCTTGCCATCAGTGCTCTGCGTACGTACGATCCGCCCATCGAAGCACTGCGCGGCCAGACCGTCACCGGATGGTCGCGTCGTGGCAAGTTCCTTATCGCCACCACCGACGCAGGCCTACATCTGTGCATCCATCTGGCACGTGCGGGGTGGATCCGCTGGACCGACACCCAGTCGGCCGGGCCGGCGAAGCTCACCAAAGGTCCGCAGGCCTTGCGGGTCACGTTCTCCGACGGCAGCGGGTTCACGGCCACCGAGGCTGGCACGGACAAGCGCCTCAGCGTGCACGTGGTGCGCAACCTTGACGATGTCGAGTTCATCCGGACGCTGGGCGTCGAAGCGATCAGCGCGCAGTTCACCGTCGAACGCCTCGCTGAGCTGCTGCTCAGCCAGGGCAAGGCCCGTATCAAAGGTGTACTCACGGATCAGAGCCTCATTGCCGGAGTCGGAAACGCGTACTCCGACGATGCACTGCACCTGGCCCGGCTCAGCCCGTTCGCGTCGGCATCGACCATCGGGGCGGACCCCCTTGTGGTCGCCGGCCTCCACCATGCAATCGTGACGGTGCTCACCGAGGCCCTGGACCGCAGTGCTGGCAAACCCGCCGCTGAGCTCAAGGACGCGAAACGCACAGGCATGCGTGTGCACGGCCGCAACGGATTGCCGTGCCCCGTGTGCGGAGACACGGTGCGGGAGATCGCGTTCGCCTCGAAGAGTTGGCAGTACTGCCCCACGTGTCAGACGGACGGCAAGTTGCTGGCCGACCGGCGCTTGTCCCGCCTGCTCAAGTAGGGTCCTGCCATGCGCCGCCTCACCGGTCTCGATGCGTCGTTCCTGTACATGGAGACGCCCAACAATCACATGCACGTGGGTGCGGTGTACGTCTTCGACCCGGGCGACGATCCCACCGCGTGTTCGTTCGAACGGGTGAAAGCAGCCGTGGAGGACCGGCTGCATCTGCTCCCACCGTTCCGCTGGAAGCTGGTCACGGTCCCGTTCGGTCTGCACCATCCGCTGTGGGCGAACGACTCCCATTTCGACATCGAATACCACGTGCGCCAGGCTGCACTCCCATCGCCGGGCGGCAGGGCCGAACTGGCGGAACACGCTGCGCAGTTCATGGCGCGTCCGCTCGACCGGACGCGGCCGCTGTGGGAGATGGAGGTTGTCGAAGGGCTTGCAGGCGGGCGCATTGCGCTCATCACCAAGACCCACCACTCGGCCATCGACGGGGCGTCCGGGGCTGAGCTCACCACCGCATTGCTGGATCTGACTGCCGATTCCCCGGCGGTACCTGCGCCCGACAAGCCGTTCCGTGGGGACCGTATTCCGTCCGACGTGGAGACACTTGCGTACGCGTTGCGGAGCCTCACGGAGCAGCCCGCCGAGCTGGTCCGCGCCGTCCGCCGCACCGCCGAGGTTGCGTTGAACCTCCGCAAGCGCTCGGCAGAAGGAGCGCCGTCTCCAGCCACACCGTTCGGGGCGCCGCGCACCAGCTTCAACGTGCCCATCACCCCGCATCGTAAGTTCGCATACACACAGGTGACGCTCAGCGACATCAAAGAGGTGCGCGCCGCGTTCGGGGGCACGGTCAACGATGTTGTGCTTGCGATGTGCTCGTCCGCTTTGCGGCGGTACCTCCTGGACGGGGGAGAGCTGCCGGCCGAGCCATTGGTGGCCATGGTGCCCATGAGCGTGCGGAGCACCGATCAGAAGGGTGCCATGGGTAACCGGGTCAGCCAGCTCTTGGTGCGGCTTGCCACCGAAGAGCCCGACCCGCTGAAGCGGTATCAGTCGATCATGGCCGAAACGGTCATCGCCAAGGAATCGATCAACGCCATCGGTGCCGACACGTTGTCGAACTGGGCCGAGTTCGCAGCACCCGCCGTTGCGGCGCGTGCCGCGCGCCTGTACTCCTCGATGGGGCTGGCCAACCGGCACAAGCCGATCTACAACGTCACCATCTCCAACGTGCCCGGCCCGCAGATCCCGCTGTACTGCACCGGTGCCCGGCTGGTGGAGTGGTACCCCATGGGCCCCATCTTCGACGGTATCGGGCTCAACATGACCGTGATGTCGTACATGGGTGTGGTCTACGTGGGGCTCCTTGCGTGCCGCGAGACGATGGCGGGTCTGTGGGACCTGGCCGAACACTGCAACACCGGCATCGACGAACTGCTCATGTTGGCTCGAGCCGGGACGCAGGGTCCTGGGTCCGCGCAGCCGGGGAAGCCCAGGAAATCAGCCAAACCAGCGAAATCGGCAGGATCGGCAGGATCGGCAGGATCGGCCAAGTCGGGCCAGCCGGCCAAGTCGCAGGGCAAATCGGCTGCCAAGTCGGGCAAGGGCTGACAAATCGGGCCGCCGGACCTCGCGTTTCCAACGTCGCGGACCTGTTACGCGAGTCGTTGCTCGCCGCCGGATACACCCGGTCATCCATCCAACATCGACTCGACTCGGGGAAATGGAACCGGCTCTTCAACGGCATCTACCTTCCGTCGAACAGTCAAGACCCTGACCATCATCGAGCTGCTTGACATGCAGCCGTCCTGAAACGCGGAGGTCCGCAGTCTGTCTTGTCCCGTGACACGGCTGCCATCCGACACGGGTTCGACTCGACATCTGGATGGGACTCCCGCACCACAAGTGTCACGGTCCCGAACACAACCAGATCGTTCAACGCCGGTGATGCCAGCTCCCAGGAATTTGCGCTCCACGTCCACCGAACGCGCCATGTGCCCGACGGCCAGTCGGTGACCACAGACGCAGATGGCGTCCGATTCACGGGCGGGCTCGGACACTGCTCGATGTGGCAGCAACGGTTGATCCGCGTGAGTTCTCGATCGTGTTGGAATCCGGCTTGCGGGGACCGGACCCGAAGCGACCTGAAGTTTGGCGTGAAGACGTGCTGACTGAACTGTGCTCAATGGTCGGCCGGTGGAGCCGCAAGCCGGGCACAACTACCGTGCGTGTCGCGTTGTCACAACGCCTCCCAGGACGGCCAACGGGTTCTATCGCCGACTCCACTGTGCTGCTCGCTTTGGTTGCCGCTGGAATCACCGGTGTCGTCGTGCAGCCACGAATCCTCGCCCCGGATCGGCAGGGACGTGTGCGCATCCATTTCGCCGACTTCCTCATCCCGTCGGCTCAGCTGATCATTGAGATCGACGGCGGTTTCCATGACCTCACCGAGCGACGAAAGCTGGACCATGAACGCGATCGCCGCCTTTCCCCGGGCTCCCACTGTTCCGGTACCCGGCGTCGGTCGCGCTCTTCGAACCTGAACGGATTGTCGCTGAGGTGACGTCCCATCTGCGGCGAGCGGTCGACCTAGGAAACGTATGGGAAGTGATGGGTCGCAGGGTTGACGGTTCTGGTCACGAGTTGTCCATCACTCCGGCAAGGCGGTGACGGTGACTGGACGACGCGTCGATGGAGGACACTTCGCGGCACTGAGGAATGGTCGCGGCACTGAGGAATGGTCGCGGCCCTCAGGCATGGTGCTGGAGTACCGCGAAGGTGCCGGAGTGCCGCGATGTTGAGCGTGAACCGGCAAGGGAGTTGTGCCACCTCGGTGAGGGGTCGTGCTAAGGTAAAAACCCATTGCGGACGTGGCTCAGTTGGTAGAGCATCACCTTGCCAAGGTGAGGGTCGCCGGTTCGAATCCGGTCGTCCGCTCCAAGGGAATCCCCTGCCTCGGCAGGGGATTCTTCGTTTTACAGAAACTCTTTGCTGAAATTCTTGCCGAGCCTTCGCAGAGGTTTGCAGGGTCGGGTCAGTGGCAACCCGAACAGTGCACGGGCGTTGTCGCCCACGAACTTGCGCTGCTGGTCTTCGGGGAACGACGCGACCAACTCGTTGAGATCGTGCACATACTCCTGGGTGTGATCTGCGTGCGGAAAG
This sequence comes from Acidimicrobiia bacterium, assembly GCA_031385545.1. Taxonomy (GTDB): domain Bacteria; phylum Actinomycetota; class Acidimicrobiia; order Acidimicrobiales; family JANYDT01; genus JANNBN01. Next base: position 116,539 of record JANNBN010000140.1, on the reverse strand, counting down.
TCCGACGCCCAGAGAAAATCGCTCCACTCCGAAGCGGGCGGCGAGCGAGGGAATGGTGCGTTCGTCGGGTCGCAGCTGATCCAGATGTGACCCAGCCGCAACGGTCATCGTGCGTCGGGCCGACCACCGCCCGCAGGTCGTGGTGATGGTTTCCAAGTATGACCATTGCCTGGTCGACCTGCTGTACCGCTGGCGCATCGGCGATCTTCGCGTCGACATCCCGCTCATCGTCTCCAACCACCCGGACTGTGCGCAGATCGCCGCCAACGAGGGCATCTCCTATGTGCACTTACCGGTTACCGCAGCAACCAAGCCGCAGCAAGAGCAGGCACGACGCGCGCTGATACCCAGCACAACGTGGATCTGGTGGTGCTGGCGAGGTACATGCAGGTACTCAGCGATTCGCTCTGCGAACACGTCTCAGGGCGCGCGATCAACATCCATCACTCGTTCCTGCCCGGGTTCAAGGGCGCGCGCCCCTATCACCAGGCACACGAACGCGGCGTGAAGCTGGTCGGTGCCACCGCCCACTTCGTGACCGGTGAACTGGACGAGGGGCCCATCATCGAACAGGACGTGCGCCGGGTCGATCACGCCCACACGGCCGAGGAATTGACCACGTTGGGCCGTGACACCGAGCGGCTGGTGCTGTCCCGCGCTGTCAGCTACTGGGCCGAGAACCGGGTGCTGCTCGTCGGCAAGAAGACCGTGGTGTTTCCCTAGCCGGGAGTTTGAGCTGGCCTGATCTCGCCCGAACCGCGCTGCACGACCGATGCCTGCAAAATCTCGTGAACCGGTGGCTCGTTCGAGCCGTCGAGCCGCCGGAACAGCGTCTCGCCGGCCAACCGGCCGAGCTCGAAGGGATGCTGGGGAAGCACGGTGACCGCGGGCGAGACGACGTCGCCCATCTCGATCTCGTCGAACCCGGCAAGCGCGATGGAGCGCTCGAGTTTCAGCTGGTGCAGGGCGCGAACCGCGCCCATCGTGACGAAGTTCTGCGCCGACATCACCGCGGTCGGTCGTTCGTCGAGGCGGGTCAGCCACTGGAAGATCTCGGTCTGCCAGCCGATGGGGGAGCGCTCGCCGGTGATCACGAGCTGCGGATCGACCTGGATCCCGGCCGCCGCCATGGCATCGGTGTAGCCGTGCAACCGCAGCCGGGCGGAGAAGATGGCCGTTTCGTCGCCGAGAAAGCCGATTCGGCGATGCCCGTGGTCGATGAGATGCTGCGTGAGCTCGAGTGCGCCGCCGTAGTGGTCACTTCTGACCAGGTCGAACTCGCCGGTCTCGGGCTCGCAGTCCACGAAGACGACCGGGGTGCCTCGCAGCAGATCAGGGGTGAGCAGACCGAGTTCGGGTCCGCACGGAACCACCACGATGCCGGCCACGCGTCGCTGCACGAAGGTCTCGATCAGCCGGGCCTGACGGTGCTGGTCGTGGTCCGTGCTGGCCGAGAGAACCAGGCAATTGCGAGTCCGGGCGACCTCCTCGAGGCCCCGCAGCACGGCGGAGAAGAACGGGTTCGACACGTCGACGAGTGAAAACCCGATGGAGGTCGGGCGCGATTCGTTCTGACGGAGGTTGCGTGCTCGTTCGTCCGGGACGTACCGCAACGAGGCCACTGCGGTACCCACCCGCCTGGCCAGATCGTCGCTCACACCCTCCTCATGGTTCACGACGCGTGAAACCGTTTTCAGGCTGACACCCGCGATCTCGGCGACATCGCGCATGGTCGGGCGTCTGAGAGGCGTGTCGTTCATGAGTGCGGAATCGTACAATGAAAGACAAGAGACTTGACAACGTTGTCATTGGCAGGTTAACTCATCCCCGGCGTTGTGACACTCGCAACGCCAGCCATCACCAAGGGGAACTTCTTTATGACACGCAAGCTTCGCTTCGGTGTCGTGGCCTTCGCAGCGTCGGCGCTTTTGCTCGCCGCCTGCGGAAGCGATGCCGCCAAGACAGTCGACACCACCGTTGCCGCCGAGGTCGTCGAGACCACGCCAGCCGAGACCACGCCAGCCGAAACCACTCCGGCTGAAACGACGCCTGCTGCTGAGACCACGGTCGCTGCCGCTGCTGCCGGTGAACAGGTCGGCGTCACGCTGATCCTGAAGACCCTCTCGAACCCATTCTTCGTTTCGATGCAGAAGGACGCAGAGGCCAAGGCCAAGGAACTCAACGTCAAGTTGACCACGGCTGCTGGCAAGGAAGACGGCGACAGCGCCACCCAGATCGCAGCCATCGAGGCTGCAGTTGCCAACGGCGACAAGGGCATTCTCATCACACCTGCAACTGACGACGTCGTTCCTGCACTCGACAAGGCCCGCGCTGCTGGCCTGCTCGTGATCGCACTCGACACCCCACCAAACCCTGCTTCGTCGGTCGACATCACCTTCGCGACCAACAACTACGAGGCTGGCCAGCTTATCGGCCAGTGGGCCAATGGACAGCTCGCAGCTGCCGGCAACAAGAAGGCCGTCATCGCCATGCTCGACCTCTTCAACGACAAGGTCGTCTCGGTCGACACCGCACGTGACCAGGGCTTCCTCAACGGCATGGGCATCGTTGCCGCCGAAGATAAGGCAGGCAACGGCAAGGAGCCAGCAACCGGCAAGTACGCAGCCGGCGGCGACTACTCCATCATCTGCCACGAGCCAACCAACGGTTCGGTCGACGGTGGCAAGACCGCCATGGAGACCTGCCTCGCCAAGAACCCTGACGTCAACGTCATCTACACGATCAATGAGCCTGCTGCACAGGGCGCATACGACGTGATGAAGGCTGCTGGCAAGGACAAGGACCTCCTCATCGTCTCCGTCGACGGTGGCTGCAAGCCTGGCCTCGAGCTCGTCGCTTCCGGCGTCATCGGCGCAACCGCCCAGCAGTACCCAGGCCAGATGGCCGCCAAGGGTATGCAGGCAATCGTCGACCTCGCAGGTGGCAAGCCCAAGCCAGCAGTTACTTCTGGCCTCGACTTCTTCAACACCGGCGTTGCGCTGGTCACCGACAAGGCAGTCGACGGCGTGACAAGCATCTCCGTCGCCGACGGCCAGAAGATCTGCTGGGGCTGATCCCAGTAGCCGACTGCCAAGCGCCGATGGTCTCCGGCGTTTGACGGTCAACACAGCGCAGGAGGGGGCGGGCTGGAAACGGCCCGCCCCCATTTGCTTTCTCTGGTGCCTTTTCCGCACACGTTCGGTTTCTGTGCTTCACTGACTCACGTGACGTCGGTCACGCTTGTCCCTGACGCTCGCACCTGCTCCACCGCCCCGCACACCGCTTCTGCTGCCACAAGGACAACCATGTCTGACGCCGTGTCCGACGCTCCCGATGCTCCCGCGCCTTCGGCCGCCGATTCTTTCAGCCACCGATCCGGTACGTTCGCTGGAGTTCAGCGACTGCTGCATCGCTATCCAACGATCAGCCCTGCAGCTGTTCTGCTCGTTGCCACGATGGTGTTCGCCTTCTTCAGCGACGGCAAACTGATCAAGGCACCGACGCTGGGCATCATCCTCCAGCAGACGGCGGTCCTGGCCGCTCTGGCCATCGGCCAGACCCTCATCGTCATCACCGCTGGCGTTGACCTGGCGGTCGGCACAGGCATGGTGCTCACCCATCTCGTTGTGGCAAAAGTGTTCAGCGAATGGGGGGTGCCCGCTGTAGTTGCGCTTCTGATTGGTCTTGTGGTTGGCCTTTCGCTTGGCGCCTTCCACGGGTTCCTCATCACGAAGATCGGGTTACCGCCCTTCATCACGACCTTGGGTACGTTCTACATTTTTCAGTCGCTGGGCCTGACCTACTCCCAAGCTCGGACAATTGGGAAGGCCGACCTCGGCGACAAGGCCGCTACGAAGGGTTATGACGGGTTGCTGCTCTGGACTGGCAAAGAAATCACCTTCGGAGCGAGACGGACGGGCTTCACGATCACGGTGGGCGTAATCCTGGTGTTCTTGATGTACCTGGCATTTACGTACGTGCTGAACAACACGGCATGGGGTTCGCACGTGTACGCGACCGGCGACGACCTTGAAGCTGCCCGTCTCGCGGGCATCAACGTCAACCGGGTGTTGGTAAGTGTCTATATGGTTGCCGGAGCGCTCTACGCGTTCGGTGCCTGGATCCAACTTGGACGGTCATTGTCGGCTAGTAGCAATGCTGGCGACGGACAGATCAACCTCGACACCATTACCGCAGTTGTGATCGGCGGCACCAGCCTCTTCGGTGGTCGTGGAAGGTTTTCCGGAACCTTGATCGGAGCACTTGTCGTGTCGGTCTTCCGGCTTGGCCTCACCCTCTCTGGGGTGAGCGCTTATTGGCAGACGTTCGCCATCGGTTCGCTCATCCTCATCGCCGTCTCGCTTGACCAGTGGATCCGAAAGGTCGCCAAATGAGCAATTCGATAACAGCGCCTCGCCCAGCGGGGCAGCCCATTCTGTCCGGCACAGGTTTGGTCAAGCGGTTCGGCCGTGTCACTGCTCTCAACGGCTCAGACTTCGAGCTGTACCCAGGCGAGGTTCTTGCGGTCATCGGCGACAACGGTGCAGGCAAGTCGTCGTTGATCAAGTGTCTCTCCGGGGCCATGGTGCCGGACGAGGGCCACGTCGAACTCGACAGTCAACGGGTCCACTTCAAGGGCCCGCAGGACGCACGCGCTGCCGGTATCGAGACGGTGTACCAGTCGCTCGCTGTCGCTCCCGCGCTGGACATTGCCACCAACGTGTTCCTCGGGCGTGAGCGTCGTCGGTCCGGTCCGCTGGGTACCGTCTTCCGCATGCTCGACAAGCCCGGCATGCGGCGCGACGCCAAGAAGGCCCTCGACGAACTGGGCATTGGCACGCTGCAGGACATCACACAGGCAGTGGAGACACTGTCCGGTGGTCAGCGCCAGGCCGTCAGCGTGGCCCGTGCTGCAGCGTTCGGCAGCAAGGTGATCATCCTCGACGAACCCACCGCAGCGTTGGGCGTCAAGGAATCCGGTCAGGTCCTGCAGATGATCCGCGACATCCGCTCCAAGGGTATGCCGGTCATCCTTATCAGCCACAACATGCCGCACGTGTTCGAGGTTGCCGACCGCATCCACATCCAGCGCCTCGGCCGACGTGTCGCGGTGGTGGATCCGAAGGCGATCACCATGAGCGACGCGGTGGCCATCATGACCGGCGCCAAGGTGGCCGAGTAGGTCGAGCGGGGCGCGCTGATTGAGTCCACAATCGGCTCCGCCGAGGGACACCGCACCACAACGACAGAGAGTCAACTCCGCATTGAGCGGGACTTACCGGCCGGCGAGGTCGGCAACGACCGGGGCGAAGCCTTCGACGTCGCGCACCACAATGTGGCTGATACCCAATTGCTCGCGACAGCGATGCAACTTGTCCGCGATCTGCGCACGTGAACCCTGCAGGATGAACGGGCTTTCGATGACCGTGTCGACGTCCAGCTTGAACTCGGCGGCCGTCGCGCCATGGTCGACTGCGGGTCCGACATGCGTCGCCTGGACCAGAGCCGATCGTTCGATCGAATCGATGCGTGGACCCGCTGACTCAGCGAGCCAGTTGGCCCGGTGCGTCAGCGCTGCCATGTCGAAGCCAGCTGGCCTGATCGCACCACGTGCACCGTGTTCCATTCCGGTGAACTGGAAGATGTCGCAGTGTTTGCCCGCAATGGCCACGACCCGGCGACCGTGCCCGCCGATCAACAGCGGGACGCGTTCCTGGACAGGTTTCACCCCAAGCCGATCGATCGCGAGCGTCACGTGGGCACCGTCGACATGCGCAGCACCTTCATCGAGCAACAACCGGATCGAAGCCATGCACTCGGCGAACCGGGTGACCCTGTCCTTTGGCCGACGGAGTTCGATTCCAGTCGCGTCGTGCTCGTCTTCGGCATAGCCCGTGCCGCAACCGAGGATGAAACGCCCGCCCGACAACCGGTCGAGTGTTGCTGCGGTCCGGGCAAGCATCGCCGGGTGATGAAACTCGTTGTTGAGCACCAGCGTGCCAACTCGAAGCGTCGTCGTGGCCTCGGCGACAACGCATGCGGCGATGAACGGGTCGACAGAACCGCAATGGTCGGGGACATACAGCTCCTCGTAGCCAAGGTCTTCGGCGGCGCGTGCGATCCGCACCAGTTCGGCGTGGTCTTGGAGAATGTCGACGGACTTCGACAACGGCTGCACGGCGAACCGAAATGGGCGCACGGACCGCGTGGTGTTCATCACGGCAAATCGTCGCATACCTCGAAACGTTTGGTAGCGGTATTGCCCAACCGACCGACTACCTTCTCAACCCATGTCGACTTTTCACGATCTCACGATGGCATCCATCACCGACGAGCAGGTTTCATTCCAGCGCTTCGCCGACACCGTCTGCTTGGCGGTCAATGTCGCCAGTCGTTGAGGCCTCACGCCTCAGTACGCAGGTCTGCGTGCGCTTCATGACAACCACTCCGCCAAGGGTTTCGCCGTGCTCGGCTTCCCGTGCAATCAGTTCGGTGCCCAGGAACCTGGAACCGACGAAGAGATTCTCGAGTTCGCAACGTCGAATTACGGAGTGACCTTCCCGATGTTCTCGAAGGTCGAGGTCAACGGCGATGGTGCCTGCGACCTGTACCAGTTCCTCACCGCCGAGAAGCCCAAGGATGACGGCACTCCCGAGGTCGTCTGGAACTTCACCAAGTTCCTGGTCGGGCGTGACGGTTCAGTCCTGCGCAGGTACGAGCCCACGGTGACGCCCGAACAGATCGAAGCCGATCTCGCCGACTTGCTGTCGTAGCGCAAACGGTCGCGCGCCTGCTCGCGCTTCGCGCTACGACCGAACCACGATCACCGGAACCGGGGACAGATGAACGACGCGGGTCGTCGTGGTGGCAAGCGCGTGCGGGTTGTGAGCCGAGCCGTTGCTCGACAGACAAACGACCGTCCCAGGTCGGTCGCCTGCATTGTCCGAGATGGCCTCGGCCCGGCGCGACAATCTCGCGTGCAGGACGTCGAAGGACGTCACGATCCCGTACTGCGCATGAAATTCATGGGCGACCGATGCAAGGAAGCCTGACTCCACCACGTCGTGCTGAACAATCGGTGCCGTCCGCGCCACAGATGGATCGATCACGGTGACGAACTCGACCGGGCTGCTGGTCGCCTGCGCCCAGGATGCTGCGATGGGGAAGCAGCGCTCCGCCAACCGGGACCCGTCGACCGGAACAAGAATCCGCTGGACCGGACCGGCCCAGTGCAGGCACAGCGGGCCGGCGAACATCACCGGTGCCGAAGCGAAGCGGAGTACCTCGTGGGTGATGGAGCCCGGGAGTCCAAGCCCGGTCGAGCCTCCGGAGAGCACGACCAGCGTGTTGTGGTCCGTCACTCGGTCGAGGATGAACGCAGTCGGATCTGACCCGTGATCGATCGTGGTGGTCACGGTCAGGTCGACCGGAATCGAGTCCGTGAGGTAACGCAGCATCCGTTGGCGCGCTGGGACCTGCGGCGATCCGTCGACCAACGAACACACCCGGATGGGGATGTCGAGTTGCGCCGCGATGGTTGCGGCGACGTCGAGCGAGCGGTGATTGGCGGTCAAACCGTTTGCCGGTACCGTCAGCGTCAGCGGCATCTGCGGCACAGGCGCGGCAACTTGCAACAGGCTGGACTGCTCGGTTGTCTGCCCTAATCGCGGAGTCGTCGTGGGCTCAACACCGTCCTTGGGTTCAGTTGTTGCGCGTCCAACCATGATCACCGCACCGCCGGGAGCAAGGTGTGGTTGACCCTGGAGACGATCAGGAGCCGGAGTCCGTGTCGTTTGGTGTGTACCACCATCGGGCCGGAGATCACGACGAGCCGACCCTCGCGCAGCCGCGTCCGCGAGAGGGACACGTCGCTGCGTTGACTGCTGCTGCTCTGCTTGTCGTGCTGGTTTTGCCTGTCGTGCTGGTTGTGCCTGTCGTGCTTGTGGTGACTGTCGAGCCCGTCGTCGTCTTCGACTTCGTCATCGTCGAAGTCCTGGTCGTCCTCGGCGTCATCCTCGTAATCATCTTCTTCGTCTTGGTCCTCGTCCGACACCGGAGTGAGAAATCCCTCGCCTCTGACGACCAGACACGTGATCTCGACACCCGAAGATCCCAGCGCGAACGTGCTGTGCTTCTTGAGGTGCAACGCAGCGAGTGCCGTTTCCGCGCCGGTGTGGAGCTCGGTGAACGCACCGTCAGCTTGTTGAACCGCTTCGTCGATGTCTGCTTCGAAGGTGACGGGGTTGATGGTTGGGGTGGTGGATGCAGAAGTCATGTCGTGGCCGTTCAATTCTTGGGTAGTTCGACGATGTGCATGAACCCTTTCTGGCACACTGTTCGTGACGCCGACAGGGCCGATCGTCGCTCTCATCGGGCCGTTGGTCCTGACGGTCGGACCGACCGACGTTCGGCTCTACAGGTATCCGCGCACTGACAGTGCCCAGGTGATCTCGGGTTGGGCAACCCGGCGGCCGGTGATCCGATGCGGCACCAGGTATTGCCATTGATCGCGATGTTCGACCCAGGGGTGCGGATCCTGGCCGATGAGCCAGTCGTCGGTCGGCCCTGCATCGTGCAGCAGGCCACGGCAGATCACGGACCAGCCGGTATCCGATATGGGGTCGCTGCCGTCGATCTCGAGGGCGACGGACTCGCCGGGCCGGTGCAACGCACTGTCGCTCGCGGTGCGCATCACGATGCGCGGTTCTCCTGCAGGCCCGACGACCATCCGGTAGTTGACCGGGAACGCGACCGGATAGCCGTCCTCCAGCACACACAATCGACCCATGGTGGTGAGGTTGAGGCGCGTGAGGCAATCAGCTGCTGTCAGATCGATCAGGTTCTCGGTCATCACCGCAGTGTGAATCCGCCATCGGCCCCGCCGCCAGTGCCGAACGTCCCGTCGTGTCTGCCGGTGTCAGCAGGCATCAGCTGGGCTTGGCCGACCGGACGGCGAACACGGCTGCTTCGGTCCGACGCGACATTCCTAGCTTCGACAGGATCGACGAGATGTAGTTCTTGACCGTCTTCTCAGCCAGGTGAACTCGCTCTGCGATCTGCCGGTTGGTGAGCCCTTCTGCCACCAGGTCGAGGATGGTGCGTTCAAGGCGTGTGAGCGAGGCAATCCGCGGGTCTTCCGCTGGGTGTGGGCTGCGCAGGCGCTCCAACAGTCGTCCGGTGAGCGTCGGGTCGATCAGTGACTCGCCTGCAGCGACACGCTCCACCGCTCCGACCAAGTCGTTTCCGCGGATCTGTTTCAGGACATACCCTGCGGCCCCTGCGAGTACCGACTGGAACAACGCCTCGTCGTCGGAGAACGAGGTGAGCATGAGGCACGCAATCGCAGGATGGTTGCTGCGAATCTCACGGCACACTTCGACGCCCGACCCGTCAGGCAGCTGCACGTCGAGCACGCAGACGTCGGGCGAAACTGCGGGAACCCGCAACAGCGCTTCCTCGCACGTGGCTGCTTCGCCCACGACGACGATGCGGTCGCTGGATTCAAGAAGTTGGCGAACTCCTTCTCGGACAACTTCGTGGTCGTCGAGCAGGAACACCTTGATCGGCTTGCTCGGCGCTGTTGGCGCGTCAGTCACAGACGTCAGTCAACCACCGCCGCTGCGATCCTGCCCAGGGCCGAACGTCCCGCACCAGGGCAAGGCTGCGAGAGAGGTCACCCAGAGCAGAAGCAGTTGCGGTGATTTCAAACTCACCGTTCGTGGTCCCACCGCCGGTTCGCGTCCTCCGGCTCGGCCGTTGCATATCGCACGACGAGTTCGGCTCCGATCAGGGCGAGCCCGAGCCGGACCTCCTCCGGTGCGGTCACTTCGAGCAGCGCACCGAAGCCGGCGAGGCGGGTAACGAGTTCTTGTTGCCCCGACGCGAGGATTTCTACCTCGACGCGGCCATTGGCGACGGCCGGCCCGACGCGTAGCCGAGGCCCGAAGACCCAGCGAAGCTGCTGAAGGACAACAGGATCAGCGAGTGCTCGGGCTGTCGCTGCGCGGTTGTCTGCGACTCGTTCCGAGATCAGCTTCCATGCGCTGGGGAGATCGAACCCGTCGGGCCGCACAACCGGGTTTCCCGTTGATTCAACCGACGACACACGATCGATTCGGAACGTTCGCATGCCAGCTTCCGTATCGGCCACGAGGTACCAGCTGACGCCCTTTGCGGCGATGCCGAGAGGATGCACCACTCGTGTGGTCGCTTCGGCGTTCGGAGAGCGATAGCCGAGCACAACCTGTTCACCGGTGATGACAGCGGTCTGCACCGCGTCGAGCCATTGTGGTGCCGTCCGTTCGTTCTGCTGACCCCAGCGGGTGGGGTCAATGATCAGCGCCGATGACGCGCTCTCAGCCTCGTCTCGCATGGACTCGGGCAGTGCCCGGAGCAACTTGCGCAAGCCTGCCTTCACTGCCGGGGTGGCCGCAGACGAAGGTCCTGCGACCAGAAACAATGCCCGTGCCTCTGCGGCGTTGAGCCCGCTGAGGTCGGTCCGCGAGCCGCCGAGCAACTGCCAGCCCCCGTTGCGCCCCTGCGTGGAGAAGATCGGCAGCCCGGCCATTCCGAGTGCTTCAAGGTCACGCCGAGCGGTGCGCTCGGAAATCTCCAGTTCGGTGGCCACCTCGCGGGCGGTGACCTGTCCCTTTCGTTGCAGGATGAGCAACAGGGCAACGAGGCGATCGGCTCTCACCCTTTGGATCATTGCAGTCAAACCGGCCAGAAGATGACCGGTTATTACCGCCAGCATCGTCTGCATGAACACAAACCCCATCGTCCAGACCCTGTCCAGCGAGACCGATCCCCGCCCCACCTTTGCCAAGTCGGTCGCACTCGTCGGCGCCACCATCGCCGGCGTCCGACCGGACCAGATGGCCAACCCAACGCCGTGCGGCACCTTCGACGTCAGCGCGCTGCTGAGCCACCTCCTTGGCGCGTTGGACCGTGTTGCCGTGGTGGGGCGCAACGAGAACCCGTTCGCGCATCCCGAGGAATTCCAGCCGGTTGACGGAGATTGGGTCCGGGAATGGCACGCATTCGAACAGGCTGCGGTAGCTGCGTGGGCAGACCCGGCGGTGCTCACCCGCCCGACGATGCTGCCGTGGGCGGCCGAGTCCGGGGCGCTGGCCTTGCGGAGCTATATCGCCGAGTTCAGCGTCCACACGTGGGACCTCGCACGCGCAACCGGTCAGCAGCCGGCATGGGACGACGAGGTGCTTCGCGTGTCGCTCGACGTGATGCGCCAAATCCTTCCAGCGGTCGGCCGTAGTGAGATGTTCGATGCCATCCGGGCGACGATGCCCCAAGAGATGCGCAGCAGTCCTGAGCCGTACGCTGCAGCTGTCCCGGTCGGTTCAAACGCAGCGCTCATCGATCAACTGGTGGCTCACGTCGGTCGCAACCCGGGCGAGTAGCAACGGCTGCCGCTGGCAACGGGAAGTCCGGCTGGTCAGCGGATCACGGCTACTGCGCACTGCGCGTGTTCGACCACGCTGCGGCTGATAGAGCCGAGCAACATTCGCGCCACGACCCCGTGCCCGTGCGAACCGATGACCAGCAGGTCCGTCGACCTCGACGCCTCGGTCAACGCAACGCGACTCACGTCGCTGCTCAGGATCTTGGTGATGGGAAGTTGTCCCAGCCCGCCGGTTTCCTCAGCCAGGCGCTGCACGGCGTGGTCCAGCGTGTTGCGCCCTCGTTGCTCGTAGCGGCCGGTCGGCACCTCGGGAACCTCCATGTAGATGCCGGGCGACGTTTCCCACGCGTGCACCACCCGCAGTTCTCCGGCCCCACCGTTCGCAGCAAGTTCGAAGGCCCAGCGCAGCGCAACGTCGCTGCTTGCCGAGCCGTCGACACCGACGGTGACCGACCCGAGGCGATCTCCGTGTGGAAGACCCGCTTCTCCCGGCACGACAATCACTGGGCAGGTGGCGTGGCGGATCACGGCTGTTGCCACCGTGCCCATCAGGTCGGCCACAAACCCGGTGGTTCCGAGCGATCCGACAACGAGGATGTCGTCGCGTCCGGCCAACCGGGGGAGGGCAACCTGCGCGACGCCTTCCACCACGACGCCAGCGAACTCGACGGACGGGTCGAGCTGAGCCATTCGTTCTCGCGCTGTTGCAATGAATCCGTTGTGGGTGTCGCGTAGGACTTCGCCGATCGACTGGTCGATGGTGAAACCGATGAGGTCTGGCCGGTTGAGTACAGGCACGTGGTAGCAGCTCACGGCGCGAACGCGCTTGTGCTGTCGCCTGGCGATGAACGCTGCCCATGCAAGCGCGTGCCGCGCCGACTCCGAGCCGTCGACGCCTACCAGTACCGTGCCGGCCGACGTGGTCTGCTCTTGGCTCATGGCTGCTCCTGACGAATCCTCTTTGCGGCCTGACGTACGGCGCGACGGTGCTTGTCGCACCGTACCTCAGCATGTGCGGGCCGGTACCGCCAGTGCCGAAGGGCCTGAATGTTGAATGAAGCGTCGGCGCATACAGTGCCTTGCAGGTATCAAATCAGGTGCCACATCAGGAGGAGTGGTGTCACAACACGATCCATCCGCCGACGCATCGGTGGTTCACGATGCGCTCGTTTCAACACAGTCTGCATCGATGGTTCGGTTCGATGCGGAAACTGCCAATGCGGTGCTGGAGTCAGCTCCTGACGGACTGGTCTTGGTCGACCGAACCGGGATCATCCGCTACGCGAACCGAATGATGGAAACGCTCTGTGGTCATATGAGTACCGCCATGATCGGGCAGCCGGTCGAACTGCTCGTGCCACAGGCGTCGGCCGCCGCTCACGTCGCACTTCGCACACGATATGTGGCAAACCCGTCGCCCCGTCCGATGGGGAGCGCGATGGAACTGTCGCTGATGCACGCCGACGGTTCCGAGATTCCGGTAGAAGTCGGGCTGGCACCACTCACGCTTGACGATCTTCCGTTCGTTGCTGTCAGTGTCCGCGATGTCACCGAACGCCGACAAGCAGACAGGGAGCGTCGCCGGCTGCTCGCCCAAGTAGCGATCAGCGAGCAGTACTTCCGTTCCGCGTTCGAAGGAGCGCCGGTTGGCATGGTGGTCACCGAGGTGCATTCGCAGGGCGCCAGGATCGTGCGGCGTGCCAATGAGCAGTTCGCCGCCATCTTGGGCACCGACATCGATTCGCTGATCAACACCGACTTGCGCGATCGTACGCATGCAGACGATGTTCGAACTGACGGCGAAGCGCTCCAGCAGATGGCCGACGGCCGACAGGTGGCTCTGCGAACCGACCGCAGATACCGACGTTCGGACGGACGTTTCGTGTGGACGAACGAGCAGACCGTGCGGATGCGCAACGATGGTGAACCGGTTCTCACGCTCAGCCACGTCGTCGATATTTCGGCGCAGCGGGCACAACAGGAAACGGAAGCTCGGGCCCGGCACCTCGAAGCGCAGATCGGTTTGCTCGTGTCCGAGTTGCTGCAGAGCGGAATCACGCAGGCCACCTACGACGACATCGCCCGAGTCGCAGCAATGCTCGCCGATGCAGCAGACGCTGTCGTGATCATCCGCGACGAATCGCTGGACCTCGATCACCTCGTCGGCTGCCATGGCCCCACAGCAACCATGTTCGCCGCAGACGGCGGCACCCCGCCCGCGGCGATGGTGGAAATGATTCGCACAGCTGGTCGAGTTGTTGCGGTCCACCCCGATGACATCGTTCCCGAGCCCTACCGGGGAAGATTCGGTGATCTCCTCGCCGCCCCGCTGCGGCTCGGAAATCAGTCAACCGGTATCCTGGTGGTTGCACGCGGACTGGGTTCAGCGAGCTTTTCATCTGAGTCGCGCGCCACACTCGACACGTTCGCAACGCGCATGGCGCTTGCGCTGGCCGCTGCCCAGGGGCGGGCCGCCGAGACCCGGGTCCGGGTGCTCGACGACCGTGAGCGGATTGCGCGTGACCTCCACGACACCGTGATCCAAGAGCTGTTCGCAGCCGGGATGCGCATCTCCGCTGCGCTGCCGCGGGTTACCGATCCGACCGCAACACAAGGGCTCAACGAGGTCGTCGACCAGATCGATGCGACCATCAAAAAGGTTCGCGCGGTGGTGTTCGACCTGCACACGCAGCAGCCGGGCCGTGCCACGCTGACACAACTCGTGAACGAGTGCGTCGGCGAGGCAGCCCGGGCCCTCGGGTTCTCGCCGGACGTGGACCTCGATGGGGCATTGGACACCGTTCCGGCTCGGTTGCATGATCATCTGCTCGGCGTGCTGCGCGAGGGATTGTCCAACGTGGCCCGCCACGCGCACGCCTCTTCGGCCCAGGTACGGGTTCGAGTTGCCGATGGCCGCCTGGCGGTTTCTATCGATGACAACGGTGTCGGCATCGACGCGTCGACCCAAGCGGGGTCGGGTACGAGAAACGTCACGGCCCGTGCGGCGATGTTCGGCGGTCGTGCCGAGGTCCGGGTGGTCGATCAGGGCAGTGGAACATCGCTGCGTTGGGTCGTCCCGATCAACAGCTGATCCAATCCCGCGGTCCAATCCCGCGGTCCAATCCCGCGGTTCGATTCCCCAACGGGACCTCCGGCTGCTCCGTCAGGACCTTCGACCCTCCCCGAGCCGATGTGACTGCCCGCACGATGCATCCACCCCGACCAGTGGTCGGGACCGAACATCGAAGAGGGAGCAACTGGACATCATGGACACCAAAGACACCAAAGACACCAAAGACACCGTGGACAACGTCGACACCACCGCAACTGCGGATCGGCCGAGCGATTCCCCCGGCACCCAATCTGCTACCGGGTCCGGCACCGATTCGGGCCTCACGTCTGGCATCGTCGTTGGGATCGACGGTTCGAAAGGCTCGACGACTGCGCTGCGTTGGGCAGTCCAGGAGGCGAAGCTGCGCGGCACCGAAGTCACCGTCGTGTACGCGTGGTCCTATCCGTATTCAGCCGGTGTTGACGTGGTCGGGTACGTGGTCGGTGCCGACGAGTACGAGCAGATGCACCGCACCGCTCTGGATACGGCGTTGCGTGACGCCGTTCCTGGCGATGCGGAGCGGGCTGCGATCAAAGCCTTCATCGTGTGCGACTCGCCCGGCTCTGCGCTGATCAAGGCGGGGGAGCGGGCGCAAATGATCGTCGTCGGAGCTCGTGGCCATGGTGGGTTCCTCGGTCTCATCCTCGGGTCGGTGTCGACCCAGGTGGTCCACCACGCGTCGACGACGGTGGTCGTCGTCCGATGAGCGACACGCTCGAACACGACCCCTTGGAACACGATCCGCTCCAGACGCACCCGGCCGAACCCGTGTCCGACGGGATCAGGACACGGCGTCCCGGTCGGCGTGACCCCGGCCGTGAACTCGACTGGTTCGGACTGGTAGCGACGCCGCTGGCGTTCCTCGCCGTGGGTGTGGCTGTCATCGCGTTGGTGGTGTCCGGCAACCGGGTGGCGACCGTCGACGGCGGTGCCGTCTCTGCTGCGCCGACCGCCTCGGGCCCGACCCTGGTGAAGGTCACGTTGACCGACTACGCGATCAGGCTCTCGCCTGCGAGCATTCCCGCCGGGCCGGTCAGGTGGGAGATACGCAACACTGCGGCAACCCTGCACGACGTGGGTATCAAGGGGCTCTTCGTGTCGAAGAAACTCAAGAAGAACCAGGTGCAGACCATCGATACCGCCAACTTGGAAGCTGGCACGTTCGAGGTCTTCTGCGACATCGCTGGGCACAAGGACCTCGGCATGGTCGCATCGTTCACGGTCACCGCTGCCGGCACTGATACCGCTACGCCAACCAACGAATCGGGCGCAGGTGAAGCGGATTCGGGCACCGGTGGCCAGCTCGACTGGAAGGCCGTCGACGACGCGCACCAGAAGGTCGTTCAAGACTTTCTGGCCGGCCCGCCCGCAGCGACGAAAGGGATCGGCAATCAGCCGCTGGCCCCGAAGATCGAGAACGGTGTCCCGGTCTACGAGCTCACCGCCAAAGTCGTGCAGTGGGAGGTGGCTCCCGGCACCACGTATGAGGCGTGGACCTACAACGGGACTGTGCCGGGACCTGAGATTCGGATCAAACAGGGTGAAACGGTGAAGGTGCGGCTGAAGAACGAACTGCCCGAGTCGACGTCTATCCATTGGCACGGTCTGGAGGTGGCCGACAACAAGCAGGATGGCGTGACGTTCGTGACGCAGGACCCGGTGATCCCCGGAGCGACGTACGAGTACACACTGACGCCGATCAACTGCGGCTCGCACATGTATCACTCGCACCACGCCGCCGACGCTCAGGTGCCGCTCGGCCTGCTCGGTGCGCTGATCGTGGAATGTACGTCAACGCCCATCCCGGCATCGGCGGCACACGACAAGGAGTACACCGAGGTGCTCACCGACGGCCCGCTCGGGTTCGGCATCAACGGGAAGGGGTTCCCAGCAACGCTGCCGATCGTGGCGAAAGTCGGCGAGCGGACACTGGTGCGGTTCATGAACGAAGGCCTGATCATCCACCCGATGCACCTTCACGGCCACCCGATGACGGTGATTGCCAAGGACGGAAACTTCCTCACCACTCCAATGGTCGTCGACACCCTCAACATCGCTCCCGGTGAGCGCTACGACGTCATCGTGACGAACAAATACCCGGGGGTGTGGGCATTCCACTGCCACATCCTCACGCATGCGGAAAGTGATGCCGGGCTCCATGGGATGACCACCGTGTGGGTGGTGAAACCGTGAGTCTTCGTCTTCGCCTCTTGCTTTTCGCCGGGGCTGTCCTGGCCATGGCCGGCATCTTCTTGCTCGGCTGGTCAGGGCAGGCAGTCGCTGCTGCCTCTGACAACGGAGCCAGTGCAGGCGACGAGTCGCGTGCCATCCCCGTTGTGGTGAACAAGGTGGTGCTCACCACAGCCGACAGTGGACCGACGCGCATGTACCGGGCCACGGTGTTCGACACCTTGGGGCGCCCGGTGAAGGATGCTGTGCTCGACATCGGCGGATTGTCGGGCGACCCCGATGTCCGGGTTGCAACCAAGCCGATGACTGCGATCAGCGCCACCGCCACCCAGGCAACGGTGGCCTACCCTGCACCAGGCCCCTGGGTGGTTGTCGTCCGTGTCCACGCGCCATCGCAATATGTGCACCTAGGAAGTGAGAACATCACAGGCGTGGCCGAGCCAGTTGCTGCTCACAACACCCCGTCCCGGCAAGCGCTCCAAGCGATCTCACCGAACCTCGGCGCTCGGCTGACGGCTGCGCAGAATGGCACCGCCGTTGTGCTCGGTGATGGCCACACCGCGGCGGGCGTCGGTTTCGCCGACCATGCTCTGAACACATCGGCTGCGCTGTACGCGTCGGCTACCGTGAACGGGTTGGCCGAAGAAGTCGGGTTTGCCCTGCTTCATCTGCTTGGTGTGGCGTCATGGCTCTTGGCGGTCGGATCGGTCGCACTTGCCGGCCGCGCAGGAAACAGCGCGTTCGGGTCGAGACTGCTCGCCTGGATCACACCCCGGTATTCGTTGCTCGCAGGCGGTGGCCTCGCAGTCGTGGTCATCACGGGCCTTGCCAACCTTCGGCGGTCAGCTCCCGACGGGCTGTTCGACGGAACGGTCACCAGCACGAACGTCGGCCGGCTCTATGTGGGCGCGTTGGCGTTGAAGATGGGTCTCGTGGCAGCCTCGGTGTTGACCTCGTTCCGGTTGGGCTCACGGCTGCGGTCGGGTTCACGCCCGCAATTGGGTTCACGACTGGAGAGTTCACATGGCCCGAGCCACCTGTACGTCGGTGCCGCGCAGGCAGGAACCATCAGCCATGGTGCCGGGCTGGCGGACGCGCTGCTCGCGAAGCTCGCTGTCCGAAACGTCGTATTCGCTGCAGCGATCATCGGCTGCGTCAACGTCATGAACCAGGCGAGCCATCTGCTGCACTGAACAGATTCCCACACCGGTGCGCGGTTTCCCGGTGGGTCAGGTGAGGGCGAAGTCGACCGCCAGACCGACGTGGTCCGAAATGAGTGTGCCCGTCCCGGGCAGCGGGTCACGTCCGTATGCGCGCAGAGTAGTGGGGCGAACGGCTGACCCGACGAACACACGGTCGAACCTGGCTTTGTATTCATCTCGTGCCCAGGTGACGCGTGTGTCGGCCGGCCGGCCGAGCAGCTCCCACGCATCGCGCATCTGGACGTCGGACCGCACTGCCTCCCATTCGGCTTCGCGCAGGTTGGCGTCGCCTGCGAACAATGCAGTGGATGTGATCGCATTGCCAACCTGATGCAGCTGAGCTGTGCGGATCTTCGCGCTGTCCGTGCCGCTGTCGAAGTGAGCGGTGAGGACGCGCAGCGCAGCGCCGCCGTCGGTGGCGAGGTCCAGTGTGTGCAACAGCCGGCCGTAGTTGCTGGCCACCAACGGCACCAGGTTGTAATCGACGAATTTCACCGTCGATCGGAACGCAAGTACTTCAAACACTTCGCGGTCCGGTGCTTCGGGGGGTATCACCGAGTAGCCACCGGCTGGGAGGTGGCAGGCAATGCTTGCCGCCAGCATTCGCTTGGTCACCTCTTGCAGCACGATCACGTCCGGCGGCGCCGCAGCTCCTGTGCCGGCGTGCAGCTGATCCAAACGCGCGCCAAGGATGATGGTGAAGACGGCGGCCTCGGTGCGGTCGTCGATGTGGGCGTCTTCGAGGCCGTTGAGGTTCCACGTCACGAGACGCATGGGATCAACTTACCCGCCCACCCGCAGCCTTCTCCGCCCGGGGCGCGTTTGTGGGCGTGGTGCTGGGTAGTCTTCGAACTGATCGGCCTACGTAGGATTTGGACGCCGGGAACCGAACACGCAGAACGGAGCCTTCCGATGGCTGAACACGACCTGATCATCCGCGGTGCGACGCTGGTCGATGGCACCGGGGCCCCGCCACGTGCTGCAGATGTCGCCGTCACCGCTGGTGTGATCACCGAAGTCGGAGCGGTCTCGGGCGCTGCAACGCGTGTCATCGACGCCGAAGGGCTGATGCTCACGCCGGGGTTCGTCGACATCCACACGCACTACGACGGGCAGGCCACATGGGACTCGGCCCTGGCTCCGTCGAGCTGGCACGGTGTCACCACCGTGGTGATGGGCAACTGCGGGGTTGGGTTCGCCCCCGTCTTCGAACACAACCGGGACCGCCTCGTCCAGCTGATGGAAGGCGTCGAGGACATCCCCGGCACGGCGCTGCACGAGGGGCTCACGTGGGAGTGGCAGACGTTCGGCGAATATCTTGACTATCTCGACCGTCGCCCGCGCGACATCGACCTCGGCACGCAGCTTCCGCACGCTGCCCTGCGACTGCATGTGATGGGCGAGCGGGGTGCGAGACAGGAACCTGCCACCGCCGACGACATCGCGAGCATGCGATCGTTCGCGGCCGATGCCATGCGGGCAGGAGCGCTCGGGTTCTCCACCTCGCGCACCATCAACCACAAGAGCAGCCTTGGCGAACCGACGCCGACGCTGAAGGCCGAGGTCGAGGAGTTGGTCGGTATCGCAATGGGCCTTGCCGATGCCGGCGGGGGAGTGCTGCAGGCCGTCAGCGACTTCTTCGACCGCGATGCCGAGGTGATGCTGTTCCGGCGGATGGCGGCAGAATCGGGGCGGCCCATCTCGGTATCGGTCGCCCAGTCCGTGCGGGCACCTGATGACTGGCGCGTGATCCTGGACAGCTTCGCCGAAGCGACCAGGGCGGGGGTCACCATGCGCGCCCAGGTCGGTGCTCGGGCCATCGGTCTGCTGTTCGGTCTTGAAGGAACCCTCAACCCGTTCATGTACAGCCCTGCGTACCAGGAGATCGCCGCGCTTCCGCTTGCCGAGCGGGTGTCGCTGATGGCGGTTCCGGAACTCCGTCGCGCCATCATCGAGGGCCGCACCACAGACCGCAACGGCCCGTTGGGCAGCGCAGCCATCGAGCGGTTCCGGTACATGTTCCGCCTTGGCGACAACCCGCAGTACGAGCCGGCGGCGCACGACTCCATCGAAGCAACCGCCGCGCGAATGGGTGTCGACGCAGCCGAGTTGGCATACGACTGGCTCCTGGAGAACGGTGGCCGTGCGCTGCTGTATATGCCGGCCCTCAACTTCGTGTCGGGCAACCTCGATGCCGTCGGCGAGATGATCTCGCATCCTGCTTCCGTGGCTGGCCTCAGCGACGGTGGAGCTCATGTCGGCACGATCTGCGACGTCAGCTTTCCGACAACCATGCTCCAGTGGTGGGGTCGTGACAGACCCTATGGGCGCATACCGATCGAGATGCTCGTAGCGAAACAGACGATGCTCACGGCGCAAACGGTCGGGCTGCTGGATCGTGGGGTGGTGGCGCCGGGATACCGTGCCGATCTCAACCTGATCGACTTCGACGCACTGCGGCTGTTCCATCCCGAGATCCATCACGACCTCCCCGCTGGTGGCCGCCGTCTCCTGCAGCGCGCCGCCGGGTACCGCAACACGTTCGTGCACGGCGTGGAGATCATGACCGACGGACACGCCACCGGCGAAACCCCTGGCCGAGTCGTGCGTGGCGGCCAAGCAGCGCCGTAGACACACCTGCAGTGGCGGTGGCCGGTCGTCGGCTCCTATGTTGGCGTGCATGGCTGCCAGACCTGTCCTGCACACCCGCATCTGTGATCTGTTCGGTATCGAATACCCTGTGCTGCTGGCCGGCATGGGGCCGACCGTCGGCGAGTCCAACCACGGCGTCGCCGGTCCCGAGCTGGTCGCCGCAATTTCCAATGCCGGTGGCCTCGGGGTTCTCGGTGGCACCGGGTACGGGCCGGACGAGATGGAAGCGGCAATCACTCGCATCCGCGAGCTCACGGACAAGCCGTTCGGTGTTGACATCCTGCTGCCGGTGCTCGGCCCGAAGTCGGCGTCGCCGACCTTGCTGCCGACGGGCACAACAGTGTCGTCGCTCATCCCCGAAGGGCACAGGGCAGCGGTCGAGGAACTCCGCCAGCAGCTGGACCTTCCCGTCACCCAACGACCCGAGCGCAAGGCAGAAGACATCGGCATGGCTGCAGCGCTGTTCGACCCACAGCGCCAGATCGATGTGATCGTCGGGATGGGTGTGCCCGTGCTTGCAACCGGGTTGGGGGACCCCGCACCGTTCATGGCGCAGTTGCGTGATGCGGGCACCATCGTTATTTCGCTCGTCGGCAACGTGAAGGCTGCGCGGCGGGTCCTGGCCGCCGGTGTCGACGCAGTTGTCGCCCAGGGCAGCGAGGCCGGCGGGCATACCGGCCGGATCGGAACGATGGCGCTCCTGCCGCAAGTGCTCGATGTCGCCGGCGACACACCGGTCATCGCCGCCGGAGGTATCGGCGACGGCCGCGGGCTTGCTGCTGTGCTTGCGATGGGCTGTGCCGGCGCCTGGTGTGGCACGGTGTTCATCGCAACCGACGAGGCGGCGCAAGACGCTGCTCGCAAGGCGCGGATCGTGGCGGCGAACGACGAAAGCACGAAGGTCACCCGGCTGTACTCGGGCAAGACCATGCGCAACATCACCAACCCGCTCATCGATGCATGGGAGGAGTCAGGCATCAAGGCGTTGCCGATGGGAATGCAAAGCGCGCTTATTGCTCCGCTCCTGCGTGGTGCCGAGGCTTCGGGGCATTCCGACTATTCGATGCTCGCCGCCGGTCAGGTCAGCGGGTTGGTAAAGTCCGTCCGCCCCGCGGGCGAAGTCTTGGCCGAGATGGTCGCCGACGCGTCATCGCTCCTGTCATCCGGATTGGCAGCGAACATACGAACGCATTGAGTGTTGATTTGCACCTTGAGCCCCCAACGCCAGCAATGTTTGCTCGCTGTGCGCGTTCAGATTTTCAAGGGTGCTCGACCCACGTGCCAGACTCTCCCCTCAGGTGCAATCCTCGGGGATCACCGTTGGAGAGCCGTCGGAGAGCAGTCGGAGAGTATGGACAGCACCGTCATCGAAGTGACTGAGAGTCCGGCCGACACAGCCGCCACGGCCGAGTCCATTGCCATCGCCGCGGTTGCCGGGGCGATGACGGAACCGAGCGACTCAGTTCGGTCGTCGGATCCGGCCGATGGACGCGAGCTGCGCAGCAGGCGTACCCGGTCGGCGATCGTCGAGGGTTGGCTCGACCTGGTCGAGGGTGGCAATGTCTCGCCCACGGCGCGCGAGATAGCGGATCAGGCAGGAATCGGCCTGCGCACGATCTTCCAACATTTCGATGACATGGAGGCATTGCAGGCCAATGCCGCAGCGCTGCACTTCGAGCGGGTCTCGCCGTTTTTCAGGCTCGAGCCAACCGGAACGTTCGCTGAGAGGGTTGCCCAGTTCTCGCTGCATCGCAAACGACTCTTCGAGCGGATCACCCCAGTCCGCCGGGCAGCCCTGCATCGCGTCATGCTGGCGCCGAACTTGGGGAATCTGCTGAAGACCGCCGACGACGTCTTCGCTGCGCTCGCGTGGTCGGCGTTCGCGCCTGAGTTGGCCAGCGTGGCAGACCCGACCGAGGCGCAAGTGCTCAAGCACAGTGCCGGCTCAGCTCTGTCGTGGGCGGTGTGGGAGTACCTCCGTACCTCGTCGATGCTCACCAGCGCCGAGGCGGCCCAGGTGTTCTCGCTGACGTGTGAGCGGCTGTTCACCCACGAGTGATGCCCTGGACCTCCGGAGAAATGAAAACCTTTTCGTTCTCGGGTGGTTGTCCTCAGGGTGTCGGATGGGCCAAACCGGGCGAGTAACCCTTCGGCGACGCGGTCACGAAGCGACAACACATATGCACCTGTACAAAACCGCCCAGCAAAAGGTGCAGGACCGTGCCACGACGGATTGGCACGGCCCTGCATGAACGAATGTACAGAACACGAACCGTCTCCGCAAGCGCTCTCACGTGCAGAACCGAAATCCTTGCCATTCCTTAACATTCCTTGACATTCCACTGACGGTCCCGAGAGGAAGTTCACCCAATGGCCGTCAAGAGCTCGACGGAATCAGCTCCCAACGCGGCGGCGACCGCGGCGTTGGTGATGTGACCGCCGAAGCAGTTGAATCCTGGTCCGAGCAACGGGTCGTGCGCTGCTGAGTGCACTCCAATTCGAGCGATCTCGGCGACGAACGGCAGCGTTGCGTTGGTGAGCGCGAAGGTGCTGGTGAACGGCACAGCGCCGGGCATGTTGCCAACCGCGTAGTGGATCACGCCATGTCGTTCGAAAACCGGGTTGGTGTGCGACGTCTCATGGGTGGTCTCGATGCAGCCGCCCTGGTCGACCGCAACATCCACGATCACACTGCCCGGTTTCATCGTTGCCACCATCGCCCCGCTCACCACGATGGGGGCACGACCGCCAGGCACCAGCACTGCGCCGATGACGAGATCAGCGTCGGCTACCGCTCGCTCGACGGCGCCGACGTTGGAGGCAACCGTGGTCATCCGGCCGCGGAGAATCTGGTCGATGAAGCGGAGCCGTTCGAGGTTCTTGTCGAGGATCGAGACGTCTGCACCCATCCCGGCCGCCACCGTGGCTGCGTTCCAGCCGACATTGCCGGCCCCCAGCACAACGACACGGGCGGGGCGGACACCAGGCGCGCCACCCATCAAGATTCCCCGTCCGCCGTGATGGCGTTCAAGGAACTGCGAGCCGGCCTGGGGCGCCAAGCGTCCGGCGATCTCGCTCATCGGCGCGAGGAGCGGGAGGCCGCCAGCCTCGTTCTGCACAGTCTCGTACGCGATAGCGGTGCACTTTCCGTCCAACAGAGCAGCGGCCACCGTCGGATACGCGGCCAGGTGCAGGTAGGTGAACAAGGTGAGATCGGGGCGGAGGAATTCGAACTCCGACTCCTGTGGCTCCTTCACTTTCACAACCAGGTCTTGGGCCCACGCGTCGGCGGCGGTCGGGACGATCACTGCGCCTGCCGCTCGGTAGTCGTCGTCGGTCAACGAGCAGTTCGCACCGGCACCGGTTTGGACGTGAACCGCGGTGCCAAAGCGCGACAGTTCGCGCACCCCGTCCGGCGTCATGGCGACTCGGCCCTCCGAGCCCTTGATCTCGGTCGGCACACCGACTGTGAGAGGGGCCGAACCAATCGAGGAAGCAATCATGCTCTTCTTGGGTCCACTTTCGTTCATGGATCCACTGTCTGCCTGCGGGGTCCGTGCAGGTGACGGAAGTCAGCCCGACATGAGATGATCTCGCCGTGGAATCACAGGCTCTGGACAACATCGACCATCGAATCGTTGGTGAACTACGAAGAGATGGTCGAAAGAGCTGGAAGGAACTGGCCGAGACCGTTCACCTCTCGGCTAGTTCGGTGGGCGAGCGGGTCCGGCGGTTGGAACGGCTCGGTGTCATCAGTGGGTATCAGGCTGTGGTCGACCACGAGGCGCTTGGTCGCGGCCTCAGGTCGGTGGTCGAGCTGTCACTGCGGCCGGACGTCGTACCTGAGCTGTTCGAGGCCGCGTTGGCACAACGAGACGAGGTGGCTTTCGCCGCGTACGTCACCGGTGCTGCGGATTACGCCATCCTGGTTGACTGTGCCGGTCCCGAAGGGCTTGATCTCTTCGTCCGGTGGTGCAAGGCGAACGGTGCTGCGACCACGGAATCTCGCGTGGTGTTGCGCCGGGTGATGGGCTGACCCGTGCGGTAAAGCAGCAAAGCAGTACGAGCAAGTACGAGCAAGTATGAGCAAAACACGTGCGAAATGACCGTGGCCAGCGTTCAACGATCTCTTCGCCGTGTCTTCTGGCACAACTTGGACTCGGTCGAGTTCTTTTCGTACATTCCGCACTGCTCGCAGCACACTGCTGCGCGTAGGGGGAACCACCACCATGCGCCGAACGACGCGTCTCGTCATCCCAGCTCTGCTCATCGTGTCCGTACTTGCCAGCTCGGGCAATGCCGCCACGAAGAAGAAGGCAACGACCACCAAGGTTAAGCCCACAACAGCGAAGCCTGCAGCCACCGTCGCTCCGGCGACCGTCGCAGCCGCGACTGCAGCTGGTATCGACACCTCACGTTTTTCAGGCAAGACGCTGCGCATCATGGCCCCAGCCGCTCCGGGCGGCGGATGGGACAGCACGTCGCGGGCGATGCAGCGGGTGATGCAGGAAACCTCGGTCCGTAAGCGCGTTGATGTCTTCAACGTCGCTGGTGCGGGCGGCACCATCGGCCTCGCGCAGCTTGTTGCCCAGGAGCAGGGCAAGGGCGACATCCTGATGACGATGGGCCTCGTGATGGTCGGCGCAATCGAGACGAACCGTCCGCAGGCAACGCTCGACAAGCGATTCGTCACGCCGATCGCCCGACTCACCGCCGAGGACGAGATCATCGTTGTCCCGGCCGATTCGAAGTACAAGACACTTGCCGACCTGGTCAACGACATTGTCGCCAACCCATCGGGCACACCGATCGCCGGCGGCTCGGCCGGCGGAACGGACCATATCCTGGCCGGTTTGCTGGCCAAGGCCGGCGGTGCAGAAGCGAAGCGCCTGAACTACATCGCGTTCAGCGGCGGCGGTCAGGCTTTGGCTGCGCTGCTGGGCAACAAGGTGGCTGCCGGCGTATCGGGCGTGGGCGAGTTCCTGCCCCAGGTCAAGGAAGGCAAGCTACGCGCGCTTGCAACTTCTGGCAACGCTCGCATTCCTGGCACCAGCATCCCCACCATCAAAGAGGCTGGGTTCAACCTTGAGCTGCAGAACTGGCGTGGCGTTGTCGCCCCAGCCGGCCTCAGCGCAGCCGAACAGGCAGAACTGCTGGACACTATCCGTGCGCTGTACCAGTCGCCGCAGTGGAAGGCCGAGATGAAGAAGCAGGGCTGGGACGACGTCTACCTCGACGGCGACAAGTTCCGCCAATATCTCGACGATGAAGAGACCCGCATCCGTGGCGTGCTGCGGGACATCGGTCTCGCCTGATGGCCGGAAGTGCTGAGGAACGCGAGCGGCCGTTGGCCTTTCGCACCGAGCACTTCGTCACAGTCCTTCTGGCAGTTGCCGGGACACTGGTCCTGGTCGGTTCGCAGAACATCCGTGTTCCGCTGACTGCGAACGTCGTCGACCCGCGGTTCGTGCCGCGGGTCGTCGGCGTGCTGCTGCTGGTCTGTGCCGTGATGCACGGGATCACGGTGGCTCGAGGCAACATCGGGACACCGGACGAAGGCGAAGACGTCGACATGTCGAAGCCCGCCGACTGGAAGGCATTCCTCGTGGTTGGTGCAGCGTTCGTGCTGCATTCGCAGCTGATCTCACGTATCGGCTGGCCATTGGCCGCGGTTGTGCTGTTCGGTGGATCGGCTCTGGGGCTGGGGGCCAAACGGCCGCTCAAAGTTCTCGCCATCAGCGTCATCGTGGCCGTGACCGCGTTCGTCATCTTCCGCATCCTGCTCGGTGTCTATCTGCCTGCAGGCCCGGTCGAACGGTGGATGCCGTGAGTTCACTGCATGACCTGATGGAGGGTTTCCGCGTCGCAGGGACTCCCCAGAACCTTGGGTGGGCGCTCGTCGGTGTCACGCTTGGAACTGGTGTCGGCGTCCTCCCGGGCATCGGCCCGGCGATGACGGTTGCTCTGTTGCTTCCCATCACGCTGAAGCTTGGTCCGGTGTCAGCGTTCATCATGTTCGCCGGCATCTACTACGGCGGTATGTACGGCGGGTCGACCACCTCCATCCTGCTGAAGACACCGGGTGAGAGCGCGTCCATGATCACGTCGCTCGAAGGCAACGCGATGGCCAAACGCGGACGAGCCGCGCAAGCGCTCGCAACCGCGGCAATCGGCTCGTTCGTTGCTGGCACCATCGCGACGGGACTGCTCGTCGTTGCTGCTCCCCGTGTGGCAAACGCAGCGTTGCAGTTCGGGGCACCGGAGTTCTTCCTCATCGTGCTGCTTGCGTTCGCAACGGTGTCATCGGTTCTTGGTGACTCACGTATCCGCGGCCTCTCTGCACTTGGCGCCGGTCTGGCCATCGGGCTGATCGGAATCGACACACAAACCGGCCAGGCCCGGTTCGCGATGGGCATCCCACAGCTGCTCGATGGCGCCGACACGGTGATTGTCGCCGTTGGTGTTTTTGCGGTTGGCGAGGCGCTGTGGGTCGCGTGTCGCCTACGCGGAACTGCCGGTTCGGTGATCCCCGTGGGTCGCCCATGGATGGACCGCGCAGACTGGTCTCGTTCGTGGAAGCCATGGCTGAGAGGCACCGCACTGGGTTTCCCGTTCGGAGCGATGCCGGCGGGCGGTGCGGAGATTCCGACGTTCTTGTCCTATGCGCTGGAGAAGCGGCTGTCGAAGCACAAGCACGAGTTCGGCCACGGTGCCATCGAAGGCGTTGCCGGCCCAGAGGCTGCCAACAACGCAGCAGCTGCGGGTGTTCTTGTCCCGCTGCTCACCCTTGGGCTGCCGACATCATCCACAGCTGCGGTGATGCTGGCCGCGTTCCAGCAGTACGGTCTGCAGCCAGGGCCGCTGCTGTTCGAGACGAACAGCGATCTTGTGTGGGGTCTCATCGCCAGCCTGTTCATCGGCAACACCATGCTGCTGGTACTCAACCTCCCATTGGCCCCGCTGTGGGCGAAGTTGCTGTACATCCCCCGGCCCTACCTGTATGCGGGCATCGTGACGTTCGGCGCGCTTGGCGGATACGCGGCGAACGGGTCCGGGACCGACCTGCTCATCCTCTTCTCGCTCGGCCTGGTCGGCTTCGTGATGCGACGCTTCGGCTTCCCGGTCGCGCCACTGGTGATCGGTGCCATCCTCGGACCGATGGCCGAGGAACAGTTCCGCCGCGCACGGGCAATCGGTGGTGGTCGGTACAGCGTGTTCTGGGAGAGTGGCATCAGCCGGACACTTCTCGGGCTGCTTGCGGGCGTCGTCGTCGTACCGATCATTCTTTCGGTGGTGTCTGCGAGGCGCGGGCAGCTCGCAGGTCCTAGCCTGGACGCGTGAACGACCCGCGGTCACGCGCTCGGCAGCGGCCGGTCCCCAGCTGGCGCCGCTCGATTGCCACTCAGCTGTTCCTGGCTGAGCTGGCGATGGTGCTGTTGCTGACCGCTATTGCATCCGTGGTCGCGCTGCGGGCCAACCGGTCGCAGGTCGACCGGTTGTCCGGTGAGAAGGCGTTGGCCATCGCCCGATCGGTGGCTGCGTTGCCCGAGGTTCGGTCCGCGTTCGATTCCGACGACCCGGCGGCAGTCATCCAACCGATCGCCGAGGCGATCCGCATCGGATCCGGTGCGGACTTCGTGGTCGTCGCGAACGCGCAGGAGATCCGGTACTCCCACCCTGATAGGGAGAAGGTCGGGCAGAAGTTGTCGACCCCCGCAGGTGCTGTGCTCCTTGGGCGGGAGTTCGTCGGCACCGAGCGCGGCACGCTCGGGCTGAGCGTGCGCGGCAAGACCCCGGTGCGTTCCGACGATGGCGCCGTGATCGGACTCGTCTCCGTGGGGCTGCTCATCGAGGGTGTGCAGGCACGGGCGAGAGCAGATCTCATCGCAACGATTTCGTATCTCTGTGCCGGTGCAGTGGTGCTTGGTGGGCTGGGTGCTGCGTTGGTTGCACGTCGTGTCCGCCGTCAGACCTACTCACTTGACGCAGAGTCGATCGGTGCGCTGCTCGAGCATCGTGAAGCAATTCTGAGCAGTGTGAAGGAAGGTGTTGTGGCAGTTGACCCGGCCGGTCACATCACGTTGGTGAACGATGAGGCCAGGCGATTGCTCGCGCTGCCCGACGGATGCGTTGGTGCTCCGATCGACAGCTTCGGTCTTGATCAGAACGTTGTCTCCGCGATCATGAACCCCGCCCATCACGTCGACCGTCCGGTGCGCACGGACCGCGCGCTGCTGATCGCGAATCGCCGTACGATCACGATTCGGGGAACCGAACGCGGGGGCATCGTCACGCTCCGGGACCGGACGGAACTGGACCAGCTCACCGAACAATTGGCCGGAACGCGCGCCGCCACCGACACGCTTCGAGCACAAGCACACGAGTTCTCCAACAAGATCCACACGATAGGAGGACTGCTGGCGCTGGGGGCATACGACGAGGTCGCGCACTTCGTCGACCAGGTCGGCCGTTCGCACTTCGATATTGCCGCTGAGCTCGGCGGCCTTATTCTCGACCGGCGGGTGGCTGCGATGATCGTTGCGAAAAAGACGTTGGCCGCCGAGCGCAACATCGACCTTCGTCTTGATCCGGTGTCGTCGCTGCCCGAACTGTCCGAGGACGAAGCGGGCGACCTGCTGGTGGTCATGGGCAATCTGCTCGACAACGCGTTCCATGCGATCGATCACTCGGGCTGGGTCGAGGTGGCACTCACCGTGACTGGTGACGTGGTCCGGTTGAAGGTGATGGACTCCGGTCCTGGCGTCGCTCGGACGGATGTCGAGGAGATCTTCCACGAAGGTTGGTCCACGAAGCTCGGCGGTGATCATTTTGGCCTGGGTCTGGCTCTGGCCCGTCGTGCGTGTCAGAGCAGGGGTGGTTCGATCGACCTCGTCGGTACGGAGCCGACGACCTTCGAAGTGCTGCTGCCACTGGAGCGCACCACCGTGGTTGCGCGGGGGTTGACTTGATTTCGGTGCTCGTCGTCGATGACGACTTCATGGTTGCCGATGTGCATCGGCGGCTGGTTGATCGTCAACCGGGCTTCGAGGTTGTCGGCGTGGCCCATTCCGCCGCCACCGCCCTGAAAGCCGTAAAAGACCTGAACCCTGACCTGGTCGTGCTCGACGTGTTCCTTCCGGACCACAGCGGGGTGGAGTTCCTCGGTGCCTTGCGCGCTAACGGGTCCACCTGCGAGGTGATCGTCATTACCGCTGCTCGCGATGCTGACACGATTGCAACGATCATGCGTCTCGGTGCCCTGCGCTACCTCGTGAAACCGTTCGACCCGGCAGCGCTCAGCGCCCAGCTCGGACAGGTGCAAGAGTTGTTCGAGGCCGCACACGCGCTCAGGGCCGCGCATGTTGTCACTCAGGATTCCATCGACGCGTTGTTCGCGGTGCGCCATCCGGTGGCCACAGCGCTCCCCAAGGGATTGTCGCCGACCACACTTGATCTGGTGCTCGGCTCGCTTCATCTCACCGACGCGCGTTCGGCCTCCGAGGTGTCCTCCGCAACCGGAATCTCACGGGCGAGCGCGCGCCGTTATCTTGAACATCTGGTTCTCGTGGGCCGGTCGGAGCTGACCATGCGTTATGGCTCCACCGGCCGGCCTGAGCACCGGTATCGGCTGCTGGCGTGATGTCGACTGCAGCTGCCTAGTTGAGTTCCGGCTCGTCGGTCAGCTTTGGCGCGGACTTGATGCTGGCCACCACGCCGCCGGCGAGTACCAGGATGATGACCGCAAGCGAGACACGGGTGTCGAGGTGGTACCAGTGGCTGGCCACCATCTTCAGGCCGACGAACACGAGGATGATGCCAAGGGCCGTGCTCAGGTACTTGAAGCGCTCTTTGGCATCGGCGAGCAGGAAATACATCGCTCGCAGGCCGAGAATCGCGAACGCGTTCGACGCAAAGACCAGGAACGGTGAACGCGACACCGCAAGGATGGCTGGCACAGAGTCGACTGCGAAGACGATGTCGGTGACTTCGACAACGACCAGGCATGCGAACAGCGGCGTGGCCGTGCGCTTTGCGTTCTCCATCGTGAAGAACTTCTTGCCGTCGTACTGATCCGTGACGGGCATGATCTTGCGGAGCAGACCCAGCCCACTTGTCTTTGCTTCTTCGTCGTCACTGTCCTTGTGGCGCAGGATCTTGAACCCGGTGTACACCAAGAACAGGCCGAACAGGACGAGCATCCACCAGAACTTGCTGATCAACGCCGAGCCCAGGCCGATGAAGATGGCACGAAAGGCAAGTGCACCGAAGATGCCCCAGAACAACACGCGGTGCTGGTAGCGCAGAGGGATCTTGAACGCAGAGAACAACAGTGCCCATACGAAGACGTTGTCGACGCTGAGCGATTTCTCGATCACGTAGCCGCTCAGGTACTCGGTCCACGCCACCGAACCGAACTGCCAGAACACGAAGATTGAGAAGCTCAGACCGCAAAGGATCCAGATCAGTGATTCCTTCAGAGCGCCTTTCGCCGTCGGTTCGTGTTCGTCGTCATGGCGGACGAGATCAATCGCAAGCATCGCTGCGATCGCCCCGAGGAGGACGAACCAGCACCACGTTGGGACCTGACCGGCGAAGAACTGCTTGTCCGGGTCCGAACTGCCGGAGCTTCCGGAGGCGACGAGCCTTGACGAGAAGCGAAGGGTGGCGTTCAGCGGGGGGTGCAGTGTCAGCATGAGGAGGAGAGGCTTCCTGATTGGAGTTCGGAGGAGTGTAGCCCCTATGCAACTACTAGGTGCAACTATTGGTCGCGATGCGGATTCGTCGCCCGGATTGTCTGATTCGTCGCCCGGCTGTCAGCATGAGTCGGTGTCCGCCCCCGAACCCCCGTTCCCCGAACCTCCCTTTTCTGAAACACCCGCCGTTGCACCGTTGATTCCTGCTGCCACCGTCGTGCTGTTGCGTGACGGCTCCGATGGTCTCGAAGTTCTGCTGCTGCAACGCAACAGCGGCCGGGGTGCGTTCGCCGGGTATTGGGTCTTTCCGGGGGGACGGGTCGACGACGACGATGCCGACGACGTGGCCTGCGCCGTTCGCGAGGCAGTTGAAGAAACTGGCCTCGTGGTCGAGCCAGGTTCGCTGGTTCGCTGGTCGCACTGGACGCCGCCCGTTACGGAACCCCGGCGGTTCGGAACGGGATTCTTCCTTGCGCCGGTGGGAAGCGAAGCCGAAGTGGCGGTCGATGACGGGGAAATTGTCGGGCACGCCTGGCTCACCCCGAGCGAGGCGCTGCGTCGTCGCGATGCAGGCGATGTCCAACTTGCCCCTCCCACCTTCATCACACTGACCTGTCTGGTGCCGTTTGCCACGACGCTCGATGCGCTGTCCCATGCTGCATCCAAAGAACCGGACCAGTACGCCACGACCATGATCAAGCAAGACGGTCAGTTCGTCGTTGCCTGGCATCCCGATGCGGCGTTGGCGGACGGGGCCACCCTCGCCACGCCGGGACTGCGCCACCGCATCCACATGGACGCATCGGGGCCCTGGGTGTACGAACGTCCTGATTGTTGATCCTGGCGCGCGGCAGGGTGCGCATCCGTGGCCTAAACTCGGTGGTCCGTCCGGCAAAGCCGGTTCACGGTCACAGCCGTTTCCCGGCTAAGGAGTTCTCATGCAGCCTGGCATCCACCCCGAGTACCGGCCCGTCGCGTTCCGCGACCAGTCCGCCAACTACGTGTTCATCACCCGTTCGACCGTCAAGACCGAGAAGACCGTGGTGCACGAAGACGGCAACACCTACCCGGTTGTCGACGTCGAATTATCCGACATGAGCCACCCGTTCTACACCGGCAAGATGAAGATCGTGGATACAGCGGGCCGCGTGGATCGCTTCAACAAGCGGTTCGGCGAGCGTAAGAAGGGCTGACCACCCGGGCTCTGTTTCGGAGCTGTTGTTGTGATCTGCCCGCCCAACCGGCGGGCAGTGCCGCGTCCGGATGCTCTCGTCTCGATGAACTACCCGACGGCGGAGTCGGGGGTCGATCGCCCGATCCGAATCCGGTTGCCGTTCGGATCGGTCACGGCGAACTCGCGCATGCCCCAGGGCATGTCTTCCATCGGCGTGACCGTCATTCCGGCGGCTGCGAAGCGGGAATGCCAGTCTTCGGTGTGGTCCGTGACGATGTAACAACCGGCGCAGTTCGAGGCAGGGTCGAAACCGTCGACGAGATCAAGGTCGAAGACGCTCTGGTCTTCGAAACTGACGAACGCGAACCCGTCGTCGTACCGATTGACATCGAACCCAGCGGCCTCCCAGAACCTGACGGTCGTGGCCATGTCGGCAACGGGCAGTGTCGGAGTGACGTCAACGCCCCCGGTGCGTGCCACCAGCCATCGCGCGCACATCCGACAGATCTTGATCTCGTCGTGGCACTGCAACGCCGACACCATCGAAGCGTCCCGAACTTCACCGCAGCACGAACATTGCACAGCACGATTGTACGACCAGCTGTCCATCTCGGCGCCAGGACAGCAAAGTAGACGGCCTGTTTCGACGATGCAGCTGCATCGTGTCCAGCACAACCGTCGTTCAACTGCGCCAGCTTCTTGCACGATAAGTGCACATTGTGTTGAAGTGAAGGGGTGAACCCGGAACACCATGGCTGAACCCCTCAACAGTACGCACCATGACACGTTGGAGTTTGCTGCGTACGGGCTCACGGCACCGTGGGGGACGGTCCGGCGACACACGGTCATCGAGTGTTCTCCCGAGGCGGCCTGGGATCGCATCGCCGACGTGCCCAACAACGCGTCATGGTTCACCGGGCTGGTTGCGTCGTGGTGCGAGCCTGACCCAGACACGGACAAACAGGTGCGCAAGGTGACGATGCCGACCGGGATGGTGATGACCGAGGACATCGTCGTCGTCGACAACGTCCAACGACGCCTGCAGTACGCCCTGCGTCCGGTCTCCGTCTTCACGCACCATCTCGCAACGATCGATGTGATCGAGATCCCACAGGTGCCGAAAGCGCCGCAGACCTGTCTCGTGGTCTACAGCACCGACATGGCACCACGGCCGATCGCGCTGTCGTTCGGCGGCGCCATCGAACGTGCGCTGGCATCGCTCAAGTCACAACTCGAAGCGGCCGCGGCCGCAGCCGCATACCGGTAAGAGCAGGTCATGGGCCGCAAGATCCTGTACATAACGTCCGATCAGCAGCGTTACGAGGCGTTCGGATGCAATGGTGGGTCTATCGCTCGCACCCCGGTGGTCGATGCGTTGGCCGCCGCCGGAACGACGTATCGACGCTGCCATCCGCAGTCGGTTGTGTGCATGCCGAGCCGCGCCACCATGCTCACGGGGCAGCACGTCAGCACACATGGGGTGTGGATGAACGGGGTGCAGTTGCCCGTCGATGCCCCCAGCGTTGCGGCCGTGCTCCGAGACGCCGGATACAAGACGGCGCTTATCGGTAAGAGCCACTTCGATCCGTTCGTCGACCCGTTCTTCGCGTTCCCCGAGAACTCGCTTGCCTCCCGAGGCCAACACGATGTGCTGCGTGGTTTCGATCATTTGGAGTTGGCTGCACACTCGGGGGCAGGCTGGCTGCACTATGCGTCGTGGCTGCGTGACAACCACCCCGAAGGCGTTGGCATGTTCTACCCGGTGCTCGACGCCGGCATGAACGTCAACGGGCTGGGAGGCGGCGACACCGGCGCACCGCAGGTGCACGTCAACCAGATGCCCACGGATTGGTATCACACGGACTGGGTGGCGCAGCGGTCCATCGAATGGCTGCGGTCCCTGCCAGACGACGAAGACTGGTTCCTGTGGGTCAGCTTCCCTGACCCGCATCACCCGTGGGACCCACCGGCTTCGGAGACGCACCGGGTCGACTGGCGCGACCTCGATCTGCCCGCCGGATACATCGAGGATGCGGCAGTTCGCGAATCGGTGATCGACGGCAAGCCACGGCACTGGCGCCGCTGGTACGACGGCACCTTGGTTGCCAACTTCGAGGCACCAACCACGTGGGCTCCGGCCAGTCTCACTGCACAGCAGGTGCGCGAGGTCAACGCGATGGTGCACATCGAGAACGAGCTCATTGACGAAGCGATCGGGGCAATCATGGCGACCGTCATCGGTAAAGGCTGGGACGCCGACACCGATGTCTTCGTCAGTGCGGACCACGGCGAGTTGCAGGGCGATTTCGGCCTGTTGTTCAAGGGGCCGTACCACGTCGACGGTTTACTACGCGTGCCGATGATCTGGCGGCCTGCGCCTTCGTCGGGCGTGCAGGTCTCCCGAGAAGTCACGGACCCTGTCGGGCTTGTCGACCTTGCGCCCACGTTCTGTTCCATTGCGGGAATCGCCGTACCCGAGTGGATGGAGGGTGCCCCGCTTCCAGCGACCGATGGCGGGGGAGCGCATCAGCGAGTTCTCACCGAGTGGGACTCCAGCCTGTTCGGCGTCGAGATGGCACTTCGCAGCATGTACCGAGACGGCTGGCTGGTCACCGCGTACCTGCCGGGTACCGTGCATGACGGAACCGAGGGTGAGTTGTACAACAACATCGATGATCCGCTGCAACGGGTGAACCTGTTCGACGACCCTGCGGTGGCCTCGGTGAAGGAAGACCTGCTCGATGATATGCGCGCATCGTTTCCTGTGATGGTCTCTCGGCGGTCGGTGCAGGCCCCGGTCTGAGGCCGCCACCTGGCCAATGAGGTGGCGGGTCAGCTGAGGGCAGCGAGCACGGCGCCCAGCAGCACGATCCCGATCGCCAGCGAGATGCCAACTCCGCGGCCGATGCTGTGGCGAGGTTCGGCCAACAATTCTGCGTCGGTTTTCCCCGACGGCGTCACCGTGTGGCGCAGTTGCACCGAGTCGCCCATTCGGAGCGGCAATTCGCCTCGGTGGACAACGGTAATCTGCTGCCCGCTTTCGAGGCGGCACACGATGACGGGTTTGCGGTGCTGGACCGCTCGCCCCACGACGGTGGCAGCCGCCTCCACCCCATTTGCCCGCAACCACACAATCTGTGACCGAGTTCGGGCGTCGGCAACCAAAAGGCCTCCACCGAACAAGAGCGCAACCAGCGCAGTGACAGCCAAAACCTGCGGATTCATCGGCCTGCAACCTACTGCGCCGCGGTGGGCGGCTCTGCGGGGATTCTTTGCCCGTCACCCCTTGATGTATTTCATAACATCTGACAGTATTTGGAACATGTGGGACGTGAACACGGAGATTCGGTTCGATGATGCAGCTGCAGCCCATGCTGTAGCCGTCGTCCGGTCGGCGATCGGCTCGACGGAACGCCTGCTCGAAGACCGGCGAACCCGCGTGCACGACCTGGGGTTTTGGTGGGAGGGATATGCGCAGCGTTGGTTCGATCAGCAGCACACGGGCCTCGAAATGGTGGCAGCGTCCACGCTGGAGCATTTGCGGTCACTCGCGACTCGCATCGAGTCACAACGTGCTCACGCGTCGGCCGATCGTGCCGCACAACACGCGGCCAGAGTCAGATGGGCTGAACAGCAACGCGAAGCGCTCGCAGAAGCACAGCGACGCGAAGCCGAGGCAGCGGCTGCATCGGCTGCCGCAAAGGCGAAGGCGAAGGCGAAGGCGCGGGCACTCAAGGATGCACCTGACGAGCCCGGCCAGGGTGATGCGCTGTGAGCACGGGAACCGATCGGTGCACGTTGGTCAAAGGGCACCTTGACCTCATGGTCGGGTTCTCTCGGGTCGGCGCCCAACGAGCGTCGGACCTGGCCGATGCCGGAGCCCGGATCAGCGGTGCAGTGGCCGGCTTCAACGATCGGGTGGGAGCCGATTATCGGGTTCATGGTGACGGCGAACCGTTGCTGGCACTCGGGTTCGCCTGCGGCGATATCGACAGCTACGTCGGCGACATTGCAGAACGGCTGCGAAAGGCTGACACGCTGACGGTTTCCTTCGACATGGCCTTCGCAGCAATTGCTCCTCGAATGAGAACCGCAACGGATCTCGGGCGCACCGCTTCGGACCTTGCCACCGGCGTGCTCGATTCATCGTTCGACGCCTTGGACAACATCCGCGGCGGGGGAGTTGACGGCATCGTGTCGGTCGGTGATCTTCAGTGGGCCGCTGAACATGCAACCGACCCGCGGACTGCTGCCGCTGCAGTTTGGCTGCTTGCCCATCGGGCCGTTGTCGATGCCATCGACCTCGCCGACGCAAAGACACAGGTCGCCGACCAACGAATCAGCAAAGGCGACGTCGATGCCTATAAAGAACGCCAAGCGGCATATCGGGTGATGATCGACAACTTTGCAGCGTTCGACGGTGCTCGGGAGGGAAAACTCGACGGCAAAGTGTCACGCGCTGATCTGCTGCGGATGACGTACCCGCCCTATCCCGAGGAACTGCGCACAGCAGCCCGCGCGCTGGCCGACGATCCTCGTGGGCTGAAGATGTTCACCAGCTACGGCGATCAGGTTGCCGGTGTGTACGACCTGGACCAGGTGGCCAAGACCTATGGTGAAGCACGGGTGCCGTTGCCCGCGAAACCTCGAAACCCAATCACCGGGGCAGTGTGCAATGTGGCCAGCTTCTACAGCCTCATCGGTTGGGTTGATCTTGTCGGGTCCGCGTACAACGCGGACGGTGAGGGCGTCTATCGCGCAACCCCTTCAACGGTGGGCACCGCCGCCACGAGAGCGGTGTACACACACGCCGTCAAGGTGATCAACGCCGAGATACCCGGAGCAACTGCGGCTGGCGCCGCGAAGTTGGTGAAGCTGAAGGTGATGAGTACCGCCGTGGCCAAAATCGCTGGCCCTGGGCTTGGGGTAACGGCCGCGGCGACCGTCATCGACGGGCTCTGCCGCGCCACCGATCCGAAGCGCAGGACCTGGGGATCAGTGGTGCCAATTCCGCAGGTCGCCCCACCAACGGCCACGATCCCGGCTCCCTCGCCGGGCACGACGGTGGCTCCCACGGCTCCGCCGACGACGCGGCCAATCACGCCGCCAACTTCGCCGCCGACTACGCCGCCGACTACGGCCGCGGTGACGCCTGCGACCTCGGTTCCTTCCCGGACTCCTCCGGTCACAACCACCTCGTCGTCCACCCCGTCGACCAATGCCGCTTCTGTTTCGACTTCGACTTCGACGCCGATCGCAGTCAGAAGTGCCGACTCAGATGGTGCACCTCCCGAGACGTCAACGACGGTGAGTCCGTCTGGAGGGAGATCGTGGTGAGCTGAGGGAATCGTAAGCTCACGGATCATGGACAGTCCTGAAGGCTCACAACTACACGCGGCTCAGGTAGCTCCCGGCGAAGTCGATCCGGCGACGGTGAAGCAAGTGATCGTCATCCGGCGAGACCTGAAGATGCGCCGAGGCAAAGAGATCGCGCAGGGTGCACACGCGTCCTCTGCATGGCTTGCTTCGCTGGTCAGCGACGGTACCGACTCGCGAACGGGCGTCTCTCGTGTCACGTTGGATCCTGTTGCGTGGGCGTGGATCAGCGGCTCGTTGCGCAAGGTCACCCTCCAAGTACAAACCGACGAAGAGCTGGTTGCGTTGCACGAACATGCCGTGCGGCTAAGGCTTCGTTCCGTGCTCATCACCGACAGTGGACGCACCGAGTTCGGCGGCGTACCAACCCGCACTGCGTTGGCCATCGGCCCTGATCTCGCCAACCACATCGACCAGGTCACCGGTGACTTGGCGATCTACTGAGCGGAGGACTTACATGTTGCGCATCGGCGGCGCCGTTCGAGGGTTTTTGGTTTCGGCCGACGAGGTCCCGGCCCATCTCCCCGCAGCAGTGGCGACTGCGTGTCGGTCACTGGCGCTGGGTCTGTGGTTCCTGCCGTTGTCGTCCGAGTGGGCCAGAGTGCTCGACCTGGCTGATGGTCGCGCTCCGGGGCAGCCGATGGAGGGATTCGAGTTGCTCACCGCAGGCGTC
The DNA here is from genome assembly GCA_031385545.1 of Acidimicrobiia bacterium. Classification (GTDB taxonomy): domain Bacteria; phylum Actinomycetota; class Acidimicrobiia; order Acidimicrobiales; family JANYDT01; genus JANNBN01. Next base: position 78,047 of record JANNBN010000140.1, on the reverse strand, counting down.
ATCACCTATGCCGAACAGCTCTCGCACTCGCACCCGGTGGCCTATGTCGAGCGGACTCACGGGTTACAGCTCATCGACTGTGCAGTGGCGTGGGATCGTGGACGCGTCAGCGGGGGGCCAAGCGGAAGCGCGGTCACGGCCGAATTCGAACGGAGTGCTATCAACGAGGTGCTCGACGCGCTGGGAATCGACCCGTCCGTCCAACCAGCTGTGCTCACCGCCCTCGCCGACCAGTAACCGACGAAGTTAATCGTGGACGAAATGATGCGCAGGCTGATGTTTTCCACGATTTGTGGCCACACCGAGATGAATGGCGAGGTCGAGCGCCTCGGCCACACCGTCGGCATCGACGTGCGCCACCCGATGCCGGGCGAACGCCGCCACTTCCTCTGGAGCGTTGCCCATCGCAACGGGGTGGCCCACGATCTGCATCGCAGGAACGTCGTTGTGGCCGTCGCCGACCATCATCACCTGCGCAAGCGTGCACCCGACGAGTGATGCGAGCAGTGCCACGCCACTGGCCTTGCTCACTCCGTCTGCCGTGATGGATACGAAGTTGTAGCCCGGCATCACCGGTGAGGTGGCACCTGATGCGGAACAGCCAACGGGTACCGAAGCAAGTGCGTCGGCGAGCTGGTCATCGGTGACGATGAGTTGGGTTCGGAGAGGCGCGCCGTTCAGCTCATGCAATGATCTGCGTACGTACGGTATGCCTAAGAGGTCGGCGTGCTGGTGAGCCGCAAGTTGGTCGCTGTCGACGATGTAGTCGGCGTCGGCGTAAGCCTCGAACACCCACCCGCGGGCCTGTGCCATGCGATGGCAGGCTTCCACCGCGCCTGCCGGGAGGGGAGCTGAGTGCGTCATCCCGGTGCCGGTATGCATCACCGAAGCGCCAGTCTGGAACTGATGCCACCCGTTCGGGTCGAGCCGCTTCGCCCACGTCCAAGCTGAGCCGGTCCCGGGGCGGGCCGTGCAGATGGCAAGGTGGATGTCGGCGGAACGGGCGCGGTCGGCAGCAGCCCAAACTGCGGGAGTTGGCGAGCCCGATGAACCAATCAGCGTTCCGTCCAGGTCGATGCAGACGAGGCTGATGCCGGGCGTTGTTTCGTTTCTCATGTTGCAGCCCCGGATCAGTGACGCTTCAGGCGAGCCGACATCTCGCGGGCGATATCGCGCTTGGCGTCCCGATCGCCGATGGCGGCGCGTTTGTCGTGGCGTTTGCGGCCTTTCGCGAGAGCTAACTCGACCTTGACCCGACCATCACGAAAGTAGATGGACAACGGCAGCAGGGACAGGTGCTCCTGAGCCATGCGATCGTTGAGCAGGTCGATCTCGCGACGGTGCAGCAGGAGCTTGCGGGTGCGCTCGGGAAGGAACGAGCCGAAGCCGATCGCGTAGGTGTACGGCGAGATGTGCATGCCCATCAGCAGCATTTCACCGCGCTCCACCCGGCAGTAGCTGTCTTTCAGCTGAACCTTCGCTTCGCGCAGGCTCTTCACCTCGGCGCCGACGAGCTGGATGCCGGCCTCGTATGTGCCAAGCACGTCGTAGTCGTGGCGGATCTTCTTGTTGTTGGCAAGGATCTTGCGCTGGTCGGTGAGCCCGGCGTTGCGTGCCCCCGACATCGTCCCCTTCTTTGCCACCCCGCCAACCTACAGCGGCGCACGTCAGCCGCCGATCGGACGCCTGACCCAGCCGCTCACCTACCCACACTCCTACCCACACTCCTACCCAGGTGAAGTTGCGCGTATGTGGGGAGGGTGAAGTTGAGCGGCGGCGGTGGGTGGGGTGGCGAACGAGTTGTCGGCCCCTGCCGGGCAGCCGGTACCCTCGTGTGCATGCTGCAACTATCCGCCGAGGCCTATCGGCGCATCGTGTCGCACGTCTTTGCGGGTATGCCGTTCGAGGCGTGCGGTCTCGTCGCTGGCACAGGACCCGACCGAGCCGACGTCTTCCACCCGACCGACAACGATGCGCACAGCACCCGCGTCTATACCGTTGCGCCCCGCCAACATCTGCGTGCCGAACGAGACGCCGACGACGCCGGGATGATCATTACCGGCGTGGTGCACAGCCATACGCACACCGATCCCTACCCGTCACCCACCGACGTTGCTGCTGCACCCGATCCGTCCTGGCACTACCTCATTGTGTCGCTACGCGACGAATCGCCGGTGCTGCGCAGCTTTCTCATCGTCGACGGGAATGTCGCCGAAGAGCCCGTGATTCTTTTCGGCTAGCGAACGAAACCCGACTACTCTGGTCGGGTATCTCTCAGGAGCTGAAACTTCCAATGGCATCAGTCGACGTCCGAATCCCCACCATCATGCGCCCCCAGACCGGAGGCGAGTCGAAGGTGCAACTCAGCGGCTCAACCGTCGGCGAGATCATCTCGGCGCTGACCACCAAGTTTCCTGGTATCGCCGGGCAGATCGTGACAGACGACGGCCAGCTCCACCGCTTCGTCAACGTCTACGTCAACGACGACGACGTCCGTTACGTCGGCAAGCTCGATGCGCCCGTCAAGGACGGTGACACCATCTCCATCCTGCCGGCCGTTGCCGGTGGTGCTTGCTGATGGCCGTATACGCCAGCGTCATCGACATGATCGGCGATACGCCGCTGGTCGACGTGTCGGTGTTGTCACCCAACCCCAAGGTCCGCATCTTCGCCAAGATGGAAGGGCAGAACCCCGGCGGATCCATCAAGGACCGCATCGCTCTGTCAATGATCGATGCAGCGGAACGCGAAGGCAGATTGAAGCCGGGGTCGATTCTCATGGAGCCCTCTTCGGGCAACACCGGAATCGGTCTTGCGATGATCTGCGCGCTGAGGGGTTACGTCCTCAAAATTGTGCTGCCGACGAACGTGACGCCTGAGCGTCGCCAGATGCTCGAGGTGTACGGCGCGGAGATCATTGAGTCGCCCGGCTCCGAGGGTTCCAACGGCGCGGTGAAGTTGGCCCAGCGCTTAGCTGCGGAAAACCCGGAATGGGTTTTTCTCTACCAGTACGGAAACCCCAACAATCCCGACGCGCATTACCGCACAGCGGGGCCCGAGATCTGGAAGGACTGTCCCGAAATCACGCACTTCGTAGCCGGGCTCGGCACCAGCGGCACGCTGGTCGGCGTTGGTAAGTACCTCAAGGAACAGAACCCGGCCATCGAACTCTGGGCGGTCGAACCACCCAGCGGAGAGATGGTCGACGGGCTTCGTAACCTTGACGACGGCTACATCCCGCCCATTTTCACTGACAACAACGGGTTCGAACTGCTCGACCGCAAGAAGGTCATCGGGCCACGCGAGTCCATCGAGGTCACCCGTCGGCTGGTCCGCGAGGCAGGCGTCTTCGCCGGTATCTCCAGTGGCGCAATCATGGCCGCTGCCATCAAGTGTGCCGCGGAAATCGAGTCGGGCACCATCGTCACGGTGATCTGCGACGGGGGATGGAAGTACCTCTCGACGGGTGCCTACAGCGACGACCTCGACGAGGTCACCGAGCGTGCCAAGAAGGTCATCTACTTCTAAGCAACTCTCGTTCGAGGTGGCCCATCGGCTCCTCGTCCAGCGGGTGCGAAGTTCTCGGTGCAACGCGGAAACCCCGGCCTGAGGCCGGGGTTTCGTTTCGTTCGGTGCGTGCGCCGTGAGGCGCCCGGATCAAGGAAGGGTGTTGGAGATCGTGTTGAACGAACTCTTGATCTTGTTGCCGAGCAGGGAGACCGCGCCGATGATGGCGACGGCGATCAGGCCGACCATGAGGGCGTACTCAACGGCGGTTGCGCCGCGCTCTTCGATCTCTGCCTTGCGGCCGGCGAGGAGGGTCTGGAGGGAGACGAACATTTCGAGCATTCAGGGGTCCTTTGGGTTTTGCAGACTGGGTCGTCCGCTGTTGGGGTACACATAACTTCGGACATTGATGGGCGTTCTCGATCCCCAATATCAGTGAACCTGGGGTGGCCGAGGGTGAGAATGCGCCGTCCGACCTATGCCGCAGACCGCACAGTGGGTCGCGCAGACCAGGGGTTGCTGACAGGTCAACCACAGAGTCAGCGTGGGCAACCGAAGCGGACGCTCGATCGCAGGGTCGAGCCCATGCCAGGAGGTATGGCAAGTTGTCTACGGGACGAGGACGCGCAGCTGTCGAACCGGGGCCGTTGCGCCGCCGGCAAATACCTTGACGAGGTAGGTGCCCTTCGCGACGCCGGTGAAGCGCACCGCACCCGAGGTGCGGGTGACGATGCCCGGACGTGTCCGGTTGTTGAGGTACCTGATCGCCAGAGGTGCAGCGTTCGTCCGGGCACCGTTGGCGGCGCTGAACACCCCGATCCACGTGTCGTTGCGCAGAGGGCCGTTTGTCACGGTGGCGCTGATGACTGATGGCTGCGCCCGAACTGCGACCTGCAACGAAGATGGGTTGCCGGTCAGAACTGTCGTCGAGGAATGGGCGGCCGACGTGGGTGGAACCGCGGTTGGCCCGACCGGTTCTCCGGGAATTCCCTCCGGGGTTGGCTCGGAAGTCGGTCCGACGGTGATCAGCACGGTTGTACCTGGCACCGTCGGGCTGGGGGCAATAACAGCACCGTTGCCGGGCACGACTAGCTCGGTCGGCACAATGATGCCAGCACCTGATGGAGCAGCGGCGGGCTGCGGTTGGGCCGCCGGTTGCGGGGCGGCAAGGGGCGGAGTCGGTTGCGTGGTCGGGGGTTGTGCCGGTTGCGTCGTCGTTGCTGACAAAAGAATCGGTTGTCCGGCCGTCGGGAGTGTCGTTGACGCCGAATCAAACGCAGCGGACGAACCCGCGATCGCAGCAGCCGTGGTGGTAGTGACACCTGGGCCGGCGGCGGGAGGCGCAACGCGTGTTCCGCCTCCCGCTGACGGAGAGTCGGGAGCCGGGGCTCGGGTGACCGGTACCAACGTCGACGCGCCGGCGGCTGGCGCAGGGGCCCGGGTTGTGCTGGTCGACGTTGTGCTGGTGGTGCTCGGGATCACACCGGGCTGCGCGGCGAACAGCGGCAGCGGTACGTGGGTGGCCCCGAGAATTGGGTCAGGATTCGTTCCGAGCCAGCTGGCCAACACCGTGGAGTACAGGCGGCGGAAGTCGGTGGTGACCAGCGAATTGCCGGCGGCGTCAAGCGTCGTCAGCCCGGGTTCGTCGCCGTAGATGCCACCGGCGACGTTCGCCCCGAACATCATGGCGATCGATGATGAGCCGTGGTCCGTGCCGGCAGAGCTGTTGGCCCGGGCACGGCGTCCGAACTCGGAGTACGTCATGATGGCGACCGAGCGGCTGAGGGCGGGGTCCAGGCGGGAGAAGAACCCGGACAACGCCGTATCCAGGTCGCTGAGCAGTCTGGAATGTGTCACAGCCTGTTGCGCGTGGGTGTCGAAACCGTCGATGATCACGGAAATCACGCGAACACCGAGGCGTGCGTTGATCAGGTTCGCAGCCATCGTCATCTGGCGGTTGATTGCCGTGCCGTCAGCTCCGTTCCAACTGCTTGCAACCGACGGTGCGACGTCGATCGCACTCACGGCCCGAGCGGTCAGCCCGTTGCCGAGCGGCCCCGTTCCGGAGCCAGTGGTGTTGATCGATCGCAGGGCGTCTGCAACCCACTTCTCGTTGAGGTCGCCAAGGTTGGCGCCGAACAGTTGGGACTGGGGGATCGGAATCTGCAACGCGGCGACCGATGCACCCCGCAGCGAAACGGGTGTGTACGGTCCGATCGCGACGGTTGTGAATGGGTTCGAAGGCCCGATGGTGTCGGCGAAGCGACCTGCCCAACCGGAATGCGGCGAAGCGGCGACCGGCGAACCGGAGGCGCCGTAGCCATAGTGCCAATGGTCGATCGAGGTGAAGTGGCTCAGGTTGTTGTTGGAGTACCCGACGCCGCGCACAAAAGCCGCTTTGCCAGCGGTCCACATGGAGTGCATGAATGGAAGAGACGTATGCAAGCCGTAGTCGGCATCGACCGGCAGGGTGGTGTTCCCGGGTATCGCAAGGGACCCGCGGAGGTCCTGATACTTCGGGTTGGTCAGGGGTACCAGCGTGTTGAGCCCGTCGTTACCACCGTCGAGGTACACCAAGACGATCGTGCTGGGAATCTGCGTTGCTTCGGCCGTTCCGAGACCGACCAGACCGCGAACCATCGGCAGCCGACTGGCGAGCATCGAACCGGCTGCAACGCCGGCACCGATCTGCAGGGTGCGACGACGAGACAACACCGTGTCGCCAACGGTATCGAGTGCTTCGAGGACGCGGTCGGCCACTGCTTCGGCCCGTCCCGGCTCTGGTGGGTACTGGCTCATGAGAGCTGGAACTCCGGCGTGAGTGCGACGGCGCGGATGAGGTTGGCGCGCTGTCCTGCTCCACCGATGCCGGGGTCGCGGTTGGCAGTGAGGAGCGCTTCGAGCGCGCTGCGTGTGGCGGCCGAAACAGTCGGCGTGGCGAACGCATCGAGCGCGGTCTGCACGGCAGCAGCTGGGCCCTGTGCGGGAACGGCGGAGAGGAACGACGTTCCGTCGGCAGACCAGCCGATGGTGCCAGCCATGGTGGCCTTCTTCCACACTGCGGCCTGGCTGATCCAATACTCGTTCTGCTTCCACCCGCTGACGCTCGGCGGTTCGAATGGGCTCTGTCCGAGATCGGCAAGGGCCCAGTCGATCTGGGTTCCCTGGGCGGTCAGGCCGGTGGCACGAAGCATGCAGACACCCCACTCGATCGGACCACGCACGAGCACATTGCGGTACATCGGGCTGTAGAACTCGTCGCGCAGGAACATCGCCCGCAGGAACTCTTTGGTGTTCATCTGCGCGCTTCGCAACGTTGCCGCAAGCGATGCCAGCAGCACGGTGTCCGACGTCGGACCCGCGTACCAGTTCCACAACCGTCGAGCCAGGAACAGCGAGGACACGTTGGCGCGGACCCCGTTAAGTATTTCGCCGATCAGTTCCGGACCGTCCCAGTTCTTGGTGATTCCGAAGATCGACTTCGACCCACTGTCGTGCTCGCCCGAGACGAACGTGTAGGCGCGGCCAGGGGTGAGCGTGTGGCCGGACCAGGCGCGCGCTGCATCGACCACGTCCCCCTGCACATAGCCCTGGTCTGCACCAAGCGTGAACAGCTCCATCAGCTCGCGGGCGAAGTTCTCGTTCGGTGACGACGCGACGTTGAGGTAGTTGTCGAGGTACCAGAGCATTGCGGGGTCAACCGCGATTGCGCTCAGCAGCGTCTGGATCGAGCCAAGTGCGTTGTTGCGCAGGATCTGGTTCTGGGCCAGCAGCATGGCTGGCACGGGAACCTTCCAGTACGACGTCGGAATCAGGTTGTGCCAGAAGAACGTGAGCTTCTCAAGAACTGGGTTCGCCGCCGATGCCATCTGCTGGAGCCACCAGCGGCGGATGACAACGAGTTGCTGATAGTCGGAATCGGTCGGCGACAGTGTCGGATACGACGGGGCTGGAAAGACCCCGTCGAGCAGGCCAGCTACCACCGATTCGCGGCTCTGTCCGACAAGCGGAGAGAGGGCTGATGGGACGGCTGCGAAGCCAGCGCGACGATAGAGGTGGGCGACCTCGTCGGCTGTCATCGGCATACCTGAAACCATCGGCAGGTGCAGCCTCTCGGTTGAGATCGGAAGGCGGATTCACCCCGTGATTGGGGTGGCGTTCATGGGCTCTTCGCTCACGCTGATGACTGCCGCTCGCCGGCGTGAGTGTCCGAAGCGTTACCAGTGATGTTCCGGATGTTCTGAATGTTCCGGATGTTCCGGATGTTCCGGATGTTCCGGCGGCAGTCGCCCCGTTCGCTTGGGTGCCACGTCGTGGGCGGATCGATGGCCGATCTATGGTTTTGCCATGACCCGCAGTTATGACCGTAGCCCTTCGGACCTTCGTCCGGTGACCTTCGTCAGGGACTACACCGAGTTCGCCGCCGGTTCGGTTCTGGTGTCGTTCGGCCGAACCCGCGTGCTGGTGACCGCATCCGTCGACGACGACGTCCCACGCTGGATGCGGGGCTCGCAGAAGGGGTGGGTCACCGCTGAATACTCGATGCTCCCGGGCAGCTCCCCGGAGCGCGTGGACCGCGAAGCGGCCAAGGGCAAACAGTCCGGCCGTACTCAGGAAATCCAGCGGCTCATCGGCCGATCACTGCGTAGCGTCACGGATCTCAGGGCGCTCGGCGAGCGTCAGATCATCGTCGATTGCGACGTGTTGCAGGCCGACGGCGGCACCCGCACGGCAAGTATCTGCGGGGCGTACGTGGCATTGCACGACGCGTGTTCGCGGCTGGTGGCAGCGGGTTCTCTGTCGGCAGTACCGCTGGTGTCAGAGCTAGCAGCGGTCTCGGTGGGGATTGTGAAGGGCACGCCGATGCTCGACCTGGATTACTCCGAGGACTCCACCGCCGAGGTCGACATGAACGTGGTCATGACGGGGGCCGGCGAGTTCACCGAACTGCAGGGAACGGCAGAAGGCCGCACGTTCGGCCGGGGTCCGCTGAACGAACTGATCGCCCTCGCCGAACTGGGCATCGGGCACATCGTGGCTGCGCAACGCGAGTTGCTCGCCGTCCCTCCTCTCAGCCGCGCGTTCGACCCGCGCTGAGACCGTGGCTCTCGACCGACCGGGTGACATTGCTGGGGAGAGGGCTGGTGCGTCGGCATGCGATATCGCCGGTGCATCGGAGCTGCAACTCGTGATGGCTTCGGCCAACCCGCACAAGGTCACCGAGATCCAGAACATGCTCCAGCAGCTGATGCCGCACGTCAGCGTTGCTCCTCGGCCCCACCACGTGCCCGACGTCGTCGAAGACGCTGACACGCTGGAGGGCAACGCACGCCTCAAGGCGCTGGCGGTGTGCCGAGCAACGGGTATGGCAGCCGTCGCGGATGACACCGGTTTGTTCGTCGACGCGCTCGCCGGCCGTCCGGGCGTGCGGTCGGCCAGGTTCGCGGGCGAAACTGCATCGGATAGCGAAAACGTTGCGCTCCTGCTGGAACTGCTCGACTTGGCTGGAGCGGTGCAGCCGAATGCTCGGTCAGCGTCGTTTCGCACCGTTGCCATGGTCTGTTTCCCTGATGGTTCCGAACTGGTCGGACACGGCCGGGTCGACGGAACCATCGCCACCGCTGCCGTTGGCGCCAACGGGTTCGGGTACGACCCCGTATTCGTTCCAACGGGCCAGCTGGGGGCTCGGTCCGTGGGGCTGGGCGACCTCAACCCGCCGGTGCTCACGTTCGCGCAGATGACCGCTGATCAGAAGAATGCGCAGTCTCATCGGGCACGAGCACTTGCCGATCTCGCCCGCAAATTGGGTGCCTTGGGTTCCTTGCCTGCCTTGCCTGCCTTGGGGTCCGGGAACGCGGACCAGGGGTCCGCATGAACCGATGCGTGCCCCGATGATCTCCGACGGGTCACACGACGAGAGTGCGCAGATTCGACGGCTCATCGCAGACATCGACAGTCTGTGTACTGATGATCGTTGGGACGCGGTGGTAGAGCTTCGGGACAGCTGCCGGCTGGCGGTGGCCAGGGGCCACCAGTGGTGGCCGGCGGCCGCGTGGGCAGAGTATCGGCTTGCCCTCGACGGACCCGGGCATCTTGCTGCAGGCGTGCTCGAATCAACGCTGTCGCGTTATACGCTCGGCCCGTTTGCAGAGGTGGCCGCATCCACTCATTCGTGGGACGAGCTGGTTGCTCACCTCGAACCAACTCCTGCATCGGCGGTGTTCGCACACGAGTGCGTCGCTCTTGGCGATGATCTGCGCACGGATGATATCTTTCGCAGCCTTCCGGCGGTGTTCGATGTGCCCGCTGCGCTGCAACCGTGGGAGCCGGCCTATGGGCCTGTCGTCTACCACCTCGACCGGGTGGAGCATCTCGCCCCGATCCTCCCCGACGGAGCCACCGGCGGCCGAGTGGAGAGCCGTGTCGGACCTGGGCGGGCCTCTGGTCCAACGGTACAGACCATGGAGGACCAGGCGACCTGCGAGGCGTTCGCTGCCGTGCTCGCACCGTGGTCGCAGACATTGCAATGGTCGGTCATGACCGTTGCTGTCGATGGCGATGTCCAGGACGCCGTTGGGGTGTGGGCTGCGAGGAGGAACGAGCAGTGCGAGTCGGTCCAGGTGTTCGCTCTTCCGCAGGAAACGGCGTTGCGGTATCTCGCGTGGCTCGGTGCGTCCGGTGGGCCGAATGGACGCCGCCGTGGCCTCGCAGCCAGCCGCTCCGCGCTGTGGTGGGTGCTTCTGCAGCTCACAGGAATCGCAGACGACCTGGACGGCGAACCGGTGGCGTCAGCAGGCCCGCAGCTGCTGGAATCGTTGGCTTCGGCATTGCGGTCGCTGCACTGGTTCACGTGGTCAACTCCGACCGGAACCGACAAACAGCCAGTCGTTGAGCCGACCCTCGGCGACGAGTTCGCCGGTGGCACCGGCGATGCTGGCGACACACAGCGTGGTTGGACGGTGCATCTCGCTGCGGTCGCTCCGGGTGAGGGCATCACGTGGCTTCTTGGCGCAGACGCGGTGCGAACCGACCGGTGACGCCACGTTCGGTCCGTGCACCGGTAGCCTGACCGACGTGAACCCCGCTGAACACACTGGAAACGCTGAACAGACCGGAAGCGCTGGTAGCGCTGGCGAGGATGAACCCACCACGGCCGTCCGCCGCTACCTGGAGTTTGTTCTCAACCCCGCAAGCGCGCGCGACGACGAGCTCATCTCATCGCTCGAAGCGCGGGTAGCCAACGAATCCGATGTCGTTGCCAAGCTGATGCTGCTCTCCGACCTGGAACGCGCCAAGCAGGTCGACGGCTCGGCCCTGCTCGAAGGGTTCGTCCGCTTCGGCCGTCGCTGGGCGGACCTGAACCAGATCACTGTCGGGGCGCTGAAGGCGGTCGGAGTCTCACCGGTCGTGCTGGCTGAAGCAGGCTTCGATCTCGGGCATGGTTCGATCCATGATCGCGCTGCTCGCAAGACCCGCGATGGTGCGTCCACGCGGGTGGCATCGCCACAGCGCCAGCGCGGTACCAATGTGTCCGGCGCCGTGGTCAAGCAATGGGCACTGCAGCAGCCAGGGTCGTTCACCATGGCTGAAGCGATGACCTCGGCCGGCGCAAGCCTGATGACGGTGAAGAAGGCTGTCACCGAACTCATCGCCGACGGTCGGGTCCGCAGCAACGGTCACATTGCCCGGGCTGGCGTGCGTGGGCGTGCACCGGAGCATTTCTCGCTGGTGAACCCGTGACGCAGCCTGCCGATCCGAGCCACGGCCCGGTTACCGACCCGGCCGGCGATGCAGGGGACGCCGCCGGCCTCGGTGAAACAGTGACGAAGTACGACCACACCTCGGCACCGGTGCCACCGCCGTTCACGACCCCGGTTTCAAACCAAGGGCGCTCGCGCCCGATCATGGCTGGGCTGACGCTCGTCACGCTCGTCGCCGCCATAGGGTTGCTGTTGCGTAACGTCTCGGCTGACCCGTCAACCACTCTCGCCCCGGTCAGCGTGGCTGCACCGGTCGGCTCGATCGCGCCGGCGTCTGCGTCTCCCGACACGGTGGTCACTCCTTTGAATCAGGTCACCTTCGACCCAGCGCCCCCGGACGCTGGCCCAGACCTGCTTGCGTACCAGGCCGAACTCGCGGAAGCAGTTCGCCCGGTCATCAACGTCGAATACAGCGACATCATCGACTCGCCAACGGTGTGGTCCAGCCACCTCTACGGAACCTCGGACCTCCCTGCTTCGCTCAGCGCACCGGTCGACGAGACCGGTCAGCCGCTGTGCATGGTTGCCCAGCTCAACCTTGCCGACCTGCCTGCGCTCCCTGCGGCGCAGGGCAACGCCTCCACCCTGCAGTCGTTGCCCCGCACTGGAATGTTGCAGTTTTGGCTCGCCCTCGAGCCGCCCGGAAAAGCTGGCTGGACCGGCGGACCAACGTTCGCCGAGACTGCCGACAACCCTCGCCAGCGGGTCACGTTCGTGGCTGGGTCGGACATGGTCGGTGAGCCGGCCAAGCGTGTCGCCAGCGCAGGTCGGTGCTCGTCCGGGCCGCCGGCCAAAGGACCTGTCGTCGCCCTCGGGATGCGGTTCAGCTTGGCCTGGAACGCACCGGAAACGACGGACAACCGGTTCGACTCGGCCCTGCCTCAGCTCGCCGGAGCGCTTCGTGCACAGCCTGACGAGTTCTACCGGGCCACAGCGTCCATCAATGCGTTGCTCGGCTCCAACCCCGCGGCACAGATGGGCGGGTTCAACCGCCTGGTCAACCAGGATCCCCGCACCATCGGTGTGAGCTTCGAAGATGAGACCCGTGTGGCGCCGCTGACCGACGTCTACGAAGTGCTTTTCGAGGTTCACGCCAGCGTCGGTGAAAACGACCGTTGGAACGTTGGGTTCGGTAACGAAGGAAGCGGGGGATGGTGGGCAGACCCGAAAGACGTTGCCCGTCTCGCTGAACCCACCGGCCCGAACGGTGGTCGCTCGGCCATCCTGCCGTCAGCGTTCTGGTGGGACGGACAGGTCGCCCCGGTCGTTCAGGGCGATGGCGGCTGACGCAACTGCTAGGCGGCTGCGGCCAGCAGGTCTGGCACCTGGGCCAGCCGGTCCAGCTGCCTGAACCGTGCCCGTGCCGGATGGTCCTCGGTGATCTCGGCGTGTTCCAGCGCCCATGTGAACGTGTACGGGATGTGCACGGCGTGGCCGCCGATCTCCAGCACCGGAAGAATGTCGGACTTCACAGAGTTGCCGACCATCACGAATCGCTCGAGGTCGAACCGGTGCTTGGTACCCAGTCCCCGGTAGGTGGCCGGGTCCTTTTCGTTCACAATTTCCACATGATCGAAATGGTCGTGCAGCCCGGATTCTCGAACCTTCGACAGTTGATGGTGCGCGTCGCCTTTGGAGATGAGCACCAGGCGGTATCGGCCGGCCAGCGCGTCGAGAACCGGCACCGCGTCTTCGAAGACAACCGTTTCGCGCGTGAGCAGCCATCGGCCGTAGCCCACGATCTCGTGAACCATCTCAGACATCGTCTTGGCGTCGGTATGGAGTTTGGTCAGCGCGCTTGCTACTTCGACCATGGAGAACGTGAACGACTTCACGCCGTAGCCGAACACGGTGACGTTCTCGCGTTCCTTGTCGGCCAGCGCCGCGAGCGGGTCTACCCCTGCGGCGTACGGTGTGACGAGGGCAGCGAATTGCTGCTCGACCTGGTGGAAGCCGTCTTCGTTGTGCCACAGCGTGTCGTCGGCGTCGAACGCAACGGTCTCGACCCCGCTGATCTCGGCCAGGTGGCTGAGTGTTGCGTCGGGAGAATCCGTTTGGGCGGGCGCAGGAGTGGGTTGGGTGGGGGAAGTGGTCTTCATCGGGGAGGTTCGGTGGATCAGTGCTTGTGGATCAGTGCTTGGTGGATCAGTGGGTGGAACGGTTGTCGGCAATCTCGGGAGCGACCTTGAAGCAAATGCAACACGTGAGGGCGTTACGGCTCGGTTTCGGTTGATGTCGGTTCTCCAGCATCTTGCCCCTTCTTCGGGGCTACTGGCTTCTTCGCCCGACTCGGGGCGACACGAGATGGCTCGTTCGGCATCTTCGGGTAGACCGGTGGCCATGGCGCGTCCGGGAGCCCGGCGGCTGTGTCGGCTGCCACCATGTCGTTGAGTGGCGATGGGTCCTGAGGATGATCGTTCATCGTTGCCCACGGGTTTCCCAGCTTCTGGACCCGTTCCGGAACCACGAGGAGCGTGAGGGCTTCGGGGTCGATCGAGTCGAGTTCGTCCCACGCGAACGGGGTGGAGACCTGCCCACCGACCCTGGGCCGCACGGCCCACGCTCCGAACACGGTCTTGTGCGGTGCGTTCTGGTTGAAGTCGACGAACACCCGTTGTCCGCGTTCTTCCTTCCACCAGGCAGCGGTGATCAGGTCCGGCCGACGCTGTTCAAGCGCCCGAGCAATGGCCACCGCCATGGACCGGACAGCAAAGCTGTTTTGGATTGGCAGTAAGCGCACATATATGTGGATGCCCCGGTTGCCGGTGGTCTTCGGGAACGACACGACGCTGTGTGCGTCAAGGAGGAGTTTCACCTCGGCGGCGGCTTCCTGCACCATGGCGAACGTGACGCCCGGCTGGGGGTCAAGGTCAAGGCGCAGTTCGTCGGTGCGGTGCGGTGCGGCCGCCAGGTACGGCCACGGGTGAAACCCCAAGCAACCAATGTTGACAGCCCACAGCAGGTGGGCGAGATCGGCAATGACCATTGCGTTCGACTCGGTACCGTTCGGTGTCGAGACGATCGTGGTCTGCAGCCATGGGGGAGCGCCCGCCGGAACCCGCTTCTGGAAAAAGGACTTCGCGCCGGCCCCGTCCGGGTAACGCTCCATCATGGTGGGGCGGCCGCCAAGTGCTGCCAGGGCCGGTACTTCTACGGCTTGGTAGTAGCGAACGAGGTCACCTTTCGTGGCCCCGATGGCTGGGAAAAAGACTTTGTCGGGGCTGGTGATCCGGACCGTCGCATGCGACGTGACGACGTCCACTGGGTCTCCGTGGCTGCTTGCATCGTCCGCGCTCATCGTCTGGTCTCTGACGAGGTGTTGGCAAGATCGTGTGGTCCAGCTGCCGGATAACCCTGAGCCGCCCTGACTGCATTCGACCAGCGATGCAACGTGGCAAGCACGGCGTCAAGGTCGGTTCCCATCGCCGCGACGGCGCCGTTCATCTGGGCATCGGTTCGCATCTCGACCAGCTCGCGAATGGTGCGGCCAGCTTCGGTCAGCGTTCCATCATCGACGAGCCCCCGCTCGGTGAGCCGTTCGATTCCGGCGTCGAGCTGCTCGTTGTTCCATGCCCGTGTGCGTACATACGATTTGAACGGCAGACCCCAATACGCCTCGGTGAGGAGGCCGATCTCAACAGCGTCAAGCGCGTGCGAGATCCACGCTGCAGTGTGGCTGTCGCCGCGAGCTTCGCGCAGCGCGTCGCCGAGGTACCAGGCCGCTGCGAGCGGATCGTCCTCGGGGGGTGCGCCTGCCATCACGCCTGCGAAGAGCGGCCGGCCCTCGACTGCACATGCGTCGACTGCCCGGGCGAGTGCGACGCCGACCTGGGCGAGATCTGCCGGTGTCGGGGCCTGGTCTCCGATCAGGACGCGGTGCAGGAACGCTGCCGTAGCATTCTGGCGGGCGGAGCGGATGCTGGCCGCATCGGTGATGGTCCACCCGTGCGCCACGGCCGGAATCACCGCTGCGGGGTTGAACACGGCAAACGCGCTGGCGACCAGGTTCCCGTGGACCTGGCCCAGCAACGAGCCGCGGCTGGTGAAGTAAGCAACGCCATCCGGCATGGCGACCCCGTTCACGCCGCGCAGACTGCCGGCAAAACCCAGCGACTCGTACGCTTGGTGGCACTCGGGAGCGAAGTAGACACACCCGACGAACGGTTCCAGAACGGCGCCGAGTCGGCGAGAACTGGTCAAAGAATTGGATGAATCCGACGGGGGCTGAGGAGCGGAACCAGGCACCGGCACAGTCTGCCGCGCCCGCCCGCCGATTTGGGGATCGGGTGTTGGGCCACAGGCTTGGCCCAGCAAAAACACAACTCCCCCTCCAGATACGCGCAACGCTGACTGGGTTTGGTTGCAGGCTGGTCAGCCGGCGAGAGTGCCAGCGGCGCGGTCGGCGGCCACTGCGTCGAGTTCGAGGTATTCGTCGCCGGTGTTGGCCCAGTCTTCGAATTCGATGACGCCGATCTCGGTCCACTTCTGGCGCAGCCAGCCGTCGCCGGCATCGAGCAGGCCGAGTTTCTTGCAGTTGGGCACGATCTTGGAGAACAAGAGGCGCTGGAAATCCTTGTATTCGTTGGGCAATGCCAGCTGGATCTGCACCATCTTGCGCACATCGACACCCATGCGCTCCCATACTTCCTGCGCCAGGAAGCGATCGCGCATGCGGATGCCGGCTTCGAACGCGAACTCCTGACGTTCGCGGATCTCGGCGGCGCCCATCCCGTCGTATGCCTCTTTCAGGCTGAGCACGCCGAACGCGACATGGCGGGCTTCGTCGGCCATGACGTAGCGCAGCAAGTTCTTCAGCAGCGGTTCGTTCGTGAGCATATGAAGGAAACCAAATGCTGCGAGCGCGAGCCCTTCGACCATGACCTGCATACCCAGATACGTCATATCCCAACGGCTATCTCGGATGATGTCGTTGAGCAGCGCTTCGAGGTGGGCGTTGATGGGGTAGAAGCCGTTGAGTTTGGTGTCGAGGTATTTGGCGAAAACTTCAACGTGGCGAGCCTCGTCGACCACCTGCGTGGCCGCGTACAGCTTGGCGTCGTACCACGGCACCGTCTCGGTAATTCGGGCGGTGCAGATGAGTGCACCCTGCTCGCCGTGCATGAACTGCGACATCCGCCAGTTCATGCCCTCGATGCCGAGTTGGAGCCATTCCTTGTCTGACCAGTTCTTGAAGATGCCAACTTCCTCGCCACGCTCGCGCACCCATTGGTCGCCGGGCTGGGCAACGGACAGTTCTGACACGACCTTTTCGACATCGACGTCGATGGACCAGTCGAGGTCTTTCTCGCCGTCCCACTGACTGCTCTTGGCCTTTTCGTACAGCTTGTTGAGCTGCGGACGCTTGCCCTTCGCATAGTCCCAGGTAAAGAGCGCGTCGAAGTGCGACTCGACGAGCGACAGGTCAGATTCCATGTCGCTGTTGGTCATTGCCATGATGGCTTCGACGTCGTTCACGTCTCCCTTCATCCGCTCGCGATCGGTGAGGTAGGTCTGTGCGTCGAGGCTCATGGTCTTGCTCCGCTGGTTCGGGACGAGTTGCTGTCCGTCGGACGAGAAACCGAGCGAAGGCTCGGGTTCTTCCATGGTGCGTGGCAACCGTCACGCTGTCAACCCAAAAAGTTAGTGAACAGCCATGGGAGCTGCGACGCCGAGGCGAGAGCCGGTGCTGGCTAACGTGTCGGCTGATGGCCAGTTCTCTTCCAGAAATCGCAGGGGTGACGCAACTGCGGCGGCGGCCGCGCCAGGCGCGTGCGGTTGAGCGGTTCGAGCGGATACTCGACACAGCCGAGCAGGTTTTTGCCGAGGTGGGCTACGACGCCGCAACCACCAACCTCATTGCCCAGCAGGCCGGAACTTCGGTTGGGTCGCTTTACGAGTTCTTCCCGAACAAGGGCGCTCTGGCTTCTGCCTTGGCCGAACGATATACACAGCGCATCGGATCGCTCTACGCGACGCTTATCGTCGACGAGCCCGACATCACCGGGGCGGAACTGGTGTCGCGTGTCGTCGCTGCGATCGACAGCTTCTACCGGGAGCACCCGGGGGCGGTTCCGCTGCTCAACGGGCGCCATACGTCTGATGAACTGGCCGAGGCGAGCGCGGCGTTGCAACGAGCCCTCGTCAAACGTGTAGAAGCCGTGATCAGCAGCCGCCGAGGCGACGTTCCAGCACCACGACGCCAACTCGTGGCGCAGGTCATTGCCGAGATGACCAGGTCACTGCTCGTCCTGGCCGACGAAGTGGCGTTCCATCAACGGCACGCTGTCGTCCGCGAGATCGAACGTGCCATCATCGGGTATCTCGGCGAAACGATGCCCGACTTCCCGTTGCAACAGGCCGAGCCAACCGAACGCTGCGAAACACTTCCGTGCGATTAATACGCCCGCTTACGTTATGAAACGGTATCTCTGATGGAACGACTTGAACCGACCGGGGTGGCAGCGCCGGCAGCGAGCTTCGCGCTGGGAACGCGGGTTACCCACCCGCAGGTACTCATCCATACGGCCGGTATCGTCGGAACGGCTCCCGATGGGACGGTTCCCGACGATCTGGCCCAACAGGCACGACACATCTGGAACACCATCGGCGAGGTGCTCGCCGAAGGCGGGTTGGGGCTCGGCGACATCGTGAGCTACACCTCGTACGTTGTTGATGGGCAAGATCTGTCGGTGGTGATGGCTGCACGTGACGCTGCGTTGGCTGGGCATCGCAGCGCATCTACGCTCATCGTGGTGCCGCGCCTAGCCCGGCCCGAGTGGCGGATGGAGATCTCGGCGGTTGCGGCCCGCTGAATGCGGGGATGCCCTCACTCACGCTGAAAGACTGTTGTTCATGCCAGCGCATCGCAGCGAGATCCGTGTCCGGTTCGGCGAACTCGACCCGTACAACCATGTCAACCACGCCGTCTACGTCGCCTACCTCGAGGCTGGCCGCACCGAGGCGATGCAAGAGCTCGGCATCGCCATCCACGAGCTGTCGGAGAAAGGCTGGAACATCGTGGTCACGGACCTGGTCGTCAAGTTCCGGGCTCCAGCACTCGCCGGCGACTCGTTGGTGGTGGAAACCGAAATCGCACAACTCGGCGCTATCACCGGCCGATGGGTGCAGCGCATCCGACGCGGTGATCAGGTGTTGGTCGAGGGCGAAGTGCGGGTTGGATCCGTTGACCCGAGCGGCCGACCCAAACGGATGACACCCGAGGTGATGGACCTTTTCCGTCCCTTGCTGGTCGCACAGAACCAGGAGTAGCTGGGACGCTCAGACACAGCAGGCCAGGTCAGGGTCGCGCATCAACTCGGTGATTCCGTCAGGCAGGAGCGTGGCAAGCGCCTTGTCCGCGTGACCGAACCGGAACGGTCCGGGCAGCGCTTCGAACGGGTTTGCGATGTGGCGGGTCACGGCGGGTGTGCCGTCCGATGGCCGTAGCATCGAGCAGCGTCTGGTGCGGGGGTTCGAGCGAACCGTCATCTGCACCACTGAACCGGCAAGTGATCAGCCCGTCAAGGGTGAAACACGGTTCACACACGAAATCCACCAACCGTGATGACCGAGCTGTCGTTGGTGAGCAGTCGTTACAGCATGGACCGCAGCGCGGAGATGGTGTCTGCGGTGAACGCATCGCGGTCGGGGCGGTAACCCTTCACCCGTGCGAATCGCAGGGCAACCCCGCCGGGGTAACGGGTCGAGCGCTGCACGCCGTCGATGGCAATCTCCACCACCAGTTCGGGGCGCACGAACACCGTGATGCCGGTGCGTTTGACTTCGCGCTGCAGCAGCGCCTCGGTCTGCCAGGTCAGCAGTTCATCGGTGAGGCCTTTGAACGTCTTGCCGACCATCACGAACCCGTCCGGCCGCTCGGGGTCGCGGGCGCCGAGATGCAGGTTCGACAATTTGCCGGTGCGCCGGCCGTGGCCCCACTCGGCACCGAGCACAACGAGGTCGAACGTATGGACCGGCTTCACCTTGCGCCACGCCGTTCCCCTGCGGCCGGCCGTGTATGTGCTGGTTGCGTCTTTCACCATCACGCCCTCGTGCCCGCGAGAGAGGGCATTGTGTTGCACTTCCAGCGCGTCGTCGATGGATGCAGTGATCACACCGGGTACGCGCAGGCCCGGTGCAACCCGGTCGAGCAGCGCAAGCCGTTCGGTCAACGGGAGGTCGACCAGGTCGACTCCGTCGAGGTGCAGCAGGTCGAACAAGAACGGCTGCAACGCGACCGAATGGCGGGGTCGGGACTCGTCGCTGCCGACGCGCGCCATCGTGTCTTGGAACACCGCCGGGTTGCCATCGAGATCGAGGCCCAACACTTCGCCGTCGGCAACCAGCGACTGCACTTGGATACGCCCCAGCACTGCAGCTACCTCGGGAAGCCGGTCGGTGATGTCGTTCAGGTTCCGCGTGAATAGCCGCACGCCGGCTGCGGTGGTGTCTGCGGGGTCGGACCGCTCGACATGCACCTGAATCCGCGCACCGTCCAGCTTCCATTCCACCGAAGCGGTTCCGAACGCGCCGAACGCCTCTTCGAGCGAGGCTGCGGTAGCGGCGAGCATCGGTTGCATCGGCCGGCCCACCACGATGCGGACCGTGTCGAGCGATGTCGGCCCCTGTGTCGCAACGGCCACCGCGAGCGCACCGAGGTCGCCGTGCATCGTCATGGCTCGGCGCAGCGCAGCAGCGGGAACATCGAGTGCTTTGCCGACGGCCTCGATCATCAGCCCGTCAAGCGCCCCTTGGCGCAGCCCGCCGGTGAGCAGCCGACGAATGAACTCCTGCTCGGAGGTGCTGCAGCGCCCGAGAAAGACGGCCAGCAGTCCGTTTCGGCCGGCGACCGACCCCTGCCCGCTGGTCGCGGAAAGTTGGGTGAAGAGGGCATCCATTTCGAGCACGGACGGCGCTGCGACGTCAGCGTGGGCGCTGCGGTGTGCTCCTTCGTTCGGCGCGATGTTGGCAAGCGACGCCCAGCCGACACCGAAGCGACCCTGCCTGGGTTCACCGGTCATGGCGGCGATGACGATAGGTAGCTCATCGGTGTCACACTGACGCAGGAGTTCCGTCAGTGTGCTTACTTTTGCGAGCTTGGACCCGGTCGACGCGAGTTGCGCGTGGGCGTCGCTCAATGCTTGGAGAAGGACAGGCATCACCAGTCAGGTGTTCATGCCGCCGTCGACGATGACGCTCTGCCCGGTCATGTAGCTGGACGCGTCGGACACCAGGAACGCAATAGCTCCATCCAGTTCGTGCCGCTGTCCGATACGACCGAGCGGGGCAGCGGCACCGAACAGCGCAGAGACCTCGGGGTTCTCATGCACGGGTGCGGTCATCTCTGACGGGAACATGCCGGGACACAGAGCGTTGACCCTGATTCCGTAACGCCCCCACTGCAGCGCGAGTTCCCGGGTGAGCCCGACGAGCCCTGTCTTGGCCGCAACGTAACCGGCCTGGGGGAGCAGCTTGTCGCTGAGGTGGCCGGCCGCGCTGGCGATCATCACGATGGACCCGGGCTGCTGTGCTGCGCGCCAATGGGCCGCCGCGGCTTGTGCGAGTTCGAATGGTGCAACAAGGTCGACCGTGACGACCTGTGCGAAGTCGGACACGTTCTCCTTGATGGCAGGAACGGTGTTCGAAATGCCTGCGTTGGCGACGACGGCGTGGAGGGAACCGACCTGTTCGACGGTCTGGCGGACCAGCTCAGCCGACGCACCAGGCTCGGCCACGTCGCACGGCAGCGCCAGCGCCCGGTCGCCAAGTCGTTCGACGAGGGACTCCAGTCGGCTGACCCGCCGCGCACTGAGTACAACCGTTGCGCCAAGTGCGTGGAGCACTTCGGCGAACCGTTCGCCCAGCCCGCTGCTGGCGCCGGTGATGAGCACGGTGCGGCCGGTGAGTGAGAACAGTGAGAGCGGGTCGGCGGTCATAGGTGCCGACCCTATCGGGAACAGCGGTGGGTTCTCCGTGGCGCCGCGGTCGTTCAGCTCAGCCCTGCCAACCAGTCTTCGGCAATGCCCACCGGGTGTTGCTCCCGGATGAACCACTCGGTGCCGAACGACATGGCGAAGACCTCGTCGGGCATCTCCATGAAGAACGACGTGTCCGAGATCTGGCTGCGGTGCGCCTTCATGGAGTCCCGCTTGTGTGCGATGTAGGCGGTGACGTCGACTGCGGTGGTGAGATCTGCTTCGGCCATACCGAACGGATTGCCGTCATCGGTGTTGGGGGTGTCGTCGTCGCCGAAATCTGGGATGTCGGCCCCGTTTTCTCGGGCCACCGCCATCAGTCGGCGCATGTGGTCCCGGTTCATGGTCGCCTGGTACACGAAGGGAGTACCCGCTAGTTCTGCTGCGCGCTTACCAACGCGATGTACCGCGATGTGGTCTGGGTGCCCGTAGTTTCCGTGCCAGTCGTAGTGGGTGAACACGTCGACCCGCTCGTCACGCAGGATGGCGGCCAGCCGTTCAGCGGCTTCGTCAAGCGGCGCGTTCATGAGTGCTTGCGGATGACCGTTCTGGTCCCAGCCCGTCATCCCGGAATCGGTGTACCCGAGGAACCGCACGTCGTGGATGCCGAGCACCGCAGCGCTGGAGCGGGTTTCGGCTGCTCGGCGTTCCGAGAGGGTCTCGCCCTCCGCAAGGTCCGCCGGAGTTTCACCGTGCTCGCCGCCGGTGGCCACCACAAGGATGACCCGATGGCCGTTGGCCGCAGCACGGGCCATGGTGCCGCCTGTGGTGATGGCCTCGTCGTCGGGGTGGGCGTGGAAGCAGAGCAGCGTTGCCATTTGCCGACAACGCTACCGCCCTCTTCCGAGAGACCGTGAACTACTTCCGGCCGAGGAGGTCGGCCTTCCACTCGCGGAATCGAGCGTGCTCGCGTCCCGACGGCCCTGCGCCCGCCCCGTTGCCATCTGGCAGCAAGGTGAACCGATGCTGGCACGACAATTTGGAGCGATGAACAGCGAGGTAGATGGCATCGGCATCTACCGCCGGTCCGGAGCGCCACAGCAGCCAATCGCCGATTCGTCTCTTGTATTCGGCCTCGGGCCGACCGTCGAGGCTGTCGCCCAACGTCAGCAACTCGGGCGGGGCTTCGATCCACGCCGTGGCCATGATGTTGCGATCACGAGTGGGTGTGTCCGGCAGATCGTCGGTATGGACCGGTGTGCGATCGGGTGGTCGCTGGTCATATCGCAGGGCGGTCATACCCAAGTGTCGCGGACGGAGTACTGCGACATCGAAGTTTCGAATATGCCGTCCTTGTTGCCATTCGTCTGGCAGGACTCCTCCCGCTATCGGGCGCAGGGTTCTCGCCCGGGCTGACGGAAACTGCATGTCTCCCTGCTTTCGAATTGGTACCAAATCGAAGCTACGCTGTGATCATGTCGATTCAGATAGCGCTCCGCCTCCCGGAATCGGTTGTCGAATACATCGACGCGCAAGTGCTCGCAGGCAGAGCGAAGAGCCGTGCCGACGTCGTCGCGCGCTTCGTTGAACGTGACCGTCGCCGCGAACGTGCCTCCCATGACATCGAGGTGTTGCTCGCCGATCGCGCTGAACACGGCGGTGACGAGTTGGACCTGATCGCCGCTGCAGTGGCAGCAACCCCGCTCGACCTGGACTGATGCGACCAATCCACATCGCTCAGCTCGACAAGCCTCGCCCGGTGCTCGTTCTGACGCGCGAACTTGCCCGCCCGGTGCTTCGTTCCGTCACGGTTGCACCCATCACATCGCGTGTGCGGGGCCTCGCCGTGGAAGTTCCGGTCGGGCAGCGAAATGGTCTTCAGGAGCGTTCGGCAGTCTCCTGTGACAACGTGCAAACGATTCCCGTAACTTCGCTCGGCCGGCTTGTCGGCTACCTGTACGACGACGAAGAACCGTTGCTGACTGACGCCATATTGGCTGCGTTCGACCTGGCCTGATCAGCGGACGAGCTCGCTGCCCCGAGCCGTGTCGACAAAAACCGACATGTTCGGAGTGGCCCCTGCCGCGGGAACTCTTGTCTCTGGCTACGAAAGTCCGAGAATTGTTTCCAGCGCTTCGTCGATGCTCCACAGTTCTTCTGCGGTGAGGCGGCCGGCCGGGCGTCCAAGCCGTTGCACATCGACCGCACCGAGTTGTTCTGCCAACACACGCGTTTCGTTGCCGTCAACAAAAACCTCCGGACGAAACGAGGCAGCACGGGCGCTTCGTGAAGTGGGCGCGACAAGGACAACCGACCGAGGGAGAAATTCGTCCGCTTGAACGACTACACCGAACCGTTCGCCCATCTGCTCGTGACCAATTCCTTTCGGAGTTTTGAAAAGGAACACATCACCGCGTTGCACGCATCGACTCCATCATCGCCGCAACTGACAACATTTCGGCCCGGTCCTCGTCATCTGCTTCGAGCGCAGCCACTTCTTTCGCGAGTTCGCCGCTCCGCCTCACTTTCCGTGCCGACTCGATCAACGAAGAACGAATCGCTTCGGACGTGGACAGCCCGGACGCTTCCAGTACCCGCAGGGCACGGTGAGCTTCGTCATCCAAGCGAACAGAAATCGCAGCAGCCATGGTTCCGAAAGTATCACGAATCGTGATACCGACCAATTTTCGTGCCCGCGCGCAGACTTCCTGACCCAGCGAGGTGCTTGCGAGAACGTTCAGCGTGGCACCTGTCGCAGCTGCACCGCGAGGCCAGCCCGACCGGCAGCACCCATGCGACGGAATACCCTTTGTCCCTGCGGAACAGCGACCCCCGAGTCCCTGACTGAGCGAATGAGTGGCGGTGCATGGGGTCTGACTTTGAGCCGCTCGTTTCTGTGGCCGAAGCTCCCGGCCACCAAGCGACGATGAGCGTTGCCGCGACTTGCGCCAGACGGTGCTGTCGAGCTCATCTCGTTGGAACTCGACATCGAAACTGGATGGTGACCGTCGGCTGGCTCCGAGCTCGCGCTCTTGGGACTGGCCGCACCAACGGCGCCGTTTCCAGGCGGGCGATTTGCCTCTTGGGTTGATCGCTAGAGCTCTGCGAGGTAGCCCAGCAGCGCTGTGTTCACTTCGTCGGGGTTTTCTTGTTGTGTCCAGTGTCCCGCTCCTTCGACCATCGTCATGCCGCGGTACCCGGGCACGAGCGCAAGGCGGGTCGCGAAGTTCGGATCACGGGCAATCACCATGTCTTTGCTGCCGCCGATGAACCACGTCGGCATGGTCATATCGGTAATGGGGAACGACCCGACACGCGCATGATTGCGGTCAAGGTTGCGGTACCAGCTGACCGGCCCGAAGAAACCGCTGACGTGGAACCTGTCGAGGTACACCTGCACGTCGGCCTCGGTCAGCCACGTCGGCTGCGGCGCCGGGTTGGACAGCCGAAACCCGGTCATGAAGTCCGTCCCGGCCATGGGCAACGGCTCCGGTACTGACGTAGGAAATCCGGCACCGCTCCCGGACCACAGCAGGCCGCGGATGATCGACTCGACATGCTGGTCCATGTCTGTTTCTGCAATGCCGACCGGTTGGAAATAGCTGATGTAGAAGAAGTTGTCTCCGTGCAGCATGTTGAACAACTGCGTGGGCGGTGCCGGCCACTCGATGAACGGCACCGACAGGTTCACCAGCGCACGCACCCGCTGCGGCTTCGTTCGTGCCAAGTCCCACACGATGAACGCGCCCCAGTCGTGCCCCACAAACACCGCCGGTGCGCCATCACCTGCGATCTGGTCCACCAACCCCAACAAGTCGTTGCCGATCTGTTCGCTGTCATATGCCGCTACCTCGGCAGGGCGGCTCGATCTGCCATATCCGCGCTGGTCGGGGGCGATCGCATGCCAGCCTGCAGCGCCGAGTGCGCGCAACTGGTGTCGCCAGCTCCACGCCAGTTCGGGGAAACCGTGCGACAGCACGATCAGCGGCCCGTCGTCAGGACCGCTCTCCAGCACGTCCAGTTCCCCGCCGTTCGTCGACATTCTCCGTTGCCGAATTCCGTAAAGGGGAAGCAGCGCTGCCATCGGGTCAAGCGTTTCGGGCATGGCGTCATCTTCGGCCAACACCATCGACGGCACCCAATCAGGCCGAATCAGCAATGAAACGTTCGAGGACGGCCGACTCGATGCACCTAGAGCGACCGCAGTGGTCCTGGTGTCCACTGGGGCCAGCGAGGCTGGTAGTCGGGGACCCCGAAACGCAACGATGCGGTCTCGGAGGGGCCACCGTCCTCGGCGTTGTCGTAGAAGATGGCCCGGTAACAGCTTGGTGTCGCCGCAGCGATGAGAGGCCACAGCCGCTCGTAGCGTGATGCAAGCTTTTCCGTGGGGACATCGTGACCACCGCTGAAGACCCGCGCAGCGACACGCAGGCCGGACAACTTCAGTGGGATCATGACAACGTGCAGGACAACGTCGTAACCAACGGCAACGGCGGTCGTGACGAGGTCGATCTTCGAGCTGTGCGAGAACACGGTCTCCGTACAAAAGTCGAGTCGTGCGTCAATCAGTGCCGTTCGGGTTGCTGAAGCGATATCCGCAGCTTCGTATGCATGCTCAGTTTCGTGGCCGGGAAAGCGGTCGAGCGCGATCCGGTCGGCATTGACGAAAGGCAGGCCGGGCCGGTCCGGGGCGATGACACGTTCGAACAAGGTTGTCTTGCCTGCACCGTTCGGACCAGCGATCAGATCCAGGCGGCTCACAGACGTCGACGACGCCCGTTCGGTGCGATCTCAACGAGGCTGCCGTCAGCGTCGAGCGAGACTGTGGTCTGACCAGCGGTCCGAGCATCAGGACCGAAGCGTTGCTGCGCCACCCGCATTGCGATGCGGGCATCGACAATGGCGTGAGCCGCCGTTCGTTCTTTCGCGTCGAGCGTTCCGAACTGGGCTTCCCCTGTTGCGGCAGCGAGGATCCGGCGTGTGGCGAGCGACCCGGAACGTTCTACCTGCATACCGATCCGAGCCCAGTAGTTGATCTGCTCGGTGATCGTCCTGTTTTCTGTCGGAGCAACCGAAGCAGCACACGCTGCGACGTCGGCAGCAACGCGGGTGGGTGTAGAAGCAGTCTTGGACATCGCCATCTCCGTCTCTCTCTGAGACAACTGTATCAGTCTGATACGTCAATTTCGACGAGGAACTGTTGCACCCCTCGAGACTCGGCCAGCCCAAGGCCGACACCTAGTGAAACGGCAGGTAGGTGTTCAGTTCCCAGTCCGTCACGTGATCCAAATACCTGCGGTACTCGTCCCGTTTCACTGCCAGGAAGTTGGCGGCGAACTCTGAGCCCATCGTCTCGGCAAACTCGGCGTCGGCTGCGAACGCGTCAAGCGCGTCGCCCAGCGTCGCCGGTACGTGTCGGGTTGTGGAGCCGGATTCCCCGAGTGAGTCGCCTGTCTCCATCGGTGGCGTCGGCATCTTCGAGGCGATTCCCAACCATGCCGCGTTGAGCGTGGCCGCAATCGCCAGGTAGGGGTTGGCGGCCCCATCTGCGAGACGGTGCTCGATCCTGGTGGCGTCGCCTCTGGCATGTGGGACGCGAACCGTGACACTGCGGTGGTCCAGGCCCCAGTTGGCCCAGTACCCGGAGAGCTGCCCCGGTTTCAGCCGCTTGTATGCGTTCACCGTAGGTGCACATACTGCCGACATCGACTCGTGCCGGGCGACCAGGCCAGCAACTGCTTGCAACGCCGTGGCCGACAACCCGTCGGCGGCCTTCGCATCGGCGAAGGCGTTTCGCGACTTGCCCTTGGTAGTGGTACGCGCGCTGACGTTCACATGCAGTCCGCTCCCGGACTTCGTCGAGATCGGCTTACCGATGAACGTGAGGTGGTAACCACGCTTACGGGCCACCTCCTGCGCCATCGTTCTCAGGAGAAACGCATCGTCGGCCGCGCGCCGCGCGTCGGTGTATCGCAGCGTCAGTTCCCACTGGGGTGTGTCGTATTCCGAGTTGATGCTTTCCAGCGGGATGCCGCAACGGTCAGCGGTGTCCATCACGTCGTCGATGACGCCGGTGGGGTCGAGCATCGCCCCGACGCCGTAGGTGAAACCGCCTGGAGCGCTGATCGGGCTGAACCCACCGGGTGCCCCCGCGTCCGGCTGCATCAGATACGCCTCGAACTCTATGCCCACATATGGCTCCAGGCCGATGGACTGCCATCGTTCAACGGCGCGCCGCAAGATGGTCCGAGGAATCCATTCCACGAGCGCATCGTGGTACCAGAGGTCGGTGGTGACAACGCCCACCCCGTCGTCCCAGCCTGGCCGGACATCGGCCAGGTCGAACCGCGATTCCATATCTGGCATGCCGGTTTCGAACTGCGCGCTGGGCGTCTCCGGGGTCATCGAGAAGTCGTAGTGCTGCGAGATCAGCGTGACGCAGTGGCCGGTGGCGTGCGCACTGCCTGGCCCCATGGTTGACGTTGGCAGGTACTTCGACCGTGGGATCCCGAGCTGGTCGGCGAAGATGGGACGGATGCGGCGGTACGGGGTGGCGGTCATGGCAACAGTTCCTCAGGCCCAGGTGACGGTGACGGGGATCTGCTTGATCCCGGCGATGAAATTAGACCGCAGCCGTGGCATGGGGCCGGTGATGACGATTTCGCTCAGTCGAGGGAGGAGTTCATCGAGCAGGACACGGATCTCCAGCCGCGCCAGGTGCGCCCCGAGACACAGGTGCGGCGACAGCCGCCCGAACGCGCAATGGTCGTTGGGGAAGCGGTGGATATCGAACCGATAGGGGTCCGGGAATTGACGCTCGTCGTAGTCAGCACCCATGAACCAGATCACTACTTTGTCGCCACCCCGGATGGTGCGGCCGTGCATCTCGACATCGCGGGTAGCGGTGCGCCGGAAGTGCATGGTGACGGTTCCCCAGCGGAGGATTTCTTCGACCGCCGAGTCCATGAGCTTCGGGTTGGAGCCGATCGAATCACGGAGTTCCGCAAGCTGCTCGGGCCGCTCCACGAGCGCCTTCAGCCCCGCAGCCATGGTGTAGCGCGTGGTGTCGTTGCCCGCAGCGACCAGCAGCGTGAAGAAGTTCTTGAACTCCAGGTCGGTGAGCGGTTCGCCGACCGGTGGTCGGCCCAACAGGTCGCTGATCACGTCGTCGGTCGGCGCAGCGCGCCGCATGCGGGCCTGCTCTTCGGCGTACTTGAACAGTTCGTATCCGGCGGGGGAGCGGAACGGCATCAAGCGGAACTCGTCGGTGTCCACCAGGCCGACGGGGTGCGCGGTGTAGTCGGGGTCGGTGTTGCCCAGCAGCATGTCGCCTCGTTCAACGAGCCACGGTCCGTCTGCCTGGTCAACACCCAGGAGTTGGCCGAGCATACGCATGGGTAGTTCGCGTGCGATCTCGCCGACGAAATCGAACGAGGTGGTCGTTGCCATGCGGTCGACGACCGCCTTTGCAATGGCCCGCAGCCCGACCTCGTACGTCCAGACTTCACGACGGTTGAACGGCTTGCTGACAAGCCGGCGGAACCGGGTGTGCTCCGGAGCGTCGGTCTCCATCATGGTGCTGCGCGCCGCAGCTTCGTCTGTGGTCATATCTTCTATTCGTATGCCGTGTGCTGCGCTGAACGTCTCTGGGTCGCGGCTGACAGCCAGCAGATCGTCGTAGCGCGTCACCGACCAGAAGCCCCGCCCACCGTCTGATTCGGGCGTCCAATGGACCGGGTCATGGTCGCGCAGGTGCCGGAACGTGGCATGCGGGACGCCGGCGGTGAACGCATCGGGGTCCGACAGATCGGCGTCGATCGGGCCGAGCCCGTTGACCAGGTCTGCGCTCGGGTGTGGGCCGCTCATGACCTCATTCTCGTTTGGTACCAAACGAGATGCAAGCGGCGAGGAAGGGTCAGCCGCTGCGAGTCGCAGTGCTAACCAGCCACGCAAACGATGGGTCGGGATGCGCGTGCACCAACTCCGGATGCCATTGCACCGCGAGCACGTCGTGCCCGGGTATCTCTGCTGCTTCGATGGTTCCGTCGGCGGAGTGGCCGGTGGCGACGACCCCCGTGCCCAGACGACCGAGCGCCTGATGGTGCAGCGAGTTCACCTGGCACGCCGGACCAAAGGCACCGGCTGCGATGGAGCCTGTTGCAAAATGCACCTCGTGGACCAGCGCGCCGGGATCGACGTCCCACGCCGCGTGGTGGTCGCCGTCGCCAGGCTCAAGGTGCTGCAGCAGCGACCCGCCTGTCGCAACGTTGAGGACCTGCATGCCGCGGCAAATCGCAAGGATGGGCATGCCCCGTTGGATGGCAGCGTGGACCAGCGCAATCTCGACATCGTCGCGATGATCGTCGACGCCGTAGACGGCCGGGTGGGGGTCTTCGCCGTAGCGGGCGGGCGACACGTCGGAGCCGCCGGTGAGAACCAGTGCGTCGACGTGGTCAAGAACATCGAGCGCCGCCATGGTGCAGGGCATGAAGACAGGGGTTCCGCCGGCAGCGTGAACTGCATCGGCATACGACCCGCAATGAAGGTCGAACGGCACCTCGGTGAAGTTGTCCGGGAGCCCGCCGATGTCGGCGCCCTTCCAGCGCCGACCACTCATCGCGATCAGGGGGCGTCGGGTTCGTTCGGTCACGAACGAAACGATATCCCGCGCCGACGGGCAACTGTCCGGAAACATTGGTACGGTACCAAACGATTGATCTCGAAGATCGGCTGGCCTCCACCGCCGATTTGTATGTTGGATCAACAGCCACCCAGGAGAGACCAATGAAACCTGCACGTTTGCTTGCCGCCACCGCAGTTGCGGCGATCCTCGTCTCCGCCTGCGGGGGAAGCTCGTCCACGTCGACCGACACAACGGCGGCTGACGCTCCGGACACGACCGCTGCCGTTGCTGCCGCTGCTGACACGACCGCTGCCGTTGCTGCCGCTGCTGGCGACTGCCAACTCGAGGAACCGCTGCGCATCGCGTTCGCCGCCGACTTCAACCTGGGTGCCATCTCGGACAAGCCTGCATCAGCAGCTGCCAAATTCATCATCGACGGAGTCAACGCCGCGGGTGGTGTGGGTGGCAAACCGGTCGAGTACGAGGTGAAGCAGATCAGCGCGGACCCGGCGGATTACCCCGCAGCGCAGCGTGCGGTACAGGAGCTCATCGATAACGGCGCAGACATCATTCTCGGTCCTCCGTTCTCCGACTACGGCAACCCGATCCTGGAAATCACCAAGGGCGACGTGCCGGTGCTGTTCGTCGGCTCCACCGAGACGGTGCTTCCTGACCCCGCCCGTGGTTCGTTCCTGGTGTCGTTCAACGACAAGGTACAGGGTTCAGCAGCAGCTGAGTTCGCCACCTCGAAGGGGCTGAAGTCAGCGGTGATGCTGTCCTCCAACGAGATCCCGTACTTCAACATCCCACAGGCCGCATTCAAAGAGGTCTTCGAGAAAGCAGGCGGCAAGGTCGAGAAAGACCTTGCGTTCAAGTTCGGCCAGACCGACTTCTCCTCGCAGGTCAACGAGATCAAGGCCATGTCGCCTCAACCTGACGCCATCTACTCGTCGTTCTTCCTGCCCGAGGCCGGTGTTTTCCTGAAGCAGCTGCGCCAGGCCGGCGTGAAGTCGACGGTCATTTCTGCTGACGGGTTCGACGCAAGCCTCATCTGGTCGATTGGTGCCGACGCAGAAGGTGTCTACTTCACCACGCACACCTTCCCGTCTGCCGACAACGGCGTGCAGAAGTTCCTCGATGATTACGCAGCTTCGGGCGGCGAAAAGATCGAGACCGTGGCGTTCGGAGCGCTCGGCGCAGACGCCACGCAGATCGCAATCAAGGCAGCCACCGATGCGTGCACAACCGAAGGCAAGAAGCTGATCGAAACCATCAGCACCCTCACCGGCACGTTCACCACCGGTGAAGTGTCCTACGCGGGTACCGCAGGAACGCCGAACCGCAAGGTGACCATTCTGACGGTCAAGGACGGCAAGCCCGCTCTCGAAACTGCATTCAGTCCCAAGGTTGTCGCTGGCTGATCCGTCGGCCACCGACGCAGGCCCGGGACAAGAGCTGACGCTGCCGTGCTGGCGGTCGAGAACCTCACCACAAAGTACGGCGCGCTCACGGCTCTGCGCGACGCCTCGCTTCACGTCGGACAGGGTGAACTGGTTGCGTTGGTAGGCCCCAACGGGGCCGGTAAGACCACACTGTTGTCGACCGTCGTCGGTCTGCTGCGTCCTGCGTCGGGCCGGGTCGTGTTCAACGGTGTCGATGTCACAGGACGTGACCCGGCGTCGTTGGTCGCCTCTGGCCTCGCGCTTGTGCCGGAGCGACGCCGGATCTTCAAAGACCTTTCGGTCAAGGACAACCTGCTGCTGGCCTCGGTGACTCAGCCGAAACGGTTCCGTTCCGATCGGCTCGACGAGATGGCCTCGCTGTTTCCGATCCTGCGTGAGAAGTGGGATGTGTCGGCCGGGTACCTGTCGGGCGGACAGGCTCAGCAGCTCGCCGTCGCACGTGCGTTGATGAGTGACCCAAAGGTGTTGCTGCTCGATGAGCCGTGCCTCGGGCTGGCTCCCACCATGGTCGATGTTATTTTCGACCTGCTGGTCAGCCTCAAGGCGAACGGCCGAACCGTTCTTGTGGTCGAGCAGCAAGCGCAACGTGTACTGGGTATCGCAGATCGCGGGTACGTGCTGCGTACCGGGTCGATCGTTGCTGAAGGGACGGGCGCTGACCTGTTGTCCCACGGCGATCTGTTCGCCAGTTACGTGGGCAACGTCTGATGTCGGTCATCCAGAACCTGATCGACGGTCTGGGTGTCGGGGCCACGTATGCGCTGCTCGCCATCGGTGTGTCGATGCTGTTCGGGGTGATGCACCTCGTCAACTTCGCGCACGGCGAACTGCTTACCGTTGGTGCTTACGTGATGTATTTCCTGCGTGAACGCGAAGTCGCGTGGATCGTTGTCGTACCCGCAGCGATTGCGGCGGCAGTCCTGCTGTCGATGGCCATCGAACTGGTGGCGTTCCGGCGTGTCCGCAACGCCAGCCCGTTCACGCTCCTGCTGACATCGTTCGCGATCGAGATCCTGTCCCACTCCGTATGGCGCATTTGGTTGGGGAGCAAACAACGGACGTTCGCCGCGCCTGACATCGCGTTCAAGACATTCGAGGTCGGTGGTCTCACGGTCGAGTGGTGGGATGTGATCTCGATAGTTGTTGCCGTCCTGGCGTTCGCCTCCACCGGCTGGATACTGCGCAACACCCTGTTCGGCATCTCGCTACGTGCATCTGCAGAAGACTTCGATGCGGCCCGGCTGATGGGTGTGAAGGCGAACCGAGTGATTTCCGGTGCGTTCGCGTTCGCCGGCCTGCTCGCCGGAGTCGGGGGAAGCCTGTACCTGTTGCGGCGCGGTTCTGCAGATCCGCGAATGGGAGCTGATCCGCTGCTCAAGGCGGTCATCGCTGCGATCATCGGTGGACTCGGCAGCTTGAAGGGTGCCGTGATCGGCGGGTTGGCGCTCGGCGTGGTCGAGGTGTTCGTCCGGACAGCGCTCCCGTCGGGCATCGAAGGGCTGTCCGACGCGTTCGTGTTCGTGGCCATCGCTGTGCTGTTCGTGGTTCGGCCCCAGGGTCTGTTCACGGTGACAACTGCAGAGCGCGTGTGATGATGGAACGCCACCGCGCTCTCCTGGGAACAGCAGGCCCGCAGGCTGTGGCGTCGCTCGTTGCGAACTTGGCAGTGCTTGCGGGTGTCGTGCTGGGCGGGTTCGCCTACGCCGCCGGAGGAGGGTCGTCGCGAGATGCGCTCGTTGCCACGCTGCTGACAAACATGGTGATGGTCATTGGATTCCACGTGTTCGTCGGCAACACAGGCGTGCTGTCTTTCGGTCATCTGGGCCTGGCTTCGATCGCCGCGTATGTGATGGCTCTGCTGTCCATCCCGCTCGCACGCAAGAGTGTCATTCTCACCGCCAAGGCTCCGTTCGGCATCCGTGAGATCGTTGTCGATCCGCGGCTGGCTGCCATCATCGGCATTGCCGTCGCGACACTGGTTGCTGCACTTCTCGGACTCGTCGTCGCTCGCACCTCGGGTCTGGCGGCCACCATGATCACCCTCGCGTTGCTTTTCGTCGTGCTGCAGGTTGCAAACAATTGGAAGGACCTAACGAACGGCACGGGCGGATTGAGCAGCATCCCGCGCCTCTCAGGAGCCTCGTGGCCGGTTGCGGGCGCGGTACTCGCGATCGTCGTTGCTGTCTGGTTCCGTCACTCGCGCAGCGGCCGGTTGGCCGTTGCGACCCGGGAAGACGAACTGGCTGCGGCGGCGATGGGCATCGATGTCTTCCGCCCTCGTCTGATCGCGTTTGTCGTGAGCGGTGCGGTTGTGGGCTTGGGCGGAATCTTGCAGACCCAATCGCTCGGGTCGCTTGGTCCACGGCAGTTCGCGTTTGAGCCGACCATCCTCATCCTGGCGATGTTGGTGGTCGGTGGCATGAGAACGGTCACCGGCGCCATATTCGGCACGGTGTTCATCACGGCCGGCAAAGAGTTCACCCGGTTCCTGGGCGACGGTCCTCACTTCCTCGGTTTCACCTGGCCGAAGGTCGACGGGTTCCCCGACCTGTTCCTGGCAGCTGCACTGCTGGCGGTGCTGTTGGTCCGATCGTCTGGGCTCTTGGGTGAATTCGACGCCGGCGAGCTGTTGCACAAGTTCATGCACCGGTTCATGCGTCGGTTCACCCGACGATTGTCCGCGGTGCCGTCGGCGACTTCGGCTGATGTCATTGCAGCACCGAGCGGGTTGCGGCTCGTGACGACCGACCTGGGTGTCACGTTCGGCGGTTTCACCGCCGTCGACGGCGTGTCCTTCGAGGTAGCCCCGGGATCGATCCACGGGCTCATCGGGCCGAACGGGGCGGGCAAGACAACCGTTGTCAATCTGCTGACCGGCATCTATCAGCCGACCACGGGCTGCGTCGTGTTGGGTGACACCGAAGTCGTTGGCCCTCCGCACAAGAGGGCCCGGCAGGGAATCGCCCGTACGTTTCAGAACCTTCGCGTGTTCGGGTCCTTAGCTGTGCGTGAGAACATCGCCATCGCGGACCTGGTCGCTGCGAAATACCGAGCGTCGCGTGGCGGTGGACCTGGCGTCGAGGAGTTGCTGCGCCTCTCCGGGCTTGGCGACATGGCGGATCGTCGGGCCTCGACGCTGGACTACGGCAACCAGCGGCGGCTGGAGATCGCGCGTGCCGCTGCGCTGCGACCGGCGTTCCTGCTGCTCGATGAACCGACCTCCGGGATGAGCGAGACCGAGTCGTTGGAAATGGTGAACCACGTGCGGCGGATTGCCGCAGCCGTCGGCGCCGGCGTGTTGGTGATCGACCACGACCTTGGCTTCATCACCACCATCTGCGACCGCATCACCGTGCTTGACCAGGGCCGGGTTATCGCCGAAGGAACCCCTGCCGAGGTGCAGCGGAACCAACATGTGATTGATGCGTACCTTGGAACGGCGGCCGCTCAGCCAGGGGACGAAGTTCGTTGACCGGCACGAGTGTGGCTCAGAGTTGAACTCGGCTTCTCGGTTATAGGCACGGAGCTGACGGTTCAGGAAGTCGCAAAGTGCAAGTAATCGATGAGGCCGGTGATCTCCATCAACCGCAACACAGTCGGTGAAGCGTTGAGAAGAACAAGCTTCACCGACCCAGATTCGGCTCGTTGATGGGCCTTCACGAACACGCGAAGGCCCGTGGAGTCGATGAAGGTGATACCGGAGACATCGACCAACGCCTGTCCATCGGTCGGTTGCATTGCCTCAAGCGCTGCTTGACAGAGCGCCGCGCTGGACGCGTCGATCTCTCCAGACAATGCCAGCGTTCCGTCTTGAGACCCGATGGTGAGCGTTTCTGGCGATCCCATTCCCTTGAAGCTAGCCCCAGATTGCTCGTCTGCCATTTCGAAACCGACGGAAACTCGAACGAACCCAGTGTCTGATTCGACAGCGAAAGACTGTGACAGGTTCGACACGATGTGCAGCCCGCGTCCGGCCGAGCTGTCAGGGCTGGGATCCGACACCACCGGGAAAGTCTGCTTTCGGCCTGAGGTGACAGTCAGCGTGAGATGACGCTCTGAGGTGTCGATCGCAATCGCAAGGTCGGCGCCGTTTCCATGCTCGGTCGCGTTCGTCACCAACTCGCTCGTGACGAGTCCGATGTCAGCGACGCGCTGGATGTTCTGCGGCCATCCCTGGCCAGCGACCTCCATGACCCACGACCGGGCGGGTCGGATGGACGAGACCTGTGAGGCGAACGATCGGCCGAATCGGTTCACGCGTCAGACGATCACTTGCAAGTTGTCCGAGCGGGTTCCGCGTGTGATCTCACATGGAGAACAGTAACCACTAATCGCTCTGGAACGTCGCGAAGCGCGTTTGCCCGGTTTACCGTGTCATTTGCCACGTGACGATTGCCGGCCCCGACGGCGAACCGTTGTGTTCGGGACCACTCAGGCCCGCCTTGGCCAGAGTCTTTCCCCAAGAGCGTGGTTCTTGCCGTATGGTTCGGGTCGATGAACGTGTTCGGTCTGCAAAACGGGTGCGGACTTGTTCCGACAGCCACCGTGTTCGGCTCCACCGATGCCATTTGATCAGCAGTCCCTTCGGGCCGTCTTCGAGCAGATCGACCAAGGGTTTTGCGTTGCCGAATTAATCGTCGACGGAGACGGAACAGCCACCAACTACCGCTTTCTGGAGGTCAATGCTGTGTTCTCCGAGATGACCGGCCTTCTCGACCCGGTTGGCAAGACGGCATTGGAGTTGGTGCCCGACTTGGAAGCCCATTGGATCAAGACGTACGCCCGTGTCGGGCTCGGACGAGAGACGCTGCGTTTTTCCGAGGGGTCCGAGGCCATGGGGAGGTGGTTCGATGTCTTCGCCGTCCCGGTCGAGCCGCACGGGCGATTTGTGCTCGTCTTCAAAGACGACACTCAGCGCCACGTTGATGATTTGGCGCTGCGCGGTGCACTGGAAGCCGAGCGGCAAACCCGCGAGAGAGTCGAACTGCTCCAGCTGACGGCTTCACGATTCTCGACCGTCAGATCGCGTTCGGAACTGGCCGAGGCTCTTCTCCAAAGCCTCAGAAGGTCGCTGCAGATCGAAATCGCAGCGGTGAACTTTCTTGTTGATGGAAAGCTCGAGATCATCGCCACCGAAGCAGCCGACCAAGACGCCGTGCACAAGTTTCAAGGTATCGGTCTGGATGAGAATCTTCCTGGCACGGCTGCAATTCGACAAAACCGGTCATTGGTGGTGACAGGCCGCAACAACATCACAGCCGAGTACCCCGGTGTCGATATCGACAAGTATTTGATCGAAACAATTACCTCGGTGCCGCTCAACGACTCCCACGGTGCACCGATCGGAGCGCTGGTGGTCGGGTCCAGCCAGCACGACTGGGCTTCCGGTCCGAACCTCGACCTGTTGGTTGCCATCACTCGGCAGGCTGGTCTGGTGGCCGAACGGGTGGTGCTCCATGAACGGCTCATAGAGGCAGCGCGTCGCGAACACGAGATTGCGCTGAAGCTACAAGAATCGCTGCTCCCATATTCCTTGGTTGCGAACCTCTCGCTGACACTGGCAGCCCACTACAGCGCAGCAGCAGATCTGATGTCCGTCGGAGGAGATTGGTACGACAGCTTTGAGTGGTCAGGTAGGTATGTCGGCCTTGTCGTGGGTGATGTCGCGGGACATGACCTTGCGGCGACCACAAGCATGGGTCGGCTGCGCAGCGGTGTCAGCGCCCTTGCGCCACTGATCGAACCCTGCTCCGACTCGGTCCTCGACGCGTATGGTCACTGCGCGCGTATCAATTCCGTCGACTTCGCGACAGCAGCGTGTGTGGTTATCGATACCGTCGCCGCGTCGCTTGTGTACAGCCTTGCTGGCCACCTCCCGCCACTTCTGCTGCTGCCGAACGGTGAAGCGCAGTGGTTGAACGAGGCACTGGTCACTCCGCTTGGTTTGGAGGTTCGGAGCCACACAACGCATCGTTGCCCAATTCCTCCGGGAAGTTCAGTGATTCTCTACTCGGACGGCCTCGTGGAACGTCGCAGCGAATCGATAGACGATGGGTTGGCACGGTTGAAGCGGTCGGCTCTCCGACACAGGTCGACTCAGTTGCCAGAGTTCATGAACCTCGTCACCGAAGACATGCTTGGGCCCAATGGGCCGACGGACGACATCATCTTGCTGTGCGCGCGGTACCAGCCCGTGAACTCCACGACCGCAGCGTTCGAACGGTAGGCCAGGGTGACTGCAGCTCCATGTTTCAGCTGCTCCATGTTTCAAACGTGCGTGATTCGGGAAGTGACGAAGGTCCATTCTCTACACCCCGAGGTGCACAATGTCTGTTGATAAAAATGTCACGAAGAAGGTCCTGGCGACTTTGGCCGACGGCCGAGACGGCTATCTGAAGGGTGCCGAAAAACTCGCCGAGTCCGATTCGGCCGAACTGGCCGGTGTCTTCGCTCGTTACGGCGAGCAACGAAGCTCGTTTCACCATCAGCTGGAAACGTTGGCTGTGAACGACGGCGATGACGGCGATGACTTCGACGATGACGGCTCAGTCGCAGCGATGGTGCATCGCGGCTGGATGACGCTGAAGGACGTGTTGTCGGGACCTGATCCGAGCGGTGTCCTTGAAGCGGCAGCGGGAGGCGAGAGCCATGCGATCGGCGTATACGAAGACGCGTTGAGTCAAGAGATTTCGCCTGCACTGCGCAGGGTGCTTGACGAGCAGGTCATGGAGATTCGATCGGCTGAGGTCGACATCGTGAAGATGCAAGGTGCCGCCCACGCTGCGAGGTAGCCCTCGCTGCGGGTGAAGCCCGCCTCAGTGTCCACCATTCGGGTCCCGCGACGAACGTGTCGACGGGGCCCGATGCGTCGGGTGCCACTGACATGTACGCACCCGAAGATGGTTTGGCGGGGCAGTCGATTGGGTACCGACAGTCAGTCAGCGGCGTGATGAAGCGCTCGAACCAGACCGCCGGTATGACATCCGCCGGTATGACATCGATCAGCCGCCGGGACACCGGCAGAGACCCCATCCGATCGGCAACATCGAACGTCCACGCAAGGATCAACCGTGAAAACACCATTTCGAATTGGAATCTGTTCGACCTACGCCCCCCGAGCCTGTGGTCTCGCAACCTTCGCAGCTGACCTCGAGCAGGCGATCCTCGGAACGAGCGAGGGAGCCGAGGTGGTCATCATCGCGATGGTCGATCCCGCGCAGCAGGATCTCCCCGGAGCGGCTGTCCAGATCGTGATAGAGGCCGACGCACCCTCGGCTTACTTGGCCGGCGCTGCCCGCGCCAACGAACAGTGCGACGTCGTCATCGTCGAGCACGAGTTCGGGATCTTCGGAGGAGAGGATGGTGAGTACCTGCTTCGGTTCATGGCCGCCTTGACCGTCCCGGTCATCCTCACATTGCACACGGTGGTCCCATCATTCAGCCTTCATCAGAGGTCGGTGCTGGCAGACGCCTGTCGGCTCGCAGACGCCGTGACCGTGTTCAGCGGTGTCGCCGAAGACTTGCTGATCGGCCAGCGTCTCGTCGAGCGCGGCAAACTGCACCTCATTCCCCACGGAGCCCCCAACGAGCTCTACGAAAGCTGTCGTGTCGAGGCACGAGCAGCGTTCGATGTCGCCGATCGCTTTGTGGTATCCACCTTCGGCCTGCTCTCGCCCGGCAAAGGCTTGGAACTTGCAATCGAGTCGATGCGGACCGTCGTTGAGTCTGTCCCGAACGCGCAGCTCATCATCGCCGGACGAAGCCATCCGGGCGAGACGCATCGCCATGGAGAGCGCTATCGATCGCAGTTGCACGAACTGGTGGCGGACTTCGGTCTCGGCTCCACCGTTCGGTTCATCGACAAGTTCCTTGCTGTGACCGATATCGCGAACCTGCTCGCTGCGACCGACCTCTTCGTCACGCCTTACGTAAACCCGGACCAGATCGTGTCCGGCGCCTTGACCTTCGCACTTGCTGCCGGGTGTCCGGTCGTGTCCACCCCGTATCTCTATGCGTCGGACCAACTCTGTTCGGGCGCCGGTGTAGTGGTCAACAGCCGCAACCCGCTGGCCTTTGCGAGGGCGATCACGCGGTTTGCACTGGATAGCGAGGCGCTCGCCGCTGCACGCGAGTGTGCCCTGCATCGTGGAGCTGACGTGAAATGGAGCGTCATCGGGCAAACCACCGTCGCGTTGGCTCGTTCGCTCACGGATGCTCGTGTCATAGCCGCCGGTCGGTTGGCGGTGATTGAAATCGATCGGGCTCGGTCACGTCAGCAGAGCGGTCGGCACGGAACCCATCCGGGCGAGCTCGATTGGTCGATCGGTTCCGGTGCTGTTCTGTCCTTGGAAGCCGCGTTTCCTACTACCCACCTTCGGTGTCTGGTCGACGACGTCGGCATTGTCCAGCACGCAACTGGTGTGGTGCCGATGCTCTCGAGCGGGTACTGCGTCGACGACGTCGCGCGGCTCGTCCCTGTTGCGTTCAGGCGGCGAGCAGACGCCGATTGGAGTCGAATAGCGGCTCGCGGAGTCTCATTCCTGACGCTTGCATGGGAAATGGCGAATACTGAAAGCACGGGTTCAACCCAAAGCCAGCTGTTCAATTTCATGTCCTTCGACAGGACGTGGGTCGGTGTCCCATCGCGCGGTGACCACGTCGGCCGAGCAGCGATGGGACTGGCTTCGGTGGCGGCGGACCGAAACTTCGCGGTGGTGGCTGACCCCGTTCTTCGGCGGCTCTTCCAAGAACCGTCGGACGGCGATTCCCTGCACCAATTGGCCTACACCCTGTTGGGCCAGGTCGAGGCACCTTGGTTGACGCAGGACAAGGACATCCGGCGGCGCCTCAATGCCCTGACCGATGCGGTCGAGCGTTGCTCGCAGGGCGGGTGGACCTGGCTCGAACCTTCGCTTCGGTACGACAACGGGCTGTTTCCCGAGACGTTCCTGGCTGTCGGCGAGTATCTCGGCGACGAGCGTGTGGTCGAAACAGGTCTCCGGCTCCTGAAGTGGCTCGATTCGATGTGCGATGGCGGCGATCATTACCGGTTCCCTGGACATCTCGGGCTTGCTCAGCTCATGGGAGCTGACGAAAGCGGCGATGAACAGCCACTTGAGGCGGCGGCACTGGTCAGGGCCCACCTCCGCGCGTGGAAACTCACCGGTTCGAACTGGCACCGCGTCCGGGCCATGGTGGCCAACCAGTGGTATCTCGGGCGCAATCGGAGAGGCGTCGCCCTAGTCGATGAGCGCGGTGGGTGTTTCGACGGTCTCACAGACGAAGGGGTGAATCGCAACCAGGGCGCCGAATCCACGTTGGCGGCGATCACGTCCATGTCGGCCATCTCGGATTCCTTGGCACTTCCGATCACGCTCCATGGAGTCACCATGCTCGGCCCCGAGTTGCGGGCCGCACCGAGCCTCGTCAGACTTGATGACGCACCGTCGAGCGGTGCGCAACAGCACCGGCCACATCGAGTTTGAAGTGAATGGGCCGTGCTCGACCTGACCGACGTGCAGTTGCTGGACCAAGTGACCCTGCGAGATCAAAGCGCTGTCTGCGAGATCTACCGGCGACATGGTGGAACAGTGTTGTCGCTCGCCAACAGACTGCTTGGGGATCGAGACGTGGCTGAGGATGTCTGCGAAGAAGTGTTCCTCAGTTTGTGGGAGGGCACCGACAGATTTGCTGCGCAGCGTGGGACCCTGCGGGCGAATTTGTTGACACGGACCCACGGAAGGTGCGTCGAGCTGATCCGCGCTCGGAGAGACCGTTGCACGCGAGAAGGCCGCGTTGTCGAAGATCGAAGTTTCCTCTGCCCCGAGGTGGTGGATCATCATCTCGACAACCGATCCGAGGCTCAAATGGTCCGCTCTGCTGTCGACAGTCTTCCCAACGAAGAGCGCGTGATTCTGCAGCTTGCGTACTTCGGCGCACATACGTATCGCGACATTGCTCTGCTGCTCAACCTTCCCGAGGGGACTGTGAAAACGCGGATTCGATCGGCATTGAAGCGGTTGGGAAGTGAATTGGAGAAGCAACTGTTCGAAGTGCAGCATTCAGATGGTGTCGCGACCAGTCCGGCTACATGACCGTGAACGCCACTGCTCCTCCTCGCCCCAGAACGGCGAGATCCCGGGCACCGTGGCTTTGGGCCAGCGCAAGCGATAGCTCCAGCCGTTTCACTGCCAACTGTGGGTTGAGTGCCGTTGCCGCAGGGCCGACTTCCTGATCGAAAGCAACCAACGCCGACTCAATTTCGCTGCGAACGCACTGCCGACAGGCGAGACCTAACGCTTGTGCCGACGACGATGTATGCCCTGTATTCCCTGAGTGCCCTGTATGTCCTGTATGCCCTGTATGCCCTGTATGCCCACGGTGTTTCCGGTCCATCTCCTGTGCCGCTTTGTCGAGAAGCGCAGAGACTGCCCACATGGCAGCTATTGCCCTCCCCTCGGCTGCGTCGGAAAGCTGATCGTCGTGGCGTTTGAGCTCGGGGAGCATCGACAGCACAGAGTCGGCCATGCCGGCCCACAGGGCTGCAACTCCGACAGCCCCGAACCAGAAACCCGGGCGCTGCGAATACCACTGCGGTGGTCCGACGAGGTCCTCATCGTTGATCCGAACATCGTCGAAGCGAACCGTTGAGATGCCTGCGTCTGTGAAAGCCCTTGTCTTCCACGTCGATGTGTCGATCTGCACCCCTGGGAGGTGGAGGTCAATCAGGACCAATTGTTCACCTTCAGGCCCGTGCGTGGTGACGATCGCGGCATCGACGATCGGCGCTCCTCCGCAGAATTTCCGGGTGCCGTTCACGGCGTACCCTCGCTGCAGTTGGTGCAACACGACGTCGCTCGTTGCACCCGAAGCCCATACGGCCAATGCTGCCGATTGGCCGTGCCCGACGTGAGCGTCGTTGAGGATAGCCAGTGCATCTCCGTGTGCTTCGACCAGCCGTCCAAGGCTTGCGTCCGCTGCTGCGGACTGACGAAGGAGTCGAAATCGCTCCGCAGTATTGCCTGCTCCAGGAAGGGGTAACGGAGACCCGGACCGTGCCCACGTGCGAAACTCCTCGACGGTTCGGGGCTGCTCACACATTGACTGGTGCCCCATTGACTGAAGCCCCATTGCTGGCATGGCTGGCATGGCTGACATGGCTGGCATGGCTGGCATGGCTGGCATTACGGACATAATCGTGGAACTTCACCGTCTGTTCCCTGAGACAATCTGCGAATCCACCGGGCACCCGTCCGACGGAGCGTCCGCTGGTGATGACCTTCAGGCTGGTTGGAGACTCGAGTCGGGCGCCGGTGTCGGCGAGCCGATTCCACAGATCCCGGTCCTCGGAGCGGGTCAACGGATTCCATCCACCGGCAGCAAGATATGCGTCGAGGCGGACGCCGAGGTTGGCCGCGTGGACGTGAGGATGGTCTCCGATCGAAGGAAGGGCCGCTGTGTAGGACGTGGCGAAGAAGTGGCGGGCTGACGTCGGCAGTTCGTCGAAATACTCGATGTCGACGATGCCGGCAACACCCATCACCCCTCGGTCGGCGGCGTCGAGTTGTAGCGTCAACCAGTTTCTCGGCACCAATGTGTCTGCGTCGGTGCTAGCGATCCATGTCCGTTCGGGGTTTCGTGGTG
Source organism: Acidimicrobiia bacterium (assembly GCA_031385545.1). Taxonomy (GTDB): domain Bacteria; phylum Actinomycetota; class Acidimicrobiia; order Acidimicrobiales; family JANYDT01; genus JANNBN01. The sequence goes on along the minus strand of JANNBN010000140.1, from coordinate 35,137 downwards.
GCACCATCGATTGTGCGTGACGAACCCCGATCGCCCGAGCCATTCCGACGTTCCCGGCGACGGAAGCCGTCACCATCAGTTCGCCAGGTGGGCAGACCGCCTTGGCCGCTTGCGCAGTTCCGTCAACGCATCGATCAGCGATCACCACCGTGCAAGAGCGTCCGATCCGATCGGACGCGTCGGCCAGTGCCGCAGAGATCGCCCGGAGCGCTGAACCGATGTTGTCTTCCTCGTTGTTGGCAGGCACCACAACCCATACGTCCCACTTGGGCGTTGGGTCCAACGCGTCAGGTTTCATACCTTCCACCCCTCGATCAGTTGACGGCTGTCGCAATAGGCAAACGCAGTTGGCTCCCCGAAGAGCGAGCGGAGGACCCGATGAACCTCGTCGCCACCTGCGGTGCTGAAGTCGTGCGCGACACCTCTCCAGTGACACGTCATCAACAGGCCTCCTGAGTCGAGCGACTGGGAAACGAGCGATGCAACATGTCCGATGGCTTCGGACGACAGGTAATACAGGAAGTCCGAAAGCACGATGAGGTCGAAATTCGAATCGGGCCATGCGTCGGGCACCGACCCCTTGACCACTTCCACGTTGGGATGCGCGGCGACACGTTGGCGAGCCAATTCAACGGCGTTCTGTGACCCGTCCCAAGCCACGAGTTCATCTGATCGTTCGGCCAACCGTGCGGTAAATACTCCGCTCGCACATCCAGGCTCGAACGTGCGTCTGTAGCGGGGAGAATCGAGCATCGTCAACATCAACGCATGCCGCCGTTGCTCGTCCCACAGGCTCGCGTACCCCCACGGATCAGCGTTCGTTTCGAAGAGGTCGTCGAAGTGTTGTTCTCGGGCGGTCACGCCCCTCATGGCCAGAACACCTCGATCGGAGCGGTGAACCGCTCGACCATCCCGGCGTCCAGGACGACGCTTCCGAATCGGTCCGTGGTTTGAGAGAGGTATGCCCTCATCGCGCATCGTTTCGCGTCCAGACCCTCAGGACTCATCTGAAATCCGCGCGCGCTTGCCAAGTTCAATTGTCGTTCGGGTAGGTGAGTCCACGCCCAGACTCCGAAATCCCATTTGAGCGGCGGATGGCGAAGTGCACCCAACGCAAGGCGTAGCGCCATCGCCGCGGCGCGGTGGTCACTGTGTCCGTCATCCATGCGTGGTCCAACAACCACATCAGCTTCGAACAGCATCGGCGTGAGAACCGCAGCGAGGTTCGCCACATGACGAGCGAGCTGGCCGTCCGGCAGCCCGACAAATTTCGGAGGACACGACAGTCCGAGCGCTTCGCATGCGTGAGTGCACTCAGCAGCCCTGACGTTCGTCAGTTCATCGACACCCGGATGAGATGCGGCTCCGTCGGTCGCGACGACCACCATCGTGCGCCATCCGATCGAGGTCAGGTCGTGCAGCAGCCCGCCGGCGGCGAGGGTTTCGTCGTCCGGGTGGGGAGAGAGCACGAGGAGCCGCCCGGGCGTAGCCGGAATGCGAAGAGGAAGTCGGATCACGCCGAAGGTGGGCTCCTCGGAGGTCGTATCTGCGATGCGCATCTTCGTACGTACCCGGTCACCGATCGGGTTAAACAGCGCTTCGAACCGCGCGAGGTCGCGTTGTTGGAAGCGGTACGAGCCTGGCCGCCGATCAAATCAGGTGGAATTCCGAGTGCTTCTGCTGCGCCGCATAGTCTGCTTTGATCAAAGAGAAACCCAGTTGAGGTGGAGTGCAAATGGATTTCGGCATCAGCGAAGAGTTCCAGCCGCTTCAGGCCGAGGTCCGGCGTCTGTGCGACAAGTACGGCAACGCGTATTGGAGGTCTCTTGAACCCAACCGCTACCCGTCCGAGTTCGTCGACGACCTCACGAAGCAGGGCTACCTCGGTGCACTGATCCCCGAGGAGTACGGCGGAGGCGGGCTTTCGCTCGCCGGTGCCACGGTGATCCTTGAAGAAATCGCGGCATCAGGTGGCAACCCAGCGGCATGCCACGCGCAGATGTACATCATGGGAACGCTCTTGCGGCACGGCTCGGCAGAACAAAAGCGCGCATACCTTCCGGCGATCGCCAACGGGATTCTGCGTCTGCAGGCGTTCGGGGTGACCGAACCTGTTGCCGGGTCCGAGACGGCGCGGATCCGCACCAAGGCCGAGCGTTGCGCAGAAGGTTGGCGGATCAACGGACAGAAGATCTGGACGTCACGTGCGCTGTACAGCGATCTCATGATCGTGTTGGCACGAACGACGGCGTACGACGACGTCGTGAAGAAGACCGACGGCATGTCGGTGTTTCTCATCGACCTGCGGGTCGCCACCAAACCCGGTGGGGGCGTGACAATCCGTCCCATCGAAACGATGATGAACCACAACACCACAGAGGTGTTCCTCGATGACGTCATCGTGCCTGGCGACGCGCTGATCGGTGAAGAAGGGATGGGGTTCCGCTACATCCTGAGCGGCATGAACGCCGAACGCATCCTGATCGCCTCCGAGTGCATCGGTGATGGGCGCTTCTTCCTGGACAGGGCGGTGGACTACGCCAACACCCGCCACGTGTTCGGTGGTCCGATCGGTGCCAACCAAGGTGTGCAGTTCCCGCTGGCCAAGGCATATGCCCAGCTGGCGGCGGCAGACCTGATGCGCAAGCAGGCTGCTGCATTGTTCGATGCCGGAAAGCCCTGCGGAACCGAGGCCAACATGTCGAAACTGCTTGCCTCCGAGGCATCGTGGGCTGCAGCAAACGCATGTCTCGACACGCACGGTGGGTTCGGTTTTGCCACCGAATACGACGTGGAGCGCAAGTTCCGCGAGACCCGGCTGTACCAAGTGGCCCCGATCAACAACAACTTGATTCTTGCCTACCTGGGCCAGAACGTGATGGGCATGCCCCGGTCGTATTGACGCTTACTTGGTCATATTGACGCTTACTTGTTCGTCGGGCCTTCGCCCAACGCGGGCACAACGGCCTGGAGGGACGGCATGCCATCGATGTCGATCGGAAGCCTGAGCGTCTCGACAACACTGCCCCCAGGTAGCGTGGTGTCCACGAACCGGTTGCGTGCACGAAGCTGCTCGTGCTGCCAGACGTCGGCCAACGTGTTCACTCGGGCGATGGCGACGGCAGCGGCGCCAAGCCTGGAGCGGATCACCTCGGGTGCTGCTGCGCTGAATGCCCCGCTGACAAGGCCCTCCAGCGCCTGCACGTTGCTGATGCGCGCTTCGTTGGTGGCGAACCGCGGATCGTCGGCCAGCGTTGCGTCGAGCAACACCGTTTCGCACAACCGCGCGAACTCGGCGTTGTTCTGGATAGCCAGCAGGATCTCGGAACCGTCGGCCAGCGCGAACGTGCCGTATGGGGCGATTGCGGCATGCCGTCGGGCCGTCCGCAGCGGTGTGCTGCCGATTGCGTTCGCGTTGAGCAGTGGAGCCTGCATCCACTCGGTTAAGGCCTCGAGCATCGACACCTTGACGGTTGCGCCCTCGCCGGTACGCTCGCGTCGCAGCAGGGCGGCAAGGACCCCGCTGAACAGATACATCGCCGCAGCGATGTCGGCGATGGACAGCCCCACCTTTGACCGCATCGCGCCGTCGCCTGTGACGTCGAAGACGCCGGCCTCGGCCTGGATGGCCAGGTCGTAAGCCTTGTCCGAGGACCGGGGGCCACCCTCGCCGTATCCGGAAACCTCGCCCGCAATGATCGATGGGAAACGCGCCCGAACTGTGTCGGCGTCAAGCCCGGCGCGGCGTGCCGCATCGGGGGCCATGTTCTGGAGGAATACGTCGGCCCCAGCGATCAGCGAATCGAGCCGGGCTCGATCAGCTAGGTCCTTGGTGTTGAGCGCGACCGAGGTTTTGCCACGGTTGGCCCAGACGAAGAACGACGACTGACCGCCGATGTTGCCGTCGTAGTGACGGGCGAAGTCGCCCCCGTCCGGGCGCTCGATCTTCAGAACGGTGGCGCCAAGGTCTGCCATCTGGCGGGTAGCGAACGGCACGCTCACTGCTTGTTCCAGGCTGACGACCGTTATCCCGGCCAGGGGCGCGCTCATGGGTTGAACGGTAACCGCAGGAGTGCAAGTCTCCGGTCGCCGGGTCGACGTGTTTTTGCTCTTCTGATCTAGATTTCGCATCGGCTGCCACTTGGCGACCAACATCGCCACGAGGAGACCATGACCACCGACCCGAACCGGTCAGCTGCTGGCGAACAGTATCCAGGCCAGCTCCTCGACGACATCGCCCTCCGCCTCCGGGAGCACGCTGTGCATACGGTCGAAGTCGCCGTCGTCGATACTTATGGCCACCTGCGTGGCAAGCGCGTTCCGGCGCAGCGCTTCGTGTCCAGCGTGGCGATGGGTGGTATCAACATCGCAGATGCGATCTACGTCTTCGACCCGCTGTGCGAGATCGTCGATGCGCCGACCATCCATATGGGAACTGGCTATCTCGACATGCACCTGCGGCCGGATCTCTCGTCGTTTCGCGTGCTGACGCATAGGCCGGGATATGCAATCGTGTTCACCGACGCCCTGCACGACGACGGCACTCCACATCAGCTTGACCCGCGCAACATCCTCAAGGCGCAGGCGGCCGCGGTTACTGCGCTTGGATTTCAGCCGGTCGTCGCAACCGAGCTGGAGTGCTACCTGTTCACACCGGGCTGGCAGCCTTACCAGCAACACGTGCAGTACAGCTCGCTCACGGACGCGCTCGATGTCGAGGCATTGGTCGCCGACATGCGCGCCGGGCTGTTGGGTGCTGGCATCCCGGTGGAGTCCTCCAACGCCGAATACGGGCCGGGGCAGCTTGAGATCAATTTCGGCCCGGCGGACCCGGTGACCACGGCCGACAACACCGTGCTGTTCAAGACGATCGTCAAACAGGTCGCCGTGGCGCACGGGGCCAGGGCGAGTTTCATGCCGAAGCCGTACGCGTTGCAGTCCGGCAGCGGCATGCACATCCACACCAGCCTTACCAAGGATGGGGTCAATCAGTTCGGCGCGCGTGATGCGGGTGATGCGGGTGATGCGGGCGATGCAGGCGATGCGGGTGATGCGGGCAATGCAGATGACGAGCCGAACACGGTGATGGCCGCCTGGACCGCCGGCATCCTCCACCATGCCCGCGCCATGCAGTTGCTCGGCATCCCGACGCCGAACGGGTACCGGCGCGTGGTGGCCAATACGTTCTGCCCGACCCACGTTCACTGGGGCGCAGACAATCGGACCGTCATGGCGCGGCTCACGATGCACGCAGGCAGCGCGAATCGTGTCGAGTTCAGGTGCGCGGGTGCAGATGCCAACGCCTACCTCGCTGTGGCGGGTGTGCTTGCGGCCGGGGCCGACGGTGTCAGGTGCAACCATGGGCTGGAGCCGATGTCGGTCGGCGACACATACGCCAACCCTGGCTCTTCACCAGCGCTCCCAGCCAGCATGGCTGAGGGTATCGCAGCGTTCGAAGGCAGCGAATTGGCGGGGCAGCTGGGGGCCGAGTTCAGCGAGAACTACCTCACGATGGCACGCAACGAGCTGGCGCTCGCCGCAGAGCCGATGTCCGCCTGTCCAAACGAGGTGTCGCCGTGGGAGCTCAACCGCTATCTGGAGCACACGTGAACCGTTGCCGGGTTGCTGGTCTCCGATGAGCCCACGCGCGGCCGAACTGGCAGCGATCGACATCGCGAGCCCCGAGATCTACGAGAGCGGCATCCCGCACGCCGACTTTGCAACCCTCCGAGCTCACGACCCGGTGCATTGGCATCCATGGAACAACAGCCGAGGTGGATTCTGGGCCGTCACCACTCGAGCCGATCTCACCACGGTGACCCGTGACACGGATCGTTTCACCAGCACACAGCACGTCAACCTGTGGGAGCTTTCCCCTGAAGCGCAGGACGCGCGACGCAGCCTCATCGAGACCGACGGAGAACAGCATTCGCGGCTTCGCTCGCTGGTACGAGCGCCTTTCCTTCTTCGTCGTATGGATGCTTACGAAGAAGCGACGCGGCAGATTCTTGACGAACTCCTCGACCAGGTCGTGGACAATGGCGAGTTCGACCTGGTGACGGCGCTCAGCGAACCGTTCCCCATCCGGGTGATCGTGTCCATCCTCGGGATCGAAAGGAGTCAGGGCGACTACCTTGTGCACCTGTCGAATCAGCTCGTCGAAGGCACCTCCGACCGGGTGCTCGACCCGCATGCCTACGGCAACACGACGCCGTTGGAAATGCTGCCGTTCAATTCACCGGCAGCACATGCACTGTTCGAGTTCGGGCGTGAGCTCGGCGCGGAACGCCGCAGGTGCCCGGCCGACGACCTGGTGTCGAAGCTGGTGACCGCAGAGATCGACGGTGACAAGCTCAGCGATGCCGAGTACTGCAACTTCTTTCAACTCCTCGTGTTCGCCGGTAACGAGACAACCCGCACGGCGATCAGCAACGGTTTGCTGGCGTTGGCGCAGAACCCGGCCCAACTCGAGCGGTTACGTGCGCAACCCGATGAGTTGATGGGTTCCGCCGTGCAAGAGCTCATTCGCTACGCGACCCCTGTCCTGCACATGCGCAGAACAGCGACCGCCGACACGACGCTCGGAGGAACGCGGATCACTGCAGGCGATTGGCTTGTGCTCTGGTATGCGTCTGCCGACTACGACGAGGCAGCTTTTCCCGATCCGTTGCGCCTGGACATCGGACGTCCGCAACGGCCGGAGCACGTGGCGTTCGGAGCATTCGGACCGCATCATTGTCTCGGCGCACCGCTTGCCCGCCTCGAGGTGCGCATCCTGCTGGAGCAGTTGGTTCGGCGAAATCTCGTGCTCGAGCAGTGCGGCGACCCGGTCCGGGTGCGCAGCAATTTCGTTAACGGGGTCCTGTCGCTGCCGTTCCGCATCAGCACCCGCCGCTAGCTTTGAGCTAATGGCGCCCAAGCGAAGCACCCGGCCGCAGTCCAGCGAGGACTGCCTCAACGAACGTGAACGCGCGGTTGCGGCGCGTGTCGGTGAGATGCACGAGATCGATTTCGTCGCCATGCAGGCAGTGTCCAACATCTACCGGGTGGCGAGCGCCGTGCGCAACCACATGGAACGCGATGTGCTCAGCCTCGACGGGCTCAGCTGGACCGGCTTCACGGCATTGTTCGTACTGTGGGTGTGGGGTCCGCAGGAGGCCCGCCATCTCGCCGAGGAGTGCGGCGTGTCAAAGGGGACGCTCACGGGGATCGTGACCACGCTCGAGACCAAGGGGCTGATCACCCGGTCGAGTCACCCCGACGACGGGCGGTTGGTGCTCGTCACCCTGACGCGTGCAGGGCTGACCATCATCGAACGGCTCTTCCCGCGGTTCAACCGGCACGAAGCAGCGGTTGCTCTCGGGCTCACCAGCCCCGAGCAACTCGAACTCGCCCGCCTCCTGCGCAAGATGCTCGCCCATGTCGAGCAACTCGACGCGGCCACGGCGGAGTAAACGGTTCGCGTCAAGTGGACCCGTCGCTTCCGTGCCGTGTCCAGGTCCTGCGCTGTTGGAACCCCGTAGGCCCTGCGGTTAGAACCTCGGGATGGACTTCGCCATCCCGCAGGACATCCAGGACACCCTCGACGCGCTCGACTCGTTCATCGATGCCGAGATCAAGCCTCTCGAACAGACCGATGACAACATGCGGTTCTTCGACCATCGGCGTGAGTACGCACGTACGGACTTCGAGAACGGAGGCGTTCCCACCGCTGATTGGGAAGCACTGCTGCGTGAGATGCGCCGACGCGCCGATGCCGCCGGGTGGCTGCGATTGGCTCTGCCGGCCGAGTTCGGCGGCCGGGACGCCAGCAACCTCAAGATGGCGATCATCCGTGAGCACCTCGCAACAAAGGGGCTCGGCCTCCACAACGACCTGCAGAACGAGTCCAGCATCGTCGGCAATTTCCCCACGGTTCTGATGATGCGTGACTTCGGTACGCCCGAGCAGATCAAGACCTGGATGCCGGGCTTCCTCGACGGAACCAGGCGGCTTGCATTCGGTCTCACCGAACCCAACCACGGCTCTGATGCGACCTATCTCGAGACCACTGCCGTGCGCGACGGTGACGAGTGGGTGATCAATGGCATGAAGCGTTGGAACAGCGGGCTGCATCACGCCACCCATGACATCATCTTCGCCCGTACGTCAGGGCAGCCAGGCGACCCTGTCGGCATCAGTGCACTGCTGGTCCCGACGGACAGCCCGGGCTTCAAGGTCGAATTCTTCTGGTGGACATTCAATATGCCCACTGACCATGCCGAGGTTTCGCTGAAAGATGTTCGGGTGGGGAGCGACGCAATGTTCGGGCGGGTCGACCATGGCCTGGACCTCGCGCAGCACTTCGTGCACGAGAACCGCATCCGTCAGGCAGCGTCGTCTCTCGGCGCAGCGCAGTTCTGCATCAACGAAGCGGTGGCTTACGCGAATCAGCGTCAGACCTGGGGCAAGCGGCTGTCCACCAACCAGGGCATCCAGTTCCCGCTGGTCGAGCTGCACACCGAAGCTGCGATGCTGCGTCAGCTCATCCGCTACACCGCAACGATGCTCGACCAGAAGAACCACATGGAGGTCACACACCTCGTCGCCATGTGCAACTACCGCGGCAACCGGCTTGCCTGCGAGGCTGCGGACCGTGCGATGCAGACCTGCGGAGGCGTCGGCTACTCGCGCCACATGCCATTCGAGCACATCTACCGCCATCACCGCCGCTACCGCATCACCGAAGGTTCCGAAGAGATCCAGATGCGCAAGGTCGCACAGAACCTGTTCGGCTTCGGGAGGAAGTAGCCGCCCGCCGCCGGGCGATTAGCGTTGTCGCCCGTGCCGTCTCCCTTCGATATCCGTTCGCGGCGACCGCTTCCAGGCGGTGCACGAACAGGTGACACGTGGTCCCGGCGCTGGTCCGGTTGCGCCGTGATGGGCATCGTCAACACCACCCCGGATTCGTTCAGCGATGGCGGGCAGTTCGCATCAGACGCAGCAGCTATCGCGCACGCCAGACGACTCGCTGCCGAGGGTGCCATGGTCATCGACGTGGGTGGCGAGTCCACACGTCCGGGCGGTAAGCCGGTCCCGGCAGGTGAGGAACTGCGGCGGGTCCTGCCTGTGATCCGGGCACTAGCCGACGACGGCGATGTGCTCATCAGTATCGACACATACAAAGCTTGCGTGGCACGTGAGGCCGTCATCGCAGGTGCGCATATCGTCAACGACGTTTCCGGGCTCGGTGATCCCGAGATGGCTGCAACGTGCGCGGGCTTGGGCGTGCCGATGGTACTCATGCACATGCAGGGCACGCCGGCGACGATGCAGATCAGCCCGAGCTACGCCGATGTGGTGGCCGAGGTAACGGCTCACCTGGTGGCGCGCTCGGCAATTGCGGTTGCGGCGGGGGTCCCATCGGTTCTCGTCGATCCCGGCATCGGCTTCGGGAAGAACCTTACGCACAACCGAGACCTGCTGCGGTCGCTGCCGGTCGAGGCAACGTGGCCGACGCTGGTCGGTGTCTCCCGCAAGCGCAGTGTCGGCGAGTGGTCAGGTGAACCTGATGCGACCCTCCTCGACCCGGGGTCGATCGCTGCGCATCTCGACGCTGCTCGGCGTGGGGTGGCGATGGTGAGGGTGCACGACGTTGCAGGACACGTCCAGGCCCTGGCGGTGCAGTCGGCCTTGTTGGATGACTGAATAGCCGGGACGAACCTAAAGGAGGGCGTCGAACTGCTGTAAGTGGGTCTTCCGGTCGGTCAGGCAGCGGCCCGACTGGCCCAACGCAGTTGCAAGTTGTTGCATTCCTCGCACACGTCTTGCGGAACGATGCCGAGTTTCATCCCGAAGGCGAAGATCTTGCAACCGAGGCAATACCCAGCGAATGCCTCCAGCGAGGCAGCCACGATGAGCAACACGATGATGGCCAGGCTTAGCGTCGGTACGCCGAAGATCCACGATGCCGAAGCCCCTGCAGTGCAGACGAGCCCGATCAGTTGGGCGAACCGCTTCGGCGGGCCTGCAACGATCTTTTCGGCGAACGGCAACCGGGGGGTCGCGACGCGGGTGACGAACTGACCCAGGGGCGAGAGCTTCGGGCCGGTCAGCACCCGGGCGAGAAAGCCGTAGGTGAGCGTGGCCAGCAGGATGGGGCTGCGGGTTGCCAGCCACAGGGCGGCTTGCGCGAACACGCCCGAAGCAACAAGGCGAGCAGAAACTTCGTTCACCGTGCGCGGGAACCCGAAGAAAGGCTCCCGGGTTCGGACCCGGGTACCGCTGTTGGCTACATCGTGGTTGAGCACCGGCTGGATCACATGATGATCCTACCTCGAAATCCCGACTAAAACGATCGGGATTATCGGGATTCGGTCGCGACTCGCAGTTCCGGTTGGAACTTCCGGCTTTTATCACCACCAGCCGTGCAAGCGCGCGGCTAGTTCTTTTCCCTGCCGGATGCCGTGGTCGACTGCTGGTCGACGCGCTCCGGGGTCCATGCGCCCGAGTGGGGTGAGTAACGTCGCCTGGTTCGTTGCATCGTCGGTGAACATGCAGTGGACGGTGCTGCCCGTGGCCTGAACCGCTGCTGATTCCGACGCAACTCCCAGCGCCGCTGCAGCGTCGAGCGAGTCGCCGGCCCACGACCCGATCGGTGCGAGGACCAGAATGCGATCGTGCCCTGCGGCGAGATCGATGCTGGTGCCCGAGTGCACTCCGCCATCGGTGTAGCGCGAGGTAGACCCGTTCGAGGTGATCGTCACGGCGGGGAAGACCGCAGGGACGGAACAGCTGGAGGCAACGGCTCGGGCGACGTCGACCTGCGACGATGCACTCCACACGGCCCGCCGTCCCGTTGCAGTGTCGACCGATGCGCACTGGAACCGGTCGTCCGGCCAGCCCGGAGCGACATGTTCGGCCATCGAACCGACCCATCGGTCTTCGCTGATCGACTTCGTTGCGGCCGCCAGCTCGCACACACGGGCGAGGTTCCCGGGATTTGTATCGGAGATGTTCTGCCAAGCAGTGAACGTCTCCGCCATCACCAAGAAGTCGAGCAGGGGAATAACCTCGTTGATGACAGCAGCCGAGTTCTGACTGGTTGCCAGGTCGATCAACCGATCGATGGAGTGGGTTGTGAGCATTGCCCCAACGATTGAACCTGCCGAGGTGCCAAGGATCAGGTCTGGCGTGTTGCTGCCGGGGGCGTGCGGACCGGTCAGATCGAAGCCTGCCGACGCAAGCCCGGCGAGCACTCCGACCTCCCAGGCGACTCCGACCGCTCCGCCGCCGCCAAGAACCAATGCTCGTTTCATCAGGTCAGTTTGGCATGGCTGTTCGACGAGACAAACCCGAACGCTCCTCCGAGTGGAGTGCTACTCGGGCGCGAAGAAGTCTCCCAGTGCGTGGATCGGGTGAACGGGAAACGCTGCCGGCGCGTCGATCCAGACCCGGAGAAGATGTCGGCGCCGCTCGAACTCCGGCCAGTCCTGGTAGTCGGTCCGTGCATGGAGGACCGCTCGGTTGTGCAGCACGAGGGTTTGGCCTGGCTGCAGGAAAAACCTGAGCGTCAGCGTAGGGTCGAACGAACACTCTTCGAACACGTCGAGGGCAGCGGTTTGCTCCGGGTCCAAGGGGGTTCGGAGGGCTTCGGATGCGAGGTCGATGAAGGGTCGGTACAACACACAGCTCAGTGTTTCGTTGTGGGTTGCAAGTACCGGCCGCGGTTCGGCGCACGGTCCGGACCCGGGTTGGCCGTGCTGACCGTCGATCCGCCAATCGGGGAATGGTTCGAACAGGGTGTCGACCAGGGATGGGTCCGTTGCGATCATCGTGTCGACGATGGAGGCAACGCTGACCAGGCTGCTCTCTCCGCCGACGCGTGCCGGTTGCACGCAATGCAGCACGATGAGGGTGGGCGGGTCGGAGTGCGGTTTCAACTCGCCCGCCGAGCGGTAGCCGCGGTCATCGCGTTCGTCGACATCGGAGAAGTCTTTGATGTCCTCAACCAGTTCGCGACGCGGCGACTGCACGATGGGTGTACCCATGGCACGCGAAAAGGCGAGCAGCTGAAGGCGACGCGCGGCAATGGCTGAATCGGTGAGATGGGTCGGTTCGGACTGCACGATCGCAAAGCCGAAGCGCCGCACGATGCCGATGGTCTGCGCTGCGATATCGGCCGACAGCGGCGCGGCAACGGTGACCGTGTCCAGGTGATCGGTCAGCTGAGCGTTCCACCGAGTTGTTGCGTGCCATTCGTGGTGTGTCTGTCCCATCGCAGGTCCTGTCTACCGCACGAAGGTGAGTATGTTGGCTCCACGAAGTTGGAAGCCGGAGCACAGGATGGACAACGTGGCAACTGAAGCCGAATCCGTTTCGGTTCGAAGCAACCATGAGTCCGGCCATGAGCCCGGCCATAGGTCTGAGCATGACCCGACCAGCACGTTGAGATTCGATATCGGCGGCATGACGTGTGCATCGTGTGCTGCGCGGATCGAGAAGCGCCTCAACAAGCTCGACGGTGTCATTGCCTCGGTGAACTACGCAACTGAACAGGCGCAGGTCAGCTATCCGGTCGGTGCGTTGACTGCCGAAGACATGGTCAGCGCCGTCGCTGCAATGGGATACTCCGCTTCGGTCGTCCGCCCAGCCTCTTCCCGCCCTGCGTCCGATGCGGTTGCTGGCGTCGGTGGTTTTGGTCCGGAGTTTGCCGATGTGTCTGGTGCGTCCATGGACCCGGTGTTGCAGCGGCTCGTCATCTCTGCGGTGCTGTCGCTGCCGGTGCTAGTGGTGTCAATGGTCCCGGCGCTGCAGTTCGATAACTGGCAGTGGATGGCGCTCACGCTTGCGTCGCCGGTGGTGGTGTGGGGTGGTTGGCCGTTCCACCGGGCGGCGTGGATGAACGCCCGTCACCGCGCAACAACCATGGACACGCTCATCTCGGTCGGCACATTGTCAGCGTACGTATGGTCGTTGTATGCGTTGTTCATCGGTCATGCCGGGATGACCGGTATGACGATGCGATTCGAGCTCACGCTGCGCAGGGACACCGCCGCGGAGCACCTCTATCTCGAGGTCGCCTCCGCCGTGGTCGTCTTCCTGCTCGCCGGGCGGTACTTCGAGCATCGTGCCAAGCGTCAGGCGGGCGCTGCGCTCCGAGCGTTGCTCTCGCTCGGCGCCAAAGAAGCAACGGTGCTCGAAGCCAACGGTGACGAGCGGTTGGTTCCGGTCGATCAGCTGGTGGTCGGCATGCGTTTCGTGGTGCGCCCTGGCGAAAAGATCGCGACGGACGGGGTGGTGGAGAGTGGCACCTCAGCGGTCGACGAGTCGCTTCTCACAGGGGAAAGCGTCCCCGTCGAAGTGCAGCCTGGGGACTCCGCCACTGGTGCGACCGTCAACGTCGGTGGGCGTCTAGTGGTCCGAGCCACGAGGGTCGGTGCCGATACGGCGCTTGCCCAAATGGCCCGCCTCGTGGAAGAAGCGCAGTCGGGCAAGGCTCCGGTTCAGCGCTTGGCAGACCGGGTGTCAGCCGTATTCGTGCCGGTGGTCATCGGCATCGCTGCACTCACGCTTGCGTACTGGCTTCTGCGTGGGTTTGGCGGCCGGACGGCTTTCACAGCGGCAGTCAGTGTGCTGATCATCGCCTGCCCGTGCGCGCTAGGCCTGGCCACCCCGACTGCGCTCCTGGTCGGTACGGGCCGGGCGGCGCAATTGGGCATCGTCATCAAGGGCCCGCAAATCCTGGAGTCCACGCGCCGCGTCGACACGATCGTCCTTGACAAGACGGGCACGGTCACCACCGGCCGTATGGCGTTGCTGCAGGTCATTGCGGCCGACGGTTTCGACGAGAACGCAGTGCTTCGGACGGTGGGCGCAGTGGAACACGCCTCGGAACACCCCATTGCAAAGGCAATTGCTCTCGCCGCGCAGGAGCGTTGTGGGACGCTGCCGTCTGTCCAGGAATTCTCGAACCGGGAGGGCCTTGGCGTGCAGGGATCGGTGGAGGGAATCGAGGCTATCGCTGGTCGGCCGCAGTTGCTGGCCGCAAGCGGAGTGTCGCTTCCCCCAGAGTTGGCAACGGCGCTGTCTGAAGCGCACCGGGCGGGCCACACGGCCATCGTCGCGTCTCTTGACGGGCTCGCTGCCGCCCTGTTCGTCGTTGCTGACACGCCGAAACCGACGAGCGCTGCGGCCATCGCGCAGTTCAAGTCGCTCGGCCTGCGGCCGATCCTGCTGACCGGCGACAACACCGCAACGGCGCAGTCCGTGGCCGCCGGCGTGGGGATCACGGAGGTCATTGCCGAAGTGTTGCCAGCCGAAAAGGTGGCGCAGATCAAGCGGTTGCAGGCCGCCGGGTCCGTGGTGGCCATGGTCGGCGACGGCGTCAACGATGCGGCTGCACTCGCGCAGGCGGACTTGGGCATCGCGATGGGAACCGGCACCGATGCTGCCATCGAGGCTGCCGATCTCACACTGGTGCGCGGCGACCTCCGCGCAGCTGCCGACGCTATTCGTCTGTCGCGCCGCACCCTGTCGACCATCAAGGCGAACCTGTTCTGGGCGTTCGCGTACAACGCGGCAGCGATCCCCCTTGCGGCCGCCGGCTTTCTGAATCCGCTGATCGCAGGTGCCACCATGGCGTTCTCCAGCGTGTTCGTTGTTTCCAACAGCCTGCGGCTGCGACGGTTCCGGTCGGTTTAGCGTTCTTCAACGCAGCTTCTTCCAACATCAACAAGGAGAAAACCAATGTCCGCTGAAGAGAGGACATCGATTCCGAGAACGCCCGGCTCACCGCGGCGGGCGTGACGGGGTGTCGACCCAGCGGCTGTGCTCACGGGCACTCTGCAGTGCTGCATCGGCGATGAGCTGAACGCGGGCGCCTGTGGCGAGATCAGGTTGCACCTTCGTCCCGGCGGCAACGGCTGAGAGCCACGCACGGGCCTGAACCTCGGTCGAACGGAACACATCGCGGTAGGTGTTGTGCACGGTGTTTCGCCGCACGCCTTGCCAGATCTCCTGAGGGATGGGCAGCACGGTGGCGGGCCCTCGCTCGCCTGCGCGGACGCCACGGACCTCTTGCACAGTGTCCCAGTCATTGTATGTGTGCAGAGTTCCTCCGCTGCCATGCAGGTCAAGTTCGTGGATCTGCCCGAATGGCGTGCCTTCCCATGCGACCGCGGTGGCGTGGAGGACGCCGAGCGCACCACTCTCGAATCGGCATTGGATGAGCGCCGAGTCTTCGGCGGCGTCGTAGGTGCTGCCGTCCGGCCTTGGCGCCCGGTCCACGAATCGGTCGATGGTGGCGCTGACGGCGACCACCTCGCCCAGTAGCCAACGCGCCATATCGATCCAGTGTGTGCCGAGATCGCCGACCACACCTGCGCCGGAGACTGATGGATCAAATCGCCATGAGTATTCGCCGTTGCGGGCATACCCCGTGAAGTAGCGCAGATGCAGGTGGTAGGGCCGACCGACGTAGCCATCGTCGAAGAGCTGCTTGGTCCACCGGAAACTTGGCATGCATCGATACGTGAACGGCGTCATGGTTGTCACGTCAGCCTGCTCAGCCGCAGCGACCATTTCGGAGGCGAGTGATGCGTCGAGTGAGAGCGGTTTCTCACACAGCACGGCCATCCCGCGCCTGATGGCGTCCATGGTGATGGGATGGTGTGTGTCGTTCGGTGTTGCCACGATCACTGCGTCGATCTGGCCGTCGGCGAGCATCTTGCGCCAGTCGGTGTACACGTGCGGAATGTCCCAGTTCTCCGCAAGTGCTTCAGCGGTCAGTCGGTCTCGTCCGCAGATCGCTTGCACCGAGCCTGCCGGGTGGTCGGCGAGGGCCGGCAGGTACATGGAGTCCGTCCACCACGAGGTACCGACCACGCCGACGCGCACCTGTTTCATCGGGTGCTGGCTGGTGTTCTGTGGGGAAGTGAGATGAGCACGCTACTTATCTTGGCCTGTATCCGGGTCGCACCGGGAAGGATCAGCGAGCAGTGTGTCCGTTATGCGTATGTCTCGTCGACGATGGGAAGGAAAATTGGGCAGCACCCGAACCTTTGGATCGGCGTGCTAGCTGGAGAATGCGGCGGCTCGCAGACTGCGTGGAGCACCGGCTGCGAGGTAGTTCGTTGTACCTGTGTCGCGCAGTTCGGTGGCGGCTGCGACCAGGCCACCATAGGCGGCCCAAGCCATACTGCCGCCGGTCGACACGCGGCGCGCGCCCGCTGCAGCGAGATCCGCAACCGGAGGGATGCCGGGAAGGGCGAGCACGTTCACCGGGCCCCCTGCCTCATCGACAATGCGACGGATCGTATCGATCTCGATCGGTCCGGGCGCATAGAGAACCTCGGCCCCAGCGTTTCGATATGCGCGCAGACGATCGATGGTGCCATCAAGGTCGGTGGAGCCGTACAGCACCTGCTCCGAGCGTGCTGTCAGCACGACGCCGTGGCGCTGACACGCGAGGGCGGCCCTCCGGACGCGCTCGGTGGCTTCGTCCTCCGGAAGGATAGCTCCGGAAGCCGGGTCGAAGTCTTCGATGGAGATCCCCGAGGCACCTGCTTCTGCGAGAAGGTCGACGGTTCGTTCGATGCTGCCCGGCTCGTCGTGGAAGCAGGCTTCGGCGTCGACGTTGACGGGGATGTCGACTGCCGCGCAGATCGACGCGACGTGAACGACGAGTTCATCGCGGGTCACCCGCTGGTCGGGTCGGCCGAACGTGGCAGCGAGACCCGAACTGGTTGTGGCCAGCGCCGGGAACCCCAGATGTTGGAGGAGACGGGCCGACCCGACATCGAAGGGGTTCGGGATCAGAAAGCATCCTTCGTTGTGGAGAGAACGAAACTGATCGCGGAGCTCGGCTGATGTCTTGGACATTGTTGCACTGTAAGACGATCAGGCGTTGCTCGCCCTCTTCTCTTGTGCCGCTGAAGGTCTTGTCACAGGTTGGGGTCGAGCAGCAATTTGCCCGTGACCTCTTTGGCCAGGATGCGGCGGTGCGCTTCGCCGGCTTGGTCGAGCGGAAGGACGTCGTCGATCGGAACACTCAGGCGTCCGGCGGCGATGTCGGCCAACAGCGAGGCGTATGCCTGGGTGCGTTGTGCCGGGGTGAGTATCAGCCCGCCGTACCCGAGCAGCCGCGTTCCCTTCCGATAGAACGTGCGCATATCAAATGACACGGCTGTGTCCGAAGACGTGCCGAAGTTGACGATTCGTCCTGCGGGCGCGACCAGGTCGACGCAGGCTCCGGTGAATGCCCCGCCGAGCCCTTCGACCACGAGGGTGGGCGCTGTGCCTTCAAGCGCAGCTGCGAGGTCGGCGGCTGTCGGAGCGACGATTGCCCGTGCGCCAGCGCCAGCAATGGCGGATGCTTTGTCTGGTGATGATGTCTGTCCGATCACCGTTGCGCCAGCGTTGCGGGCGAGCTGCAGGGCCACGGCCCCAACTCCGCCGGTTGCCCCCAGCACGAGGACCACGTCGTTCGGCCCGACGTCGCCCATGCTGTGAACGCACATCCATGCGGTGATGCCAGCCACGGTGACGGCGGCCGCCTGGCGGAGATCGACACCGTCGGGCACGTCGAAGACGTTGGCAGGCGAGACCACCACCTGTTGGGCATAGGTGCCGGCGTTGGCAATGCCGACGCCGCTGATGATGACGGCGGAACCATCGGCTCGGCGTCCGACTCCTTCCACACCTGGGGTGTGCGGCTGTGGTGTGACCCCAGCGAAGTTTCCCCTGGACACCCAGATGTCGAGGGGGTTCACGCTGGCGTACACGACGTCGAGGACTTCTTGATCCGGGCCTGCGACCGGAGCCGGAAGTTCAGTCAGGAGGAGTGGGGACCCGTAAGAGGCAACTTGAATCGCGCGCATGGACTGATCATGGCAGGAGTGCGAAGCTCGGTTCTCGTGCGCCGAGTCGCTTCCAGAGCGGCCCTGCGAACTATCTCCGTGAGCGAGTGGGCTCAGCCGATGCTGTGGGACAGGGCCAGCAACACGCCGAGGCAGATGATGCACATGCCGCCTGCGCCGATCAGCCGCTCGATCCGCTGTGGTGAAACGGCTGCCCAGGTGCGAATCGATCCACCGGCGAAACTCCACGAGGTGTCGCTGATCAGGGAGAGCACGAAGTAGATGGCCAGGAGCACCAGCATCTGGACCACGACGTGTCCACGGCCTGAATCGACGAACTGTGGCAACACGGCTGCGAAGAACACGATGATCTTCGGGTTCGTGGCGCCGACCAGAAAGCCTTGCCGGGCGATCCGTCGACGCCCGGCAAGAGAATCTGCTCCTTCGTCGATCTCCGACAGTTCACGGTGCACCAACGTTTTGGCGCCGATCATCACCAGGTACAACGCCCCACCCATCTTCACGACGGTGTAAAGCACGGCCGACTGAGCAATCAGGGTTCCCAGCCCGAAGGAAGCGAGGATTCCCTGAAATGTGGTGCCGAGGGTGTTTCCTGCAGCAGCAGCCAGCGCGCCGGGGCGGCCGACAGTCAGGGCCCGGCTCACGATGAACATCACGCTTGGTCCGGGGATCACCACGATGACGGCGGTGGTCATTGCAAATGCCATCAACAACTGCGTATTGATCATCGCTGCGTTCATGGAGGCAACGATGCGCTTGGTGGGGGGCGGCCACCACTCACACAGCCCTCACATCACCCTCACATTGCCCAGCGGTGACCAGTCTCCGCGTGCGACGCCGCCCGAGGGTGGACTCTCAGCGGTGGGAAGTGAGCAAGGCTTCGAGGCCGAGCGACGCCGCCAGGTCCTCGGCCTTGGTGCGCCACTCGGTCGCCTGAGAACGAGACCCGGGGCTGATTCCACTTCGGACTTCAGCCACCATGGCAAGTTCCAGCAGGGTCCGCACGCGATAGGGCCGACCGTTCATCTCGTCTTCCACAATGAGCGCCCGATGGAGATGCGTTTCTGCTTCGTCGAGATTGCCGAGTACCCGGTTGAGCACTCCGATGTGATGGTCGATAGGTCCGATCCATGCTCCAACAGGGGCGACTCGAACAACGCGCACGCCGATTTCGACCTGGCTCAGCAGGGAGTCTCGAAGGACGGGCGCGTGAACCGTGTTACCGGACATACCGCACGCCCACGACAACATGCCCAGAACGGGTAGGCGTTCGGCGCTGAGGTACGACCAGTCGCGTGCGAGCGTTGTGCCCTCGTCGCCGATCTGTTCGTCCAGCAGTTGATCCGCGAACGTGAAGTCCCCTGCCGCTGCAGCGATGGCCGCAAGGGCAGCCTCGAACGTTGCCAGTTCTGCAAAGTCCGCCCTGAGCGCGTGCATCATGTCGAACGTCGGAGCGACCAAGCCGTTGTCGACCGATCGAAGCCCGGAGTTGGCGAAGTACACCCAGCTGAAATTTCCGTCCTCGATCATCGCTGCGTGCCTCAGGGCCTCCTGCCCGGCAGCTTCGGCCTCGTCGTATCGACCTTCGATCTGGGCGACCGCCGCAATCATGTTCGACGAGAGCGCCATTTCGTAGGGGCGTCGAAGTTGCTCGGCGATGCGGCGATATTCGTCCACTGCGTGTCGGAACCTGGCTGCTTCGCCGAGTTCCAGTGCAGACCACGCCTGGCGGTACCAGCCCGTCGACAAAGCAGGAAAGTCCTGGCGTTCGGTGGCAGCCGCAATGATCTTGCGAGCAAGGTGCCCGAGCGGCACGGGATCGTCCACGACCAGTGAGTCGCGCAGGCGGCCGAGCGACATCACCAGCTCGTCGGAGACGTCTGGAGCCGACACCGCTTCCAGTACCAGCGCCGCAGCCTCGTTGCGCCGTTCGTCGGCCGCTTCGGTGTTGACGAACCCGAGCTGGCGCCGCAACGTAGCCAGCACTGCAGGGCGCAGGACCATTTCGGTTGGACCGAGTTTTTTGATCGCCGCTTCCAGTTCGAGAATTCGCACCGGGTCGCTGAACGTGTACCGGACACTTGCGGACAAGCCGAGCGCAGCACGGGCGAACACCTCGGCGTTGCCGACCTCGTCGGCCAGTTCCAGTGCACGCTGAAGATGGGTGTTGCCCTCAGTCAACTTGCCGGTCGATGCCAACGCTGACCCGAGTCGTACCAGCGTGTCGGCGCGTTGTTCGGTCTTTCCATCCCACAGCAACTCGGCCCGCTCGAAGCATGCGATCGCTTCATCGACTGCGGCAGACAATGCAGCTGCGTTTCCGGCGCGGACCGACCACTGCGCTGCGGTGTTTCGCACCAGCGGGTCTGCCTCGGCGACCAAGGCCCAGTGGCGCGCGACATCGACGATTTCGGCCGACGATTCGGGCGCGCGCTCCGCGAGCGCTGTTGCTGCGCAGCGATGGAGCGCAAGACGTCGCAGTCGTGGAGTTCCTGCGTACACGGTGTCTGCGACCAGCCCGTGTGAGAACGCCGCGATGGTCGCGGCCTGCTCGATCAACAGGCCCGAAAGCAGAGCGTCTTCGACGGCACCCAGGAGTGCTTCGCCGTCGAGCGAGGACAACTGGCCGGCGAGGTGCAGATCGAACGACTGACCGAGCACCGCCGCGCCCCGCAGCAGGGACTGGCTTTCCTTGGAGAGGTCGGCGACGCGCAGCTCGATGGTGTGGCGAATACCGTCGGGGACGGACGCGTGGTTTTGCTGTCCGTCGAACCCGCTCTGCAGGAGATGCTCGGTGAGCTCCTTGATGTAAAGGGGGTTGCCGTTCGTCGCCGTGGTTACGGCGTCGATCAGCGCCTCGGTGACGGCCGAACCAGCCAGCGTGGATACGAGGTCTGCGAGGTCTGACTGGTTGAGCCCGGCGAGCTCGATTCGAACAATGTCGCCGTGACGGCGAAGTTCGGCAAGTGCTGCGCTTGTCGACGGTGTCACATCGGTCGAACGGATCGTACCCACGATCATGAGATCCGTGAGCGTTGGCTGCCGCACCAAGAACGACAGCATGGCGAGCGTGCCTGGGTCCGCCCAGTGGAGGTCATCGAGCAACAGCAGGGTCGGCCCGGTCGAAGCCATCAGTGCGCATACGGTCTCGAACAACAGGCGTCGTTCGACGGCGGGGTCTGACCTGCTCGGAATCAGGTCGTCGCCACCAGCTTCGATCAGGCCTGGGACAAGCCTGCCGAGGTCTCGATAGGTCGTTGGCACGTTGCCGTCGAATCGGCCGAGAGCGCTGCGCACCGGTTCCACGAATGCTTCGTACGCGCCGAGCTGCTCGGGGGTGGAGCGCCCGCGAAACACCGTGACGTGGAGAGCTGCGAGCTCGGCCGCGAATTCCTCGGCGAGCGTACTTTTCCCGACCCCGGCCTCGCCGAAGAGCAGTGCCACCCTGGCTCTTCGGGACCACGCGTCGTGCAGGGTGCGACGTTCGTTCTGCCGTCCGACGAACGATCCCCCGGGACCCGGACCCGGAGACGGTTCGGCGACCGGCCTGGCGCTGCTTTGGGGCGTAGTCGCTGAAGAGTGCGCACTGAGGGCAAGAGGGTCGCCTTCGGGCTGAGTGGCGGCGGCGATAAGCGCTGTGCGCTGGTCAGCACCGAGTTGCAGTGCGTCGGCCAAAAGGCTGACGGTGTTGAGCCGTGGGGTTTTACGCCGCCCGGCTTCTAAGGCAGCAACGCCGGTGGCGCTGATTCCGGATCGTTCAGCCAGCCGTTCCTGCGTCAGCCCGGCAGCCAGGCGCAGTCGCCGCAGCAACGCGCCG
The DNA here is from genome assembly GCA_031385545.1 of Acidimicrobiia bacterium. GTDB lineage: Bacteria > Actinomycetota > Acidimicrobiia > Acidimicrobiales > JANYDT01 > JANNBN01. The sequence goes on along the minus strand of JANNBN010000140.1, from coordinate 13,462 downwards.
AAGGGTTCCGTCGTGGGCACCCGGCCACGGTACAGCGTCCTCGCTCTCAGGCGTGCGTAGGGAGCCAGCGCCGTTTTGGACAAATATTCTTGTCAAGTAGCCCAGGTGGACGGAGCTCAGACCCCCGGGGTTGCTACAGGCCGTTGAGGGGTGCGAGTGCTTCGGCGATTGTGGCGAGAGGCTCTGGGCTGTGCGGTGTTGTGAACATCACGATGCCGATGTCAGCGCCTGCGTCGGCCCATCGTGCGGCGTCGTCGGCGAGTGCTGCTGGGCCGGTTTCGGGGTTGTATCGGAGGTTGACTGAACACTCGATGGTCGAGGGGTCACGGCCGACATCGGCGCAATGCTGCAGGAGGACGTCCTTCTTGTGCAGCCATTCCGCTTGGTCTCGGGTCAGGGCGTTCCAATGCTGCGCATATTGCGCCACCAGGCGAAGGGTTTTCTTTTCGCCGGTGCCACCGATCGCTATCGGTGGATGCGGTCGCTGGATGGGTTTTGGTTCGCATCGGGCTCCCCGCAGCCTGAAGTGTTTCCCGTCGAAATCGGTCACACTGTCGCTCAGCAAGCGGACGATGATCTCGACGCCTTCGGCGAACTGCTCGAATCGTTCCTTCATCGGCGGTAGGCGGATGCCGAGAGCATCGGACTCGTCCTGATTCCAGCCGGCGCCCAGTCCGACGATCAGCCGGCCCCCACTGACGATGTCAACCGTCGCAGCCATGTTCGCAAGCACCGACGGGTGACGGTACGGCATGCCTGAGACCTGGCAGCCGAGCCGGATGCGGCTCGTATGACCTGCCATCGCCGCGAGCATCGTCCAGCCTTCGAGGCATGGACCGGATCGATCAGAAAAGATCGGCTCGAAGTGATCGAAGTTCCAGGCCGTCTCGAATAGCTCGATCCGATCTGCCTCCTTCCAGACAGCGAGCATGTCGTCCCACGTTGTGTTCATCGGGGCGGTCTTGATACCGAAGCGCATGTCGTCACTCTATTGCCGCAACGGCTGAATTTCTTCTTGGAGAGCGGCGGCACTCAGAACCCGCCGATGGCTATCGACGTGAGCCAGTGCTTGCTTCGCGGTCGTGCCTGCTCAGGATGTTGCGGAGCTGATGTCAGCAATATCCTGCGGCTCAGACTTCGAGGCGCTCAATGGGTTGGTCGGTAAGAGCGGCGATGAGGTCGAAGTCCTTGTCGACGTCTAGCACAATGAGTCGGGAAAGTTCTGCGGTCGCCCCGATGAGCAGATCAGCGATCGAAGGGGCGCGGTGCTGGCCACGGTCTGCGAGGCGCATCTGGATCTCGGCCGCACGAGCTTCGATGGCGGGTGTGATGTGTTCGACAGGCATCGACGAGATGGGCGGTTCGCCAAGCGTGCCGCGGTGATCGTCGCCGTTGCGGGTCGAGAAACCGATCTCGAGCAAGGTGACGGTCGAGATTTTGACGAGGCCGCGTTGTATGCGTGACAACCATTCGTCGCTGGCGGCATGGATGCGGTTGAGCGCCGATTTGTCGATGAGCCAGGTGGTCACCGCCATGCGGCTGCCATGACCTCGGGATCAGCCAAGTCGGCAGTGCGTTCGGCGAAATGGTTCAGCTGTTCGCGTATCAACGCAGGTCCTTGCTGGTCGGCGAGGAGTCGACGCAGGTATTCGGCGAGCGTCTGGCCGGTGCGTTGCGCGTTCGCTTCGAGCGCTGCGACAACTTCGTCGGGCACGTCCCTGGTGCTGGACAGCCGCGGCTGTGGGCTGCAGCGCCCCCGGTTGCCGAGAGCGAAAGATGACGGGCAGTGTCTCGGTGCCGGCCTCGGTGACGGCTTACTGTAGGACTTGCGGATCACAAACTCTCCGGAAGGGAGCCTGCTCATGGGAGTACGAGTCGACCTCAACATCTCGCTTGACGGTTACGCCACGACGGAAGGCGGCACGCCGGACAACCCGATGGGCCCTGACTGGAACAAGCTCACCGCGGCTTATGCCGCCACGCGCACGTTCCGCGAGCGGGTCTTCCACGACACCTCGGGCGAGGGCACGACCGGCGTCGACGACCGCTACGCGTCGGCGTACTTCGCAGGGGTTGGCGCCGAAATCATGGGCGCTGGAATGTTCGGCTTCCACACCTACCCCGATGACCCCAACTGGAAGGGCTGGTGGGGTGACGAACCCCCGTTTCGTGTGCCGGTGTTCGTCCTCACCCACCGCACGCTCGACTCTATGGACATGTCCGGTGGCACGACGTTCCACTTCGTTGATACGACCGCCCATGAGGTGCTCGCTCGGGCCATCGCTGTCGCCGGAGGGAAAGACGTGCGAGTTGGGGGCGGCATCAGCACCGTGCGGGAGTTCCTGAAAGCTGGTCTCGTTGACCACTTGCATGTTGCGATCGCGCCCATCCTGCTGGGTCGCGGCATCAACCTTTGGAACGACCTTCGCGGGTTCGAGGACGGTTTCCAGGTCCGGACCGAGACTGCCGAGAGCGGCACGGTGCACGTCACCTTTACCCGCCCCTCGTAGGTTGGCTGGTCGACGATGGGTCTTGTTGTTCGAGGACGCGAGCGTTCGCAGGACGGTGCGACACCATGGCCAAGCTGATCTACGCGTCGAACATGTCCCTCGATGGCTGGACCGAGGACGAACGCGGCGCTTTCGACTCCGGCCCCACCGGCGCAGCAACAATTCACTGTGTTGCGGGGTATCCGGCGAGCAACCGTGCGATCGGGCGCTCGGTGACGCCGAACTTCGATGTGGGCGAGACGGACACGCTTCGTATCGGTCCTTAAGTGTCGCTCCAAGGGTTGGCGATCTTGACACCGGTCGCCTTGAAGTCGTCGACGTTGCGGGTTGCGAGCTGCGCTCCGTGGCTCCGGCAAATAGCAGCGATTTGAGCATCGGCTGTGCTGATTGGGCGCCCGCCCGCTCGCGCACGACCACAATGTCTGCGTAGTGCGATGCAGCCGTGGCGTCGAAGCCAGCGATGCGATGGTCGAGGTCTTCGGCGACCATCGCATCGAGGTGCGTGGCCGGAGCAACTCTGCGTCGGCCGTCAGGCAACCTTCCGATCCCGTACAGCAGCTCGGCCAGCGTCACTGCTGTCAGCCACAGGTCGTTGGCGATCTGGCGGTCTACGCAGTTCAGGACGGCTGCGTCTGCTTTGGGCGCATCAGTTCTGACACGACGTTCGTGTCAAGAACGATCATGCAGGCGGCTTCGCCGCTCGCGGTCGTTCGGTTCGCTTGGGTTGCTCGATGTCCAGTCCACCGACATCGGCGAAGCGTTGATGGATACGGGTGCCGAGGCGGTCGGTTCCTGATGGCCTGGCAAGTGTCTCACTGAGGCTGGCTCGAACTTCGGCTTCCATCGAGCGGCCGTGGCCGGCGGCGCGCAGTCGCAGCCGAGCGCGTAGTTCGTCATCGAGATCTCGAATCGTCAATGTCGCCATCAGGTGATGATCGCAATGCTGTCAATCCTGTGAATGCTGTCAAACTGTCAATGCTGTCGGACCACGGAAGGCTCGGTGATGCCGAGCAGGTAAGGATTTTCGGCTTTGATATGTCCCCGTTAGGGGAACGACGTGCCGCAAACTGAGCACACGACGGATACCTCGACGCCGACGGGAAACCCAACCCCGACCATCATGGCGAGTGGATCATGGAACCCGCAGATCTTCGCCGGTACTTCGACGCGTATTGGGACGCGGGATGGCAGATTCATATTCACGTCAACGGTGACCTCGGCCTCGACGTCTTTTTCGACATCATCGACGATGCGATGACCCGTCTTCCGCGCATCGATCATCGGACAACGATCGTGCACTTTGCGACTCCACCGAAGAGCAGGTGGAACGAATTTCCCGCCTCGGTGCGATCGTGTCTGCCAACTCCTAGTACCCGGTCGGGATTCGCCGACAAATACAGCGAGTACGGCCTTGGCGCCAACGGGTGCGATCACGGATGCGGTTGCGAAGTGGCCAACTTCGTGTTCGATCACCTTGCCCAGAACGGCTTCGCTGCCTAGCCCTGATTGTTCGTGTTGGTGGTGTGTGTGTGTGTGTGTGTGTCCGCGGGAAAGCCCTCCTGGGCTGGGAGGATGTGACTGTCTAGATCGACATTCCTCCAACTGGGGGGCTCTCCTTGAAGGTGCATCGTAATCGTTCGGTTCGGCGTGTGAGGGTGACTACGGATGGGCACGGGTTGGTGTCGCATGCCGGTGTCGGGTTGTTGTCGGAGTTGGCTGACCGGTGCGGGCTGACACTTGGGTTGTCACGGGCGATGGCCGACTGTGGGATCTGCTGGCATACTCATGACCCGGGTGTGGTGGTGTCGCATCTTGCGGTGGCGGTTGCTGACGGTGCGGATTGCCTGTCGGACATGGCGATGGTGGGTGCGCAGAGCAAACTGTTCGGCCCGGTGGCGTCACGTCCAACGGCGTGGCGGGTACTCGACAAGATCTTGTCGGTCGAGCAGCGGACCATCCCGGGTCGCGGTTTCCGCTGCACGTGCACGGGTCTGGGCGGCCGCGAACGTCGATTTGAAGCAGGTGACGTAGGACTTCGACGCGGTTGATCACCGCCTATTCGGAGAAACAAGACGCTGCACCGACCTACAAGCGTGGGTTCGGGTTCCATCCGTTCGGGGTGTGGTGCGACGAAACAAACGAACTCCTCGCCGCGATGCTGCGACCAGGGAACGCTGGTGCGAACAACACCGACGATCACCTTGAACTTCTCGACCAAGCGATCGCTAGGCTCCCGGAACGTTTTCGGCGTGGACACGGTTTTGGTGACAACGCCGACACCGTCGAGGTCGCTTTGCTGATCAGAGCCGACTCGGCCGGTGCCAGCCACGGGGTGGTACGCGCTGCTGTTGAAGCGAACGCCGAATACTCGATCGGCTACCAAATCAACGGTTCCCGCGACGCGTTGCTGTTAGTTAGTCCAGGAAGAACACTGGCAGCCCGCCATCGAACCGACGGCACCCGCCGTCGCGGGGCCGAGATCGTCGAACTCACCACACTTGTAGACCTGTCGGGTTGGGAACATGGGGAAGTCCTTTGAGGGAGTGACCGGGTCAACCTGGGCGACAACTGATGAGACAGCGGCAAGTGCGGATAGTACGGCAGGCATGAGAGGCCTTTCGAAGGCGGTTCGTGGAGGACATCCCCACACGGCACCTATTCGCTTTCGAACTGCTCTCAGCGCCGAAGAAATGTTTCGTTGCGTTCGTCCGCTCGCCGGTGCGAATGGTGTCTGTATGCGCACAGACCAACGACCAGAAAGGCTTGGTGCGTCAGAACCCATACACATCTCAACGTCGCTCGGAATGGTGCTTACGCAGTTGCAGAAGGAGCGGCAGAGGACGACAGCCAAGGAGACCGCCATGAGCAGCACCCGAGTAGCCATCAACCGAGAGGTCATCACCGGCGGTGCTGTGACCGACCCGGTCACGAAGACCGTGAAGTCACATCAGGTGAAACCACGTTGACCGTGTTCAGCATCCGCACGACGAAGGACACCTACGTCGGCAGCGTGATCATGGAAATCCAAGCGTGGTCACGAACCGCAGCCCAAGCCAACGTCGTCACCAAAGGCCGAGAGGTCGCGGTCGACGGCCAGTTGACGCAGAACGAGTACTTGAGCCCCGATGGCCGCAAGCAAACGCGAACTGCGATTCGTGCCGATCGCCTCCAGTTGCTGGGCGAGGTAGGTGAACCGACGGATTGACTTCAGCCGCAGGACCGTCACCACGAGGTGGGTGCTCAAGCCACGTGCGCCACTCTGGCTGTAGTAGCACTGACGCCCTACTGAGGTGTGAATCCGAGAGCTACCGACAGCAAAGGTCGTCGGACCTCATACTTATGCGGCAATTTCCTTTCGTTTGCCCATGAAGACGGCCCCTCTGCCTTGTGCAGGCGGACGACGCTCCGCTCACCTTCGAGCCAGCGGGGCAACACCGGTCATGTGGAATTAAGCGGAGTGTCTGAACTCGAGTCGGTTGATAACAACCAAAACTGCCGGGGTGTCTGAGCGTCCAGCACATATCGGCAAGGTGCAGCGGGTTCAATTCCCGCTGACGAGCGCTTTCGCGCTGTTCGATCCGTGTCAACCGGATTGTTCCGTCGTTCTGCGATCCAACAACGGTCGCGTCAACCGCCGACGTCGAACTTGCGATAGCGCAAGCTCCTTGGAACATCTGACCGACGGGCCGCTGATCGGGCCGACGGCCCGAACGGCAAACGAATCCGCACCGAACCGGCAACTGACGATCGATTCAGCTAGCGTATCGACATCTCAAAATGATGGATTCGAAGAGGTTTCGGTGGTTCGCACTATTTTCTCACCACGGCGGTCGGTGGTAGCTGTCGCCGCCGTCCTCGGCCTCATCGGTCTCGCCCCAATCAGCGGTAACCGAGCGTCAGCAACCGCATCGTTGACCGCCACCAACGTCGCCCTCAACCTTGCTCAAGCGGTGGTGGACACCCCCGGAGTTGTTACCGGTGCCGCTCTTCTAAGCGCGCCTCCCGGAGCCGTTACCACAGCGGTCGTAGGCGGAGTTGGAGGTTTCCCAACTGGCGGCTCCACCGCCCTATTGATGTCTACCGGCAACCCGTCGTCCATTCTACTGCCAAACACCGCCGGCAACACCGGAACGAACCTCGCCGGGCCGACGGTGCGAGGAAACACCGACTTTGACGTCACGATCCTTCGCATCGACCTCAATGTCCCAGCGACAGCGAACTGTTTGGTCGGCCTTGATTTCCGCTTTTTCTCCGAGGAGTACCCCGAATACGTCGGCTCGTCATACAACGATGCCTTCATAGCAGAGCTTGACCAGTCAACGTGGACAACTAGCGGTTCAACCATTTCCGCACCACGCAACTTCGCATTTGATCCTTCCGGAAAAGAAATCAGCATTAATGCGACCGGCGCAACCAGCATGACCCCAGCCCAGGCGGTGGGAACCACGTTCGATGGGGCAACCCCTGCACTGACCGCAGCGACACCCATCACCCCTGGTGTTCATCGACTCTTTCTTTCGATCTTTGACCAAGGTGACCGCATCTACGACTCAGCAGTGATTATCGACAACTTGCGCTTTGGCTACGTGTCAGATGTTCCAAACCAGTGCAAGACTGGCGCCGTAGTTCTGGACAAGTCGTTGTACGTCGGCCTCGGCGATAGTTACTCCTCAGGCTTTGGAAACGCACCGTACTTTCCTGGAACCAACAAGGACACCGGACCAAACGATTGTCAACGATCGACACGAGCCTTTGCCCCGGTGGTGGCCCAAGCTCTCAGTCTTAAACTTGAGTTTCACGCCTGCCAGGGTGCAATCTCGAAGGATTTCTCGAACCCACGAAACGCGACTTGGGGCGAGTTAGCCCAAAACGACTATCTCAAACCCAACGCTGGCCTCGTCACGTTCTCGATCGGCGGCAACGACGCCAAGTTTGCCGACGTGCTGGCCGAATGCATTCTTGGATTTGAACTATTGCCGTTCAACACATGCAACGGAGATGACAAAGTGCAACGTCCAGTGCGAGAGGCATTCGCGCGCCTCGACGGCACAGCATCAACACCGGCGGACATCACACCATACGCAACACTTTTTTCGACCATTCGCGCCAAAACCCCAATAGCGACACGAGTGGCGGTCGGCTACCCACGCTTTTACACGGCAAACGGTAGCGACCGCACCTTCTTGCCGGGTGGCCGATGCGAAGGAGTGAAGAAGGCGGACCAGCGATGGATGGTCCAAAAAATTGACGAGCTGAACACCATCATTGAACGCAATGCCCGCCGCAATGGATTTCTGTTCGCCAATCCAAACCCCGGCTTCACGGGACATGAGCTCTGTAGCGGCAACAACGAATGGATTTACGGTTTGCTGTCGAGCGGACGGGTGCATCCCACCGTTGCCGGACAAAACGCAATGGCGGATGCCGTACTTGCCGTGCTGCAGAACGACGGATTTCAAAGACTTCAGGTCCTCCCAAATCAAACTCGCTCATTTAGTTTTGTCATCGGCTCGGGAAAGCAGTTCGTGAGCGTAGTAACAGGTTGGCCGGGCAGCGACGTCATCACCACGCTCGTCTCGCCCAGCGGACGACGCTACACACGTCAAAGTACCGATCACTTCCGCAACACCGGACCAACATTCGAGCACATCGAAGTGCAGTCTCCCGAAGCGGGAAGCTGGGTGGTTGAAGTGTTCGGTGCCGATGTGCCCGCTGCAGGCGAACCCGTCGTTGTTTCGACTTACGTAGCCGACCCAACAAATGTTCGGCCACAGGCACGGATCCAGACCCGCATAGCCTCGGATGGACTCACGCTCGATGCAAGTGCATCCACCGACTCCGACGGGACAATCGTCGGTTACGACTGGTACATCGCCACGCCTACTACGGACACCGTTCTGCAGGGCCGGAGCGTGACAATCCCGTGGAACAAACTCGCTGAACTGAACATCACTTTAGTGGTCGCCGACAACGGTGGACTTACCGATTTCGCACGGACCGCAACCACTGGTATCGACGTGAAACCGGGATCGGACGTGAACCCGATTCAACTGACGTCGAAGGGCGTTGTACCCATCGCAGTGCTGTCGACCCCGACTTTGGACGCCACCACTGCGATCGATCGCACATCGTTGACCGCTGGACCAAATGCTGCTCGCCCTGACAAAACCTCCAACGAAGACGTGAACGCCGATGGCCGACCCGATCTCATGGTGCATGTTCCCCAGGAAGCGCTTGGCCTGACGCTGGGTTCAACGCAACTCTGCGTCAGCGGAACTCTCAAGGACACGTCCACGTTTACTTCATGCGATTCGATCCGTGCCCAGTAACGTGCCTCGTACTCCAACAGACAAAACGGTGACCACCGTTGTGGCAAGTGTTGCCCTTGTCCTCGGTCTTATTGGGGCCATTGGCTGCTTCATTGCAGCGTTGTTCGAACGTGACGGGTTTGGCCGCCCCCGGGACTCCGAGCCGCGAAGCTGGTATCTCGCCCTACTTGTACTCGGGGTGGTGACTTGCATAGCAGTTCCCGGGTGGATCGCAGCTCGGGCCTGGGGCCGCGCCGTCGGGGCCGTATGTTCGGTGATTGGGTTGCTCGCTGGCGGAGCATTGCTTGGATTGGCCCGATAGCTGTGCCCCAATCTTGCTTCTCGCTTTCTCATGGCTATGGCGTCGCTAGTAGCCGAAATCAAGGACGCGATCCGCGCCGAACCATCGACCAGCAAAGACCGGGGGACCGAAACCCAACCAGCAATTTGGTCTGTCGGGAACCGTTCTGAAGATGCTCTTGAGGCGACGGTCACCTGCAGTCGCCAAGGCCAGCTCTGGGCGCGTCAGGCCGCCAGTCGGGGTGGGAGCAGCGTGCAGAGGTGGTCGCTGCCGCCGAGGTAGCACTCGAAGGCCGGGTCGACTGCGGTGTAGCGAAGGTCGACGTCGATCGTGCCCGTAGATCCACGCGCCGGTCTGATCGCCAACGACAGATGTGTCTGGTTGTTGCGCGAAGCGGGAAGAACCGTCAGCTGGCCCGGGCTCACCGTGACGCACTGCTTGGACTTCCAGGCAGCGGCCGGGGTCTGGCCGCGCCATCCCCCAGGGCAGGCCCGAAGGGGAATCTTCGACGTCGTCGACAGCGTGATCAAGCCGGCCCTGGGATGAAACTGTTCGATCTGCAGGACCCTGCTCGACGAGATGTTCACGCCCTCGACCCGCAGCCTCACCTTTGCCGGGAGATCCTCGAACAGGCCGACGAGGCCAGCATCGACAGGGAACAGCGCTGAAGCAAGCTTCTGGATGGTCACCTTGTCATCGCGCTTCATCCACCCAACGACCGTCAGCCCGCCTCCTCCCCACATCGCTCGGATGACGGCGCTGCCCGATATCCGTTTGAGGGCACCGACGACCTCAGGGATCGACGTCGTCACGTAGTCAGCCTTGCGATTCTCCGTCCGCAGCAGGAGGCACACCGGGCTGCCCTTGAGTGATTCGTTTGCGTCGAGCACCTCAGCGAGCTCCCGACGAAGCGTGGTTGCGTCGATCGATGAGACCGTGCCGGCGAACGCGATCCGACGACGGCCGAGTTCGACACGCAGGGCACCCTCAGATGTGATGAACGCCGACGGCGGGCACCGCTCGAAGGTCGGGGCGTTCGCGATTCCGGGCGACGACACGATCGCGACAGGACACGCGATGGCCATTGCCCACAGCAGGCGAACGACGCGTCGACCGTCCATGGACAATATTGACACCCGCAGGCATCCGAGCGCGAAACTCCTTGTGCTGCACCGACGTCGGCGCTCGACGGACAAGCCTTCGTCCCAATGGCGATGGCTGAGGGATGCACAATCGAAAGCGACCGTTTCGGGTCTAAAACCAGTCCCGTCACACCAGAGGTGAGGTAGATATGAACTGTCGACAAATTGAACGGATCGCGCTGGGTTCGATCGCTTTGTTCATGCTTCCCGCCGGGCTGCAGGCGACGCTTGCCCCGAAGTCGTTCTTCGATGACTTCCCGCTTGGTCGGGGCTGGGTCGCAGGACGGGGGGATGTTTACAACGAGCACCTGGTGCGCGATGTCGGGGGGTTGTTCCTGGCGCTGATCATCGTCACGGGTTGGACGGCCTGGCGTCGCGGCCACGTGCGGCCCGTTGCCGTAGCGTGGCTCGTGCAGGGCGTGCCCCATGCCATCTTCCACGCAGGTCATCTCGACGGGCACGACACGCTCGACAAGATCGGGCTGCTCGGGTCATTGGTCGCCGTGCCGGTGTTGGCCTTGATCGCCTTGTGGGCTGGCTGGGCCGGTTCGGGCGAGCGCACGCTCGCCACCAGGTAGCGCACGTCCACGGCCCGAGTCGACCAGTCGGGTAACAGAAACGGCGCGACCGGAGATTTCTCAGGGTCGATGCGATCAGCGCGGGACGCAGACTCCTCGGACTCTTGCGCGATTGGGGAGTCGGCGGACGATGGGTGATCTCAGGATTCGGTCGGTCGCGTTCAACGTCTTCTTTCGGACCGCTCGCTGGTGCTGAGCGAGTTCATTTCGTGCCAGTTCGGCGCAGTGACATGCAACCGGCGACGGCGACCACGGGGACGAAGGCGAGGCCCACTAGTGGATATGGAAACACGACCGCCATCGTCAACGCGATACCGACGTGCGTCGCCCACATCACGCTCGACCAGACGATCGCCAGGCGGCGGCCGAGCAGAGCGAGCGGCGCACCGAGTTCCGATGTAACGGTCGCAAAGGAGGCGATTGTGAGCGCACCCGGGTGGTTCACGGCAAAGGAGGCAAGCAACGGTGGTTGCTCACCGAACACTGATAAGCGCGCTGATGAGTATCCGATGTGATTGGCGAGGACATCTCCGCTGATCCAGCCGAGACCGCCGTACCGGAGTTTTGCGAGTCCGGCCAGCACGTAGAGCACAACTGTAGCGACCGCGCAACATTGCATCGCCCAGGGCGGCGGCCGGATCGCGTCGATGGGCCCGGTCACGGCGGCGACCGTTAGAACGATGAGGTGAATCACGAGCAGGTTCTCGAACCACAGAAGCTGACCCCATGAACTCCGATACGTCGTCACAACCAGCACACACGGAGTGAAGACCACCATCGCGGGTCTGGCCGCTCGGCCGGTGAGCACGACGAGGCCCGAGACGAACAGAAGACCGAGCACACCGAACCACACGGCATCCGGCAACGGCGAACCGAGGAACCACAGGATGCCGACGGGCTCGAATGACGACGCACGAAGGTCCGCAAGGCCCCGGAACGCCGACAACCTGATCGCTGCGTAGACCGCCGCGAAGAGTACTACTAGGCGTGGGAAGCCCGACTCGCACAGCCTCAGCGCACGTCGCATCGCGCCACGACCTTCAACGTCCCGAAACGCTCCGCTCCCCGGGCCATCGCCATCACATCAACCTGCTCCCGCACGACCTCGATCGAGACCATCGGTGACCGCAGAGGGATGCGTTTGGCGACGTGTCGGCACAGCTCAGTTGCCCGACCGTCGCGAATCGACCGGGCCACGCTCGACTGCGCAATCAGCGGGTCGTCGGTCGCGGCGGCGATGCGCATCGAAAGCCGGAGCGGGGCACCTGATGCGTCGCGACCGATGACCGTCGCCAGGCGTGCCGTCGCGGCGCGGTCGTTTGCGTACAACGGCTGCGTCGAGAGCGGGAAGCTGTCGACGTTGCGTAACGCCGGGGAGAGGAGCACCAGCACGAACGCCGCGAGCATCAGCCGTTTACGTTTCGGTTTCCATGCCCGCGTTGACGCGTGGATCATGAACGCGTGCCTGGCGGTCGAACGTTGATCCTGAGGCTCGGCGGCGTTACGGCACCGTCGCCGTCGACCGGGACGGTCCAGGGGTGGAAGTCCACACCTTCAGGGTAGCGCTGGACCGTGAAAACGTTGTGAGCGACGGTTGCTCAACTCAGATTCGGTGTTCTCTGATTACCAGCGGCAGTTTGCCAACTGTGACTCGGTTGGACTTTCACGAACACCCTTGCAGTTCCCGCGTGAGGCAACGGGCAACGGGCAACTATGCGACTGCGGGTCGGCCTTGGACACTGGCAGGCTTGGCCGACGGTTGTTTCCGGTTGGGTGTGAGAAGGATCTGAAACCGCTCTTGACGAGCGGGCTGGACAGGCAGATGATCAGGTCAATGAGGTAATGAATTGCCGATCGATTCGAGGTCCAAACTGGAGAGACGCTCAAGAGTTCAAACCGTGAAGTAAATGCCAACCGTGCCAGTATCCGCGAATCACGCCACGCACGTTCTCCAATACTAGGAGCGCCAACCGCACGATAGTGCAGGGCCTCAATGCCAGAACGCCAAGACGAGATCCAACGATCTGTAATCCGGTTCGGTAGTGGGCCTCGACATTTGAGAGAATGTCGAGGCCCGATTTGTTGGTACGTAGTTAAATTGAATCTCGGCTTGCGCAACGAGGTTAGGCCTCGGCGAAGTCAATGCGATCAAGTTCGTAGACCTCTACGGCGCGCATCGGCGATCGATCGATGCCAACCGACGTTTGATCGCGGTCAGCCAGGCATCCGTCGATCGAGTATGGCGATACGGCGATCGAAGTCGGCAGCGAGGCCGACCAGTGCGGCGCGGCAGTCGCCTGTATAGGCCGGAGCATGCATCGGGGCGAGCGTCCCCATGTCGAGCTCGGCCAGACGAGCATGTCGCGCCACTCGGCGGGTGCAGCGACAGCGAGCCGGGCGCCAGGATGTCGGCATCGGTCGTGGCGATGCGGTAATCCGTCGCTACTCGGAAGCGCAAACGAGCGATTCACTTCCGAGTAAGTTTCCGAGTATGAGTGTGCGCGTTGATCTGCTGTTGAAACGACACGAAGACAAGACCCTGGAGTTCAAGCGGGACTTGTCGTCGCCGGACCGAGTCATCGCAACCTTGGTCGCGTTCGCCAATTCGGCGGGCGGGGTCGTC
>JANNBN010000123.1:0-25491 GCA_031385545.1 Acidimicrobiia bacterium | reverse complement strand
CGCGGGACCGGCCGTGTTGGGTTGCGTTTAGTCGTGGATTTATTCGCCCCAGGGCCCCAACAAAGCTCACAGGTGCGGGGTAACTGGGTTCGTGGTTTGCGGCATGATTTCGGAGCGCACCGCCTTCGTCTCCGGTTCTGTCGGTCTCATTCTGCTTGTCGGGCTGTTCGGAAGGCGCCTTCGACAGAGGAACGCCCTGATTCTATGTTTTGCTGCCTTTGCTAACCTTGCTTGGGGTATCTTTTGGCAGACTCAGCTGCAGGATTCGCCGTACTACGGACGAATCTCCGCAGGATCTGTATTGGAGAATCTCAAACGCTTCGGAACCGACCCGGCGAAACCAAAGTTCGTGCTACTGATTGCAATGGTGCAGCCGTTCATTGTGCTCAGCGCTTTCGATTGGCGTGTCCTACCGGCAGCCTTCGCTGCGGTCGGGCCGAATCTCATCGTGTCGGTCGGCGGCGCAGAGCTCAGCTCGCTGACGACGCACTACCACCAGATGTACCTGCCGTTCCTTCTGAGCTGCAGCGCATTCGGATTCATCCGGCTTATCGGTGGAGTACGAGCTGAGGTGCCCGCTGGCTTCCGCGAACCTGCGCAACTGACTGCGCCGAAACCATCGCGGTTTGGCCTATTCCGGCCGCTGGTTGTTCCGCTGGTTGTTGTCGTAGCGTTCGTCGGGTGGCATGCGAACTTACGATCTCAAAAGCAGCCTTCCGCGATGGTGACCGCTGGCCAGTCGTTGGACCTGTATCGCCGGGCTGACCGGCAATCCCTAAACGTTGAACTCAACGGCCGTCGCGCTGTTGCCCGATTGGTTCGAGATCTACATCCAACAAGCGTTTCCGCTCCGGAGGCGTTCTCGCCGCTCTTGGCCCACTTCGGCGTGAAGAACTACTCGTACTTCCCACTTGCGGTTGGTCAAGCCGATGTCGTCGTGGTTCCATTCGATCTAAGAGACAAATCCATCGTGGCGTTCCCCTTTGGACGTCAACCATGGGCGGATGACACCGCCGAGGCGGTCGTGGGGTCTCTCCTGGTAGAGCGTTACGAGATGGTTCAACGTGTTCCCGTGTCGGGATACGACGTGGCGGTGTACCGCCGCCGATAAAGCGTCAGCAGGCGCTATCGGATCGGACGGACACCGAGACTGGTTTGTCAGGGGCGAGCCCGGTGAATGCAATCCTGGTCCCCGGACCGGTGCGGCTCTGAGCCAGGATTACGAGAGCTGCCGTGTTCATCCGGTTGAACGAGAGCAAGTCGGTACCGTGGGTCTCGGTGGTATCGATGGGAATCGACGGGTCTGCGGGTGTGGCCGATGCCTGAATGAGGTCACCGCTGCAACCTCCAGTCACGGCGAGGATCCCGCCCTCGAGGTCTAGTTCGGTGCGACCCCCACAGATCGAGGGTTCGCCGGGGGTTGCGGTACATGTTTGAGTCGTCCCACCCGCTGGGTCGTGAAGTCGATAGATCTCGATCCCATTCCCCGACCAAACAAGTCGATTAGGGAACTGGACCAGTGACGAGTCCATTGTGGGCGACCCTCCGAGCCGTTCGATGGCCATGACGGATATCCACTCGAATCCGACTGCCCGATAACGGTCAACGAGTGTTGCTCCTGTGGGGAGCTTGTCATTGTTGCGAGGGAGCCGGATTTGAGCCTCGGCTTCCCATGCAGGTGAAATATCGAGCCGCTCATCCATGAGCACGCGAGCCACCAAGGGTGAGCCCACGATCCGATCGCCGGGGTTGGCCCGCTGATTGAGGAAATCAAAAGCTGGGTAGGCCAGGACGGACCTGCGTAGATATTGACCGCGTGACTCGCGTCCCGTCGCCACTTTGATCGGAAGGCGTTCCGGGATGTTCCAGAACGATGCCGCGGTCGGCCATACAGAGATCGCGATCAGTACGCCGGAAACAGCCGGTATGGCCAGGACTGACCAGCGCCCACCACGCATCAGCGAGCGCGTCTCGGGTACCGACTGGCGAAAGCGAACCAGCAGAACTCCTGCGATGAGCAGCGGGAGGGCGTACCTCAAGTAGCGCAGCTGCATCCACCACATCGCCAACCACACCATGAGCACAATAGGAATTCGCCGATCGACGCCGAACAGGAGTCCGACTCCAAGCATTCCGAACCCCAGCACGAGGAGGCCCAGTCCGCCGCCCGGGACTACCTCGACAAAGGACCACGGGGTCACCGCTGCACGCACGGGTAGCGCGAGTGCGTCCAAGAGGCCTGACCGGTGGTCGTACGGCATGTTCCAGTTCGTATTGACCGGTGCGAAGTATTCCGACTTGAACATTCCGTTGAACTGAGGAAAGAACGGGTTGCCCGTGTCGACCCACCGCATCAGGAAGAGCGGGCCTGCAGCCGCCACACCGGACACTGCACACAGTGCGGCCTGACGAATCGGGCGATGGAGTGACCACACGATGAAGACGACGCCAGCGAACGGGATTAAGTAAAGCTTCGAGGCGACAAGCGCACCGATCAAGGCTCCAAGGGGGAGTGCCTTAAGCAACCCGGAGCGTCCTGACGTCGTGTCCTCCGACGGTTCTTTCGGCGGAAAGGCAAGCATCAGCACGGCGAGAAACTCGACGGTCACGATGAGGTCGTCGTATGCCGTGGCCATCTGCCAGACCAGGTGGCTACAGGTGGCGATCGCCAAGCTCACGAAGCCGGCCCAGACGATTTCGCCCCGTGAGATCGACCGCATCAACCACCATGGGGACAGGATCACGATGAGTCCGCAGAAAGCCTGAAGGAACTGCCCTGTCCCGCTCCCGCCGATCATGTGACCGGGTACGGCCAGCGTGAGATCGGTACCGACGGTGCCAAGGACGGGATGGTCAGTGAGAAGGCCGGTGGAGCCGGTCCGGGCCCAAACTTGCGGGAGCCACGCCTTGGCATAGACCGCGTCGAACTGAAGGTCCGGAGCGGAGGCCCAGACCCAAACCGGAGCCATGAGACAGGCGACTGTGCCGACGAAGAATCGAGCAGATCGATCCGAGAGGGCCGGACCTACGGCTTGCGTTACCTGTTTGGCCGTTGCTGGCAGGCCGATCGCTCCGATCGCAAGAACAGTCAAACCAACCGGAAGTCGAAGTAGTCCTGCCCAGCCTACGAGAAAGAGTGTCGACTGCAGGGCGGCGAAGCCAACCGCGAGATCGACCAGTGGGTTGGTGCGGGCCGTCCTGCTACCGCACGCTCGGCGGATCCGGGCACCGAGACTGAGGCCCGCTGACGTCGTGAGCAAAGCACCGAGCAACGAGCGCAGACTCCCACTCAGAGCAGCGAAACTGACGAGAGCCAACGTCGAAGCCGTCCAGAGTGCGATGGCCGACCGACGCCACGTTGAGAGCGTTCCCACGACGACCGCCGCTCCGACGATCAGGAGCATCCATCGTGCGATGTATGCCGTCCCGAAGTGCAGTGTGAGGAATCCGTCGCCAGTTGCGGTCCTCCACGCGCCCAGCACGGACCACAAGACCGGAAGAGCCGCAAGGCACAGCGCAGCGCGTCGAAGTTCCGATGTGATGGATGAGACGTTCATGTCGTTCGGTTCGGACGGGACAACGACGGCGCCAGATGCAGAACCGTCACGACAACAACACGGGCCGTGTAAAGCACCAGACGTGATCCGCGTGCACTTGCCACGCCGCCTTGGCGACCGCGCATATCGGCCTGGGTCTCGGTCACGGTATAACCGGCTCGAGCAGCTCGAACGATCAGTTCGAACGTGTCAGCAAGGTAGTGGTCACCGAGTTCGCCTGCAACCACGGTTGCGAGGTCTCGGCTGAGAATGCGGAACCCGGAGGTTGGGTCGGTCATCGGAGTGGCGCACGTTCTGCTTGCGTACCACGCCAGACATTGGATCACGCCCTTACGAACGGGCGACATGGATTCCGAGTAGCTGCCGCCTGCAGCGAAACGCGAACCGACGACCAGATCAGAACCGCTGGTTCGCCACACGTGAATGAGCGCGTCGATGGAAGCGACCGGATGTTGGCCGTCGGCATCGCACTGGACCACTGCCTCGTAGCCATGTGCTGCCGCATAGCCAAAGCCGGTGCGGAGCGCAGCCCCGACCCCCAAGTTGGTCGGATGTCGCAGCACAGTGGCCCCGGCAATTTGCGCGAGCCTGGCTGTCGCGTCGCTGGATCCGTCATCGACCACGATGCAGGTGTGGCCGCCCGCGCGAATGGATCGGACGACTTCCTCGACCGTTGCCTGCTCGTTGAAGGCTGGCAATACAACCGCTACGCCTTGACCGCCGAACGGGGCGAATTGAGTCGATTGGCCCGCAGTGTGGGTAGCAAGTGTTGCGACGACGCGTCGGAGGTTTGACACGTCCAGGGAAATCCTCCAGAGGGCGACGAGGAGGATCGACACCGAAAACCCCAGCACTACACCCGAAGGCGACACGCCGGCCTCTTGGGCAACGTTCCGAGCCAGTTTCGAAACGGGAGCGGCGAGGCCGACAAAAAGTGCAACCAAAACCCACAGGCTGAACAGACTGAACGTCAACTTTCGCCGTCGCATTGCACGCACCGCCGCGCCGACCATCACGAGCGCGGCGATCAAGCCGAGCGAGGACTGCGCCAGGTAGCCATTCATGGATTCGTGCGTGGGTGATTGTTCCGCAACACGATGTAGTGGTGGATGCCGAACCAACGATGGAGGTGTTCAAGGCGATTCTCGAACCTGCGAGCTACCGAGAACGCCCATCGGGGCGCGATACGGCGGAAATTCAAGCCGCCGCTCGCGAGGTATCGGAACCAACTCGGGTCGATACCTTCTTCGACGACCTGAAAGTTTGGAAAAGCTGCCTCGAAGAGACGTCGATCGCGTCGGAACACGATGTCGGACAGCGCCTGATTGGCGCCCTCCATCGGCCCAGTCTGAGGTGCGTTCCAGCCGCGCATGGTGCGATCGAAGGTCTCTGTCGCAAACAGTCGTGGGTAGAGCAGACGGCCGAGGAGACTGGCATGCGGTTCCAGCATGATCACCGTTCCGCCATCCGTCAGCACTCGGGACGCCTCGGTGAAGAACAGTGTTGGATCCGAGAAATGATGGAACACGTTCTGCAGGAACAAGGTCCGAACGGACCCGGCGCCGAACGGCATGTGTTGGGCGTCGAACAACAGGTCGACGTTGCTGCCTGGAACCACTTCGGCGGCTAAAACCCCAGCGTCGCTGTTTCGCAGCGGGTACACGCCTGAACCGAGTTCGACACGGGCCCCGACGCTCGCCTGACCAAGCCGCGTTTCCCGATCAAGGAATCGACGATGAATGTCGTGGAACACCGCTTGCAGTTCGGGCTTCGCTGCGAGCGCGTCAGCGTGGGCATGCAATCGCGAATCGGAATTGATATCGAATTCGGGGGAGTCGACGGTGCTGGGCGTGTGTGGCTCGGTCATGTCAACTCGCTCACGACAGGGTAGATACCTGTCTGCCGGTGGGAATGGATGGGCGTCCCTAGAATGCCTTGCAGGCTGTCGGCAAGTGACCGAGCAGGCCCGACAAGGGCGACGGCTTTCATGCCGAATCGCACGATCGTGATGGGAACAGCGAAGGTGCGTGCGCGGCTGTTCGGTGCTGACTGGACAAGGTCGGCGAGAAGCACCGACTTTGCGACAGTGTGCTGAGGTGGATGGCCGTCCAACGTCAGGCGAACCAAATCTTCGAGCAGGGCTTCTAACCGGACGATGAAGATTCGAGCACCGGCGGGGACGGGGACGAATGGGAAACGACCTGCTGCGCTCAGCAACCGCCATAGCCCGACGGGCGGCGACCCGATGACAAGCCCCGGCCGAACTACGGTCCCGCCGTTGTCCAGCACGTGTCGTTCGACCAGCAGCTTGGAAGTGGAATACCGAGACGGCTGTCCACCCTCCGCAGACATCGTGGACACAAACACGAATCGCTTCCCGGCACCCAGTACGTGACTCGCCAACCGGATGCTCCCGTCGACGCATCTCGAAACAGCAGCCTCCGAACGTGACTGGGTATCCCACGCAAGATGAACCACAGTGTCGACTGACGCAATGACCGCTGAGTCAGGCACGGTGCCGAGATCGAATGCGACATCGTCGGAACGAACCGGCTGTCGGACGAGCCGCACAACAGACGCCCGGCCCGATTGCTCCAGCGCTTTCGTGAGTGCCTCGCCAATGTACCCGTTTGCGCCAGTGACGCCGATGTGGCTCGTGGTCGAAACAGAAGTGTCGGTCACGGTCGCAAGTGACTGATGGCGGATGCGATTCGGTGGGCGTTGGCCATGGCCGTGAACGTAGTCGGGCCAGGGTGCAGCCTCGGCAGGACGGTGGAATCGATGACGTGTACCTTCTTGGTACCGAGCGGGCGTCCGAGGGTGTCAGTGTTGGTGGGTCCCGGGGTTTGGGTCATCGGCAGCGCGGCACCGACATGGAAGCCCTCACCGGGGCCGGGAACCTGAGCGAGCGGCGCAACAAGAACAACCTGACGCCGGAGAAACGCCCGGCCGAGACGGTGAAGCACGTGTTTGATAGCGGTTCGTGTTTCAAGGCTGGTCTCGGCTTTGACATTGGTCCGTCCGGCCTTCGTCTCCATGACCAGCGAACCGCTCAGTTCCGACGGCAGGAATCCGATGCCCCCGACAACACGTCTGGCCACTCGGTGACCGAACCGGGCAGCTAGTGGCGCCAGGAGGTCGGGGGCCATCAGTTCGAAACGCTGTGCGAGTTCCGGGCTGGTGTCGTAGATGCTGAGCTGGAAATCGCGAGCTGGGTCGGGGTCGGCCGAGGCGGCGAACACCTGCGCCAGAGTGAAATGTGTTGAGTCATCGGTCCAGCGGTGACCGAGAATGAGTGGAACGTAGAACACTTGGCTGTCCCTGACCGTCACGGTTGACTCGCAGATGCCGGAACGCTGAAGGATTGCAACGCTGGAGACAGCGCCTGCTGCGAGCAACACTCGTTCCCCGACGATGGTCGAATTGCAGCGGTCGTCAAGGTAGGTGACATGTACTTCGACCCCCTGGGCTGTTTCCTTGATCGAGTCGACCACGGTCCCAGCCGAGTAGGTGACGGCGCCGCTCTCAATCAGCTGAGTGAAGAGGTTTCGTGCGTCGAAGATTGCCCCGTATGGACAGCCGCTGAGGCATCGGCCGCATCCCGTGCATCCCTGGCCGAGCGGAGCAACGAGAAGTCGCGACGCTCCGAACAGAACCTCTTCGGGACCGTCGATCTTGGGCGATTCGACAAACTGACGAAAACGGGACGACAGGGCCGGTGTTCCCGCCGGCTCGAACGGCCAGGGAAACCGCGAGTCGAGACTGTCGTGACAACCCACGATTGGGAATCGTCGGGCCACGGCGACATACGCGTCGCGCATGTCTTGCGACGGGACGGGCCACGAGGCCAGCTCCGAATTCGACAAGGTCAAGATCCCGGCGCCCCACACGTTTGAGAGTCCACCGAGCGAGCCGCTGACCGGAAGCAGCCTTCCGGCCTCGTGGGTGATCGGGGCATGATCGGTTGGATATCGATACGGAGTGTCTGTGCCGAAATACAGCTTTCCTGCCAACCGTGTGACCGTCTCGCCGTGATCGAGTCCTGCAATCGTCTCCGCAGTCCACGACGTGGGCGTCTGGGAACTGGCGGTTCGAATTGCCCGAGAGACCGATGCCGGCAGGTCGGCGCCGATATCGACGACGTGTACCGTTCGCCCTGCATCCACCAGTGCTGAGACGGCTGCGTAGGCGGTCGGGCCAGTTCCGACGACAATGAGGGGGAGAGATTCTGCTTGCATGACTCGGGGTTTAAGGGTCTCACCGATGAATCGGAGGTTTCGCCTCGCGGCCGCCGCCGAGCGATCAGCGCATTTGGACTCTAGCCTGGGCGCGTCTTCAAGCAGCGGAGCTTGTTGCTGGTCGGGAAAGCGCCCACCCCTTTACACAGGTCGTTTCGTCCGATCGATGCACGGAATGCCTCCCCATGTTGCCAGCAGTTGCGGCGGAGGACCGAACCGGTGCCTGACTCCATCCAATACCCCCCAAGCCATTCCCACTGCTTGACGCGCATGGTGCCGACGTGCGGTGGGTTCGGTGATGACGCGGACCAATTCGAGTCCTGCCCTCGCTATCCCGCTGACGACCGCGTACGTGGGTGGCCGATGCAATTCGCGCATCGTCAGAATCTCGTTGCGCACCACCAGGTAGCCGTGAGCTCCACTTCGGCGCCGCATGCCGCTTGCTTGGCTGACCAACACACTGGGCAAAATCACCAGCCGATGGCCTGCGTACTTTGCGCGGAGACAGAACTGCACGTCTTCGCCGTAGAGGAAGGTCTGTTCGTCGAACCCGCCGAGCTGCTCGAAGAGCGCCCCATCGATTGCGAGGCATGCTCCGTCAGCCCAGGCCGCCGATGAATGATGCGCGTCGTCGCGAATACCGTGGAGCTGACGCGCCCAACCCCATCGAGGGTGCCACGTACCTCCTGTCCGAACCCGCCCGTCGGTGAGGATGCCTGGTGCCGCGATGCCGATGTTCTCGGTGTCGAGAGCGGCAATTAACGTTGCCAGCGACCCGGAATGGACGGCGACATCGTCGGTCAACACCAAGACCCATGCGGCTTGATCACCGAACTGTGCAAACGCGGCGTTTATTGCCGCCGCGTAACCCACGTTGTGTGGCATTCGAACGACGCTATCGATCCCCTCGTCAGTTGCCGATGTCGTTGCGTTTCGATCAGGGTTCTGTGCCACCACGACGACAGCAGCAGGGTGATGGCTGCGAACGTCTGACAGTGCACCGATGAGATCAGCCGAAAGCGGTTGCGATCCAAGCCGCAAAACGACCACAAGCCCGTTGCTTGAAAGTTGGGAGCTCAGTGCCTCGGGCAGGGAACCGCCAGATTTGGGGAGCGGTTCCATTTGGTCATCGTAGGTTGCGGGTTATCGAACCCGTGTGCGCCGGAGTCCGTCCAAGCATGATCTCAGCGGTTGCGTCAAACGCCAGGTGCTGGATTTCAGCAGTTCGTCGCGCTGTTGAGCAGCCAATCTCGAAGCTGTGTCTGCGTTCTCCGACTGAGCCTGCAAGCCGTCGAACCTCTCGTTCGCCACATGCAGGTCGGCTCGCAAGGCGGACTCAGTTGCATCGGCTTGCGTCGAGACCGCAAGGACTTCGGCCAAACGCTGTTCAGCAAGCCGACTGGACGTGTTGGCGGCCGCTATGAGCACTGCATCTCTCTGAAGCGACCAGCATTCGTCGGACGTTCGTCGCACCCATTCCCAGTTCGCCGCGGCAACTTCTTCGTTGGACATCCCGCCCCGGAATTGCCTCGGGACATGGATGGCAGTCAAGGCAGGAACGGAATCGGCCGTGACCCACGGCTCGGCCAGCCATTGCTTCCACATCCAGTGATCAGTCCATTCACCGGTCGGCGTGGTCCTCCAACCAAATGGTAAGCGTAAGTATGAATCCAGCCGGTGCGCAGCGGCGCTGAGCGTGACTCGATTGACAGTACCGAGCAGCATGGCTCGGTCGGAAGGGTCCCCGAGGTCGACCCGCATCAGCTCTGGTTCCCTCTCTCCGAGCAACAAGGTCAGTGTTGCTGCGAAGTCGACACCCCGGGCCAGCGGCTCAGTCACCCGTTCCAGATGGTCCGGTGCCCAGACGTCGTCGTCGCTGAGGTACGCCACGAAGTCGCATTCCACCGACTGAAGTAGCTCATGTCTATACGGTTCGCCGGTTCGCAAACTCTTTGCGTGAGGGTGGTAGTGAACCTTCCGTTCCGAACCGGTGACCTGCTCCATAAGCAGATCGGTGGAATCCGGTGCGCCGTCGCCGATGACATGCACCGCAACGTCGGTTTCGGTCTGGCGGAGTGCCGAGTGGATTGCTGGAAGCAGAGTGGGCCCGTGATCGAACGTCGGAATCAACACAACCACCTTGGGCATGGGGGAACTGTAGATGCCAGCGTGAGAAGGTCCACCTGTTGCACAGTTCAGCCCTAACGTTGCGGCGTGCGACGCGCCCTCAGGTTGGCCTACCCCGTTGGGTCGACTCTTCTCGTGATGGTTTCAGGGCTGCTCCACGCTCGTTGGTCGGCAGTGCCGTACCGGTTCGGGTCGCAGAACAGTTACGCGGCCTACATCTGCTTTGCCATGTTGCACGTCTTCGTTGCCCTGGTGGCCGGTGTCCCCGACGAGGCCGAAGATATTCAACCTGCGGTGCTGCGTTCCCTGGTCGCCGCTGCGGTTTCGACTGCCGTTTGGTTGACACTGCAGACCCTCACGCCTGGCTTGTTGCCACGCCGGGTGATCTTGTTGAACGCTGCTCTTCAGCCGATCTGGTCTTTCGTCTGTTCGGTGGTCGTTATCCGTTCGGATCGTCGTCAGATTCGTCGTGAGCGTGTTTGCGCACTTGTGCAACCTGGCGAGATCCCCAGCCTCCAGGCCGACTGCGCCAGAGAGTTCCCGTTTCCCGAACAACAGTTCCTGCTCGTCGACATCGTCACCGTGGTGGAACTCGCCGGCCTGGCAAGCGCTGCGGAAGTTCACCAGCGGCTCGCTCGGAACGAACCGTCGCTGATCGTGGCGGCGGACTCTTCAACCGAGATCCCCCGTGTGGTCGACGCGGTGACGTTGTTGCACCGTACCGGAGTGAAGGTGCGCACTCTGGCGCAGTTCTACGAGGAGTACATCGGCAAAGAGTCGCTGGCCGAACTGACCCGCATGACGATGTTGTTCGACGTTCGAGCGTTGCACCATGCGACGTACCGACGCGCAAAGCGCGTCATCGACATCGTTGGGGCTGCGTTCGGGCTCATTGCGGCACTGTCCGCGGCTCCGATTGTGATCGGGGGCAATCTCTTCGCGAATCGTGGGTCGCTCCTGTTCTCGCAAGAGAGGGTCGGAAGGGATGGAAATATGTTCACTGTGTTCAAGTTCCGGACCATGCGGACCGACGCCGACCTTTCGACCACCGACTGGACTTCACCCTCGGACCCACGGATCACTCCGTTCGGCCGGCTCTTGCGCCGGTCGCACCTGGATGAACTACCGCAATTCTGGAATGTGTTGACCGGCGACCTGTCCTTGGTGGGTCCTCGGCCGGAGCAACCTCATTACGTCGACGAACTCACCCGCAAAGAGCCAGCTTACGAGCTTCGCCACCTCGTCACGCCGGGGCTGACCGGCTGGGCGCAGATCAAACATCGTTACGCTGCAACCGAGGCCGAAGCGATCGAGAAACTGCAGTACGACCTCTATTACCTCCGCAACCAATCGCTCGCTCTGGACCTCCGGATTTTGAGTCGCACCGTTCGTTCGGTGATACGCCAGCGGGGCCGATAGCGCCACGGGTCACGCGTCGCCCGGTGACCACCGCATTATCGCATCGATGATCTCGACATGGCGCAGGCCGCTTCGCACATCAGCGCGGGGCGGCGGGCCGCCGGCGAGGTAACCCACGAACTCCCGAAGTTCGGCCAATAACGGCCACTCACCCGGGCACAGAGATTCCTCCGGTTCGGTCGCCAAATTCTTGCCGCTGTCCCGGTAGACCAGAACCGACTCGGAGTACCCGTCTGGTAACACAACGGTCCCGCTTTCGCAAAAGACTGATACCTCTCTGATGGTGGTGTGCGACCGTCCCGAGCACTCCAGCACCACCCACGGCTCACGGCCGCACCGGGCAATCAGCCCGTACGTTGTGTCACCCACCCGATCGTGGGCCACCGACTGAACCGGCGGAACGTGGCCGATCAGTTCCTCGACGATGGCCAAGTCATGCGGCAGCAGGGTCCACGGCTGTTCGCAGTCGTGGTGCCATGTGCGCTGGTTACGCCGAGTGTGCACCCCTACAACGTTGCCCATCTCACCGCTGTTCAACAGTTCGGCCATCTTCCTCACGCCAGGGTGGTATCGCCACTTGTCCATCATGAACACGAGACCTGCACCGCGCAGCGCAAGGTTCCTCGCAGCAACAACATCATCGGAAAGCGGTTTCTCGACGAAGATCGGCTTGCCGGTGCCGATGAGCACATCCACCATCGCTGCGTGGTCGCGCGTGTTGACCGCTACGACGTACCCGTCCACCTCTTGCTGCAACAGTTCGTCCAGGCTGCCAACGAACACAGCGCCACCCGCCACTGCCCGATCGCGTGACGATTCGTGTCGTGCACCCACCAGCACCGGCGAACCCAAGGCTGTGAGGTCTCGGAGAACGTTCCCGCCCCACGGGCCGCAGCCGACAAGCCCTACCCGTGGAGAACCATCTGCACTCATTGGATCAGGGTAGGTTCTTTTCCTCACAACCACCGACTGACAGGGACGGATACGTGTTGGTGAACAAGCTCGCCGAACTCATCGGCACACCGACCGCGATCCACGGCGCGTGTCTGTACGCAATTCCGGCCGTTGTTGACGAACGCGGCACCCTGGGCGTCATCGCCCGTGCGGATTGGCCGCTGCCGACGTCTGTTCAGTTGAACTTGATCAGGTCCGCAGCTTCAACGGTTCGAGGCTTCCACGTTCATCTCCAACACTCTGACTGGCTGATGTCGGCCGACGGCGCGCTTCACGTCGGCTTGCGAGACCTTCGCCCCAACTCACCCACATATGGTGTTGCCGAAGTGATCGTGCTCCACTCATTTGTAAGCGCACTGCTTATTCCTCCCGGCGTCGGTCACGCGTTCGTCAGTGTCCAACCCACCCTTCATATCTACGGCACGGATCAGTTCTGGAGCCCGGACGACGAGTTCGGATGTCGCTGGGACGACCCCGAACTTCAGTTGCCGTGGCCAACCTTGGGAACACCCTTGTTGTCCGAACGCGACTCCACGGCTGGCCCCCTCGCTCAGCTCGAAGCGACGTTGCGCGACCTCGGCCTGTAGGGAAAGCCGCTGCTCACTTGGGTTGGTCACGAGGCTGCTCGAGTTCGAATCTTCACTTGCATTCCCTCACCCAGGCGCCAGAGGCTTGAAATCGGTAGGGCAGTCAGACGGTCACCGAAGGGAAGCGGCCGTTCGCCAAGGTGGCACACGAACCCATGCAGAAACTGTTCTCCCATTCGGTCTCGGAGGTACGCCAACCAACGAAAGTCGCTGTCGTCCACATCAACGGCTGTCTTGATCTCCACTGCTACGACGCGTCCGTCAGAACTTTGGAGAATCAGGTCAACTCCACGCTGCTCCGAGTCTCGGAAATGGTTTGCAAAGGGACGAACCTCTGACCACGAACCCGATCGCAGGAGTTCACTGACGACGAAGGTCTCAACCAACGGTCCCGCATCCGCATTGATGGGGCTTCGCAGGTGCTCAACAGTCTGTTGCCTGAGATGTGCTGCGATGCCGCTGTCAAGTATGTGTACTTTCGGTCGGCGCCTCACCCGAGCCGAGACTGACTCGGTCCAACCGGGTACTGAGAAGTGGAAGTAGATGGATTCCAACAGTTGCAGCAGCGTGGTTGCCGATGGGCTCGTGAGGTTCGCTCGACGTGCGAAGTTCGAGACGTTCATTTCCTGTGCGGTGAGCGCAGCCAGCAGCATGCCGACCCGTCGAAGATCAACCGATTGGCGCGTTCGCAACAACGGCTCAAGTTCGCGCTGAAAAATCGTCCGAAGATACGCATCGAGCCAAATTCTTCGTTCACGTTGTCCAAGCCCGAAGACCTCTGGAAATCCTCCGCAGACAATTCGGTCCATCAGTTCGGTGCGGCTGAGTGCAGGAGGATGGGACGTACGCAGGGCCTGCGGGTCGGTGAACATCATGTCCACAATTGATCCGCCCGCCGATTCGACTTCTGCTTGCGCGAGAGGCCAGAGATCAATGATTCCAGCTCGTCCTGCGAGCGATTCAGACAGAGTTGGAATAGCAAGAAATTTTGACGATCCGCTCAAGACAATGCGACCACGTTCTGACGGGTTGGCGTCAACGTCGGCTTTGATTGCCAGGATGAGCGAATCCCCTCCACGCTGAACCTCGTCGAGAAACAGCGGTTTCGACGCTGCGGCGATGAAGCCGGTGGGGTCAGTTCTCGCTGCGCGCAGGATCCGCGGATTGCCCAAACTGAGAACCTCGGTCCCATCGGCCCGAGCAGCGAGGAGGGTGGACTTTCCCGACTGGCGTGGGCCGTTGATGATGGTGACCCGAAAGATGGATTGCGCGGGAAATCGAGTCAACAAAAAAGCAGGTCCCACACGAACAAAAAGACACGTCCGCAAGCGACAAATTGTCAGGCTCAGTTTTGATCCACTTCACGGCGCAGGTGGGGTGTACCCCGGCGATGATTCGGCCCTATCGTTGGACGAAATGTCCGAGCGGCCACTGCGCATCCTCCACGTGATCACCAAGCTCGACGTGGGCGGGGCACAGAGCGTGGTTCAAGAATTGGTGTTCCAGCAGTTGATCGCCGGGCACAACGTGCAGGTTGCGACCGGTGTCGCAGGACCTGTTTCCGACACGCTGTCGACTCGAGGCGTGCCGGTCACGGTGCTGCCGGACCTGGTGCACCCGCTTGCGCCCGGGTCCGACCGACGCGCGACTCGGGCACTATCGCAGGTGATTTGCGATCACGAGGTCGATGTGGTGCACACGCATTCCTCGAAGGGTGGGCTGGTGGGGCGAGCCGCCGCCAGGCAGCGTGGCGTGCCCAGCGTGTACACGGCGCACGGCTGGCCGTTCCAACGGGGAGCACCCGCAGCTCAACGCATCAAATCGCTGCTGATCGAGTGGGTCGGCGGGCGCTTGGGTGACGAGGTGGTCTGTGTCAACGAGTACGAGCTGGGCCTCGCCACCCGCCTGCGCGTCGGCCGCAAACATCATCGCTCGGTGATCGCGAACGGCATCGCGGACATCCCTAGCGCGAATCCGCAGCAGCGCGTTCGCGTTGTGGGCGACCCGTTTCGCGTGGTGATGGTGGCGCGCTTCTCACCTCCCAAACGACAAGACTTGGTGGTTGCAGCGGTGGCGGTAGCTGGGACCGACATTCACCTGACGCTCGTGGGTGACGGTGAATTGGCCCTGGCGATTCACCAGCAGGTGGCACTGCTTGGGTTGGTTGATCGTGTCTCGATGCCAGGCGTTGCCGACCCGCAACCGTTCCTGGAGGCTGCCCATGCCTTCTGCCTGATGTCGGACTACGAGGGGTCGCCGATGACCGTGCTCGAGGCGATGCGCGCAGGCCTGCCCGTCATCGCCAGCAACCTGCCCGGTATTGCCGAGGCCGTCGGTCCAGACGCCGGGTTCATGTGCGCTGACGTTCGCGAGGTGTCGGCGGTAATGCGCCGGCTTGCCGACGATCCGGTGGCAGCTGCCCAAGCCGGCCGAGCTGCCCGCGCACGTTGGGAGCAGCGGTTCACCGCCTCACGAATGGCCGACGGATACGAAGCCCTCTACCGGTCGCTGTGCTCTTAGCTAAGCGGCGCAAGTTCCGTGGAGCGACTGAGTGCACTATCTCCTCGAAGGAGAGGTTGGATGCGCAGCCGATGCACCACACTCTGTGTGTGACCGGCAGCTTGAAAACGGAGAGGGATTTCGAAGGGCTGATTCGGCGCTTGAGTACCAATGACGAATTGGCGTATCTCGAAACGGAGGCGGCCAGAACATCTGGTCACCGCAACATCGACGCAGTCAACGCCCTGCCCCGGTTCCAGCTTTCAGGCGGCGGGCTGTGGACGCATCAGGCAGATGCGATCGAGCATGTGCTCAGCGGCCGGTCGGTTGTCGTGGCCACCGGGACCGCGTCGGGAAAAACCTTGTGCTACCAATTGCCGGTGGCGCTGGCGGCTGCATCGCAACGGCCGGCCCCCACCGCACTGCTGCTCTTTCCGACGAAGGCGCTGGCCCAGGATCAACTGCGTTCGCTCGGGGCGCTTGCAGAGACGCTGCAGCTCAAGGCGCTGTCACCGGTCACCTACGACGGCGACACGCCTCCCGACGCGCGCCTGTGGGCACGACGACACGCGACGGTGATCCTCACCAACCCCGACATGTTGCATCAGGGAATCCTTCCGTACCACGGGCGCTGGGCATCGTTCCTGGGGCGATTGCGCTTCGTCGTGATCGACGAGCTGCACACTTACCGCGGCATCTTCGGGTCCCATGTGGCGCACGTGGTTCGCCGGCTTCGACGGTTGTGTCGGCTCTACGGCTCGGACCCCGTCTTCATCTCGACAAGTGCCACGGTTGGAACCCCTGGCGCGCTGGCAGCATCCATCACCGGCGTCACGCCTGTGGTCATCGACGACGACGGCTCGCCCCGTGGCGAACGTGTTCTTGCGGTGTGGAACCCTCCGGCCGAGGCGTCAGGCTCGCCCGTCAGCGGAAACGCATCGACGGCGCAGATCCTTGCGGCGTGCGTGCAGGAGGGCTGGCGATCGATCGCCTTCACCCGTAGCCGTCGTGGCACCGAGGTCGTGGCGGCCCGTGCCCGGCGGCTGGTCAGCGCCGATCTGGTGACCTCCATCCGGCCGTACCGCGGCGGTTATCTTCCAGCAGAGCGACGGGCCATCGAGGCGGAGCTGTTCGACGGGCGGCTGCTCGGCGTCGCCGCAACCAGTGCGCTTGAACTGGGTGTCGACATCGGCGGGCTCGATGTCTGCATCACGAACGGTTTTCCCGGCACCATCTCGTCGTTCCGCCAGCAGATTGGACGGGCGGGTCGATCCGCTCAGCGGAGCCTGGCCGTGTTGGTGGCCGGCGACGATGCGCTGGACCAGTGGTATGCCGCGCATCCGTCGGAACTCGTGACCCGTCCGCCCGAGCCCGTTATCGTCAATCCGTCGAACGCGTTCGTGCTGTTGCCCCAAGTTGCGTGTGCTGCATTTGAGAAACCGCTCGAGCCGGATGGGATTTCTGTCGACTACGCCGCGCCGCCGACTCCGACTCCGACTCCGACCGATGGGACAGTTGGGACTGCCGGGGAAATCGGTGCTGACCGCGCGGATCTGGTCGACCTGCTCCCGGTCGATTTGGCTGACGCGGTTGAGGACGCTGTCCGGGAGTTGGCTGTTGCCGATCAACTGCATATCGTCAACGGCCGTGCGGTGTTCAGCGGAGCCGCGTCACCAGCGGCCAGGGTGTCGTTGCGCAGCGGCACCGGGGCCGCTGAGTATCGGATTGTCGATGCAACCGATCGACTGGTCGGAACGGTCGATGGCGGCCGAGCATTCTCGGTTGCCCATCCGGGCGCGCTCTATCTCCATCAGGGACAGCAGTACCGGGTCGTTGAACTCGACCGCCTGGATCATGTCGCGTGGGTCGAACCGGTCGATGTCGACGAGTACACGCAGGTGCGCTCCGATACGCAGCTTCGGTTCCTGGCGGTCGAGCAGGCGAAGGCAGCTGGCGCGTTCACCGTGTGCCTGGGGCGCGTCGAGGTTGAAGAGCAGGTCGTGGGGTATCAACGAAAGAAGATCTCGAGCGGGCAACTGATTGCCGAGGAACCGCTGACGCTGCCACCGTCTGCGCTGGTGACCCGGGCGTTCTGGTTCGAGGCAGATCAGAGATTGCTGGATCGATGCGGTGTGTCTCCGATGGACCTCCCCGGCACGGTGCATGCCGCCGAACACGCCGGCATTTCGATCTTGCCGCTGTTCACGATCTGTGACAGGTGGGATGTGGGCGGAGTGTCGACGCCGCTTCACCCGCAGACGGGGACGGCCACCATCGTGATCTACGACGGATATCCAGGGGGTGCCGGCATTGCCGAGTTGGGTTATGCGGCTGGCATCTCGCACGTCGGAGCTACCCTCGAAGCCATCACCCAGTGCCGATGTGTCGCTGGGTGTCCCGGCTGTGTGCAGTCGCCGAAGTGCGGCAACGGGAACGACCCGTTGGACAAGGCCGGAGCGGCTGCGCTCCTACGGGCCGCGCTGCATGCGTGATGGCCTGATCAGGCTGGTTCTGATCGCATCGTTGCCGAGGCACTCACGCTGAGCCCGCCGACCGCGCGCAACCCGGGTACGAGCACGGGGACGTCAGCGACTGCGTGAACCGTGACATCGACGCCGATTGCAACGCTGACGTCGACCTCCATATTCGTATGTGAACGAACGATTGCCTCACCGCCGCATGCGGGATTGACGGCGCATGCACGTGCCGCTTCACGGACGGCCGATTGAAGAACGAGCTGCGCCCGTCCGACGACAACGACCTGTGCCACCGTGAGGAGAAGCAGAGCGACGAGCGGCAGGACCACAGCGAATTCCACGGTTGCTTGACCGCGTTCCTCGACACGGTCCTGCCGGCGAATCATTTCGCCTTGCCCTTGATGAGGTTGAGGACCTGATCGAAGAGTTGATCGAGCAGGTCGGTCTTGGTGGCCCATGCGATGAGCAGGCTTGCCACCAACGCGGCACCCAGCAGGACGAGGGCGTACTCCACCGATGCCTGGCCGGACTCGGCGGTGGAATGGTTGTTTCGTCGTGGTCGATGCGACACGACGTGTTGTGTAGAGGTATTCATGGCTGCTCCGAGATGGCTGAGGTCAGAAGAGACGTCAATGGGTGAGCCGCAGCGACCCGAGGCCGCCAGCGAGAAGAGGCGCAAGTGTGAGCAGCGCGAAGGAGGGAAGCAGCAGCAGAACAAGCGGAGCCAGCATCCGAACGGGTACCCGGCGGGCGTCGGCTTCAGCCAAACGTCTTCGCAGATCGCGTACGTCTCCGGCCAGCGTGGCTAGAGCCGGGCCTGGCGGCGTGCCGAAACGCTCGGCACCGATGAGGGTGGACGCGAGCAGCCTGAGCTCGTGGCCGATCACCGGCAGCTCGACCATGGCCGTGATCGAGTCGATGAAACGTTCGCCATGAGACACCGCTTGAACGGCGCGCAACAAGATGGCGGACAGCTCGCCCGGAACCTCGTCGACAAGTGTCGGGCTGCACACCACCACGATGGCCTGCCTGAGGGTCATGCCGGCGCTCACAGCAACACGAAGCAGATCGAGCAGCAGCCCGAGTTCGGCTCGAATCAGGGCAACTCGATGCCGGTCCCGCCTTCGTCGGCTTCGTCGACGTGACACTGCCGGGATAACGCCCACGGCCAGCCCGACAACAGGGTTGACCGAGACCGCCAGCGTTGCGGCGAGCACAACCTGACCGACTACGGCCGGGTCGGCGGAGAGGTTGAAGGGAAGCACACGGATGACACCTCGCCCGATTGCCGCAACCAACAAGCTGTATCGAAGCGGTGAACCGGCCTGGCGATTCTCGAAGGGACGCGTGGCGCAGTGAGCTGCGTCGAGGTGGCGGCGCAGTCGGTCGGAGCGGCGTCGAACAGCGACCATGTGGGCACCGGTGACAGCTCCGGTCAGAACCACCCCGACGGTCCAGAGCGTGGAGAGTGTGATGCTCATGCAGTGACCGTCCCCAGTGATCGGAGCCACCGCCACGCAAGAGCGTCCAGCCCGAGACCGACGAGCAGGCACACGCGACCTTGCGAGCTGGCGAACAGGAACTGCCGCGCGAGCGGGTCTGTGCCGGACATCAGGAGGCCGAACCCGATGGGAACCATGCCAAGCACTGCAGCGGACAGCCGGGACTGAGCAGTGAGTGCGCCAAGCTCGCGTGCGAGTGCTCGCTCGGACCGAAGACTGTCGGTGAGCGCGTCGATAGCCGCAAGCGGATCGCCTCCGGTCTCGGCTGCGACGGCAAGCGCCCACGCCGTGCGCCGGCATTCGCGATTATCTGCACCCCAGCGGCGTAGTGCCCCGACGAGCCCGATCTGGGGCGCCTGTTCCGCGACCGAGCGAAGGCCTGCGTGCACGGGCCCACCAGCTGCGACGGCGAGCGACTCATTGATGGCCAGTGAGAGCGATGCGCCGGCTTCGACATTCCGAGCGATCAGCCCGAGCAACTCCAACAGTTCGGCGTTCGCATCGGTCGTGCGCCGGCTGCCGACTACCCGCTCTTCCGACCGTGGCGGAGTGCCGCCGACAATTCGCCGACGAGTGGCAGCCCGACGGTGTGCTGCCCACACCGAGCGGATTGCCGCCACGGAGACGATCGTGCTGAAAGCCGCCGTCGACGGTTCGAACGGGTTCACGAGGCACGATCCCCACGAAACGGCGCAGTGTGCGGGTGGTGAGCATGTCCAGAGGAACCGTCGACCTCGCTGCGCGCGTCGGTAACGCTCAGGCGACCATCGATCAGGCAGACGGTGCCAACAGCGACGATGGTTCGCCGACCCCCCGTCGATCGAGCGACGTGTACGACACGATGGATTGCTGACCCGATCTGCTCCCGCACTGCAGCCAACGGCAATTCGATTCCGGCGAGGAGCATCATGAGCTCGAGGCGTCTGAGTGCGTCGGTGGCCGAGTTGGCATGGATGGTGGTCATGGACCCGTCGTGACCTGTGTTCAGTGCGGTGACCATGTCGAACGCTTCGCCTCCCCGGACCTCGCCGATGATGATGCGGTCAGGTCGCATCCGTAGGGCGTTCCTGACCAGATCTCGGATGGTCACCCTGCCGCTGCCGTCGGGCGCGCCCGGGCGTGCTTCAAGCCTGACGACGTGTGGCCCGGGGAGCCGCAGCTCGGCTGCATCTTCGATGGTGACGATGCGATCTGTATGCGCGCAGATTGATCCGAGGGTGTTGAGCAGGGTGGTCTTGCCGGACCCGGTCGACCCGGATACCAAGAGGTTCTGGCGGCTGTGCACGGATTCGTTGATGAACGCCGAGGTAGCAGGGGACACCGTGAACTCGTGCAGCGACAAGCAGCGCGCGGCGAACCGGCGAACCGTGAGGCACGGTCCGTCGATGGCGAGTGGCGGGATGACGACGTTGAGGCGCGATCCGTCGGGGAGGCGTGCGTCGACCATTGGGTGCGCTCGATCCAACTGCAGACCGAGCGGAGCGATGATGCGCTCGACGATGCGCAGGACAGCCGCATCGGTGAGCTGGACGTCTGGCACCGGCTCTATCCGCCCGTGGCGTTCGACCCAGACCTGGCCCTTCGAGACCATGAGTTCAGTGACGGACGGGTCTTCCAGGAACGGAGCGAGTTCGCCCATACCGGAAAGGTTGGCGACGACGCGGCGGGTGATCTGGTCCACAACGTGGGCGGGCGCCAGCGGTTCGAACCGGAGAGCCGATGCGCGTGCCGCTTCGACGAGTGCGAGGTTGGGAGCGCAGCGAAGCGCCTCGATGAGTTCGGCTTCGACTCGATCGGCCACGACGGAAGCGGCTGCGATTGCTCGCTGGTGCGTCATGGTGCGGTACCTAGCCCGGTGTGAACGGCCTGCATCGGGGCACGGAGCTGTCTTGGGAGACGTTGGCCGAACGTGCCTGCGTCGACGGCTGCTGGGATGGACCGGACGGTTGGGATATGAGCGAACACGGGCACGCCCAGCAGAGCTTCGACATCGTCGGCGCGGAGCGAGCCGGAGCCGCTGCCGACGAGCACGGTGCCGACGACGGCGCGTTTGCTGCGGATTGCCTCCCGCATGGTGATGGTGCAGGGACGCATCACCAAGAGACTGCCTGTGCTTGCCCGGAGCAGCGCTTCTGCCCGAGCGTCGGTGCGGGTGCCGAGGTCGATGACGACTCGGTCGTAGGTCTGAGCCAACCACTGAAGGCCCTGCTGCAACCGCTTCTCCAGCCGCTGTTCTTCGCCACGCGACGCCGCCGCATCGGGTTCTGATCCCCCTTCACCGCGGTGAAGAGGGTGGCCGGCGTGGAGGAGATCCGGAGTGCCCTTGCCGCCTTGTGTATCGACGAGGTCACCGATGGATTCGGGCCCGACGGACTGGTGGGCCATGCACCAATGCATGAGGCCGGGTCGCGTGGTAGTCGGGCGACCGAAGAGGGCCGGTGCATCGCCGCACAGGTCGACCAGGACAGTGGGCACGGACCGTGACCACGTCGACGCAAGCGCGGAACAGACAACAGTGGTTCCGGAGCCGCCTCTAACAGACCATCCCGCGATGACCATGACCTGGCCTCCTGACGCTTTCGCCGACAACGACGAACGAACATGAACGCGGGCATCATCGACGCCGAGGAGAAGGAGTCAGAAACGTACCAGATGCGCCGACGTTCAGTTGACACGCTGCATCGCTGAGTGGTGGTTCGAACCGTTCAGCGGGATGGTTTATCGTCAGAGGTGGAGGTGTCCGGGTACCTGGTGGGCTCCACCGCCTTCAAAGCGGCTGAGACGGGCGACCCCCGTCTGGTGGGTTCGATTCCCATCCACCTCCGCCACACACTTCGGGTCGCCAGTTGCGAGTGGTGACAGAACCGAGGTCTGCCGCCGACAGAACTCGCCAAATCGGCTTGGAACTGCTCGAAATCGGCCGTTCTGTCAGTGGTCGGCACCGCTTCTGTCTTCGGCAGGCGCGGCACGTTGGACGCGGAACGACCCCGCTGGTGAGGCGGGGTCGTGATGCAGGCAGCGAGGTAGCTGAGCTAGGTCAGACGGCGAGCAGGTCGCGGGCGCCTGTATCTGACGAGGGGTGGCGCAGCTTGGACATGGCCCTCGCCTCGATCTGGCGGATGCGCTCCCGGGTGAGGTTGAAGTGTTCGCCAACCTCTTCCAGGGTGCGGGGCTCGCCTCGGTCCAGGCCGAAACGGAGACGAAGAATCTCACGCTCTCGCTCGTCGAGGGGGCCCAGCAGCTTGGCAATCTCTTGCGGCAGCAGCGATGTGGCTGCAACCTCGAGCGGGGACTCGGCCGAACGGTCTTCCACCACGTCGCCAAGCTCGGCGTCGCCGTCTTCACGCAGTGGCTCGGACAGCGACAGCGGTTCGGCAGCGAAGCGGAGTGCCTCGGTGACCTTGTCTTCTGGCATTTCGACCTCGGCCGAAAGCTCGGACAGGGTGGCGGGCCGGCCCAGCTTCAGCTCGAGGCGGGCACGCGCCTTCTGCAGACGGGCCAACGTGTCGCCAGCGTGTACCGGAAGGCGAATGGTGCGCCCCGTGTTCGCGATGCCGCGGGTGATGGCCTGACGGATCCACCACGTGGCATACGTGGAGAACTTGAAGCCCTTGCGCCAATCGAACTTCTCGACGGCGTGCATGAGGCCCAGGTTGCCCTCTTGGATGAGGTCCAGCAGCGGCAGGCCCGAAGCCTGGTACTTCTTGGCGATGGACACCACCAGGCGAAGGTTGGACTGCACGAACGTGCGCTCGGCGTCTTCCCCTGCCTTGTTCAGTTTGCGCAGCTCTCGCTTGCGTGCTGCGGTGAGGTCTTTGCCGCCCTTCTCAAGCTGATCGCCAGCCTTCTTGCCTTCCTCGATAGCCTGCGCGAGCCTGACCTCGTCGTCTTTGGTCAGTAGCGGGTACTGTCCAATGTCTGTGAGGTATAGACGGACAAGGTCTTCCTCGTCTCGCTCTACTCGTTCCTTGGCCACTCTGGGTTCCTTTGGGGAAGCTGTATCAGCTGATGTTCACTCACTGGGTTCGTCGCGCACGGAGCGGTCCTCTACCTCAGAACTGATGAGCCCTGCAAGGATACTGGGATGAACCCCTGTTCGGGAACTAGGTTTTTCGACACTTCGTGGCATTATCTAACCACTCTGTGTGGTTTTTTCGTGGATCCTCGAGAAAATTGCCCGTGACTGACCAATCTCCTCCTGCCCCGATTGTCCAGGGAGCGCTTCCACTGGAGCTCGCTGCCCGTCGCGTCGGCGGCTATGTCTGGCTGAATCGGCGCCTGTTCGAAGTGCTTGGTGGATGGGTCGCCACGTCTCAGCACGCCGAAACTCAGTTGCTGCTTGGGCAGCATTGCTACCAACACGCCTGGCACGCGGAACTGTTCGAAGCACGCCTCCCACAGCTCCGCGAGCTGTCCGCTGACCAATTCACCGTGGCTCCCAACCAGTCTGCGCTCCAACTGCTGGACGCTCTTCAGGCGCAAGCTGGAATTGAGGAACGTCTCGCCGGGGCCTATCGAGTCGTGATGCCTCGGTTGGCCACCGCGTACGAGACCCATCTCGGGCTGACGGTCCCCATCACCGATGCGCCGGTCATCCGCAGCCTGAAGCTGGCGCTCACCGACGTCGTCGAGCAGTGGCGGGCCGGCGAGGCCGTACTCCAGCAACTCCTGCTCACGTCGGAAACAATCGAACGAAGCGCCCGTGTGGTTGGCGAACTGGAGTTGCTCGCCCTCGGAGCGTTCGAGTTCCGCCAGTAGCGTGCACCTGATGAAGCAACGAGTGATGCTCGTGTTCGGGACCCGTCCCGAGGCGATCAAAATGGCGCCGCTTGCGGTGGCGCTCGCCAAGCAGGACTGGTGCGAGGCCATCGTCTGCGTCACCGGGCAGCACAGGGAAATGCTGGACCAGGTGCTGTCCTTCTTCGGGGTGGCAGCGGATGAAGATCTGCAGCTCTTGCAGCCAGGGCAGTCGCTCACGAAACTCACGTCGCGTGCGTTGAGTGCGATGGAGCCCGTCATGGCCGGCCGAGCGCCGCACGCCGTCGTCGTGCAGGGAGACACAACTTCCACGTTCGTCGGCGCGTTGAGCGCCTTCTACAACCAGGTGCCCGTCGTTCACCTCGAGGCTGGGCTTCGCACGGACAACTCCTATTCCCCGTTCCCCGAAGAGATCAACAGACGACTCACAGGGCAGCTCACCGCGCTGCATCTTGCTGCCACACCACAAGCACGCGACAACCTGCTTCGGGACGGCATTGCACCAGAGGCCATCTCGGTGACCGGCAACACGGTCATCGACGCTCTCCGAATGGCGGTTCAGCGCCAAGAGCCCTATGGCGATCCGCAGCTTGAGCGAATCGATCGCAGCGACCACCGGGTGGTACTGATCACCGCGCACCGCCGAGAGTCGTGGGGTGCCGGGATGACCGCCATCGGCACGGCCATCGCCCGGTTGGCCACCACGCAACCCGATGTCGAGTTCGTGTTCCCCATCCACCGCAACCCGGTCGTCCGTGACGCAATCGTTCCCTTGCTCGCCGACCGGCCGAACGTCACGATCGTCGAACCGTTGCCGTATGGCGCGTTCGCACGGCTGATGAACCGGGCATCGATCGTGTTGACGGACTCAGGTGGTGTGCAGGAAGAAGCCCCGTCGCTGGGCAAGCCGGTGCTGGTGATGCGAGACAACACCGAGCGCCCTGAAGCCGTGCAAGCAGGCACCGCGAAATTGGTGGGCACCGATGATCAGGTGATCTTCGACGAGGTCACCAAGTTGCTCAACGATAAGCACGCCTACGATAAGATGGCGCTCGCACACAACCCCTACGGCGACGGCAAAGCGGTTGAGCGATGTGTTGCCGCCATCGGTGCACTGCTCGGAATCGGTGAACGGATGGACCAGTTCAGCGTCTGAAATCAGGTGACGACAAGCGACGCTGGTGGCGTACCGGTTCGACCCGTTTCCGACAGCCCCCGACCACGCCTACGCACCTGGTGCACTCACCCGGCTGTTCGAGGTGCCAGACGCCGGGGGTGCTGCAGCGCGGGACCCATTCGGCCCGGTAGCAGAAGTTGCTGCAATGCGACCGATATACAGGCTGGCCGTGGACGGATCGCTGGTGTTCCACGGG
>JANNBN010000109.1:0-21399 GCA_031385545.1 Acidimicrobiia bacterium | reverse complement strand
CGGCGTAAACGCCGTCGACGGATTATGATCATGCAACGTCTTCGTAATCGCCGCCGTCAACGTCGTCTTCCCATGGTCAATATGACCCATAGTACCGATATTCAAGTGCGGCTTGTTCCGCTCGAACTTTGCCTTAGCCATGATCGTGGTTCCTTGTGAGACCTGGTGCGGTTGCAGACAGTGTGGGGGACTTGATGGTTGTTTTGCAGATGTTGCTTCGTTGTGGTGCAGGTGCTGCTCAATCGTGACGCATGGGTTGCCAGTAGCGGTGGCCGGGCTCGATCCGGCGACCTCACGATTATGAGTCGTGCGCTCTAACCAGCTGAGCTACACCGCCGAGGCAGAACAACCCAGCCCACGCCAAGACGTGAGCCGATAGATCGTACACGAGTCTCACGGGCTTGCTGACGGTGTTCGCACCCGATGGCACGAGACCGGTCGATCCGCACCGGGTACGGGTGAACTGCTTGCCGCAGGAGTGAAACGCCTTCGTAGCAGCGACGATTTCGCTGCACCACGTGGAGCCCTCTGTCGGAATCGAACCGACGACCTTTTCCTTACCATGGAAATGCTCTACCGACTGAGCTAAGAGGGCGTCTCCGGCGAACCGGCGCAGGTAACAGTAGCAGCGCCGAAATGTGGCCGAGATAGCGTTTGGCCACGATGACCGTTATCCTGCGCCCAGTCGAGCTGACCGACGCCGAAGGGCTGCGGTCGATCTACAACACCGAGGTCCTCGATTCCACCGTCACGATGGATCTCGTGCCCCGTTCGATCGAGGTGCAGCGCCGCTGGATCGAAGCGCACCAGGGAGCTCACGGGGCGATCGTTGCGGTCGAGCCCATCGGAGGCGGTCCGGAACAGATCCTCGGGTTCGCGTCCATTTCCCCGTACCGAAGCCGTCCGGGCTATTCGACGACCGTGGAGAACTCGGTGTATGTGCATCGCGAGCACCAGAACCGAGGCATCGGAAGGTTGCTCATTGATGACGTGCTGCACCTGGCCGAGGAGTCTGGATTCCACTCGTGCGTGGCCCGGATCCTTGCTGGTCACGAAGCATCCATTCGTCTCCACGCCTCACGCGGTTTCGAGTTGGTCGGGATCGAACGCGAAGTGGGCAGAAAGTTCGGGCGGTGGATCGACATCACGCTCATGCAGCGGCTGTTCTGAGGGGCGAGGCCGAGCGGTGAACGGTGGGGACCGTGGTGAGCCCGGGTGGAGCACCCCCGCTGAGGTGATCAGTTGGATCAGGAAGCGAGGAGGGCTCGGATGGCTTCGCGAGCGATGCTCGATGCGGTGGTGTGGTCTCGTTCGGCACGTTCGGCGCCGACGTCCCCGTTGATGGGGAACCTGTGGTGGTGTCGAGCTGTGTCGGACTGAGGCTTAATGCGTCCTCGTCGGTTGATCGCGACGGCACTATCACCAGTTACGACTGGTATCCAGCGCATCTTTCGATGCGCTCACCGCCGTTGACGCCACGTCGCTTACGGTGGGACCGAACAAGATCAGGCCCGACCGAATCACACGTGAAGACGTCAACAGCAGGGCGCGTCGCCGCCCAATAACTGTCATCAAAGCCTTGGTCCGCCGCCACCTGACGGGCACAGCACCGGTTGACAGGCTGGTGGGGTGATGGCTTGAACATTGCTGCGCACGTCGCTGTCGAAGCGCAGCTCCCGACCCTGTTCTTCTAGTTGGAGATGAGTGCTGCGGAGTTGAACAAACGGTTGTTGTCGGCATTGACGGCGATCCCTCATGACAAGTTCCGGGTCAGGGAAGTTCACCGGAGCCGATTGGGATGCGATCACGAACACGGTCGACCGGCTCGCGAGTGCACCATTGCATCTGAACGATTCGTAGTCGCTCACCATCCTTGAACTGAAAGCGGAAGCGAGACGGTTGCAGCAGCGGGTGAAGCGTCTTGGTGTGATCGTCGTCGACGGGAACACCCCCGCCGTCTCACTCCCACACGCGCAGCGGCAACGCTCAACGACATGCTCGGTGACGTGCACCCGGGCCGCGATCAGATCGATCACCTGGCGGACCTCGGTCCCGACTACGACCGCGGCTTCCATACCGGTCCCACACCCACCGCAGCACACCGGCCCGTGCACAACCGTGACATCCGGGTCACGCCGCCGGAGATACGTACCCGGCGTACCGGGCTGCTTCCCCGGCTTTCGGCCAGCCGCCCGTGCTTCGGCCAGCCGCCCGTGCCTCAGCACGCCGCTCCGCCCGCTTCTTACGCGGAGAAACCCCATCCGACGACGGCGGCTTCGAACTATTCGACGAATCCCGCCCAGCGGCCTTCTCCAACACCGCAATCCGTGCCGCCTGCACCTCGACCATCTCCCGCAACGTCGCCGCAGCGGTCGTCGTTGTCGTTGCCCCGCCGCTACCGGTTCCGGGGCCTTGGACCGTGATGGTGGTTCCTCCGGTCGTGCCGAGCACGTAATCCAACGCCACCCCTGAAGTGTTGAGGGTGAACGTTGAAGAGTCGCCCGGCCCGACGTAAGACGGGCGGATAGTTGGTTGGCCGGTAGATGCCCGTTCAACAACACGACCCGAACCATCACGGGTCAGAGTCGTCACATACGCAGAGGTGGTGGACGTCGAAGAGAAACCCGGCCCGCCGTAAGAGGGCCGGATCGTCGGTTGTCCGGTGGATCCCCGTTCAACAACACGACCGGACCCTTCCCCGTCAGCATGGCCGTATACGCAGTATTGCGGGCGCCTATTCCGGAATAAGGTCGAAGTCTGACATGGTAACAATTGAAACGATTCCGTCAAATGCAGTGAACTGGATTCCGTGGGATAATTCGAAGAAGCCCGCAACTGGACCTTGGGTGTCCTCTGAAAGCAAAACAAGCCCCGAGAAATCAATGGCCTCGGCTACGGCCATGCCGACGATATTCCGGCCCAGGAACCAACACACACCTCGCGACACTATCGATACAACTATCGTGTCACAAATGGTGAGTCCCACCTCAGGCTTGTAGCTAATTAAGTCAGTCGTTCCGTAACCAACACCGTCAAAAACAAAGGCTGACAGATCGTACTCGTCGATTGAACTGCCAATCCTAAAGCCGGCCAGAGTATCGGGGAGAATTAATTCGACTTGCATAACTATGTTGGTCAATTCCTAGAATGGAGATAAATATTAGAACCGATCAGTTGTGATGCGCTTCTCCTGCTTTTGATCGTTCACCTTTAGCTTTCAAGTTCTCAATCTTGATCCGAATGGCTTCTTTGGATTTCTTAGAACCTTGGCTCCGTTCTAGATTCTGAAGTTCCGCTTCCAACGCCGCGATTTCGGGTCTCAACGATTCAATCATTCGCCCACCATCACCGTGTTTGGCGCTTTTACCTCCCCATGGATATTAGCGAAGAGCGCTGACGCAGCCACGTATCCGATGCCAATAGTCTGGATCTGCGAACCGTCACTCGCGTGTGATGCCGAAACCGTGGCGGACCTTAGAACGAGCTTCGAAACCTCGTGTATCAGCCTCTGAGTGGTTTCGGTCGGGAATTTTGGCATCGGTTTGTATGCCTGGGTGCTCCGTTGCGACCGGGCAGATAAACCGGGATGCAGAGCGGCCAACACCATGGAAGAGCGATTCCGCGTCCATCGAGATTGAAATTGTTGATGGGGTCTGGTGGGTAGAGGTAGTCGGAGGGTCCGACGCCGTCTTCGACTGGGTCGACGCTCAGGAACCGTCCGACAGCTGGTGCGTATGGTCTGGCACCCATGTCGATGAGGGGGAATGCGGTGTCGGTGGTGTCGGTCATCCGATTATGGGTTCCGAGCCAGCCGACGCAGACTATCGGCGCCTTCTTCGCGAAGCCGTCGGTACCGGGAGCGATTGGATTCCACGCCTTCGGGTCGACAAAGACAGCGACATCAAACGACATCAGCTGAGCCAAGGGCAGGCCGTCGACTGACCCGCGACTTGGCTGCTGGGCGCCGCGCTCTGCAACCAACACCCCTCCCCCGCCGCGAACTGGTTCCGGAACCGTTGAACCAACCGGTGCAAGATCAGCCGTGCTGGTCACATCGATGGGCCGTTCGACCGCACCCGCCACCACCGCCGTCGCCGGTCCCACGAGACTGCTGAGACGTGAGAGCGCGCAGGCACGGCCGTGGAGCAACCCCCCGTCGCGGCCGGCACCTTCCTCGACTGAAATCCGGACGGCGGATTCGGCTAGGAACGGAGGACAGTTTTCTGTTCTTCTCCAAGGAGCCCTAGATGCGCGAAGCCGTCATCGTCTCATACGCCCGCACCGGCCTGGCCAAGTCCCACCGCGGTGGGTTCAACATCACCGCGCCGATGGCAATGGCTGCACACACCATCAAACATGCCGTAGCCCGTGCCGGGATCGACCCTGCCGCGGTTGAGGACGTCTACCTCGGCAACATCGCTCACGGCGGCGGCAACATCGCCCGCAACGCTGCTTTGTTGGCAGGTCTTCCCATCACCACGTCCGGCGCAACCCTCAACCGGTTCTGTTCTTCCGGTCTGAACACCATCGCCCTGGCTGCGAACGCCATCACCCAGGACGGCGTCGACGTCATGGTTGCGGGCGGCGTGGAGTCCATCAGCCTGCCAGCCGGCGCCCCTGCACGCGAAACCTTCGACCCGGCCCTCACCGAGGCCTACCCCGACATCTACATGGCCATGATCGACACGGCCGACATCGTGGCCGAGCGCTACAAGATTTCACGTGAATCCCAGGACGAGTTCTCCCTTGCGTCGCAGCAGCGCATTGCAGCAGCGCAGGCCAACGGGATCTTCGACGAAGAAATCGTGCCGATGGCAACGCAGATGAAGCTGGTCAACAAGGAGACCAAGGAAGAGACCATCGTCGACTACACGGTGACGAAAGACGAGTGCAACCGCCCGGAAACGACACT
Source organism: Acidimicrobiia bacterium (assembly GCA_031385545.1). Lineage (GTDB taxonomy): Bacteria > Actinomycetota > Acidimicrobiia > Acidimicrobiales > JANYDT01 > JANNBN01. Next base: position 16,487 of record JANNBN010000109.1, on the reverse strand, counting down.
CGAGGGCCTCGCGAAGCTGGGGCCGGTGAAGGGTCCCGACAAATACGTCACCGCAGGCAACGCCAGCCAGCTGTCCGATGGTGCTGCAACGGTCGTGGTCATGGAAGCAAAGGAAGCAGAGAAGCGCGGGCTGAAGCCCCTGGGCGCGTTCCGCGGCTGGGCCGTTGCCGGATGCGCCCCCGACGAGATGGGCATCGGCCCGGTGTTCGCGGTTCCACGGCTGCTGGCCCGCCACGGCCTCACGGTCGACGACATCGACCTGTGGGAGTTGAACGAGGCGTTTGCCAGCCAGGCGCTGTACTCACGTGACACGTTGGGCATCGACCCGGCGAAGTTGAACGTCAACGGCGGATCCATCGCCATCGGACACCCTTTCGGAATGACCGGTGCCCGGCTCGCAGGTCACATCCTGCTTGAGGGACAGCGGCGCAAGGCAAAGTGGGGCGTCGTCACCATGTGCATCGGCGGCGGCATGGGCGGCGCTGGGCTGTTCGAGATCTACAGCTGATTCGCCGCCAGTGGACGCCTTCGGGCATCCACTGGCGCGTCCGCTGGCGCTTCATCGGCTGCGCCCGACCTGCCCGACCAGAACGATGCGCTGGGCACCGGTCACGTCTGCGACGAGATGGAAGGCGAAGCCGATGTGGGTGTAGCGAGGGTCCGTGAGGATGGCAAAGTGCAGCGGCGAATCAACGAAGTAACGCTCGGCGCTCAGATCGCCTGATGGGATTGGTGTCCACGGCCGCATCACTTCCCCGAACGCCGTGTATCCCAACTCCATGGCCCGCACGGCGCACAGGGCTTTCGGGCAGTGTGCCCCGGTGCCGCCGACAAACTCTCCCGTTCCGGACCGCTCTGCCCAGAACTTCGACAGTCGTTCCAGACGCGGGTCGATCGCAAGCGGGGCTATCCCTTTGGCAGCTCGCCACTCGTTGACGATCGCGGTCAATCTCACGGCCATCGCTTCGCGGTCGGCATAAACAGCTGAGATCAGGGCCGGAGCCGGAACGGCGTTCGCCCCGGTTGAATCGGTCGTGATCGCCATCCACGACCCGGGCACCGCCGCGGACGGCGGGACGCCGATCGGGTCCGACCAGGCCCAGACCCGCCCGAAGAACAATGCAATGCAGGCTGATCGACGGCCATCGGCGTCCACGCCGCGGGTCCCTGCCTGGCAGGGCTGTCCGACCGCCGCAACAACGACCGCTTGCGCAGGTGCTGCGACCGCTGGCATGGTGCCGGTCGTGAAACCGACCGAGAAGACGAGGAGGACGGGCACGAGGACGGCAAACGTTCGTCCGGACCGGTTGGTAGGTGTGGCGATTCGCACAGAAACCCTTCGAAAGATACGGGAGCGGCAGCCGGGGTCAAAGAACGACCCGCAGCTGCTGCTCACTCGGTGGGCCGGGAAGGATTTGAACCTTCGAAGCTCTCGCAGCAGATTTACAGTCTGCCCCCGTTGGCCGCTTGGGTACCGACCCGAGTGCGGCAGATCACGTTAGCCTGATCCCGTGCCCAGCTTTGACGTCGTTTCCGAAATCGATCAGCAAGAAGTGAAGAACGCGGTGGACCAAGCCACCAGAGAGGTGGCAACGCGGTTCGATTTCAAGGACACCGACTCGACCATCGACGCCACACCCGAAACCATCACGCTGCACTCGGCCAGCGAGGACCGGCTCCGAGCGCTGTTGCAGGTCATCGAAGAGAAGTTCGTGAAGCGCGGTGTTTCCTTGAAGAGCCTCGACTACGGCAAGGTCGAAGAAGCAACGAGGGGCACAGCCCGGCAAATCCTCACGCTCAAGGCCGGCATTTCGTCGGAGAAGGCGCGGGAAATCAACCGGTTCATCAAAGAGAACGGTCCGAAGGCCGTGTCAAGTTCGACACAGGGCGATGCTGTGCGTGTCACCGGAAAGAAGCGTGACGATCTGCAAACCGCGAAGGCGGCCCTCACGGCCCACGACTTCGAAGTTCCGCTGCAGTTCAAGAACTTCCGCGACTGATCAGGAACGGTTGAGCCGTTCGTCCAAGAGATAGCCGAGCACCACTTCGTTCGGTTCGGCGACACTGCTGACACGGTCGAGGATCATCGGGACCGTGGTGGCGGCCGGCTCGATACCCAGTGCCCGTAGTTCTGCAACGACCTCGCCTGCCTCGGCAGGATCATCGTGGTCGGTCAGCGAGATCAGCGCTTCGGCAAACGTCCGAGCCAGCACGCTGATTTGGCCGTGGTCGTCGACGCCAACGACGACCGCGCTGTCGGAACCCTCGGGGCTGTCGGAACCCTCGGGCCGCCAGTAACCCAGCAACAGTCCGTCCATGGCTTCGGCCACGAAGATCACCTGTCCGAGCAGACGGCGCAACGCTGCCAGCGCCTGGAGGTCCGACTCGCGATCTGATTCCAAGGGCGCAAGTGCATCGTCGGCGCCGAGGCCGCGCATCAGGATCAGCTCGAACGAATCGAGCAGGTCCGTGTCGTCGGCCTCCTGCGCGACCCACAGCGCCGCCAGGTCGCCTGGCACGGCTCCGCCGCCGAACAGTTCTTGGCTCAGTTCGCCGACGAGCTCACTGGAAAACTGCTCGAAAAGGTCCGAGGTTGGCGATGCAGCTGAGGAGTCGTTCGTGTCATCCACGAAATCCAGCCTTTCTTGTTCATCTTCTGACATCCGCGCGCCCTGTCGAACGGTGGGCGAATCAGCTGACCCATTCGAGCACGGTGAACCCGCCGAGACCCTGCTCGTCGGTGAGTACATCAGCTTCTGAAACGTGGCTGCGTGCTCGAAGCGCTCCGAGATCGTAGTCGGAGGGGCGCTGCGTCCACGTCCGGGCCGACCGTTCGAGCACGGTGTCGAGACCCCATGCAGTGAGTGCCTGGCGTTGCGGGCGGCACGCTGTCGGCTCACCGACCGCTTGGATCAATTGGTCCAACGCCACGTCGACCGTGATGTCGGCGGTGCCAGGCGACACCAGGGGGTTGTGCCCGCGGTTGTGCCGATCATAGGTACGCATCCAATCCGACCGCTGGAGCTTCGCGAAGTCCTGCGTGGACAACCGCGCATAATCGATCACCACGACGGAGCCGGACGACACGACGTTCATCATGTCCGAGAGCAGTGCGGCGGCAGCGCTCTGCAGTGGGATTTCACAGCCGTCTGGCGGGTCCGGGAGAAGGCCCGAAGCGATCGAGACGGCCAGCGGGTCAGCCGGAACCGCATGCTCCGTGAGCTCGCCGTTCGAGGTCCGATCGACACAGACATCGAACCAGGATTGTGCCAGCCCGTCGTAGCGGAGCACTCGGCACGGAATGTTGTCCAGCAGTTCGTTCGCGAACACCATGCCGTGCAGAAGACCGGACGGAAGGTCGCTGAGTGACTCGACCGAGTGCACGCGCTCGGGAGGAAGGTGGTCGGCGTGCAGTGCACGCATCCCGGGGGCGATGTCGACCAAGACGTAGTGAAGAGCCGGAAGGCACTCCGGGCCGGCGGCGAACACGGTTCGGGCGAGTGTGCCAGGGCCGGCTCCCATCTCGACGAAGGTGAAGCGCGTCGGTCGCCCGGCTCGTTGCCATTCCGCATCGATCCGGGCCGCAACCACTGCACCGAACAGTGAGCCAACTTCGGGGCTGGTGAGAAAATCGCGCGACGTTCCTGCCCCGTGCCCGGTGGCATAGAACCCGTTTGGGCCATACAGGGCTGACTCCATGAAGGCGTCGAAACGCATCAGGCAGAAACCCGTTCTCCGTGCGACGGTGGAAGCATGCAGGCCAGGATACGGCGGAGAAGGCTACCGGTTTCGCCGGAAAGATATCGACGGGAGGCCGGGCTGGTTACACACCGTGTTCAGTCGTCAACGTTTGACCACTCTTTGCTCAAGTTTTCCTCGTTGCGAGCCGAAGATTCATGAACGACGACTACCAGGAGCACCCGGACATGGACTTTGCGCTCGCACGACGGCTGCAACGACCGCCAAAGCAATCGAACGTGACACCACGAGACCTGGCTGCGCCGGGCTGGTTCACCGACCCATCTTCCGGGGCCCACGAGCGGTTCTGGACCGGAACCGCCTGGACGGGAGTCACCCGGGAGCGCGATACGGGCTTCATCGAGACAGTCCACGGCGTCGAACGGACAATGTTCGAGAAAAACGTCCCCTTGTCGCGCGTGTCGACCCGGCGATTGAAGGTCACCACCACTGAGATCAAGTGGGGCCGATGGAAAATGCCCACAAGCGAGGTTGCCTCCGTGTGGCACTGGATCGAGGAAGATCCCGATGGAGTCGCCAGCGGCGGCGCGCCGGCATGGTCGAAGCTGGCATTCGAGGTGGAGAACCGCGTCAGTGGGGTACGGATTCGTCTGTCCAACGTCGGCAGCCTCCAGAACCGATCAGTGGCCTGGGATGCCTATCGAGCGGTCACCTCGGTGTCTGCCACGATCATTCAGCCGCGCATCGCCGTCGACTATCTGGAGCGTCTTTCCGAAGGAAAAGAAGTACGCGTCGCCAACCTGCGGATCACCTCGCGTGGCATCGTTCAGCGCCACGTCGACCCCCGCCGCGCGGCGCTTGCGTCGTCGTGGGACGAACTGACCCTCATGGTCGATTGCGACGGCCGCTATCTGGCCGGTCCGGGCGAGCTTGCACGCTTACGCGACGGTCAGAAATTTGACCAGATCGACCCCGCTGCGAAGAACGCACCTGTCGCCGCGCTGTTGCTGTGGTTGGCCAAGGATCGGTTCGAGACGAAACCCCTGGTGTTCAGGCAACAGGCGCTCGCCGAGTGGTACGAGAAGGCAGTTTCCTGACCGACTGAACTTGCAGATCTGCAGAGCGGTTCTACTGCGCGAGGTGCGCGATCTCGGCGAACCGGGTGACCAACCCGGGGAGCACACCGATCGCCATCACGGCGACTGCGCAGAGGGCGATCGCCAGCTTGAGCGACGATGGAACGTCGATCTTCTTGTCCCCCGCTGCGGGTGCAGGGTTCATCCACATCGAGCGCATCACCTTCAGGTAATACGTGGCACCGATGACCGCGTTGGCGGCTGCAACGACCGCAAGCGCCACCGACCACCGGCCGCCTGCTTCAAGGGCAGTCTTGAACACCGAGAATTTCGCGTACCAGCCGCCCATCGGCGGAATTCCGGCCAACGCGAACAGGAACACGGTCATCGCAACGGCAAGGGCCGGCGAGTAGTGGAAGAGGCCGTCGTAGCTGGAGATTTCGCCTGACCTTGTCCGCCGGGCAACAGCGATCACCAACGTAAAGGCCCCGAGGTTCATCAGTGTGTAGATGACCAAGTACGTGACCACACTCTGCTGCGCCGACAGCGCAGAACTGGAGCGCTCACCAGCAACGGCGAACGGGACCAGGATGAAGCCGGCCTGTGCAATCGAACTGTATGCGAGCATACGGACGATGTTGGTCTGGCGAAGTGCCAGAACATTGCCCACGGTCATGGTGAGGGCGGCGAGCACCCAAAAGATCGGGGTCCAGACGTCGCTGCGGGGGAAGAAGCCGACGAAGACCAATTCCATCAACGCAACGAAGCCGGCTGCCTTGGAGGCGACCGACAGAAAGGCGGTGACCGGTGTCGGCGCTCCTTCGTACGTGTCGGGGGCCCACTGATGAAACGGAACGGCCGACACCTTGAATGCGAAGCCGACAATGACGAGGAAGATGCCGACTGCAGCCAGCCCTTTGCCGTCCTGGACGGTTGCCAGCTTGTCGGACACGCGAGTGAGGACGGTCTCGCCGGTGATGCCGTAGACGAGCGACATGCCGTAGAGCATCACGGCTGAGGCGACGACACCCAACAGGTAGTACTTGACCGACGCCTCGTTGGACTTCGAGGTGCGCTTCTGCCAACCGGCCAACAGGTATGCGGGGAGAGACAGCGTTTCGAGTGCGACGAAGATGGTGATGAGATCACGCGAGCTGGCCATGACAACCATGCCGAGCAAGGAGCAGACGATCAGGAACGCGAACTCGCCTTGGTGATAGTCGCCCTCTTGCAGATAGTTCGATGCCATCAGCAAGGTGAGGTAACCGGCGATGAGAAAGACGCCTTTGAGCACCAGCGAGAAGTCGTCGACGACATACGCGCCGTTGAACATGGATCGCGTGTCACCGGCGAGACCGAGCGTGACCAATGGAATGGCCGTTGCAGCGATGCCGAGGCCAGCGATGGTGTTGACCAGGAACTTGCGGCTCTCGTCGAGGAAGAGGTCGACGAGCAGCACAATGAGCGCAACCGCGGTCAGCACGATTTCGGGTGCCAACGCGTGATAGTCGAGGTGGGGCGCGCTGAACGACGTGCCGAGCACGCCTGTCATCGCCCCGAAGAGACCACCGGACACGTTCAGCTCCCGAGGGCCTTGTTGAGGTGCTCGACGAGGCTTTGGACCGGAACGTCGGTGATCTTGAACAGCAGGTACGGGAACAGGCCGAGCACGACGATGGCAAGCAGCATCGGCACCCAGGCTGCCCACTCCTCGGTATGGACGTCGTCGAAGTGATGACCGTCCCACTCCGCCTTCGGTTCACCGAACGCGGTGCGCTGGTACATCCACAACAGGTAACCGGCGGCAAAGACGGTACCGACAGCCGCAACCACCATGAAGACCCGGAACAACGACTGCGAAAGCGATGGGTGCGGTTCGTAAGCCGACAGGATGGCCGGAAACTCGCCCCAGAACCCTGCGAGACCGGGAAGACCCAGCGAAGCCATCGACGCAAACCCCAGCACCCAGCCGAGTTTCGGCATCTGCTTGAGCAGACCGCCGAGGCGTTTGATCTCCAGCGTGTGGAAGCGCTCCTTGATGGACCCGGCGCAGAAGAACAGCATGCCGGTGATGAAGCCATGAGCAACCATGCCGAAGATTGCTGCGTTGATACCGAACGATGTGAGCGTGCTGATGCCGAGCATCACGTAGCCCATGTGGGCCACCGACGAGAACGCGATGAGCCGCTTGAAGTCTGTCTGCGCAAGACACCCAAGGGCACCGTAAATGATGCCAACGGCAGCCAGCGCACCGATGACCGGCGACCAGCTCTTCGCACCCTCGGGAAGGATCGGAATCGCGATCTTGATGAAACCGTACGTTCCCAGCTTCAGCAGGACGGCGGCAAGGATGACCGAACCCTGGGTGGGCGCCTCGGTGTGCGCGTCGGGCAGCCAGGTGTGGAACGGGAACATCGGCACCTTGATGGCAAAGCCGAGGAACAGTCCAGCGAAAATCCAGCGCTGCGTACTTGGCGAGATCATCGAGTTGGCGTTGGCCATGAGCTCGTGGATCTGGAAGGTGTTGCCGGCCTTGAAGTACAGGGCAAGGAACCCGAGCAGCATGAACGCCGAACCAAACATGGTGTACAGGAAGAACTTGAGCGATGCGTACTGGCGGTTCGGGCCGCCCCACACGCCGATCATGAAGTACATCGGCAGCAGCACCAGTTCGAAGAACACGAAGAACAGGATGAGGTCCTGGCTGATGAACGTGCCGTTCATGCCGGTCTCGAGGATCAGCATGAGCGCGAGGAACGCCTTTGGGTTGTGCGGTTCGGGGAAGTGGTTCCACGAGTAGACGATGCACAGCGGGATGATGAGGCACGACAGCGCAAGCAGCGGCAGGCCGATGCCTTCGATGCCAATGTGGTAGCGGGCCTTGATGAGCGGAATCCACGACTGGTTGACCGCGTATTGCAACCCGTCCTTGTCGACTGCTGATCCCTTGCCGGAATAGTCGTAGTTCGTCAGTACCCAGATGATGAGACCGAGCGGCACGAACGACCCGACGAGCGCAATCAACTTCTGCGACGGTTCGTCGGGTAGTGCGATGACCAGCGCAGCCACCACCAGCGGCAGGAAGGTGATGAGTGACAGCACCCATTCGTTGAAATCCATGATGGTGGTGGCTCCTAGATGAACAGGACGATGGCGAGGACGGCGAGTCCGACCGCCCCGATGAAGATGGCTGCGTAGTTCTGGACGTTGCCGGTCTGGGTCTTGCGCAGACCCGAACCGAGGTTGTTGGTGGTTGACCCGATGCCGTTGGCGAACATGTCGACGGTTCCCTGGTCGATGAAGCGGTAGACCCAGCGCGACACCCCGACAGACGTGCGTCCGGCGGTGTCGACCGCTCCGTCGAGCCCCTGCTGGTTGAACCAGTAGGCGGCCTTGGCGAGCGGGCCTTTGACGAAGCCGATGACGACCCCGGTCCACAAGTGGTCGAGGTAGTACTTGTTCTTCAGCACTTTGTGCACGAGGGCGAAGATGCCACCGCGTTTGACGAGTCCGAAATCGTGGTTGAACACCTTGAAATACACCACGCCGATGGCGATTCCGAGCAGGCCAAGGATGGACGACGGTATTGCGACGCCCGTGAGGTTGAACTCCGGTGAACCCCAGCGGGCGATAACGGTCTCTTCGAACGTGATGTTGGCGATGAAGTGCTCGAAGGCGTAGAACTTGGGCCACTGCAGCAGGCCCACGACGGTGCTCATCACTGCAAGCGCCGCGAGCGGAGCGGTGATCCAGATGTTGGACTCGTGTGGCCCATGATCGTCGTGACCGCCAGCACCTTCGTGACCGCCAGCACCTTCGAGGCCGCCAGCACCTTCGAGGCCGCCAGCACCTTCGTGGCCGACGTGGCCGACGTGCACGTCGTGCGTCGTATGGGCGTCGTGGCCAGTGTTGACCAGCTGAGCATCGTGGTCGTCGTGGAACAGGTGCAGGCGGTTCTCGCCGAAGAACGTCTTTGTGTACGTCCGGGTCATGTAGCAGGCAGTCAGGAACGCACCCAGTGAGCCGGCGACAAAAGCCCACGTGTACCCGTTGGTCTTGGCGGCCGTGAGGACTTCGTCCTTCGACCAGAAACCTGCCATCGGGAAGACACCGCAGAGCGCGAGATAGCCAGCGGTGAACGTGGCGAACGTGACGGGCATGTATTTGCGCAAACCACCCATGCGCTCCATCTCGAAGCTGTGGTGCGAGCCGGAGTGTGCGATTGACCCCGATGCCTGGAACAGAAGTGCCTTGAAGAACGCGTGCGTAACGAGATGGAAGATGGCCCCGGCCCAGCCACCGACCGCCAGACCCATCACCATGTATCCCAACTGCGAGACGGTGGAGTACGCCAGCACCTTCTTGATGTCGGTCTGCACGAATGCCAGCAGCGCAGCCATCACCAGCGTGATGGACCCCACCAAGGCACCCAGGTTCATGCCGCCGGCGTGAATGGAAAACCCGCTCCAGAACACGCCGTAGAGGCGTGCAACGAGGTACACGCCCGCCACGACCATGGTTGCTGCGTGGATGAGCGCAGACGCCGGGGTAGGGCCAGCCATCGCATCGGGAAGCCACGTGTGCAGCGGGAACTGAGCGCTCTTGCCGATGACGCCGGCGAACAAACACGTTGCAGCGACGAAACACAGCCACTGACGGATTTCGCCGTTGAGCGCCCGCTCGTTGATGACTGCGATATCGAATGTCTTGCCACCGGCGAAGAACAGGATGACGATGCCGATGAGCAGGCCGATGTCGCCGATGCGGGTGGTGAAGAACGCTTTCAGCGCAGCGTCGGTGTTGTCCCTGTCTTCCCACCAGTGCCCGATGAGCAGGAACGAGCACAGGCCCATCAGTTCCCAGCCGAACAGCACGCCGAGCGTGGTGGCTGACTGCACCATCCACAACATGGCGCCGGTGAACAAACTCAGCGCAGCGAAATAATGCGTAATGCGACTGTCGGTACGCAGATATTCGCGGCTGAAGACATGGACAGTGAGCGAGATGAAGGCGACGACGAAGAGCATCGCGACTGCGAACCCGTCGACGTGCGTACCGATGCGAATGTCCGTGTCGCCGTTGCGGTACCAGCTGACCGACCGTTCCACGGAGGGACGAAGTTTGACGACCTCACCTTCTTCGGAACCGAGTGAGAATCCGCTGGCAGCACCGATGGCACCGAGAGATTCCGCATGGGTTTCGTCGGAAGTCTCCGCTTCGGTCGTGTCGCTCGCGGTCGAGTGCGCTTCACCTTCGGCGGACTGAGATTCGGCGTGCTCGACCACAACCGCCGTGCGCTGCTGCCATTGCACCACGGCGCCAGCTGCGAACGCGAATTGCACCCCGATGACCGCTATGCCCATATAGGCGGCCGCGTTCTTGACATTGATGCGCTTCGCGAGCAGCAGGATGGCCCAGAAGCCCACGAACGACATGACCGGCAGCCACCAGCTGTTGGCAAGCAGAAAACCGTCGGACACCTTGTCGGCGGCCGCCTCTGCAGCCAGCGCGTTGCTGAGCACCCCGGTGTTGAACACAGCGAGCACGCTCATCCCTTCATCTCCGACAGCGTGCCGAGATCGACGTTGCGCCGGTTGCGGTAGATCAGCAGCACGATGGCAAGACCGACGCCGACTTCAGCCGCTGCAATGGCGATGGCGAACAAGGCGAAGACCTGTCCGATGACGTTGTCGTTGTACAACGCGAACGCCACGAGATTGAGGTTGACCGCGTTGACCATGAGCTCGATCGACATGAGCACCAGCACAGCGTTCTTGCGAACGATGACGCCGTAGACACCGATGCAGAACAGCAGAGCTGAGAGGAACAGAAACTGGTTGAGGACCATTTGTTGTTACTCCCTGCGAGCCACGACGACGGCGCCCACGAGCGCAGCGAGCAGGAGGACCGACGCAACCTCGAAGGCGATGAGGTAGTCGGAGAAGATCGAGTCAGCGACGCGGTTTGTGTTCTCACCCGACGCGCCACGGGCGACGCTGTTGGTGAGATCGAGCGGGTTGCGCCCGAACGCCCGCCACAGGGCGATTCCGAGGATGCCGAGCAGGAACACGCTGACGGCTGCAGCAACCCAGCGCTGGTCGTTGTCGAGGTCGGTGTCCTCGCCGAGTCTCGACCGGGTGAGCATGATGCCGAACAGGAAGAGCACCACGATGGCGCCGATGTAGACCAGCACCTGCACCACGGCGACGAACTCAGCGGCGAGCAGAACGTAGTTGGCTGCGATGCCGGCCAGCACAATCACGAGGTACAGCGCTGCATGCACGACGTTCTTGGTCGTAACCATCCGCAATGCGGAAAGCCCCATGGACACTGCGAGCAGCGAAAAGACGATGTTCTGCGCAAGCACGGCGGGTGAGCCTACTTCTTCTTCTTTTCCGCGCCGGCTTCAAGCTCCGGCTTTTCTGGCACTGTCTGCATCCACTCGCCGAGACGGGTCTTGTCGTGCAGGAGATCGGCGATGCTGACGGCCGAGTACTCGTACTCCGGCGTCCAGAACAACGCGTCGAACGGACACACTTCAACACAGATGCCGCAGTACATGCACAGGCCGTAGTCGATGTCGAAACGGTCGAGCACCTGCACGGTGCGTGGCTTGCCGCCTTCGCGCCGGGGAGGTGCCTTGTCCTTGTGGCCTTCGATGTAGATGCACCAGTCGGGGCACGAGCGGCTGCACAGCATGCAAGCGGTGCAGTTCTCTTCCTTGAGGGCAATGACACCCCGGGCCCGGGTGGGTGGGTCTTCGCGAACGTGCGGGTATTGCACCGTCTGGTTGGGCTGGAACAGTTCCTTGAGGGTGATACGCAGGCCACCGGTGAGGCCATTGACCACCCGACTGACGCTTTCAGGTGGCTTCGGCAGCTTCGGCATCAGAACACAACCTTCAGCACGGCGGTGGCCATGATGTTGACGATCGAGATCGGGATCAGGTATTTCCAGGCCAGGGTCTGGAGCTGATCCTCGCGGAAGCGCGGATAGCTGAAGCGGACCCAGAAGATGATGAACGACACGAACAGGATCTTGACCAGCAGAATCACAGGGCCAGCAACGTTGTAGGCGTTGTCACCAGGCAGGTACTCCTGCAAGAACTTCATCGGCAGCGGCACGTACCAACCGCCGAGGAACAAGGTGGCGGCGATCGCCGACAGTGCGAACGCTGATGCAACTTCACCAAGGAAGAACGACAGGAAGCGGAAGCCGGAGTACTCAGTCATGTAACCGGTTACGAGTTCAGATTCAGCGACTGGCATGTCGAACGGGGGCTGTGTGAGTTCCGCTTGGGCAGCGATCATGAAGATGACGAACCCGACGAACTGGGTGAGCAGGAACGGGATGCCGCCGACGCCGACACCGAAGACCTCGAAGCTCTGCTGCGCTCGGACGATGTCGTTGAGGTTCATCGACTGGGCCTGGATGATGACACCGATGACGGCAAGCACCAACGGCAATTCGTATGCGATGAGCTGGCCGGCTGCGCGCAGTGAACCCATCAAGGAGTACTTGTTGGCCGAACCCCAGCCGGCCATGAGGATGCCGATCACCGAGATGGACCCGACCGCTAGCGCGTAAAAGACTCCGACCTTGAGGTCGCTGATGACCGCGTCCGGACCGGCGGGAATCACCAGGTACAGCAGGAACGTGGACATCACCACCACATACGGCGCCAGCGAGAAGACCCATTTGTCGGCCTTGGCCGGGATGATGTCTTCCTTCTGGATGAACTTGACCGCATCACCGATGTTCTGGAACCAGCCGTGGAACCCGCCAGCCTCCATGGGCCCGAGACGGCTTTGCATGTGGGCCATCATCTTCAACAGGAACATGTAACCGAGCAGCAGGCCACCCACCGGGATGACCACGAGGACGGCCCCGAGCTTGATGATGGTCTGGCCCCAGTAGGGGATGGTGATCGCGAGCATGTGTGTGGGTGAGGGGTTCCGGGATGGCGATCGGGGTAACAGCGGTCGGGTATCAGCGGTCGGGTATCAGCGGTCGATGTCGCCGAGGATGAAATACAGCGAGGCGAGGATGGTCACGATATCTGGCACGTAGACGCCCTTCATGACCCACGGCGCAATTGACATGTTGTTGAAGCTCGCGGAGCGGATCTTGACGCGGAACGGACCGAGGCCACCGTGGCTGACCACGTGGTAGCCCATCTCGCCCAGTGGGTTCTCCGTCGACACGTAGGTTTCGCCTGCCGGGACCTTGATGATGCGAGGCACCTTGGCCATGATCGGCCCGGCCGGCATACCGTCGAGGAGCTGGTCGACCATGTACGTGGCCTCGCGCGTTTCCTGCAGGCGAACCCAGCACCGGCTGAAGCAGTCACCGTCCGGGTGGGTGAACACCTTGAAGTCGAGGTGCTTCCATGCGAGCGGGGAGACTCCGTCCCGGCGGAGGTCCCAGTTGACCCCGGAGCCGCGCAAGTTGGCACCGGACATGCCGAACTCGAGCGCCTTTTCGGCCGGGATGACACCGATGCCGCGCGTGCGCTTCTGGAAGATGAGGTTGCCGAACAACAGCTGTTCGATGGTGTCGCAGAAATCGCGGCATTTCTGCATGACCGCCTTGGACTCGGCGATCCAACCCTTCGGCAGATCGTCTTTCAGGCCGCCGATGCGGTTGAAGTTGGGGTGGAACCGGCCGCCCGTTGCGGCTTCGATCTGGTTGAGGACGTGCTCGCGGTCGCGGAAGGCGAAGAAGACCGGCGTGATGGCACCCAGCTGCACACCAAGATCGCCGAGGAACAAGATGATGTGGCCGATGCGGCTCATCTCGAACAGTGCGGTGCGGATCCACTGGGCACGTGGCGGTGCTTCGATGCCCATCAGCTCTTCTGCTGCCGAGATGAACGGCACTTCGTTGGCGAAGCTGCCCAGCCAGTCGATGCGGTTGATCAGCGTCGTGATCTGCGGGTAGGTGCGGACTTCGGTGAGCTTCTCGTACCCACGGTGCATGTAGCCCATGACCGGTTCGCAGCTGATGACCTGTTCGCCGTCCAGCCTGGCAATGATGCGCAGGGTTCCGTGCGTTGCAGGGTGCTGCGGACCGAGATTGACGGTCATCCCGCCGGTTTCCAGCTCGACGTTGACCCGCATGTCTGCGGCCTGGCCGGCGATGTAGGCGGCTTGGCGGATCTGGTCGGGGCTGTTGGGCGCGAAGGACGCATCCGCGCCGCCTGGCTGCATGGTGGCGGTCATGGTGTCAGCTCTCGGGGGTTTCGTCGTCGGCTTCGCCGGCGATGGGCTCGACGTTGATGAGGCCCGGCCACGGTTTGACCTCGCGGGCGAGCAAAGGGAAATCCTTGCGCAGGGGGTACCCCTCGAACGAGCCCGGTAAGTAGATGTGCACCAAGTTCGGGTGGCCGTCGAACCAGAACCCGAACATTTCCCACGTCTCGCGCTCGTGCCAATTGGCCCCGCCGTAGATGGACGCAATGCTGGCAACGGTCGGGCTGTCGTCGGTGAGGTCGGCGCGCAATACGACGCTGCGGTGTTCGGTGGAGGAGGTCAGACGGAGCATGACCTGGAAGCGGGTTTCGCCGCCTGCGTGGCCCGTTTGGATTCCGACCGGAACCGCTACGGCCTCGGCCCCGGCGAGATTCGCTTGGGTTGTGTCGGTAACCTCACCGTCAGCTGGTTCTCCATCGGGTGCGTCGTCTGTGGTGTCTGTGTCGGCTGTGTCGGCTGTGTCGACCGAGTCGTCGTCATCGGCGACGCCCCAAATGTTTTCGTAACGCGAGGTTTGAACTGGGCTCTGGAGCCAGTCCATGCCCGAGAGGAAGCAGAAGTAGTCGAACCCAACCCGTTTCGCGGCCCGTGCCGCTGCGGCCCACGACGATGCAGGGACGCGCACGTACGCGTCTCGTCCACGGATGGTGGACTCGATCACGGCGTCGCCGAGGTCGGCGAGGAGGTTGTCGAGGAGGCGCTGCAAGAGCGCGTCGGAAGCAGGCGGAGCCGCGACGTCTACGGACACGGGCGTCAGACTAGGCGACGGAACGAGCCCCTCCAAAGACCCCGCAGAGATCGCTGCTTCACCGAGAGGTCCCGATCACTCGGACAGTTGCGGCCCATCACACCGAGCGCGTCGAAACTTCGGCCGCAGTGCGCAGCGAGCGCCTGCGGCAGAACACCTCACAGCACATTTCGGAGGTGTTCTGCCCTCAAACGCAGGGGCAACCCGTCGCGTTGTCTCTGGGCGATTCGGGCGAGCCTTTTTTCATCATCGTTGCGGACAGATCACGCGCATCCGGCGTTCGGAAGCAGAAACGAAGGAAGGAAGCACACCGTCCGTCGCCGGAGCGGGTCGGCCGCCTCGGATCGCCGCAAATTCCATAGCCCTCAGTTGCGCCATGACCCGCCGAAATGGGCAGGATGGGTACATGGTGCGTCCCGGAGCAACCGGCCCGCAGAACCGATTACAGCACCGCAGTTCGATTTGCTGGGGCATCACTTGAGCGGGTCAGCGCTCGCACTTGTGTTGCTCGCGGGACTGGTTCATGCCACGTGGAACCTGGCCGCGAAGCACGCTTCGGGCGGCGTTGCGTTCAGCGCGGTGAGCGCTTCGGTTGCGGCGCTGGTGTGGGCACCGGTCGGCATCCCTGTGCTTGTCAGCGAAATTCCCGGATGGAACGGGGGTCAATGGGCTGCCGTCGTCGGGAGCGCTGTCCTTCATGTCGCATATTTCGCCACCCTGTTGCGCGGCTATCAGGTCGGTGACCTGTCTGTCGTATACCCGGTTGCACGCGGCACCGCCCCGCTGCTGACCGTCTTCGCTTCGATCGGGTTTCGTGGTGAACGGCCCGGTGTAACAGGACTCATAGGCGTGTTCGCGATCGTCGGCGGCGTGGTGCTGATCGCCACCGGCGGTCGACTCGTCCGCTCCGCGAAGTTGGCATCGGGGGTCGGATACGGCCTTGCGACCGGGCTGACCATCGCGGCATACACGCTGCTCGACGGCCACAGCGTCAAAGAACTCGGGGTGTCGCCGATCGGCTTGGACTACGGATCAAATCTGGTGCGCGTGATCCTCACGCTGCCCATCGCGTGGTTCGCAGTTCGTCGCGACGGTACCGATCTCGTTGCGTTCGCCAGGACGCACATGCGGATGGCTGCCATCGTCGGGCTTCTCTCGCCGCTCGCGTATGTCCTCGTGCTCCAGGCAGCGAAGACGACAGACCTCTCGAAGGTCGCACCGGCACGAGAGGTGTCGATGCTGTTCGCTGCGTTGTTCGCCGGAACACTGCTGAAAGAAGAAGGGTTTGCGGTGCGGGTGACGGGGGCCGTCTGCATCGCGGCCGGGGTCGCAGCCATCGCCTTATCGTGACCCGCAGCAGCTGGAGTCAGTTCACCAGTTCCGTAACCAGCGCGACCCAGAGATCTTCGAGCTTCACGGCCTTGCCGGTGTACTCCTCGAGATCAAGTCTGAGCATGCGCAGCTTCATGTCCTGATCAGTTCGGATTGCAGCCTGCAGCACGCGGGTCGCACCAGCAGCCTCTGCGCGATGGGTCTGCGCGGGAAGCATCGGTGCAACATCGGCCGGCTGATCGCTGAGCCGATCGATCGCGTCCTGGAGCAGTTCGTCCCAATAGATCGTCGCCCCGCGTTCGACGGAATCGGACAACTTGATCCGCTCCGCCTTCCGGTGCAGCGAGAGCGGAATTCGGTACCCGCGCAGAACTGCGCCGG
>JANNBN010000099.1:0-18824 GCA_031385545.1 Acidimicrobiia bacterium | reverse complement strand
GAACGCAGACTTACTTGTTTGCGTCGTTTGATGCGAAACCTTGGGGTGTGAATCTGTGGATTCGTAAGGCTGGGTCGTCGTTGACGTTGTTGGCGTTGCAAACTAATCAGGCTCCTGATGATGGTGAGGGCACCGAACAGGTTTCTGAGCTTCTGTTTGTCAAGAGTGGTGTTCGGATTGGGTTGAGCAGTTTCCGTCAGGGTTTGCAACGGTTAAACCCTCGCGATCTTGGGCCGCCCCCGGTTGATGTTCGTTGGTCATATACGTATGACTACAACGGGGGCGCTACGAGTTATTCTCCGAGGTCGTGTCAGATTCGGGGTGAGGGCGATGCGAAGTGTTACTAGTCGCTTGTTGGTCGTCATTTTGTTGGGTCTGATTGGGTCAGGGTGTGGCCAGGAGACGGCGTATGTTCATAGTGCTTGTTTTGATGAATACGTGTTGTTGGTGAAGTTGACTTCGTATTCGAACTCGTTGGATGCGACGATCAAGAACGTGTTTACGGATGAGGATGCGATTCGGACCTGCGGTTCGTTGGTCGACGCGGTCGCGGGGGTAAATCCGGAGGAGTTGCAGGATGTCCAAAAATCCGTTCAAGAAGCCGATGGTTCCAACGGGTATTTGCTTTGCCTGTCGGCGGTGATCGAAACGGTGGGTGTTGTTGATGACTTGCCTGTGACTGTGACAGCGACCATTTCACCGCTTGACTTTTTGAATAATCTGCTTCGCGCAGCATCGCAGGCATCGCCGTTCAACGAACCGAATGGGAACTTCTCGGTCAAGGATGTCGAGCGTTTTCGAACACAGGAAGAGGAATCGCTGGAAGGTGACCGAGAATGTCGCCGAAAACAGCTTGGTTGGACGATTCCTTAACTTATGACTTATTGCGCAATCTTGTCTCGTGGAGACTTCACCCAAACCGACCCGTGGACACGACCCGCAGGCTCGACAACTGAGGCGGGTTATGTGTACACAGGGAACAACCCGATGGCATACGTTGACTTATCAGGGATGTGTCGATCTTCGACGATGCGTCAGTTGAATTCGATTGCTCGTATGGATTCGACGCCGCCAACGACTGTGTCAAATGGTGGAAAGACGGATTGCCCGAGCTTGTTTCAGAACATGGTTGATTTAGTGCAGGCGATAAAGGGGCCGGGGCAAGGTATGAAGGGTTTGGAAAAGCGTTGGTTCGGAATGATGCGTGATGGCGTTCTCGGTGGCCGAACGCCTTTTGATCGGCATGTTGCGGAGTTCTATTCCCAGCAGCACGGAGGCAATTTTCCAAAGAAGACTGGAGCGTTACGGAAAAAGTGGAACCTATGGTTGAAGGATTGCGATGATCCGAATGATCCGCCGTCTTCGATTGACGTCCGTCAGTTACAGAAGATTGAGGAGTGGACGATGGTTAATGCTCCGACGTGGGAAGACGTGAACGATGCTCTGGTGTTGTCGCAGAAGAATTATCAGGCGGCGAATGGTTCGCCTGGTCCTCGACCGACAAAGAATCCGATTTCGGTTCCTTGGCAAAAGATTGCTATCGGGGCCGGCGTCGTTGTGGTCGCGGGATCGTTGGCTGTCGCTGTTGGGCTTGGGCTTGGGGTTGCGGGTGCGGCTGCGAGTGGTGGCGGTGGTGGCGGTGGTGGGTTGGCTTGGCCAGGGCCGCCAGCATGATTAGTGAGGGGGTGCTGACCGATATCAATCTTGCGTTGATGGTTGGCAATGATCGGCTGGGATGGTTGTTGGATGTCATGACCCGGTTCCGATCGTTTGTGTCCTTGGATGACAGGTTGGACTTTTGGGAGGACGAGGTCGACAAGGCACCACCTGTCGCAGCTGCGTTTCTGTTCATGTTTATTTGGAACACGGAGCGGTATTGGGATTCTGATCCGAAGCATGCCCGGAACCTGTTGTTGTTCTTTAACATGATCATCACTCGAACTGGGCGAGAGGAACCAACAGCGCTTCCGCTTGTTCGGTTGATTATGGAGGCGTGCCCGTATTTGGTGGAGTTGGATGATTCTGATGAGAATTGGACGGATTTCGATTTGCCTGGTGAACGTCGTCCGTCGGAACCTTGAACCTATGACGCGTTGCGCATGTTTGTCGCGGGAACTGTTCACCCAAATCGACCCATGGACTCGACCGGCAGGCAGCACTGCTGAGACTGGTTTCGTTTACACAGGCAACAACCGGATGGCATACGTGGATCTCTCGGGGATGTGTCGATCTTCGACGTTACGACGGATGAATCCGATTGTCCGGATGGAGTCGACACCACCCACGACGGTGGCTGGAAGCAAGACAGATTGTTCGAGTTTGTTTGCAGACATGTTGCGCATTGTGCAGGCGATTAAGGCTCCTGGTCAGGGTACGAAGGGCTTGGAAACTCGTTGGTTCGAGATGATGCGGGGGTCGCCGTCATTCGCAGAATCCTTCGTTCATGGCCCTCGTCCTTCCGAATTTTGCCGAGTTCGCGTGTGAGAACTTACTTAACAAGACTCTGGTCAGGCCCGTGGGTCAAGTTCGCCAGAGTGCGGAGATCGGAGTGGCGATGGTGCCGTCATCGAAGGTAATCGTCTCGGACCCGCTGTGGAGCAGCACGGTCGTGACGCGGTCCTCCCGATCTCGCGTCGGAGCCATCGAAGATGCCGAGCATCGCCAGGGTCGGGGGTGGCAGTTGCTTTGACCTCGAGAGCGATGAGACGGCGCGGCCCTACTTCGATGACTAGGTCGATCTCATGCGCTCCTTCACTGGAGCGAAGGTGATGCAAGCGGGGCGCGGGTGCGAGGAGGGCAAGCTCGGCCCGGCATTGTGCGACGACGAAGGTTTCCAGGACGCGGCCGAAAAGGTCGCCGTCGGCGAGTACATCGTTCTCGGTCACGCCGAGGATGCCGTTGAACAAGCCGGGGTCGACGAGGTAGCGCTTGGCGCTGAGCGTGAGTCGTTTGAGGCGATTGCTGGTCCATGCGGGAAGCCGATCAATGATGAGCAGGTTCTGCAGCAGCGTGTCGTAGGCGCGCGCGGTGTCTTTTGCGATGCCCGCTGCGTTCCACAGGGTGGTGTCGTCAACGATTCCTGCGCTGTTGAGCGCGACTGCGTTGAGGTAGGCGCGCAAACGATGCGGGTCGCGACGCGGCGCAATTGATAGCGTATAGCGGGTCACGAGCTGATCGATATATGAGGTCAGCCAACAGGCCCGACCGCTGTCGCCTGTCATGAGAGCGGGCTCTGGGAATCCGGAGCGCAACGCACGTTGCACATAGCCGCGTGCATCAATGTCGGAACGATGTGA
The DNA here is from genome assembly GCA_031385545.1 of Acidimicrobiia bacterium. Lineage (GTDB taxonomy): Bacteria > Actinomycetota > Acidimicrobiia > Acidimicrobiales > JANYDT01 > JANNBN01. The sequence continues at coordinate 15,528 of JANNBN010000099.1, read as the reverse complement.
CGCGACGGGCTCGCCCGCGATCAGCGCTTCGAGCCATGAAGGGGCCGCTGTGCGGCGTTCGATCTCTCGTTCGGTTAGCCCGTACATCGGAAGTCTGACCAGGCGGCCGGTCCCCGGCCAGGTCGGCGCGTCGATGTCACCGCGAATAGATCCGGTGACGAGGAATCGTCCCCGGCGCGGGTTGGCATCGACGGCGACCTTGATGGCCTGCAACGACTCGGGCACCTCTTGCCACTCGTCGATCAGTATCGGTTCGTCACGACCCGTCAGTGCCACGGAAGGCCCGGCTCGAAACGCATCGGCAGCCGCTCGTTGACCAAGCCGAACGACGGTTCTGGCGTGTTGTTCGCATGACGTGGTCTTCCCCGCCGCCCTCGGACCCACCACGAGAACTGCGGCGTGGTCTTCCAGCATTTCTTCCAGCACCCGGTCGGCCGCCCGGGGTAGGTATCTGTTCGTCACAGAACGGGACTAGTCGTTTCGTCGGCTGTTGAATAGTCGTGTCACGGATAGTCAACTATTCGTTTGACGGGGGTCAGAGACGTCGTTCCTCACGCCGCCGATGCTGTAGGTGGGGATTTTGTGTATGACGCTGTTGGTCGGTTGACGAAGGCGTTTGAGGCGTCGCGGGTGCCTGCTTGTTCCTCGGCTGGGCGTTGCCCGAGGGCGGGAGGTGGGTCATCTGGTGAAAGGCCCGCAAAAGATATCGGCCCATAGTTGTGCACCGACTCCGAGGCAACATCACGGTCGCGTTGTACGATCGGCGGAGTGGATGGAACGTCGCCGAGCGCTGCATCCTCATCTGGTGACCAGAGCGGACGGGTTGCCGGGCTCGACGGGCTTCGGGGCGTTGCGGTGATGATGGTGATCTGGCACAACTTCGGTCCGCTGCCGGGGTTGCATCGGTTCGGACAGGCCGGTGCGCTGAGAGCGGGATACGTCGGGGTCGTCGTGTTCTTCGTGTTGAGCGGGTACCTGATTACCGATCTTCTCGTGGCCGAATTCGAACGCGCAGGCGCAGTCACCATCGGGGCCTTCTATGTGCGCAGAGGATTTCGGCTTCTTCCAGCCCTTGCTCTGGCGCTGGGCGGTCTCGTGACGCTCAACGCAGTTCGCCATGTCCCGTTCCACCACACCGTCGTCGCACTCGCCGCGGCAATCGCGTACGTGTTCAATCTTGCGGCTGCGCACGCTTCGCCACTGCGGCCGATCGGCGGTGCGGGCTGGGGACATCTGTGGTCGCTTTCGGTTGAGGAGCAGTTCTACCTGGCGTGGCCCCTCGTGATGGTGAAGCTGGCGCGGCGGTGGACGATGGTCGCGGCCACGCGGATTCTCGTCGGTCTGGCGCTCGCATTGACGATATGGCGAACCGTGCTGTGGGCGACCGGCGCATCGTTCGACCGTCTGTACCTGATGACAGACACCCGAATAGATGCGATCGTGATCGGCGCGACGCTTGCGACAGGAATTCGAGCGGCGGGGAAACGTTCGCCCGATCTCGCCCGTCGGTTCGGTGGTGCACTGATCCCACTGTTGGTCCTCCTGGCCACCGTTGCATACTGCGGGAGCTCTGCCGAAACGACTGCCCGGCCAGGTTGGCTGATCGGGCCTGGCATGCTCGCAGTCTCGTTAATCAGCGCGCTGATGGTTTGGCTTGTCGTCAGCGGTGGCAGCTCCATCGGGCACCGTCTGCTGTCAAGCCGCCTGGCGGTTGCCGTGGGCCGCCGGTCATACGGCCTGTATCTGTTTCACTTTCCGGTACTGGCCTGGCTGGGGGCGAGGCCGGGTGCCTGGCCGGAAAGCTTCGTTGTAACGTTTGTACTCGCAGAGCTCAGCTTTCGGTTGGTCGAGACCCCCATGTCTCGTCGGCTCCCGGCGTGGGCACGCCAGAAGGTCACCCGCGCTAGCGACTGACCCCGCCCCGAGCTGGCATCGGCTTCGCTAGTCGGCCCATAGGGCGGAGATCGGGAGCGCCCACAGACGGTCGCCGAGCGGCACGACCCGGTCTCCCAGGTACAGCACGACACCGACGGTAAACCTGTCGCCCAGTTTGTCGGACAGACGCTGGAGATGCCTCGCATCGCCGACCGACACCGTTGATGCTGCCTTGACCTCGATCCCGGCGATCGTGCCGCTGTCGTCCTCGACGATGAGATCGACCTCGGCACCGTTGCGGTCTCTCCAATGACGAAGAGTTGGCTGCCGATTCGACCAGCCCCGTTGCTTGACCAGCTCCATTGTCACGAACGACTCCAGAAGCGGACCCGTGAGGGGACTTGTCGCCGATCCGAGACCGTCGGCATTGCGCCCGAGCAGCGCGCATGCCAGCCCGGTATCGGTCAGCACGACCTTGGGATGGCGCTTCTCGCGGCTTGTGAGACTTGGCGTCCAGGCTCTGATGCGCACCACGAAACCGACCAATTCCAAGAGGCCGATATACCGCGCCACCGTTTCGGCGTTCATCCGCATGTCGCTGGCGAGCCGTGCTGTCACCATTTCTCCGGAGGTGTTGGCCGCAAGCAACCGCAGCAACGTGGGCAGCTCGTCGGCTTGGGAGATGGCCGAAGCTTCGACGAGGTCGCGCTCGACAACTGTGCGCACATAGTTTCGGTACCACCGCGCCGACTGTGACGCGGATGCATCGATGAGTTCGGGATAGCCGCCGCGAATCAGCCGATCGAACAGCATGCCTCGATCGAGAAGTTCACAACGTTTGTGAACCAGCTGATCGGGTTCATCCAGGAGCTGGTCGAGAAAGGTCTCGCGCACGCCCAGCAGTTCCCCTTGCGAGAATGGCCACAGATCCAAGATCTCGGCCCGGCCGGCCAATGACTCTGAAAGTTGCGGAACGGACAGGAATCTCGTCGAACCGGCAAGCACGAACTGGCCCCGATCGTTTCGTCGATCAACCATGGACTTGACTGCCAACACGACGTCGTTCCCACCGCGCTGCACCTCGTCGATCGCCATCGGATTTGCACCCTGCTCGATGAACCCGTGGGGATCCAACCGGACTGCGGTTCGGACGGACTCGTCGTCGAGGCTCCAGTAGCTTCCGGCATCCTGGACCAGCTGCTTCGCAAGGGTTGTTTTCCCTGACTGGCGCGGGCCATTGATCACCGTGACGCGGAACCCACGCAACGATTCCTCGGCGACCGGTAACAGATTTCGCTGAATCACAGGCCCGTACAGTACCCCGGAACGCTGCGGTGAGATACGTGAAACGCTGGACATAGATAAGGGAAACGCTGGTGTGGCTATTCGTGGTGAAACCGTGCACAACTCGTCGGGCCGGCGCCCGGTCCGGGAGGTGGCACACTCGGTGTGTGTTCTTGACCGATGATCCGTCGCACGATGCGCAAGTCATCATTGTCGGGGCGGGCCTGTCCGGGCTGGTGGCGGCCAACGCACTCGGCGAGGCCGGAGTGCGCTGTCTGTTGTTGGACAAGGGCCATCGTGCAGGTGGGCGATTGGCAACCAGGCGATTCGACACAGGAGGGCCCGCAGCGCGGGCCGATCATGGTGCGCAGTTCTTCACGGTGCGCTCCCCGGATTTCGCCGAGCTGGTGCATCAGTGGCGGCGGGCCGGCATCGTGCGCGAGTGGTGCCACGGGTTTGTGCGGGGAGGCGATGGCCATCCTCGCTACTGCGCCGAGGGTGGCATGAACACCATTGCCAAATTCCTCGCATCATCGGCCGACGTGGAGACCGGGGTCGCCGTTGCCAGCGTCTCGGGTGAGACAGATGGATCGATCCTGCTGACTGCTGCCGACGGCCGCACCTGGACCGCTGGCGCTGTGCTGCTGTCGTCGCCGGTTCCGCAGTCGCTGGACCTGCTCGCCCTCGGTGGCATCAACCTCGACCCGTCGGTCGACACGGCGCTTCGACGCGTGTCATATGCGCGCTGCTTTGCGTTGATGGCTGTCCTGGACGGACCCTCGGCCGTACCTGAACCGGGCGGTGTGCAACTGAGCACCGACGATCATCCACTGTTCAGTTTCGTGGCCGACAACCACCGCAAAGGAGTCAGCGACGCCGACACGCTCACCCTTCACGTGCACGACGAACCGTCGTATGCGATGTGGGACGACGATCGCGAACTGACGAAAGCGACGTTGCTATCGGCGGCGCAACCGTGGTTCGGGACCTCGTCGGTGATGCAGTCGCAACTGCACGGGTGGAAGTTCGCCCGTCCACTCGTTGCACACCCTGATGCCTGCGTCGTTTCGCTCCTCGGTAACGGGTCGCTGCTCGGGTTCATCGGCGACGCTTTCGGCGGAGCGAAGGTTGAAGGCGCAGCGCTGTCCGGGCTTGCTGCCGCAGCACAGCTGCTCGGCGTGCCAGGCTGAGTGGATGCGCCCGGTCATCGCACTTCCGTCTCGTTTCAGTGACAAAGCAGACACGTGGCGAGTCCCGGCGACCTCGCTCGGCCGTACGTACCAGGACGCGTTGGTCCGAGCCGGTGCGCAGCCGATCGCCATCCCACCGATCGAAGCAACCTTCGACGACCTCGCCGACACGCTGGCACGCTTCGACGGGTTGTGCCTCCCGGGTGGCCCCGACGTCGACCCGCTTCGTTACGGCGCAACCGAGGTGCACCCAACGGTGTACGGGGTGAAGGCCGAGCACGACTCGCTTGACCTCGGGCTGGCGAGGGCTGCACTTGCCTTGGGAATGCCGATCTTTGCGATCTGCCGTGGCCATCAGGTGCTGAACGTTGCGATGGGTGGGTCGCTGATCCAGCACATCGGCGACGACGTCACTGAACGGCATCGATTCCAGCGTCACGAGACGGTGCTCACCGACGGATGTGTGGCGGCCATCGCGATGGGCACCACCAACCCCGTCGGACACTCGGTGCATCATCAGGCCATCGACCGGCTGGCCGAGGGTTTGGTCGTTACCGGCCGTGCGGCTGACGGAACGATCGAGGCCGTGGAGACACCCACCGGATGGGTGGTTGGCGTGCAATGGCACCCCGAGGACGATGCCGCTGACAGTCCAGAACAACAGCGGCTGTTCGATTCGTTCGTGGGCGCCTGCTCGGCATGGCGAGCATCGGTGAGCGCTGCACGCCACGGTTGACCGAGCGACCTACCCGACCTGACGTGACCGACCGACTGGAATAGCCCGACCTGCATTGCCCGACCTGCATTGCCTGGGTCGGATTGCCTGGGTCGGATCAGTTGAACGCTGCTCGGACCGCTGCCCTGTCAGCTGCAAGCTGCGTGTCGGGATACGCAGTGCCGTAGCGCGCTTCGACCTCGGCCAGCCAGTGCTGTGCTTCGCCGGCACTGCCAAGAGCTACGCACAACCGGACAAGTTCCCGGCCTTCCTCAAGTGACGGGAGCGGAAGGAACCAGCGCAGCCGAGCAAGGTCAGCAAGCGTGGAGAGATCACGGCGGCGGGCGGCGTGCTGCTTGAGGTTTGCGGTCATGCGGACGAACATGGACTCGTCTGGGACAGGTGCCAGAAACGACGGGTGAAAACCAGCGTGCGGCCGCCCGCCCAAGACCCGCTCGTACAGCACCTGGCACCCGGCAGCGTCGAGAATCGTGCCCCGATTGAAACAATCGATGAAGACAGGATCGTGCTGGCCGTGCCTGGCACCGACCAGAAAGTGGCCGGGCATGCCAACCCCAAATGCGTCAACGGCGAGAACGTGCGCGGCGTGCAGCCACACCAGGGCAAGGCCGATGGGCAACCCGGTTTTGCGGCGCCGGATCTCGGGCAGGAACGAGTTGCGCGGGTCGTGATAGGTCTGGTCGTCGCCGACGAGCCCGATGCCATATGTGCACACACGATTCCAGAATGCAATCGGTGACTCAGTCGCCTGTCCGGGATCGTTTGGAAGTGAAGCTGCAGCTGCGACGACCACACCCGTGAGCCGTTCCACTTCTCGCCTGATGTCGTCGACGGACCGCAGATACGTGGTGCCGTGCGCAGCAATAATCATGGCGCCGATGGTGGAGCGCGGCGCATCGATGCCGAGTGAGCTTCCGGAGGTGAACTCGGCCCACACCGGTAGCCACCACGGGCCATGTGGAGGCGAAATGCTCATGAGTCGGTGGTCTGGCCGGCCAGCGTGTCCTGCAAGCCGGTCACGAGCGGATCGGCGAAGACCTCGTCGACCTCGTCGACCTCGACATCCAACTCCGTGGCCGGGCCCGGCTCCGGTTGGGGGCCTGAGTCGGCCGCTGCCTGCGCGATGCGGACTGCTGCACGTCCTTCGGCACACAGGTCTTGGTACGGGCAACGGGTGCACCAGTGGCCCGTGGTGGGCTGCTGGTCGCCGCCACGAACCCGTTGGACGGAATCGTTGAGGAACTGTTGCACGCCTTGGGCGCGCTCGAGGGTCCATGCCGCCGCGACCTCGCGTGGCGCTCCGCCGTTGCGGTCCAGATACAACGCGGAGGTGCTGCTGATCCTGGTCATGGCGATTGGATATCGTGCCTGCGCGGCGAGCCCATACAGGTCGAGCTGGATCGGCGCGCCGGGGTCGGAGTCCAGCGGCATTCGCCCGGTTTTGAAGTCGACCACGTGCAGTCCACCGGTGGATTGGTTGGCGTAGACGGCGTCGATGCGTCCCCGCACGAGCAAGCCGTTGCCGTCGAGGGTGATGGGTAGTTCGATATGCAATGGAGCCGTGAGCCCGAAGCGGCTGGCAAGGAAGCTGCGGCCGAACCCTGACACTGTGGAGGAAGACGTCGGTGCGTCGGCGGACTTGCCCACCGTGGGGCTGACGCCAGTGCGGTCTGATCGGGTGAGGTCCGACGAGTCGAACAGCGACGGTTGGCGTTGGTCCAACTGAAGCCGTGCGCCGTGCGCCTCGATCCACGAATGCACCCGGGTCCCGACCACCGATGCAGCCGATGCCTGCTGCGGCATCGGCCGGACGTGGGTCCAGTGGAACTGCCGTGCGCAGCGCGCGAGCAGTGAAAACGCGCTGACGGGGAGCGCCCGTGGCGCGCCGACGGTTCCGAATGACGGCGCGCCCGCAGCGAAGCTGAACCCGAGTTGCGCTGGGGACCTGCGACGACCGGAGACGGTTGATCGGCTGCTGCGCGCTGAAGCTGCGTAAGCCGCCGACGCTTCGGCAGCGAGGTCCGCATCGCGCTGTGCTGCCGCCTGCTCCTGGCGCCGTCGCCGCTCGGCAGTGCCAGGTGGCTCAAGGCTGCTTTGCTCGTCGGGGACCGCGGGGTGCACCAGGTCATCTTGCTCGGAGACCCATGTGTAGAACGGAGAGGGGCCCTGGGGTTTCTGCGTGTCGCCGTACCAATGCGCTGCTGTGAACAACACGCCGTGGCGTGCCCGGGTGACCGCCACGTAGAACAGCCGCCATTCCTCGTCGAGCTGCTTCCGTTTCGACTGCGCACGGAGGGTTGACATGGTCTGCTTGTCAGGAGCGTCGTGCTGATTGTCGTTGTCGGTTCGCAACCAGTGGGGCAGGCCCGATCCTTGGGTTGGCGGAAAGTCGGTGCGCGTCGTGTCAGGGAAGAATTGCGACGACCCTGTGCCGGCCAGACCCGGGACAACCACGTGGTCGAACTCCAGGCCCTTGGCTTGGTGGATCGTCATCACCTGGACCGCATCCGCACCCGATTGCACCGCTTCGGAGAGGTCCGTTTCGGACTCTTCCATGACGCTGAGCCAGTTGAGGAATTCTTCGAGGGAGCGGTTGCCCTGCAGAGGTACGAACTGATCTGCGACGTGCAGGAAGCGGGCCAGGTTCTCGGCCGGCAGGTCGCCGTCGACCGCTTGCCACAACCCGGTGTAGGTGAGGATGTGGTCGATGAGTTCCCCGAGCGCCAGCTGCTGTGCGGCTTCTCGCAGTGAGGAGCGCTCTGCGACGAACCGGGTGAGCCGGTCAACGGCTTCGGGAGACAGGTCTCTCGCTGCCAGGTCGGCGAGACCAGCCTCGATTCCGCCCGCTGGCCGAACGGGCTGCGGGGTTCGAGGCCAGGCGGCCAACGCAGCTAAGTCGTGGAGGCCAATCCGGTAGCGGGGCCCGCGGAGGAGGCGCAGCAGTGGCACCGCCGTGCGGCGCTCTTGATGATGGCCGAGAACTTCGAGCCAGCAGCGCAGTTCGATGACCTCTGGCCTGATCAGCAGCCCGCCGAGTCCGATCACCTCGGCTGGAACCGACGCTGCGTCGAGAGCCTCGACAAGCGGCCCGATGAGTCGCTTCTTCCGACACAGCACGGCGATCTCGGCGGGGTGGGTGCCATTGGCAATGAGGGCTGCGACGTGCTGCGCGATGTGGCGGGCCTCGGCCCAGGAATCCGCGGCGAGGAACCGGCTTAAGGTGCCGGGACCAGCGCCGTCGTGGGCCAGCAGTGTTTTCGGTTGTGCGTCGCTCACCTGTGCCTGAATCCGGTTGGCGAGTTGCAGGATGGCCGTGTCGTTGCGGAAACTGGTGCCGAGGACCAGCGGTTTTGCATCTGGACTTTCCCGGTCGAAATGGGACACGAATCCGTGCAAGTTGGCGAGGTGGGCACCACGAAACCCATAGATGCTCTGCATGTCATCGCCGACAGCGGTGACCGGTGGTGCTGCTTCTGTACCGAAGATGGTTTGCAGCAGGCGGCGCTGAGCAAAATTGGTGTCCTGGTACTCGTCGAGCAGCACCGCACGGTGATGGTCTCTCAGATGCTGATGCACATCTGTATGCGCGCTGATGAGTTGATACGCAAGCGCAATTTGGTCGTCGTGGTCCAGCAGCCCGAGTTCCAGTTTGCGCTGGCGATATTGCGCGATGAGCGGCACCAGCTCTGACCGTTTTCCCGCAGCGGAGGAGATGAACGGATCGACCGAGGGATCGGCGAGCAGGCGGGTGCAGTCGGCTGCGAGTGCGTCGAGCGGAACGAGATGGTCACTGAGGCGGGACGACAACAACAAGGCGTCTTGCAAGATGCCGAGCGGGCGACCGGTCTTGCGATGCGTGTAGCTGGTCGACTCGAACACGTCGTACAGGAGCTGTAGCGCCTGGGCATGGTCGAGCAATCGCACGCGCCTCGGAAGTCCCAACCGCGCACCCCATCGGTCGATGATTGACGCGCCGAAGCCGTGGTAGGTGGTGATGGCCACATCGCTGTCAGCGCCGAGTTCCTGAATGACGGCCTTGCGAAGGTGAGCAGCTGCCTTGTTGGAAAACGTAAGGCCGAGGATGTGGCGCTGGTCGACCGACGCAGCCGTGTGGGTGATGCGCGCAGCCATCACGCTGGTCTTGCCGCTGCCGGCACCTGCAACAATGAGCAGCGGACGCAGCGGGTGGGTGATGGCCGCAGTCTGCTGTGCCGTATATCGAATGTTGCTTGGAGCCGCCGGATCGGTCATGTGCGCGCTGCCGAGCTTGCTGGTAGGAGGCGGGTCGGCTGGAAGCGCACAGGAACTGCGCGCCCTTCGGCCTGCAGGTCGCACAGCCGTGCGAGGTCGCAGTAGTCGCACGCTGCGTCGACCGACGGTAGGGTGGTCTCGGCCAGCATCCGGTTTGCCACGTCGATGATGCGATCGGTTGTGCGCTGGACATGGTCGGGCAGAATCTGCTGTGCGACCTGCTTGTTCTCAGCGAGAAAGTCCAGGTTGAGCGCGACGACAGGGCCGAGGCCGCTGAGCGTCGGATCAAGGTTGGCGGCCAAGTGATAGACGGCGAGTTGCAGATCTTCGTTGGTATCGGCCGTTGACTTCGCCTTTGCTGCGGTCTTGTAGTCGATGATGGACAAACCGTCCGGGCCGGCGTCGATGCGATCGATGAAACCCGTGACGACGTGTTTGCCGACCGCAACGTCGAAGTGATACTCGGTGTACGCGGCGCGTTCTGAACTGACCAACGTTTGCCCGTCCCGATGCCACCAATCCGTGAGCATCTTTGCGGCGCGCCCGCGGTAGTCGTCTTCCTGCGGCGCGTAGTCGGTAATGTCGTCCGTCCAGCAATCGTCGGCGAGCGTCAGCAAGCCTTGCAACGTTGACCGGTGCGGGTTGGGCTCGACATCGGCCGATGTGGTGATGCCAGGAATGCCGGCCACGAAACGTTCGAGGACGGTGTGGATGTAGGTGCCGAAGCGAGCCTGCAGGCCGCCCTCGGTGCGAAGGTTGAGCCGGTATTGCACGGTGTGTTGCCACGGACAGTTGTCGAACAGGTTGATCTGGCTGGCTGACAGGTGCAGCGATTCACCGGAAATGAGCGGCCGGGGGTTGACGGTTTGGGCCAGACCGACGGGCCATCGTTCGTGATCGAGATGGCGGGGCGCAAAGGTGGGAGCAACTGCAGCGATGCCTTCCGTGAATCGACTGACGAGAACGCCCGGTTCAGGCGCGGCGATGTAGACGACGGATCCCTGCTGGGACGTGGCGGTTGCGACCGAAGCGAAGCGTTCTCGTTGCGCCGTGAGGTGAGCAAGGTCTGCGCCGCTCACACCGCCGGGACCGCCGAGAACAGCGGGGTCGTAGATGCGGTTGGACCGGCGCGAGGGGAGTACGCCTTCGATGCAACCGGTGAGCACCGTCAAGCGCGGCACGTCGACGCGGTCCAGCAGCTCGTCGATGGTGCACAATTCGACCGTCTCGGATGCGGCCGCGCGCGGGAGAGGTGGGGCTGGTGGGGCCGAGTCCAGGCGATCGGCCCAGGCGGCGCAGCTCAGGTGAGCGTGAAGCGTTGCGTCGGAGAGCAGAGCGACAAGCGTCTCGCCTTCGACGGATGCTGTGACGACCGCTTCGGCCCGTTCGGCAACAACTGTCCGCATCAGCTGGTCCGGTCGAATCGGTGCGCGTGAACTGCCCGTCTCTGCCGACGGTTCGTCGGCAAGGCTCCCGCGGTGCGCAGCTCGCGCTCTGGCGGCGACAGCAGCCACCACGGGACCATCGAGGCGCGGGGCTGGCGCGCCGCTGATTGGCACCCCGGCCCGGCGTGCAGCGCGGGCGACTGCCCGCAACCGTTCGAGGGAGGGCGCCACCACGACCATCTCTGCCCAGCGGGTACCGTCGGCGGCTCCCTTGATGAGTTCGCCGACAACGGCTTCGGCTTCCAACGCCGGGTGCCCGCAGCGCACGAGCGACTGCACTTGACCGATTGGTTCGGCCGGGTGACCCGTGATGATTGCGGCCCTGGTCGCAGTCGAGACCTCCGGAGTTGTTGTCTGCGGAATCGGTGTCTGCGGAGTGGGTGGCTTTGGAGGTGGCAGGAGCCGCACCGGAACGCTGATTCCCCACAGCAACGCCGCAGCGTGGCCGGGCCGGCTAGGCCCCAGCAACGAGGTAAGCGTGCGTAACGTCGGAGGCGGCATGCGGTTGGCGTCGGCTACCACGAGTCGATCGACCGATGCCCACCAAGCCTGGACCGTGGCGGCGAGCCTGGCTGCCGACATGGCATCGCACAGGAGGCCAACCCTGTCGGTGACGTGACGATTGCGAAGCTCGGCCGACCAACCATCGAGCAGGTCTGCGACGGCCAGCCATGTTGGTGTGCCTGCGGCCGAGGCGTGGACCGTGATCTCGGCAGGCCCGGCCGAAGCAAGCCGGGCGTCGTCGAACGCTCGGCCGAATTCGGCCAGGCGTTGTTCGTCCGAGGCATGATCGGAGACGTTGTGGCGGGCGAGGTAGTCGCGAAGCAAACGCCACCGCTCGCCAGCGTCGACCAACTCGAAGACGGGCCGGCCAGCAGCGGTGAGAACCGCCCGTGCGAGATCGGCGGGGGTGACCACCCGAACTTCGGCCGGATGACGGTTGGCCGGTGACCGCACTGCGATGGTCTCGGCCGAGACCCGCGCTGCTGGGTTGGCGACCAGCACGACGTTGCGCAAGTTCGAGGCATCGGCCAGGGCGGCCGCCAACGGTGCGAGGCCGGCCTGGCCCTGTCTGACTTCGATCACAGGACCGAGGGTACAACGGCCCCTATGACAGCGCCGCCGAGTGCGTTAAGTCCGCCGAGTCGGTCAGACGCCAGCTGCGGTAACGAGAAACTCGTGCGAACCGTCGTTTCGCACCCTTCGCTGGGCGTTGCCGGCCGCCTCGAGATATGCGATGTGCGCATACGTTTCGGAATCAGCCATGGCACCCTGACGCTCTGGTCGGAACAGGTGCAACGAGAAACCGGGAATGTCGGTCCATCCCTGCGCATCGCCAACCGCGGCGAGGATGTGCATGCGGCTGTGATGGTGTTCGACGATGTCGGCGCAGCGGGTAGGCACGTCGGCGATGACGTCACCGTGGGCCGGAAGACCGATAGCGACCTTGGGCAGCGCTGCGATGAGGTTCAGAGACGTGAAGAACTCGGCCATCGGGTTCGGGCCACTGTGCAGCCCCGAGATGTGTGGCGTGATTGTTGGCAACACGTGGTCGCCGGTAACGATGGTGCCGGACTCGGCGTGGAAGAAGCACAGATGGTCGACCGTGTGCCCGGGCGTGTGCACGACGGACCAGCCCCCGTCGCCGACATGGAGAGCCTCGCCGTTGCGCACCCGTGCGGTTGGCCGTGGGAGCGCCCACCCTTCGTCGGCGAGCATTTCTGTGCGGCTCTTGCGCAGCTCTGGGTTCGAGTACTGGGGAGACCAGGTGCCACCCCACGGAGCTGGTTGATCGAAACCGCGCTGCTCCATGATGTCGCCGATCACCTGACCCGTCTCTGGATGCACATGGTCAGGCTCGTCGCAATCGTCGAGCACGCACACGTGCGCAGGCTGGTGCAGTGTGTGGAACGCCCGGTGGGTGACGATGGACGCGTTGGAGGCTTCGCGAATGCGCATTGCGTTGCCGTAGTGGTCCGGGTGCGAGTGCGTAATGAGAATCGTATGCACCCGTGGCAACGCGATACCGGCTAGGTCCATCCGGTTGTTCAGCGCCTTCCAGGACTGGGGGCCCGGAATGCCCGGGTCGACCAAGGTGACACCGTTCGCATCGAGGATGGCGTAGCAGTTGACGTGCCGCAGACCGGGGAGCTCGATGGGGAGCTGCATCCGCAGCACGCCGGGCGCAACCTCCACGACTTCTTTGGAAGCCGGCAGCTTCTCCTGCCTCTCCACGGGTTCAGTCATCGTGCGGTCAGGTTAGGGGTCTCGGCCCGATTCGTTTCAATCCCCGCACCCGCATAGGTTTGCGGGCATGAAGCTCTCCGTCATGCTCAATTACGCCGGCGACATCAAGACCATGGCCGACGAGGTGGCTGCGCTCGAAAAGGCTGGCCTCGACAACGTGTGGGTGGCCGAGGCCTACAGCTTCGACGCCGTGTCCATGATGGGTTACCTCGCTGCTCGCACCGAGACGGTCGAGATCGGCAGCGCCATCCTCAACGTGTATTCGCGCACAGCAACGTTGATGGCCATGACGTTCGCAGGCCTTGACTACGTGTCAGCCGGTCGGATGCACTGCGGCCTCGGCGCCAGCGGTCCACAGGTCGTCGAAGGGTTTCATGGCGTGCCCTACGAGAAGCCGATGCAGCGCATCAAGGAATACATGGAAATTTGCCGGGCTACCTGGAAGCGCGAGGTGATCAACCATCAGGGCAAGGCCGTGCAGATCCCACTGCCAGCTGGCGAGGGTACTGGGCTTGGCAAACCGCTGAAGCTCATCAACCATCCGGTCCGGTCGTCCATCCCGCTGTGGTGGGCATCGCTGAAGGGCATGTCCGTCGAGGCGACGGCCGAGGTGGCCGATGGGTGGATTCCGGTCTTCTATCTGCCGGAGAAGGCTGACCTGGTGTGGGGCGAGGCACTCCGGCAGGGTTACAAGAACCGCGCTGCGGAGTTGGGCAAGCTGCAGATCTTGGCCGGCGGCGCAGTGATGTTCACCGAAGACCAGCAGGTGATGGACAAGGTGCTGGACCACGGTCGCCCGCAGGCAGCACTGTACGTCGGCGGCATGGGTGCGAGGGGCAAGAACTTCTACAACGACATCCTGTCCAGTTACGGCTGGGAGGGTGAGGCGAAGCTCATCCAGGACCTCTACCTCGACGGGAAGAAGGACGAAGCGGCCGCAGCCATCCCGCGTGACTATCTCGAAGGTGCGTCGCTGGTCGGGCCCGAGGGCCACATCGGCGAACGCATCGCTGCGTTCCACGAGGCTGGCGTCACCCACTTGCAGATGGGGCTGAGTGGTTCGCTGGAGCAGAAGGTCGCCACCGTCGAACGGATGCGCAAGCTCGTCGACGCAGTCTGAGCCCGGCCTGATTGGTGCAATGACTCAAGTCTTTTGCTGTGCGCTGCGGGTCGAGATTCTGATTCCCGGTTGCACCAACCTCAAGGCTAAGCGTGCAGTCATCAGGCCGCTGATGGAGGGGATTCGCAATCGCCACCATGCGTCCGTCGCCGAGGTTGGCCTCCAGGACACGTGGGGGCGGTCGGTGTTCGCCGTGGCGGTGGTGAGCGGCGCCGAGCATGTCGCCGTTGAGATACTCGACGAGGTTGAGCGGTTCGTGTGGAGTTGGCCAGAGATCGAGATTGTGTCGTGCCAGCGTGCCTGGCTCGACGACTTGGAGTTCGAGTCCTGACCACCCTGTCCGGCGTTGCTCGTGACACCTCGCCAACCAGCCAGCCAGCCAGCCTTCGAAAATTGTGCCGTGAAATACGCGACTGTGCCTGTATTTACGGCCGTATTCCCCGGCACTGCTGCTTATTACACGCCACGAAATTTCGCAGTCGACTTTCAACGACGGAGAAGGGTCGTCTCAGCCGAGGTTGACGGTGGTTTCCGTGACGGTGCCGAGGTCGAGGTCCTTGAGTTGTCCCCGGACCGTGGCGAGGTCTCCGGCGATCACCAGCGTGACGCGGAGGTCATCGACCAAGGCCCGCGCACCGTTGGACAGATCGACCTGCGTGAGCGAACGAGCGCGGTCCAGCCGCACGCCGACCTGATCCCAGTTCAGTCCCCGGTCTCGGAAGGCGACGAACGTGTAGACAAGCGCAGCGTTCGTCGACACAAGCCCGACCGATGACGAGTAGGTGGCAGCCGTTGCGCCGGCGGTCTCTGCCGGAGTGACATCGCCACGGTCGAAGCCCCGGATGATTCGGAGAAACTCGGCAACGGCAACCCCGGTGACGGACTGCTCGACGCTGGTTGACGCCTGGAGCAACGAGGTTTGTTCACCGAGCGACAGCCCAGCCGAGGCTCCGTAGGTGTACCCCTTCTCCTCACGCAAGCTGCGGTTGAGGCGGCTGGTGAACGCACCGCCCAGGACGAACGCGGCGGAATCGGCGGCGACGATGCCAGGGTCGGCCGGCCCTGGTCCGGAGGCGAAGTACAGCACCTGACTCTGGGATGCATCCGGCACGTCGACCAGCATCGTGTGCATGCTGCGCGGAGCCGGCACGACCGGGTCGAGGCTCGTGATCGGCGGGCCCGAATTGGCCCAGCTACCCAACGCCTGGTTCAGCTCCGTACGGATGTCTGCTGTACCGATCGGCCCGCCGGAAACGATCTCTGTGTTCTGCGGCTGGAACGCCTTGCGATGTTCAGCGCGCAGATCATCTGCGGTCACACGCTTGACCGACGAAACAGTGGCGAACCGGGTGACCGCGTCGCCGGCCGGAAAGTAGTCCC
>JANNBN010000075.1:0-25505 GCA_031385545.1 Acidimicrobiia bacterium | reverse complement strand
CGCGGGCAATGCCTGCCACGAAATAGTTGAGGAATTCAGTCACCGGAATTTTCCTTCGAGCTGGGTGAGAAAAGGGTTGGGTCGACCAGGGGAACGCCGAGTGCACCAAGCATCTGGGCCCCGATCCCGCTGCTTCGACCGACAACGGCCCGCACTCGTTTGAGCCCGAGCTGCCGACGCAACGGAGCAGTGACTGCGGCACCGTGCGCGATTGTGAGCAGCCCGAAGACGAGGGCGATTCCGATTGCGCCGAAAATTCGCCGCTGATCGGTCCAGGCCGACGTCAGCCAGAGCCACACCACCACCGAGGCAAGACACGCGAGACCCACCAGTTGCAGGACCGATACCCGGGCCCGTCTGGCAACGGAGCCCGGCGCCCGTGGCCGCCAGCCCCTGGAGAGCGCAAGGCGGTTGAGCCCACGTGACGTTTCGATTTTTGCCGCAAGCTCGGTTGCCACTCTGTCCAGTAGTCCGTCGGGAGCATTGAACAGCGTCGGCTGGACAGCCGTCCGTTCGTCGCGGGCCAATGGGCCACCTTCGCCGATAGCGAGGGTGAACCCGTGCTGCAGCAACCCGGTGAGCGAGAAGGACCGTTCGACCGGGTCAGCAAAGCTTGCCGCAGCGAGGAGCCGATCGGAGTGTCCAAGCCCGAGGCGGTCGTGTGCGGCGGCTGCGAACGCGAGAACGTCGCCGTGCGTAAAGGCTGTGCCCTTGCTGATGAACGCGACGGTGTCGGGTGAGGGTTCGGTTCCGGCATGATCTGCGGTCCACGACGCGGCTGCCGATTTTGCCTGCAGATCGGCGAAGCTCATCGTTGTCGCTGTATCGGCGCGCAGCGCGCCGTGCAAACGCATCCCGCGTGTATCGGACACGACACGCATCCGCACTGAACTGACGCGGCCTTGCTGCTGCTGTTCGTCGACCTTGTCGAACTGCTCTTGATCACCACACAACGCGATGACCGCCCCCGCCGTCTCGATCTCGGTACACACCGTGTCGGCGGACGAGTCGGGATCGATTGCGAGACAGACCGCTCCGATCGATTGGATCGCAACGTCAGCAGCTATCCAGGACGGGTGATTCGCCATGACAAGAGCGACGGTGTCACCCCGCTTCACCCCGAGCATGGCCAGGCCTTCGGCGAGCCGAGCGGCCTGCAATCCGAGTTCGGCCCAGGTGAAGGGCGACCAAATTCCTAACTCGTGGTGACGGACCGCAATTCGTTTCGGCGAAGCCGCAATTCGCGAGGTGAACAACGAAACGGCGCTCATGCGGACTGCCCCAGGTACGCCTCGATGACACGGGGATTTGACTTGATCTCCGACGGCAGCCCCTCGGCGATCTTTTGGCCGAAGTCGAGCACCATGATGCGCTCGGCAACATCCATGACCATGTGCATGTCGTGCTCGACGAGAATCATCGAAATACCGAGTTCGTCCTTGATCTCGAGAATGTAACGGGCCATATCTTCGGTCTCCGTGGCATTCATGCCGGCAACCGGTTCGTCGAGCAGGAGCAGTTTCGGGTCCATGCACAACGCACGGGCGAGTTCCATCCGCTTCTGCACCCCGTACGGAAGCATGCCGGCGGGCTGACCGCGGTACAGATGAAGGTCGAGCAGGCGCATCACCTCCTCGACACGGCGGCGATGGTGCACCTCCTCACGCTTGGCCCGGCCGGTGTACACCAGCCCCGAAAGAAACCCGCCATGCATGAGGTGGTGGCGCCCGAGCATGAGGTTGGCGACGACGTCGAGGTTCTTGAACAAGCCGATGTTCTGGAACGTGCGAGCAATTCCGAGTGCCACGGTGTACGGGGGCTTCTTGCCGATGATGTCGTGCCCCTCCATCCGAATTGTTCCCTCTTGCGGGTGGTACACGGCGTTCAGACAGTTGAATATCGAGGTTTTGCCGGCGCCGTTCGGCCCGATGATCGCGAATAGCTCATGCGGGAAAACGTCGAAGGACACATCCGACAGCGCGGTGACGCCGCCGAAGCGCATCGTGATATCGCGAACTTCCAGGAGCGCCTTGAGCGGGGCGGTACGTTCGCCCAACCCCGGCGTCATTCCGAGGACGGTCATGCCATCTCCCGCTTTCGTCGGTATGACTTCAGGTCTCTGAAGCTGGTGTGCAGCGACTCACCGCCGAGATAGAGCGCTTTGATCTCGTCGTCGTCGGCCAGCGCTGCGCCAGTGCCTTCCTTCGCGACACGGCCTGTCTCCATCACGTATGCGTAGTCCGAAACCGCAAGCGCCTTGGCAGCGTTCTGCTCGACCAGCAGCACGCTTGTTCCCTGTGCGTTGATCGTCTTCACGATCTCGAAGATCTGTTCGACGATCAACGGCGCAAGGCCGAGCGACGGCTCGTCCATCAACAGCAGTTCGGGGTTGGCCATCAACGCTCGGGCGATTGCCAGCATTTGCTGCTCGCCGCCTGACATGTAGCCCGCGGTCTGCTTGTTGCGCTCTTTCAAGCGGGGGAACAGGTCCATGACTCGCTCGTAGCTGGCCTTCACCTCGCCTTTGTCCTTGCGCGTGTAGCTACCTGCTTGCAGGTTCTCGTCGACGGTCAGCTCGGCGAAGATCCGTCGTCCTTCCATCACCTGCGCCATGCCGGCTTTCACGTTGGCTGACGGGTCTTTCCCGGTGATGTCGTGGCCCTTCAAGCTGACTGTGCCAGACGTGATCCGGCCGCCCTGGTAGACGAGAAGCCCGGAAACTGCTCTCAGGGTTGTGGTCTTTCCGGCTCCGTTGGCACCGAGGATGGACACGATCCAGCCTCTTGGGACGGTGAGGGAGACCCCGCGCAGAACTTGGATCGCCCCGCCGTAGACCACGCTCACGTCGGTCAGGGAGAGCATGGGGGTTTCGTTTTGTGCCGACATGGAGCGAACTGACCTGCTGACTGATCGAATGAGGAGTGGAGAAGCGGACAGCGGGAGGAATCAACACGGACAGCTGGACGAACTGCTGGAGGAACTGCTGGACGAACTGAGGAGTACCGGTGACGCTGGTCACGTCTGCACGATCATGACACAACCCTGAAGCGCAACGTCGAATCCGCGTCGACTCTGACACGCCCGTCGCCGTGGGTATGTCAGCATCGAAGGTCATGGCACGCCGTCCACGAATCGATGCAGGGCTCGACCGCGCCGTCGACGAGTTCATCCACGACGTCCACCTCGTCCTCACCGGTATGGCTGGTGATCTCCCTGCACCGGTTGCGGCGAAGCTCGAGACCGACGTGACCATCGAGGCATCCAATTTGACCCTCGCTGTCATCGACGCAGATCAACGCCACACCGACCTTGAGCTGGACGCGTACGTGTCGGCATTCGGACATCGGTTCGATTCGCAGTTGAGCTGGGCTTCCAGCGCCGATGTCCGCAAGGCCGGTCTCGCAACCGACAAACGCCAATGGCTCACGACTCGCTCCGAGCTGTTCGACCTCATCGCAGCAGCAGACGCGAGACACCGTACTGCGCACGCTTGGACCTACTACGACCGGGCCATGCGTATTGCACACACTGTCTGCGCCCTCGACGCCCGGCCGTCCGACGACGAGTTGGTCGCAGTCGATGCTTTCCGGGCAACGATGGTGAACGCGATGACGGGTCGGGGCATCGCCCGTCCCGGATCCGGGTCTGGGCTCTTCCCTGGCGGTTCCGCTACCGCTCTCCCCGGAAGCGCTGGTGCTGGCACAGGGCAGGTGTCGGCCCCAGCGCACGGCGTACCGGCATCAGCAGCTTCACCAGGAGTGCAGCCTGCGATCGAGCAACAACCGCCTGAACCACTCGAAGATCTCCTTGCCGAACTCGATCAGCTCGTGGGGCTTGACGGCGTCAAGGCAGAGGTGAGGCTGGTCACCAACATGCTGCAGGTCCAGCAGCTTCGCAAAGAACGCGGGCTGCCACTGGTCGATGCTTCACGGCACCTCGTTTTCACCGGCAACCCTGGCACCGGCAAAACCACCGTGGGTCGGCTGCTTGCTCGCATCTACCGAACGCTGGGTGTCGTTGATCGAGGCCACCTCGTGGAGACCGATCGCGCCGGTCTGGTCGCTGGCTATGTCGGACAGACCGCCATCAAGGTCACCGAGGTGTTCGACGCCGCACGCGGCGGTGTCCTCCTGATCGACGAGGCGTACGCGCTCGCTCGTGGCGGCGAAAAGGACTTCGGACGCGAGGCCATCGACACGCTTGTGAAGCTCATCGAGGACCGGCGCGAGGACACCGTGGTCATCGCTGCGGGCTATCCGGTGGAGATGGCCGAATTCGTCAAGACCAACCCGGGCCTCCGGTCGCGCTTTCCCAAGACCATTCATTTCGACGACTACACGGACGACCAACTGGTCAGCATCTTTACCAAGCAGTGCGACAAGGCGAAGTTTTTGCTCTCAACCGATACGACTCATGCCATCAAGATGTGGTTCGCTTCGCAACCGCGCACACAGGGCTTCGGCAATGGCCGGCTGGCACGCAACCTGTTCGAGGCGGTGGTTGCACACCAGGCTTCACGGCTGATGAAAGATCGGTCGCCTGACGCTGCTCCGCTCACCGACGATGCGCTGCTCGCACTGCAGCCCGCCGACATCCCCGCTCTCCCACCGCTGCCTGGTTTCCCTACAGCGGGCGATCCCGCCGAACAGCCCCCGGTTACCTGATGGCTGCGTTCGTCGCTCTTTCTGCTGTCGCGGTCGTGCTGGCCGGAGCATTGGCGTTCGTCGCGTTCGCTTCGAAGCGTGGCCGAGGTGTCCGGGCCGGCCGGCCATCCGTCGATCCGTTCACCTTGCAGGACCCGTGGCGCCGGCACGTGCAGAACGCGCTCGCAGCACAGGCGAAAGTCGAACGCGCTGTTGATCAGCGCGCAGACGGACCGACCCGCGATCGGCTGCTTGACATGAGCCACGAGATCAACGACGTGGTGGCGCGTATCTGGGAGGTTGCATCCGAGGGCCACCTCTTGGGTTCGGCCAGCCGACTGACCGAACTGTCATCGCTCGAGCGCAGGTTGACCGACGCAGAACAAGCAGTGGCCGAAGCTCCGGTCGATCGCAGCGAGGCGATGCAGGCGTCGCTCTCCTCTGTTCGGTCCTCGGTCGGGGCGGCGAGACGCCTCGCTCTTGCTCGAAATGACTCGGATGCGCAACTCCGACAACTCGGTTCGCGTCTCGATGAACTGGTCGTCAGAACCATTGAACTCAGCTCGGTCACGGTGAGCGCTGCAGATTCGGAATCGCTGCGCGCCGACCTCGACTCGATGATCGTCGACCTCGAAGGGCTCAGGCAAGGTCTGCAAGAGACGCAGGCAATCGCCGACGGGTCGGTCGAACGGTAGACCCATGGCCAGCGCGTTCAGGGGCTCCTCCGGGAGATCCCTGACCGGTTGAGCACAGCGGGTTCCCGAACGATGGTTAGCATCGCGCATATGTCGATCATCACGAAGTCGTGGAAATACCTCATCGCGCTCCTCACGGGGAAGTTCAACGAAAAGGCCGACCCCAAGGTCCAGCTCGAACAGGCGCTGCTCGAGGCGCAGGATCAGCATCGGCGATTGAAGGAGCAGGCGGCCAGCGTGCTTGCCAACCAGAAGACCACGCAGCTCCAACAAGACCGCAAGATGGATGACCTGGAAAAGGTCAACGCGTCTGCCCGTCAAGCAGTGCTCATGGCAGACGAGGCCCAGCGCAAAGGCGACGCAGCCAAGGCGACCGAGTACACCCGTGCGGCCGAAAGTTTCGCCAACCGGCTCATCGCGCTGGAGTCCGAAGTCGAGGGGCTGAAGAACATGAACCTCCAGGCAACCGCAGCCGCGGACCAGGCCAAGGCAGCGGTGCAGACGTCTTCGTCGCAGCTGCAGAAGAAACTGGCTGAACGTCAGAAGCTGCTGAGCCAACTCGACCAGGCGAAGATGCAGGAACAGATGAACAGAACCATGGCCCAGCTCTCCGAGACGGTCGGCGGCGATGTTCCTTCGCTCGACGAGGTCAGGGCCAAGATCGAACAGCGTTACGCGAAAGCCCAGGGTACCGCCGAGCTGCAGGGGTCAACCGTCGAAGGCCGGATGCTCGAGGTCGAGCAGGCCAGCCTCAACACCGAGGCCCAGGCCAGACTCTCGCAGATCAAGGCGCAGCTCGGCCTCGGCGGTGCAACGATCGAAACGCCAGCAGCACAGCACGGCACCTCACAGCCCGGCTGACCGTCACAACCCGGCTGACCCGTCAGCTCGACGCTTCGGCGGCTGTGCCAGCAACGTCTGACCGGCACCGCTGCGGCTGCCCGACCGGGCTGAGATTCCCGGTATGCACGTCGTATACCGCCCCCCACACCATGGATCCGGGGGGCAGGTACGCGCAGGCAGCAATCAGGGCCACATCCTCGGTCACGCTGTCGACCTCGTCGTCGAACGAGTGAAAATCGATGTCGGGTCGGTTGCCGGAAAGCTGCTCGATCTGGTCCGACAGCGCATCGTTGGTGACCCGGTGCAGCCCGCAGCCGGTGTGATGGATCACCACGAACTCCCGGGTGCCAAGGGCGTTGGCAGATAGGATGAGCGACCGCAATGCATCGTCGGTAGCCCGCCCTCCCGCGTTCCTGATCAGGTGCGAATCACCGACTGCGAGTCCGAGCAACCGAAACAGGTCCAATCGCGCGTCCATGCACGTGAGCACGGCGACGTGCCGGACAGGGCTTGCGGTGTGCTGATCAGGCACGAACGTGGATCGGTACTGCATCGCCGCGTCAAGGATGCGTGCACGTTCCATGCTCAGATCCTACCAATACAGGAATCGAATTACATGAATTAGAGATCCCAACTCTCGAGCGGTCACAGAACTAGTCCGTTCAGACGGTTATGACCAGGTCGTCACGGTGCACCATGACCGTGGACGCTTCGTCGGGCAGGTCGGCCGACCGCTTCCCGGCAGCCGCGGCAGCCGCCCTGGAGTCGTACCGCACCAGGCCACGTGCAAACGGGACACCGTCAGGCCCTGCAATTTCGACCGCCGAGCCTTCTTCGAATTCGCCGGCCACCGACACCACGCCGGCGGGGAGCAGCGAGACCCCACGATCCATTAACGCCTGCTTCGCCCCAAGGTCAACGCGCAGACCGCCGTCAGTCTCGACAGCGAACCCGATCCAGAGCTTCCTGGCGCTCAGGGCTCGCTCCTGCGGCAGAACCTCGGTCCCGACCGACCTGCCGCGGGCAGCATCGACGAGCACCCCTGGACGGCCGGCGTTGGCGATGACCGTACGCACACCGCTCAACGAAGCAATATGTGCAGCTTTGATCTTCGATCTCATACCTCCGCTGCCACCTGCAGTGCCAGAGCCGCCTGCCAGACGCTCGACTTCAGGAGTGATCGAATCCAATTGTGCAATGAGCTGAGCGTGCGGATCCTTCCGCGGGTCGTCTGTGTACAGACCATCCATGTCGGTCAACAGAACCATCAGCTCAGCTGACACCAGGTGTGCGACCAACGCCGCAATGCGATCGTTGTCCCCGAAGCGGAGTTCGTCATCGGCCAACGCATCATTTTCGTTGACGATCGGGATGACTCCCAGTTCGAGCAGCCGTTGGAACGTATTGCGAGCATGCAGATACTGGGCGCGGTCGAAGAAGTCGTTCGGGGTGAGCAGCGCCTGACCGGAGATGAGCCCGATAGCGCCGAATGCGTCGTCCCATGCACGCATCAGACGTGATTGACCGACTGCAGACACCGCCTGTTTGGTGAGCACGTCGTTCGGGCGCGTCATGCCCAGTGCCTGAAGGCCGGCCGCCACAGCACCTGAAGAGACCACGACCACCCGGTGGCCGCTTCGGCTGAGTTCACCGACCTGCCCGACCAAATTGGTCACCACCTCTGCAGAGACGCCGCCGGCCACATCGGTGATGGACGACGTACCGATTTTGACGACGATCGTGCCGCCCATCAGCAAACCACACCCATCAGCAAATCCCAACCCCTCAGCAAATCCACGGCGCAACACGCAAGGTCAAACCCATGTCAATCGAACTCGAACTCGAAGTCGCCGACACGCACGATGTCTCCGGGTTTTGCGCCAGCGCGGGCCAGCGCTCGGTCGACGCCGATCGTCTTCAGCTGCTGATGTACGTGTCTTAGCGCCTGCGCGTTGTTGATGTCGGACACCGCAACGGCACGTTCCGCGGACCGTCCGACGACGATCCACGCCGCGTCGTCGCCCCGTTCGATTCGTACACCTTGCTCGTCGGGACGATGCACCACATAGGTAGCAGCCTTCGGCTCGGCTGCTCGGGTCTTGGCGACCAACGGGGCAAGTGCGATGAGTACCTCGCGGACCCCGTAGCCCATCACTGCCGACATGCAGAGCGTCGGTGCGTCGGGGAGCAGCGAGAGCAACTCGTCGCGTGATGCTCCGACTGCCCCGATGGAGTCAAGCTTGGTGCCGACGACAAGGCGTGGCCGAGCCAGGAGTTCCGGCCGGTACGCGCCAAGTTCCTGCAGGAGGATGGCCTCCTGCCGGGCGGGCGGCAAGTCATCCGGAGCGGACAGATCGATGAGTACCAGCAACACTCGAGCCCGTTCGACATGGCGAAGGAACTGGTGGCCCAACCCTTTGCCGTCGGCTGCGCCTTCGATGAGACCGGGTATGTCGGCCATCACGAACTCGAAATCGCCACGGGGATCCAGCGGGGTTCCGAATCGTTCAAGCCTCACGACACCAAGGTGAGGTTCCAGCGTCGTGAACGGGTAGTCGGCAACCTTGGGTTTCGCAGCTGACACCGTTGAGATGAACGTCGACTTGCCGGCGTTGGGGAACCCCACCAGTGCCACATCGGCCATCAGCTTCAGCTCGAGATTGAACCACCGTTCTTCACCGACTTCGCCCTGCTCGGCAAAGTCCGGCGCCCTGCGACGGTTGGAGAGGAAGCTGGCATTGCCTCTGCCTCCGCGGCCCCCACGGGCTGCC
The DNA here is from genome assembly GCA_031385545.1 of Acidimicrobiia bacterium. GTDB lineage: Bacteria > Actinomycetota > Acidimicrobiia > Acidimicrobiales > JANYDT01 > JANNBN01. Next base: position 16,553 of record JANNBN010000075.1, on the reverse strand, counting down.
ATCCATCGATGGCCCTCGCTCGCCAGATCCGCGAGCACACGGCCGTGCTGATCAGCGACGACGGTGCCGACAGGGACGTGGACGGTGGTGTCGGTGCCCCCACGACCGTGCGCCTCTTTCCCTCGCCCATGCGTCCCATCGTCGGCGCGACGGAACGGATGATCGCGGAAGCCCAGCAGTGATGCGATGTTGCGGTCAGCGACAAGCACGACGTCGCCGCCTGCTCCACCGTTACCGCCGTCCGGGCCACCCTTCGGCACGAAGGGTTCCCGGCGCGTCGAAACTGCGCCGGCACCGCCGTCGCCTGCCTTCACATGCAGCTGGGATTCGTCAACGAACGACATGGGTCTCTTCGATCCTCTGCCGACAACGCCTGCTCAGGTGGCCGGCGGGGTCGGTTCGATGTGGTGTTGCGTGGGCACCAGCCCGGGAGGCTGCAGGTGGACATGACCGGTTGACGCGAAACGAGACCGGCACCACACGGTGAACCGGTCTCGGGTATCGGGGTCGCTCCTGCCATCGACCGCAGCCGACAAGGTGATTTCGATCAGGCAGGAACAACGTTGACGAGCTTGCGGCCACGCCGCTCGCCGTACTGAACGACACCGTCCGCCAAGGCGAAGAGGGTGTCGTCGGAACCCTTTCCGACGTTGTCGCCAGGGTGCACCGTGGTACCACGCTGACGGATGATGATTCCGCCGGCCTTGATGACCTGGCCGCCGTACACCTTGACGCCGAGGCGCTGGGCATTGGAATCACGGCCGTTGCGGGTTGAGCCGCCGCCTTTAGTTTTTGACATTTGACAGTTCTCCTGGGTGAAAGACGCTGGTCAGCCGGTGATGCCGGTGACTTCGACGACGGTGTACTGCTGGCGGTGGCCCCAACGCTTGCGGGCACGAGCCTTCGGCTTGTACATGAAGCCGACGATCTTCTCGCCCTTCACCTGGCCGACGACGGTGGCCGAAACACGAGCCGAGCCGAGCGACGCCTTATCGGCACGGACGGTTTCACCGTCGACCACGAGAAGAGGGCTGAAGGTCACCTGGTCGCCAACGGCTGCGCCGAGGTTCTCCACCTGCAGGGTCTGGCCCTGGGCCACTTTGTACTGCTTGCCACCGGTCTTGATCACTGCATACATAGGGGCGACAGCCTACACGGTGACGTTGCCCAGAGGTGACACCTAGTCAGCGAGCACCGGATCGATCACCGGTCGATTCACCGGTCGATTCACCGCCGAGCCTTGCTGGCGCCGGCACGCTTCGGTCCCCCGGCCCCTCCAACCCGACCCCTCCAGCCCGGCCCCTCCACAGTTGCTCCCCCAGCAACGACCCTTCTCCAACGTTGGTTCCTTGGCGGGGGTGGCGGGGTGGCCTGGGTGGCCGGAGGAGTGGCCGGAGGGGTGGGGGGCGAGCTTGTTGAGCACCGGGTGCGTCAGCCTGAGGCCGGGTCCACCGGCGTGTGCAAAAAGCCCGGCTAGTCGGCGAGCACGTCGGGGTCGAACACGAAACCGCGGCCGTTACAAGTTGGGCAGGTGTCGGAAAGTGCCTCGAGAAGGCCCTCCGAGATGCGCTTTCGGGTCATCTCGACCAACCCCAGCTCCGAAGTCTCGAACACTTGGGTTCGGGTCTTGTCCTTCGCCAGTTCGTCTCGGAAATGAGCGACCAGCGCAGCGCGGTTCGCCCTGATCTCCATGTCGATGAAATCGATCACGATGATGCCGCCGATGTCACGGAGGCGCAGCTGCCGGGCGATCTCGGTTGCTGCTTCCAGGTTGTTGCGGAAGACGGTCTCTTCGAGCGAGGTGCTGCCCACGTTCTTGCCGGTGTTGACGTCGATCACGGTCAGCGCTTCGGTGCGCTCAATGATGATCGAGCCGCCCGAGGGCAGCCACACCTTGCGGTCTATTGCCTTGTGGAGCTGTTCGTGCACATGGAACTGTTCGAAGATCGGAAGCGGTTGCGCTGCCGAGTCGAAGAACTCGATTCGGCTCGCAAGGTCCGGGGAGATCGACTCGACATAACTTCTGACCTCCTCGAACACCTGCGCATCGTCGATGACGACCCGCCGGTACGCCTCGGAGAACTCTTCCCGGATGATCCGGACGGCAAGGTTCGGCTCGCGATGCAACAGCGCCGGCCCCTTCAACTTCGCAGCCTTCGCAGCAATCTGCGTCCACCGCTGGACGAGCGAGGCGACGTCGCGTCGGAGGTCATCGGCATCGGCGCCCGCTGCGGCGGTTCTGACGATGATCCCGTGGTCCTCCGGCTTCACCTGCTCCAGCACGCCGCGGAGGCGTTTCCGTTCGTCATCGGGTAGCCGTTTGGAGATCCCGAACGTGGTGGAGTTCGGGACAAGAACCACGAACCGACCTGCCAGGCTGACGTCCTGGGTGAGTCTGGCGCCTTTCGCTCCGATGGGGTTCTTGGTGACCTGGCAAATCACCAGCTGGCCGTTCCTGAGCAGCTCTTCGATTCTCAGCGAACCGGCATCAGATGATTCCGACGCTTCCAGGTCCCGGTCGATCTGGACGTCACCCCGATAGAGCACAGCGTTCTTCGGCGTCGCGATGTCGACGAAGGCTGCTTCCATACCGGGCAGTACGTTTTGTACCCGTCCTAGGTAGATGTTTCCGTGGATCTGTGCGACGTCGTCGTCGGCGTGGCTGACGTAGTGCTCAATCAGCGTACGACCGTCGAGAACAGCGATCTGCGTCGCGTTCGATGGTCCCGTCGAGGTTCCCCCATCGAACCGGACACGCACGCACATGGTGTAGTCGCCAGCGGCAATCGGTCGGCGTTGGCTGCCTCGGCGGCCCTTCTGGCGTCGCCGCGTGGGCTCGTCCGTTTCAGGGCGCGTCGGGCGGCCGGTGCGGCCAGGCTCGTCTGCACTCGTTGCGCGTTTGGCGGGATTCGGGGCGGGACTGCTGGCAAGTGGCTGGTTCGGATCACCGCTGGGTGTCGGCGGCTGGGCCGATCCCACCTCTGTTTCGGCCACCTGGCTGGCACGTCCGGAGCGACGGTTGCCGCCGCGTTGTGGCGGCCGTTGCGTTCGTGGCTGGTCCGGCTCGGTCGAACCGGGGCGCCGTTGGAGCGGAGGGTCCGTCGTGGCCAGTGTCTCATCGACTTGCGGGGGGGTGCTGAACCCTCGGCCGCCTGGGTCGCCTTCCCATGGAAGGTCTGGCAAATCTGGTGTTTCTGGCAAATCTGGAGTGTCGGTCGTTGTGGGGTTGACCTGTGGCTTCTGCGCCGAACGATTTCGGGCACCACCTCTTGACCCCCGGCGCCGACGGCCCGAGGCCGATGCGGCCACGCCGTCACGGCCAGGGGTGGTGAGCTCAGAACCGGGTGTGCGTTCGGCAGGGTCGGGCGGACGGCCAGCAGTGTGTTGGTTCGGCGTGTTCTCCGCTGGGGCGCGATTGTCCGGCATGTCGCTGCTTTCCTAACAGCCAACTCAGCGGAAGCGGCGCATTTCGACCGACAGGACCAGGCCGACAGCGGCGAACGACGTCAGCGTTGCTGACCCGCCGTAGCTCAGGAATGGCAATGGAATCCCCGTGATCGGCATGATGCCGAGCGTCATGCCGACGTTCTGGAACACGTGGAACAGCAACAGTGCCATCACGCCGACGCAGATGAGCGTGCCGCCCGTGTCTCGTGCGCTTGCTGCCGCCCGCCAGATGCGAGCGAGCAGGATGCCGAACACCAAGAGGACTACTGCGCAGCCCGCCAGACCCAGCTGTTCCCCGAGCGCGGTGAAGATGAAGTCGGAGTGCTGCTCGGGGACGAAGCCGTACTGGGTTTGGGTGCCCTGATTGAGGCCCTTTCCCAGCAAACCTCCTGACCCGATAGCGATTTTGGACTGGGTCACGTTGAAAGCAATACCACTCGCCTTGCCGCCGGGGTTGGTGAAGGCCAGCAACCGGTTGACCTGGTATTCGGCCAACACGCCAAGACGGACCGCTGCGAACACAACCACGATTCCACCGGCGACCAGAGCAAGAAGCAGCCGTGGAGGCGCGCCGGCTATCCACAGCATTGCGAACACGATGGCCAGAAAGACAAGGGCCGAGCCGAGATCCGGCTGGATGAAGATAAGCGCGGTTGGAACGGCAGTCAGCATGAGAACGATGACGAACCGGCGAGCATCCAGAAAGTTACGCTGACCCGAGCCGTATGCCGCCAACGAGATGATCACGCCAACTTTTGCAAACTCGGCTGGTTGCAGCTGCATCGGCCCGATATCGAACCAGCCTTGCGCGCCTTTGTGTTCTTGCCCGATGAGCAGTACCAGCACCAGTGACAGCACCGTACCGCCATAGATGAACACGGCATTGTCCAGAAGGTTGCGGTAATCCAAGGTCATCATCGTGACCAGGGCAGCAAGACCGAGGACCAGGAACAACGACTGGCGTTCGACCAACCTGAGGTTGTTGGCCCCGGTCGATCTGATGAGCACCAGGCCGGTGGCCGACAACATGACGGTGCACGCGATCAGGACCCAGTCGACGTGGAGAAACGGCGAGTCCGGGCGCACGCCGGCGGCCCGATGCCGACGAGTGGAGAGGGTGTCGGTGAGCGTCATGGGAACTGACCTGTCATCGCTCGACCGATCCGGATGTCACGTAGGTCACCGCACCATCGTCGCGCCCATCGAGCCCTTCGAAGATCGCCCGGGCCACGGGAGCCGCAGCCTGACCGCCGAACCCCGCTTCTTCGAGCACCACGCAGACGACGAAGCGGTTGGCTGGTCCGCCGAACCCGACGAACAGCGCGGTGTCGTGCTTGCGGAACACCTGGGCTGTGCCTGTTTTTCCCGCTACGGGGAACGACTCGACAGGGAACCCGCGGAACGCTGGATTCGCCGTGCCTCCGCCGTCGGTGATGACGCCACGCAGGCCGGCCAACACCGGAGCACGGACGTCGTTTGACAGGTCCACGCTCCGACGAAGCCGTCGGGTGATCGTCACACCGGCAGGCACAACCGCCAGCGAATCTGCCGGGATGGCGATTGTGGTGTCGATCACGGTGGGTGCGCCGTCCGACGGGAGCGAGTCGGCCGGCCCTTCGATCGGGACCGGGTCGCCCGGCAGGGTCGGGCCAATTGGGTCGACAGAGAAACGACCAAATCCCAAACTTGGCGAAAACGGCCCAAAAGCTTCGAAGTCAGGACCGGAGACCAGGTCGGTCACAGGCCTGCTCGACGAGGACTGTGACGACGATGCTTCAGGTTGCCTAGAGGAATGTTGACTAGAGGAAGGTCGACTGGAGGAAGGTCGACTGGACGTTTGTTCCCGGCCGACTGTTGACGGGGTCGACGCAGGGACGGAAGAGTCGTTTGGGCCCGAACTTGAGGTGGGTGCCGCAGCGGCCGCTGGTTCGTCTACCGGAATGGGCGGCGGCGGCGTGTCGAAGGCGATCCGCGGAGACAGGAGCGTCCCGTTGTTGGCCAGAGCAGCGTAGGCAGCAGCGAGCTGCAGCGGCGTCGCCAGCATCTCGCCCTGGCCGATGGCAACGTTGAGATTGTCGCCGGTGCGCCACTTGATGTCGGGGTTATCTTTCCCGGCGCCAGCCGCTAGCGACTCGGGAGTAGGGACGTTGCCCGATTTCTCATTCGGCAGCGCGATCCCCGTGTCACCACCGAACCCGAACTCCTTGTAGGTGTCCTGTATCCCGTTGCGAGGCCAGTCCTTCTCAGTCCAGAACCGCTGGCCCAGGCGGTAGTAGAAGACGTCGGACGACACGGTGAGCGAACGCTGCAGGTCGACCTTGCCATGCGCCGCGTTTCCGGCATTGTTGAACGTACAGCGCACGTTTTTCGGACAGTTTTCGATGGTGAAGGAACCCGTGTCCTCGATCGTTGTGCGTTCGTTGATGAGCCCGTTGTTGAATGCGCTGACAGCCACGAACGGTTTCGCCGTTGAGCCCGGAGCGTACTGGCCCGATATGGCCCTATTCGTGAGCGGGGCATTGGCTGCATCGGCGCCGTACCGCCGTTCGTAATCTCCAGCGCTGATGCCGGCGACGAACTCGCTGGGGTCGTAGTCGGGATATGAAGCCATGGCGATGACTGCGCCGGTGGACGAATCAAACACCACTGCGGAACCGGCAGGCGCCGGGAACGGAGTCGGTGGGACAGTCTTACCCACAAAGACTTCGCCGCCGTGTTCACGGGCCGCGGCCAGGCCCTCTTTCACACGCTTTTCCACCATCTTCTGCAGATCGGAGTCGATCGTGAGCCGGACATCGTTGCCGGGGACCGGTTGGGCGATCCACCGCGTCTGGGACGCGACGATGCGGTTGCGCCGATCCACGGTGTACTCGACCACGCCGGGCATACCCCGTAGCACGCACTCGTAGGACCGTTCGATTCCGGTCTTTCCCAGTTTGTCACCGGTCTGGTAACGGGCATTGCACGGGGGCGCTTGGAGGTCGTCGCCAATATCGCCGACGTACCCGAGCACGTGGGGAGCCAAACTTCCTTGGGGGTACACGCGCTGCGAGTCGAGAATTGCGGAGACCCCAGGAAACAGGTCAGAGTTTTCGCCAAGGTAGACAATGGCTGACTCGGTGACGTTGCGCGCAACTTCGACTCCTTCGAGATCATCGACCGAATTGAACCGGCGCACTAGTTCGCCGGCATCGATTCCCAAAACATCTTGCAATTTTCGAAAGACTGCGGCCTGTGCTGCCGATCGCGTCGGCAGTTTGGACTTTGTCACCATCACGACGCTGACGACCTGATTGTCGACGAGCACGTTGCCTGCACGATCCAGAATGCGACCACGTTGCGCCGGAACCAGGCGCAGCGACTTCGTATTGAGTACCGCCTGTTGGGTGAACGATTCCCGATCAACGGTCTGCAGCCACGTGACGCGGACCAGCAACGTCGCGAACAGGCAGAGGGTGACAATCATCAGCGTCCCGAGCCGCTGGCGGGTGTCCATCACCGCTCGTTCCAATTGACGCCCAGCACGGTGCGCACCACCGGGCCGAGGATGATCGAGACAAGCGGGTTGAGGACCAGCGTCACCCCGACGACGAGGGCAAGGTGGCGTAGCGAACCAACGGTGAGGCCCCGGGCAGTCGTGATGAGCAAACCGTAGAACGCCGTTGTCAGCGCCGAGGACAGCGCAACGAGAGCGAACGGAACCCGTTCAGCACCTGGGAAGACACGATCCCTGGCCCGCCCGACCAGCCAGCCCATCACGCAATAGAGAAGCGACGGGAGCCCGATCGTGGAATCGATGTCGACGATGTTGAGCGCGAGCCCACAAAGGAACCCTGCCGTGGCACCAAGGTCGGATCCGGTTTCCACGGCTACAACAGCAGTGAGGACCATCAGTGTGCCGGGGACGACGCCGAACGGTGCAATCCAGTGCAGCACCGCGACATGCAGCACAGTCCCGATTGCGACAAGCAACACGATTCGAGGCAGTGCAGCAGCACGAAACGGAGCGCTGCGGCCGGTCATGGAACGCCGGCCACTCCCGCGACGAGCGTTGTGGAACTGTTCGCCGGAACCGACGATGCTCCACTCGCACCGGGGACGGTTGCGGGGATTGCAGGCACGGTTGCTGCGGGGATCAACGGAACAGCGAGAGGCGGCGTCCACAGGAGGACCGACACAAACGTGAGCCGGTCCAGATCGGCAAAGGGCTGCACAACGACGGTCTGCTCCAGCTTCCCCTGTTCCCATGATGCAGAAACGACGCTGACGACTGCGAGGCCAGCTGGGAACCGGCTGTTCGGGAGACCGGAGGTGACCATCACGTCGCCCGGGGCTATTGCTGTTCCCGGGTCGATCAGTGACACTGCCATTGGTTTGCCGTTGCCATCGCCCCGGATGACCCCGACATCACCTGATTGGGCATGGCGCACACCAACTTGGGACTCGGGATCGGTGAACAACCGCACCCGTGACGAATGCGGAGTCGCCACCGTGATCGATCCGACCAATCCCAGACCGGCGGCGACCGGCATCCCGATCTGGACGCCGTCTTGCGTTCCCCGATCAATCTCGATGGTGGAATCGAAGTTGTCGAACGCAGAGGCAGCGACGCGTGCCCGGACCGTCTTCAGCTCAGTCACCGATTCAAGCCCGTTGAGTTCCAGCAACTCGCGCCGTTCACGGAGTGCGTCGTCTGCAACCGCGATTCGCCCTTGGGCGTCGATCAGCCGCGCACGAAGGTCGTCGTTCTCTTTACGTAGCCGGTTGCGGTCAGACACTGCACCAGAGACCCGGTTGAAGGGCTCGGCGATGGTGTTTCCCAGTGCCTTGAACGGCTGGAGGAGACCCGCCGCAGAATTGCGGACTCCTTGGAACGGGGAGGACGAGCCCACCGCGATGAGCGTTGCGGACACCAGCGCAAAGAGCGCCAAGGAAGATCGGCCGAACGGGCCACGTTGTGTTCGACGATGCGACCCGTGTTTGCTACCCCTCAGCTCGGCCACGGGGCGAGCCTACTTGCGGCAGCCGCCTGTGCAGCGGTGCCCAAAGGGTGCCCAAAGAGGCACCAGGAATGGTGTTTCGAGGCCAGGCTGGTCAACGACGGCTCGTGAAGCGGCTGAGCTTGTCGAACTCTTCAAGGTACTGGCCGCTGCCGTAGGCGACAGCGAACAGGGGATGCTCCGAGACCCGAATGGGCATTCCCGTTTCATCGGCAAGGCGGTAGTCGAGACCGGCGAGCAGCGCACCACCACCCGTGAGCATGATGCCCTTTTCGAGGATGTCAGCAGCCAGTTCGGGCGGCGTCTTGTCGAGCGTGGAACGGACCGCGTCGCAGATGGAGGCGACAGGTTCGGCGATGGCTTCGCGGATCTGCTGGGTGGTGATGATGACCGTCTTCGGGAGCCCGGTACGGAGGTCACGGCCGCGGACTTCCGCCTGCAGCTCGTGTTCGAGCGGAGAAGCACTGCCCAGTGCCATTTTGACTTCTTCAGCGGTGCGTTCACCGAGTGCCAGGTCGAACTCTTTGCGAGCAAAGTTGATAATGGCTTCGTCGATCTCGTCGCCGGCCACCCTGATGGACTGCGAGGTGACGATTCCCCCGAGCGAGATGACGGCCACCTCGGTGGTGCCGCCGCCGATGTCGACGACCATATTGCCGGTCGGTTCGTGAACTGGCAGGCGCGCGCCGATGGCTGCAGCCATCGGTTCTTCGATGATCTTCACCAATCCGGCGCCTGCGTACTGTGCAGCGTCTTCGACAGCACGCTTCTCGACACCGGTGATGCCGGACGGGACGCAGATCACCATGCGTGGTTTGGAGAAGCGACGCTGATGTACCCGATGGATGAAATAGCGGAGCATCTTTTCGCAGATCTCGAAATCCGCGATGACACCGTCTTTCAGCGGACGGATCGCCTCGATGTGGTCCGGCGTACGGCCCAACATGCGTTTCGCTTCCAACCCGACGGCAAGCGGTCGCCCATCGCGCACGTTGACAGCGACCACAGACGGCTCGTTCAGGACAATGCCACGACCGCGTTCGAAGATGAGCGTGTTGGCAGTGCCGAGGTCAACCGCGAGGTCGCGGCCGATGAGTGAGCTCATTGGACTTCCGATCAGGATGGTCAACCGTCCGGCACAAGCCTACGTGACAACGGTCCATGAGGGGACCCGACAGCACAAAACGCGCCGGCGGGTGAGAGAAACCCTTGCTCCGGAATAAAGACCGGTCAGGAAAAGAAGGTCGCAATTTCGCGAGCTGCTGATTCAGCAGAGTCCGAGCCGTGAATCAGGTTCTCGGTAAACTCGATCCCCAGGTCGCCGCGGATGGTACCCGGAGCGGAGTTGCGGGGGTTGGTGGCGCCCATCATGGTGCGCACGACTTGCCACGTATCTTCTGGTCCCTCGATGACAGCAAGCATGGCCGGGCCACGGGTGATGAAGTCCACGAGGCCCGCAAAGAACGGCTTGCCAGCATGCTCTTCATAGTGTTTCTCGGCGGTCGACCGGTCGATCGTGCGCAGCTCGGCCCGCACGATCTTGAGATTCCGGCGCTCGAAACGGGAAAGGATTTCGCCCACAAGACCCCGTTCAACGGCGTCGGGCTTACAAATGATGAAAGTACGGTCTGCCATAGCGAGGGATGAGACTACAACCACCGGGTATCACGCAGAACCCGAAGGGACGGCAGTACGTTCGAACCATGATTGAGGCGAACGGTCTCCACAAGCGCTTCGGAAGCGCGCTTGCGGTTGACGATGTGACATTTTCTGTCCACCCAGGCAAGGTGACCGGGTTCCTCGGCCCGAACGGGGCTGGGAAGTCCACGACCTGTCGGCTGATGGTGGGGCTTGACCACGGAGCAGGCTCGACCCGATTCGATGGTGTCGAGTTCAAAGCCATCAAGCAGCCGATGCGCCAGGTTGGGGTACTGCTGGAAGCGAAAGCATTCCACCCTTCACGCACCGCCCGCAACCACTTGCGCATGCTCTGTGCCGGCAGCGGCATCGATTATCAGCGCGCAGACGAATGCCTCTCCATGGTGGGCCTCGGCGAGGTCGCGAAGAAGAAGCCAAAGGGGTTTTCACTCGGGATGGCGCAACGGCTGGGGCTGGCTGCTGCGATGCTCGGCAATCCCCACACACTCATCCTGGACGAACCGGGGAACGGCCTCGACCCGCAGGGAATTCATTGGCTGCGAGACCTGCTCAAATACTTCGCCGGCGAGGGCCGAACCGTGCTGGTGTCAAGCCATCTCCTGTCGGAGATGGAACTCATGGCGGACCACGTGATCGTTATCGGCCGAGGCAAACTGATAGCCGACTGCCCCACGGCGGAATTCATCGCGAGGGGTTCCCAGCAGTGGGTGGTGGTCCGAACCCCGCAGGTTGAGGCACTCACCGGGGTCCTGGCACAGCGTGGCTTCGAATGGTCCGTCCAGCCCGATGCGGCGATTCAGGTGCGTGGTGTGAGCGCAGCCGCTGTCGGCGATGCGGCGCATGCTGCCAACGTCGCAGTTCACGAACTGTCGAACCACAGATCATCGCTTGAACAGGCGTTCCTCGAGCTCACCGGTTCGGCCAACGAGTTCGCCGGACAACCGGTTCCCCAGCCCGGCTCCTTCGTCCCAGGGAGTGCCTCATGAAACCGTTCGCCTACGAGTGGGCCCGGCTGCGCACGCTGCGATCGACGTGGATCATGTCAGCGGTGTCGCTGATCTTCAGCGCGCTGATGGGTCTGCTCGCCATACCGATCATCAACGAAGACCCCACGGCGCTCGCATGGTTGTCGTCGCTGACAATTGCCGTGCCGACCGTAACCGCTCTGTGCTGTGGTCTCATCGGGGTCTTCGGAGTTGGTCACGAGTTCCGATACGGCACCATTCGCCCGACCTTGACTGCACTCCCGCGACGGTTACCCGTGATGCTGGCCAAAGTGTTCGTACCTGCTTCGTTCGCGTTTGCGTTGAGCGTTGCGTGCCTTGCGCTGAACTACTGCCTGGCTTGGTTGTTCGTCCACACCAAGCTGGAAACTCCGGCATTCAGTTCCGACGTTGCACGAGTGATGCTGGGCGCCGCCCTCTTCGCGGTTGGATTTTGCGTCATCGGCGTCGGGCTCACCACTGTGTTCCGCAACCAGGTGGCCGGTATCGTCATGCTGATCGTCCTCCCCCTGATCGTCGAGAACGCCATCTCGGTCGCGCTGACCCTCATCCCCTGGTTCGATCGCATCGAGCACTGGAACCGGTTCCTGCCCTTCTTCGCAGGCCGAGCGATGTACAGGCCTCCCGCCGATGTGATTGCCCAACTCGGTCTGAGGCCGTTCGGCCCGGTTGTCGGCGGGGTCGTGTATTTCGCGTTCGGTGCGATCGTCTGCGCGCTTGGCACCTTGCGGTTCCTCCGACGAGACGCCTAAGGTCGAGACGCAGAGGACAGGGCGCGAAAACGGCCGGGCATGTAACCCGGCCGTTGGCACCGAAACAGGTTCGGCTGTTCAGTTGCCGCCCTCGTTGAGGGTGACGGTTGCGGGGGTGAACCCGGCTCCTTTCACATCGACACCAGCCGCTCCCCACGCTTCGTGGCTCTTCATCACGAAGTCGTTCGTAAATGCAGCCGCATCGACTGGCTTGGTGAGCACGGTTGCACCTTCGGCATTCTTGGTCTCGGCGGCAACCTTCACCGTCTGATCCCACTGTGCCTGGTTGATGGTGCCGATTCCGGCGCTCGAGGGCCAGATCAGTTTGTTGATCTCGTTCATCTGCCACTGTTGGTGGCTCTTGCCGAGCTTGGAGCCCTTCGCAACCACGATGTCGACACAGGCGTCGGCATTGTCACGGCAGAACACCCAGCCTTGGATCGATGCGTTCACGAAGCGCTGTGTCTGGTCGGCATACGCAGCGTCGGCGAGCTTGTCACCGTTCGCCCACACGGCATCCTGCAGCATTGCCGTTCCTTCGTCGTTCCAGTTGATGACGCTGAACTGATCGGCGGTGTACAACTTGCCGTCAGCGCCCTTCGCTTCAAGCAGCTGTGCGTACTCGTTGTAGGTCATGGCCTGCGCAGCGTCGATCTCCTTCTTCAAGAGTGCTTGCATGTCGAAGTTCTGCTGCACAAGCTCGACATCTGACGCGGGGTCGAGGCCGGCTTTGGTCATGCCGGCGAACAACTCGAACTCGTTGCCGAAGCCCCAGTTGCCAACCTTCTTCCCCTTGAGGTCCGCCGAACTGGCGATGCCGGAGTCCTTCCACGAGACCTGCAGCGTTCCTGAACGCTCGAAGATCTGGGCCACGTTGACGATGTTGGCGCCCTGCTCCCGAGAGGCAAGAGCCTTTGGCACCCACGAAATTGCGTAGTCGGCAGCACCGGTTGCCAGCTGTGTCTGCGGAACGATGTCGACACCGCCTTCGAGGATGGTGACATCGAGGCACTGCTCCTTGTAGAAGCCTTTGTCGACGGCTGCGTAATAGCCGGCGAACTGGGCCTGGGTGACCCACTGCAACTGCAGTTTGACCGGTTTCAGTTCGGCACACTCCGCGGCGGCTGCAGCTGCAGCGCTGGTCTCTGTTGCGTCGGTCGTTGCCGGCTCAGCCGAATCGCTCCCGCAGGCGCTGAGCCCCAGCAGCGCTGTTGCGGTGAGAACGGCGAATTGGACGGTGATGGTTGGTCTCATTTGTGGTCCCTTCATGGTGGTGGTGGTGGTTGCAGAACTGGGGAGATTCAGATATCGGACAGCTTTCGCTTCGTCTGCCACGGCAGCACGAGCGCCTCGAGCACGAGCCCGGAGACATAGAAGGCGAGTCCGGTGAGGATAGCCACACCGATGTACCCCCAGGCTTTCGGCGTCTGGGACAACTTCATGGCGCTTGCAACCCGTGCACCGAGGCCGTTCTGCTTTCCACCGAAGTACTCAACCACGACCGCTGCGATGACGGCCAGCGATGCTGCAATCCGGATGCCCGTCATGAGGAAGGGCAACGCGTTCGGGATGCGCACTTTGCGCAGGAAAGCGCTGTCCGACGCAGCGTAGGAACGCATGAGTTCCTGATGGACGGGGTCGACCTGGGTGAGTCCGGAAACCAGGTTGACGAAGACCGGGAAGAACGCAACCATCGCGACGACAACCCGTCTGGCGGCATCGGAAGTGGCACCGAGCATGTTGTAGAACACCGGCCCCAATGCCACGATCGGCATGGTGTTGAACGCAGCCGAAATCGGTTTGAGAATGTCGCGTACGACGCTGAACCGTTGCGCGACCATTGCGGCCAGCACAGCGACGGCGATGCCGATCAGCAGCCCGGCCAGCGCGTTGGTGGCCGTGGAGCGCGCTGCCGTCAGGAACAGCGTCTTCTGCCGGTTGTCGAACAGCCGGTCCTTGTCCTTCCAGAGCTCTCGCCAGATGGCAGTGGGAGCCGGGAGCAGGAACGGTTTGATGTTCCGCCATCTCACCAGGCCCTCCCAGGCGCCGAGGAAGAAGACTCCCCAGGCGAGTGGGAGCAGCAGTGCGCGAAGCCTGCGAGAACGAAGTTTGTTCATCATCGATCCTCGAGCCCGAGACCCACGTCGACAACTGCGTCGACCCGCTCGTCGACCCGCTCGTCGACTCGCTCCACTGCACGGAGAGCTTCGCGCACTTCCGTGATCTTCGCAAAGAAGGCTGCGCTCTGCCGTGCCTCGTCGGAGCGGGTATCCAATGCAACGTCGACGACCTTGGTGATGCGACCGGGTCGAGGTGACATCACCACAACTCGGTTGCTCAGGTACACAGCTTCCGGAATTGAATGGGTCACAAAGATGGTGGTCTTGCCCGTCGCAGAGCAGATGCGGATGAGTTCAGCCTGCATGTGCTCCCGAGTCATCTCGTCGAGGGCTCCGAACGGCTCGTCCATCAGCAGGAGAGGCGGGTCCATCGCCAGTGCCCGCGCAATGGCAACGCGCTGTTGCATGCCGCCCGACAACTCCCAGGGGTAGTGCGACGCGAAGTCGGAGAGCTTGACAAGCGAAAGCATTTCCGCCGCTCGCTCGGAGCGCTTCGACCGGTCCCAACCGCGCAGTTCGAGCGGGAGCTCGACGTTACGTCTGACGGTGCGCCAATCGAAGAGACCGGCGTGCTGGAAGGCCATGCCGTAGTCAAGATCGAGCCGGGCCTGGTGCGCAGTTTTATTGTTGATGCGGATGGTGCCGGCGGTGGGCTGGCTGAGATCGGCGATGAGCCGTAGCAGGGTGGATTTGCCGCACCCAGACGGGCCGATCAGCGAGACAAACTCGCCAGGAGCGACCGATAGCGAAATTCCTGCCAGCGCATCGACCTGGTTGACCTTGCCCGGGTTGAACACCTTGTCCACCGCCTCGACAGCGACGACCGGCACGATGCCCGGCCTGGCAGTGCGACGGATGAGCCCGCTCATACGGAAACTCCTTGCCCGCTGGGACCGGCAAGGTTTCTCATCAGTGCGAACTCGACCACGCCGACGATCGCAGCGACCACGAGCCCAAGCACCGCTGCGCCGATAAAGGCCGTGAACACGCGCGACGGATCTCCTGATGCTTTCTGGAAGTAGTCGATGATGAGGCGACCGATACCGCCCTTGAGACCGATCGAGATCTCCGAAACGATCGTGCCGACCACTGCTTGAGCAGCGCCCAGTTTGAGTGCCGGCAAGAGGTACGGGACAGACGCCGGAAGCCGAAGTTTCACGATCGTCTGCCACCATGACGCTGCGTACGTGTCCATCAATTCAACGGCCTGGATCTGCGGTGATTTCAACCCGCGCAGCGCACCGATGGTGATCGGGAAAAATGCGAGATAGCCCGCCATGCCAGTCGCAGACAGCCATGGTTTCCAGTCGAAGGGACCCACGGTCAGCGAACCGCCCCACCCAGCGATCAACGGCGCGAGTGCGATCAGCGGAACCGTCTGCGACAGCACGACGTACGGGACCCATGCCTGCTCAGCGACGTGGATGCGCTGCATCAGCAACGCAAGGGCGACGCCGACGATCAACGCCACCACGAACCCTGCGACCGCCAGGCGGAACGAGTACCAGCCTCCGGACAGCACCGCAGCGCCAACCGTGCGGCCCTGGCCCCTGACGTCTTCCTGGAAGAAGGCGCTCCAGATTGCTGCCACACCGGGCATCGACGCGTCGTCGGTGCTCACGATGCCCAGCGTGTGATCACTTCCGCCGGAAGCTTTGAGAAGCTCCCAGAACAGCGCGACGAGGGCCAGGCCGGCTGCACCGAGCGTGACCTGCCGAAGCCCACCCCCATGGTGACGGTGCGACACGGCGCGGCGATGGGCCGCACGCCCTGACCCGACGTCGGATGGACCACTCACGACTTTGCGAGGGAGCGGCTGGTGAGAGCCGGGATGATCTTCTCGCCATACGCGGCGAGGGTCCGGTCCTTGTCGTTGTGCTGCAGATACACCGCGTACTGATTGACGCCAAGGCGCTTCAACTCGTCGATGCGTTCGATGTGATGTTCGACCGGCCCGAGCAGGCAGAAGCGATCGATCACCTGGTCCGGCACAAAGTCTGTGTGCGTATTACCGGCCTTGCCATGCTCGTTGTAGTCGTAACCGTGCTTACCTTTGATGTACTCGGTAAGGGCCTGTGGGACACCACCTCCACCCCCGTCTCCGTAGCGTTCAACGAGGTCAGAAACATGGTTGCCAACCATCCCGCCGAACCATCGGCACTGGTCTCGTGCTTCTGCCAGCTGCGAATCTGAACCATCGGTGACGTATGCAGGCGCTGCGACGCAGATGGTGACGTCGTCCGGGTTGCGCCCTGCGTCGGAAGCCGCCGAACGAACCGCGTCGATGGTCCACTTGGCGATGGACGGGTCGGCCAGTTGCAAAATGAAGCCATCAGCAATTTCACCCGCCATCTGGAGCATCTTGGGACCGTACGCAGCCAACCAGACTTCGAGCGTGCTTCCCGTGCTCCACGGGAACCGGAGCGTCGAGCCCTTGTACTCGCACTCACGCCCCGAAGCGAGCGACCGGATGACATGAACGGACTCCCGGATCTCCGACAGACCGACCGGTTTGCCATTGGTCACGCGGACCGCCGAATCGCCTCGGCCGATGCCGCACACGGTTCGATT
>JANNBN010000029.1:0-21536 GCA_031385545.1 Acidimicrobiia bacterium | reverse complement strand
CCGGCGTCAGTGGCCGGGGGCGCCGCTTGCCGCAATTGCCGCGTCGAGCGCGGCCAGGTTGGCCTGTGCGACGTCGTCGGTGAGCGCCAGCAGCGGCGCACGGACCTGACCCACTGGGATGCCGACGTGAGCAAGACCCAGCTTGATCTTCTGGTTGTAGCTGCCCTGCTCCATGTTCTGCACCCACGGAAGAATCGCGTCGAACCGGCGGACTGCCTCGGCGTAGTCGCCGCGCAGCGCCGCTTCGAGCACCTCGACGTGCTGGCGCGGCAACACGTTGGCGGTACCGGCCAACCAGCTGCGAACTCCCCAGGCGAAGTAGTCGGCCGCCTGGTCGTCGGAGCCGCACATGATCTGGAGCTGCGACCCATAGCGGCGGCGCATCGCCAAGAAACGGGAGAAGTCACCGCTGGATTCCTTGATGGCAATGACGTCGGGACGTTCGGCGATGGCATCGAGGCAATCGAAGCCAATCTCCACCCCGGCGCGGGCCGGGTAGTTGTACAGCACGACCGGAAGCCCGCCCTCGGAGGCAACGGCCACAAAGTGCGCCGCCAACTCGCGCTGGGTGGGTAGTGACGTGGGCGGAGCAGCCAGCATGACCGCGTGGTAACCCAGGTCACGAGCTCCCTGGGCGAATCCGATGGCCTCGAGCGTCGACCCGGCGTTGCAGCCCGCGATGAGCTGCGCACGACCGGCCGCAACGTCACGGCAGTGGGTGAGCACCTGTTTGCGTTCTTCGGTGCTCATGGCGTAGTACTCGCCCGTTGTCCCGTTGGGAACCAACCCGCGGGCGCCAGCCGCCAGGCAATGCTCCACCACACGGCCGTACGCGTCAAGATCCAGCTCGCCTGCCGGGTCGAACGGCCCTGCAATCGGGACGTAGATACCTTCGAACACGAGCGTTTCGGCCATGCATCGCAGTGTACCGACCGCCCGGCCACGAATGCGCTGCTGTTCGGAAGCAACGGCGAGGGATCGTGCGCACTACCGTCGATTCCGCATGAACAGATACGTCTCCCGATGACGCCCCAACTTCCCTCCACCGCATCGGTTGTGGTCATCGGAGGCGGCGTGATCGGCGCCAGCATCGCGTTCAACCTCGCACAGGCCGGAGTCACCGATGTGGTCGTGCTCGAACGCAACACGCTCGGCTCGGGTTCCACGTGCAAGGCAGCCGGTGGGGTTCGCGCGTCGTTCAGCCACCCGGTCAACGTGCAGATGGGCATGCGTGGTCTCGAGGTGTACTCACGCTTCGCTCAGGACTTCGGTCAGGAGATCGAGTTCCGCCGCAACGGATACCTCTATGTCCTCGCCGATCAGACCGAGGTCGACGTGTTCACCGAGAGCGTGGCCGTTCAGAACGCCAACGGTGTGCCCAGCCGGATGGTTGGCCCAGCCGAAGCCAAACAGATCTCGCCGCTGATCGAAGTGGCTGACGTGCTGGCCGCAGCGTGGTCACCTGACGATGCCTGCGCCACGCCTGAAGGTGTGGTCATGGGCTACGCCAGTGCTGCCCGCTCCCTGGGTGCCCGCTTCGTCCAGCACTGCACGGTGGAGGCTATCGAGACACACAACGGCGCCGTCAGCGCCGTCGTCACGCCGCTCGGAACCATCCGCACCCCCGTTGTGGTGTGCGCTGCCGGAGCATGGTCGCGCAGCATCGGCGACATGGTCGGGACCGACCTTCCGGTGTCGCCCAAACGCCGCCAGATCGGCTTCACCGCACCCCACCCGGCCACACCGGCACGCAGCCCGCTGACCATCGACTTCGCGTCCAGCTTCTACTTCCATCCGGAAGGAGGCGGGCTGATGTTCGGGTGGGCGAACCCCGATGAACCGGTCGGGTTCAACCTGGAGTTCGACCTCGAGACGTGGCTGCCGATGTTTGCTCCGGTTGTTCAGCGGCGCGCTCCCGCCATCCTCGACATGAACATCTCCTCCGGGTGGTCAGGCTTGTACGAGGTAACACCCGATGAGAACCAGATCATCGGCCGGTCAGCCGATGTGCACGGGTTCTTCTACGCAACCGGTTTCAGCGGGCACGGGTTCCTGATGGGCCCGGCCGCCGGCGAGATCATCCGTGACCTGGTACTCGAACGCGAACCTCGCTACGACATCACGGGTTTCGATGTGCGCCGGTTCGCAGTTGCAGCCACCGGCCGCACCGAACACAACATCGTGTAGTACTGAAGGTGCCATGCCCAATGACCGGTACCGGATGGACTTTGCGCTCGACACGAGCCACGACGAATGAGCGCGTCCCCTGGACGCCTTCTGGTTCGGCGACCCGGGCCGCTGTTGGACCAGGGCCTGGTCACCCACCTCAGCCGTCAACCCGTCGATCTTGTGGCTGCGGCTCGCCAGTGGGAATCGTACGTCGAGGTGTTCCGTGCCAGTGGGTGGGACATCATCGAGGTGGCACCCGCAGACGACTGCGCCGATGCGGTGTTCGTCGAAGACACGATGGTTGCCTTCGACGAACTCGTGTTGATGGCCAGGCCCGGCGCCTTGTCACGGCGGCCCGAGATCGATTCGGCATTCGATGCAGCTGCGGCCGCAGGGCTCACGACACTGCGCATTGCCGACCCGGGAACCCTCGACGGGGGCGACGTGCTCAAGGTAGGGCGAACCGTGTTCGTGGGGCGCAGCGCACGTACCAACGATGCCGGTATTGAACAGCTCCAGCAGATTCTGGAAGCGCGCTGCTGGAACGTTGTTCCTGTACCGCTGACGAAGGCGCTGCACCTCAAGTCCGCGGTCACGGCACTGCCCGACGGGACCATCATCGGATGGCTTCCTGCACTCGAGGACGGGGTCTCGTTCGCCGAGGTGCTGGCGATGCCTGAGGAGTCCGGCGCTCATGTGGTGGACATCGGCGGTGGCGCATTGTTGATGGCCGGCGACTGCCCGGACAGTGTCGAACTGGTCCGTTCGCGCGGGTTCTCGGTGACCACCGTTGACATCAGCGAGTTCGCCAAGCTCGAAGGATGCGTGACCTGTTTATCTGTGCGCTTACGAGCCAGGTAGTGCAGCGAGCTGCTATGCAGTCGGCTCAATCAAGGCGAGGAACGGCAACCAGCGTTCGACAAGTAGACACGAGCCGAGCCGGACCAAGTCTGCAGCAGTTCGATCCGTAGTATCGGAGGTGACTATGAGCGCACGAACGGATCTCGCATCGGGGCGTCCGGCCGGGTTGTCGGCCACGCGTGCGCTCGCCTTGATCGGCCTCTCGGCGCTCATCTTCAGTCTTGGTGGGCTGTTCGTCCGCAGTCTCGACCGTCCCAACGCCTGGACCACGGTGTTCTGGCGTTCGGTATCTGCGAGCGTCACCATCGGTGCCTACCTCGCGCGGCAGACGAAGGGACGGGTCGTGCGCACGCTGCTGCGCCTCGGCCTTCCCGGGTTATTTGTCGCGCTCGCCTTCTCCGTCTCGTCCATCGGCATGGTGGTTGCGCTCAGCCGAACCAGCGTGGCGGTGGTCCTGGTGCTGTTTTCGCTCGCTCCGCTCACCACGGCTCTGGTGGCCAGGGCCGTGATCGGCGAGGTGATCCACCCGGTCACGTGGGGTGCAATCGCTGCGACCATCGTCGGAGTTGCCGTGATGGTGTGGGGTCCGGGCACGTCGGTCACGCTCTCGGGGATCGTCATTGCACTCATGATTCCCATTGCGTTCGGATTCGGGGTGGTGATCATCCGCCAGCACTCCCACATCACGATGGTCCCCGCAATGCTGGCCGCGTGTCTCATCAATGTGGTGATCTCGTTTCCCGTGGCACAGCCTTGGAACGTCTCACGCCACGACTTCGTGGTGCTGTGGTTGTTCGGTGCAGCACAGCTGGGCATCGGCCTCACGATCTTTGCCATCGCAGCTCCGCACGCGCCCGCTGCGCACGCCGCGCTGGTGTCGATGCTCGAACCGGTGATGGGACCCATCTGGGTCTGGGTGTTCAAAGACGAATACCCGGGGATCGCCGGCTTCATCGGTGGCGGCTTCGTCTTCACGGCGCTGGCAGTGCACACGGTTCTGCTGGCGAAACGGTCGCCGACCTCGGTTGCGTTGCAACCTGAACCGCTGATGTAGCTGGGCTACGACCAGGCCGAGACATCGGACCCTAGAGTGGCCGGGTGGAACCTGTCGACGCTCACGTCAGCGGATCTCGGGTGGCGACTGCGTTCGAGGGTGCGGCCGAGCCGGTGAAAGGAGGAACCGGTGATGCACCCGAGGTGGAGAGACCCACACGGAACGGCGCGACCGGTGCCCGGCTGTCCCTCGCCCTCATCGTGGGGTTCTTCGGGTCCAGCCTTCCCGCGTACAAACTGGCGTCCGAGAGCTTCGGCCCCGCAACGTCGAACCTCATTCGCTTCACCATTGCCGGTGGTGCGCTGCTCCTGATCGGGCGCAAGCGGCTCCCCGCCGACCGTGCTATCCGGCTTCAGCTCATCGTGGTCGGCATGTTCGGACTGGGCCTGATGACCGTCCTCATGGGAACAGGGGTCGACCGCGGTTCAGCCATCATCGGATCGGTTGTGGTCGGGCTCGAACCCATCGGGGTGGCCATCGCCGGTGCGCTGCTGGCCGGCGACCGCCTGTCACCCCGGACGCTGATCGCGCTCGCCATCGGTTTCGCAGGTGCATTGGTTGCATCGGGCCTGTTCACCCAGCGCACGGGCCCGTCACCGTTGCTGCCGGTCGTCCTGCTGCTGGGCACGGTCACGGCCTTCTCGGTATACACAGCACGGGTTCGAACCCTCGGTGCCGGAGTCGATCCAGTCGCGACGGCGGCACTCACACAAATAGGCGCGCTTGCATTCGTCATCCCTGCCTGCGCGTTCGACCTGTACCACCGCAGCAGCTCTGCCAAGCCGACGGCCGCAGCGCTGGTCCCGTTCCAGGGCATGGTGCGCGGGTCTATCACCGGCAGGGCATTGTTGGCTGCGGTGTTCCTCGGAGTTGGCTCGGCTGTGTCGTATCTGTTGCTGTGTCTGGTTCTGGCCCGCCAACCCGCAAGCCGGATTGCCGTCACCTTGTACCTCACGCCGCTTGTGGGGGTGCTGTTTTCCTGGGCGGTGGTCGGCGAACAGCTGCACCTGCGTGAGGCAGTCGGTGCGATATTGGTCCTGTGCGCCATCGCCATCAGCGAGTACGGCGATCGCTGGTCGGGCAGGCTTCGGTGACTGATCCACACCTATCGGCGCCCGCGTCGCCGGTGGCCTCTCGTCCATTTGATCCGTATGCATACCAACCGGACAGACAGGAGTACCAAGCCGCTGGCGTACCTGATTGGCTCGACGAGTTGGATCTCGAACCCGCACCGCCCCACCACAGGATGGGCATACGTGGGCTCGTCGTCCAGCACCCGTCAAACTGCCTCCGCGTCGACGGACACCGCTCCAGCGAGCTTGCGCTGCGGACGCGGCTGCTGGCTGAACAACGCCCGATCGTGTACCAGGCGCGGCGCGGATCCGAAGGTGCGTGCAGGGAGACGTATCAGCTGGTGGCAGCGTTTCTCACGTCGCACCGACTGGGTGCCATCCCACCCGACCCGGCACCCCTTGCCGCAGCCGGACGCGCAGTTCAAGAAGACCTGTGCCTGCTCATCCGCCACCCCGACGGCTGGCACCTCGACGCAGCCGTGCTGTGCTTTCCGTCGTTGTGGTCGCTGGCCGACAAGGTTGGGCGCCGTATCGATGCCGTCCACGGGTCTGTGCCGCATTACGCAAGCGACCTCACCGAGCGGGTTGACCGCTTCTTCGACCGGCTGGCACCAGGCCGAGTGGTGTGGCGCCGCAATCTGTCGATCAAGCCGTATGCGCTGCTATGCCTGCCGTTTGCCAAGTCCGACACCTTGCCGGTGGGAGAACCAGCCCAGGCTGACGGCTCTCCCTACTGGCTGCGCACGGAATATCAAACCCTGCAGCGGCTTCCGGAAAGCGGTGCCATCCTGTTCACCATCAAGTCACAGCTTGCGCCGCTCGGGGTGCTGCTGGACCGCCCCGACATCGCCCAGCATCTGGTGACGCAGCTCGCCTCTTGGAGCACTGATATGCACGCATACAAAACCACCGGGTCTCGCTTGGGCGACCACGTGTTGCCGTGGCTGCGGTCCCTCGGCTGAAGCCGTGAGGCCCAACCCCGCCTGTTGAGTACACCGTCTAGCGCGTTACCAGATGTCGCCGACCGTGAACCCCTGCGGGAACGGATCGGTGGGGTCGACGACGTACGAGGCCGTGCCGGTGATCCAGGCTTGACCCGAGATGGAGGGAACCACCCCTCGGTATTGGCCCACTTGCACTTCGCTCAGCAGACGTCCGGTGAACAGCGTTCCGATGATGCTCTCGTGGTGGAAGTCCTCGTGAAGTCCCAGCTGGCCTTTTGCGTGCAACACCGCCATCTTGGCGCACGTCCCGGTTCCGCACGGCGAGCGGTCTATCGCTCCGCTCCAGGTGCGCGGATCATCCAGCGACACGTCGCCGCTCATCATGGTGACCGCGTTGCGGCGATGGTAGGCCGGGTTGTGGGGAGCTCCGGACAGCTGCGCGATGGTGACGCCGCTGAACCCCGGTTGCTCGGGGTGGACGCAGGGCAACTGATCCGCTGCCGCAGCTTTGAGCTGCGCGCAGATTCGGGTGACGTCACGCCCTTCGTCCGAGGTGAGACGCAACCCGAAATCGGCTGCGTCCGCGATCACGTAGAACATTCCGCCGTAAGCAACATCGACGCGGATGGTGCCGAGGCCGGGCACTTCGAGCGGCGCGTCGAGGTGAACGGCGAACGCAGGGACGTTGCGGAACGTGACGCTGGTGACTTTTCCGTTGGAGCACTCTGCGGTAATGCCGATCAGCCCCGCAGGGGCTTCCAGCAGCAGTTCGGTGACAGGCTCGACCATCGGGACCATGCCGGTCTCCAGCAGCACCGTCGCCACGCACATGGTGTTGGACCCCGACATGCCCGGGTACTCCGTGTGTTCCATGATCACGTAGCCCGCATCGGCGGCGGAATCGGTGGGCGGCAGAATCACGTTGGCGCACATGGCCGGATAGCCACGCGGCTCGTTGAGCATCAGCTTGCGCAACCAGTCGGCCTGGGTCTCAAGGTGGCGCATCTTGTCGAACATCGTGGCCCCGGGAACGTCCAGCACACCACCGACGATCACCCGTCCCGGTTCGCCGCAGGCGTGCGCATCGACGGCTTGGATCATCCGGCTGACTCTCATGGGTGCCCTTCTGCGATGAGCTGTGCTGCTGGGATGATCGACGGCGATCCGGGCATACGTGCGCAACCTACCCGAGCAGTCGTGCGCGCCGGCACGCCGTGGCGACGGTTACGCATCAGCGTCGGACCGTGCGGTTGGTGTCGAGCAGCCGCACCTTGTTGATCGCGTCGATGCGTGCCTCGGCAAGCCGGTCGGCGGCGCGGTAGTACGGAACCTGATCTCGGTCCGCGATCTCGAACACCTCAAGGGTGCGCTGGTACACGCGGCGCACGTTGGCCCAGGCGCGCTCGGGTTGGAAACCACCGCGACGGAACCGGTCGGTGTCAAAGATGGTGCCACCCGAGTTGGCGATGTAGTCCACGGCATAGGTGATGCCTCTGGCCTGCAATTCATCGCCGTGGCGTTCCTCGGCAAGGATGTTGTTGGCAGAACCGGCAACCACCTTGGCGCGCAACCGCAACAGCGTGTCGTCGTTGATCACCGCGCCAAGCGCGTACGGGGCGAAGATGTCTGCATCCACGTCGTAGATCTCGCCGGGCGCGCACGAAGCAACGCCGTAGGCCGCAACCGCAGCTGCCACCTTGTCCTGGTCGAGGTCGGCCACCGTTACCCTCGCCCCTTCGTCGACCATCAACTTGAGAGCCTTTTCGCCGCACACGCCAAGCCCCTGCAACGCAACCGTACGACCCGCCAGGCTGTTGGTACCCCACACCCGCAACGCGCACGCCTTGGTTGCCAGCACCGAGCCGAGGGCGGTAGCCGGAGAGATGTCGCCTGCACCACCTGCATGTTCAGGAAGGGTGACCACGTGGTCGGTCTCGCTGTGCAGGAGCTCCATGTCTTCCAAAGTGGTTCCCACGTCCTCGCCCGTCATATATTCGCCGCCCAGCTGATCGATGAAACGACCCATTGCCCGCATGAGCGCTTCGGTCTTCTGCGTCCTGGGGTCGCCGATGATAACCGCCTTGCCGCCGCCAAGGTCGATGCCCGCGGCGGCGTACTTGTACGTCATGCCCCTGGCCAGACGCAGCGCGTCGAAGATGGCATCTTCTTCGCGCTCGTAGGTCCACATACGAAGCCCGCCGGTCGCCGGACCGAGGGCAGTCGAGTGGATGGCGATCACGGCGCGCAGGCCGGTGTCGGTGTCGTTGCAGATGACAACCTTCTTGAAACGGTATCGCTGCATGTAGTCGAGGATGAGTGCGTCCATGGGTGAGTTCTCCGTTTGCGGTGGCGGTGGCGGTGGCGGTGGCGGTGGCGGTGGCGGTGGCGGTGGACGTCAGGCTGCGGTGTAGCCGCCGTCGACCAGCAAGATGGCGCCGGTCACGTAGCTCGAGGCATCGGACGCCAGGAACACCACAGGCCCGACCAACTCGTCTGGCAGCCCGCGGCGCCCCATCGGTGTTTGCTGCAGCACCTGTGCACGCTTCTCGGGGCGGGAGTGCTCATCGGTGGCTCCCGACATGATGTTCTCGAAGTAGCCGGGCGAGAAGGCGTTGACGCGAATACCGCGCGACGCCCACTCCACTGCCATGGTGCGTGTCATCTGGTTGATCCCGCCCTTTGCTGCGGCGTAGGCGGTCAGGCCGCGGATGCCAACCTCGCCGGCAATCGACGAGTTGTTCGCGATCGACCCCCCGGTTCCCTGCGCCAGCATCTGGCGGGCTGCGAACTGCGAACAGTTGAAGTACCCCTTCAGGTTGATGTTCAGCACGGTGTCCCATGCCTCTTCGGCCACGTCTTCGGCCGGCTCGATGATGTCGATGCCGGCGTTGTTCACGAGGACGTCCAGGTGCCCGTGCGCAGCGACGGTGTTGTCGATCAGTGCCTGACAGCTGGCACGGTCACCGGTGTCGACGCGCAGTGCCGACGCTGCTCCGCCAGCGGCCACGATCTCTGCGGCAGTTGCCTCAGCTTCGCTGAGGGTGCGGGAGCAAGCGACAACCGTGGCGCCATAGGCGGCAACGCCCAGCGCAATCGCCTTGCCAAGGCCGCGACCGGACCCCGTGATGATGGCCACCTTGCCGGTGAGGTCGAACAGGTTCTTCATAAGTGTTCCTCCAGTTGCTCGTTCAGGTTGTGCACTTGCGGTGGTGGGCGGATGGCGGTGTGGAGCGGTGTGGAGCGATGCGGAGCGATGCGGAGCGATGCGGGAAGCGCAGGTTCAGGGTGGTGCTCCACCGAGCGCGGGCTGAAACGTCGGGTTGCGGCTACTTCTCGGCGCCGGCGCGGTGCTCCTTCCAACGCAGGTAGACGTTGGCACCGATGAAGGCAAAGGGGTCCGGCGGGATGCGGCGAGGCTTGGCCTGTGCCAGGAAGGTGTCGACGTAGGGGTTCGAATGCCCCGACGCATACTCAGCTGCCAGCATGCCCACCAGCGTGCCTCTGGAAGCGCCCAGACCGTTGCAGCAGACCGCCGCATAGGCGCCTTCGGTCACCTCTCCGAACACCTGCACACCGTTGAAGCTGAGACATAGCCGACCACCCCACCGATATTCCATGTCCACCTGGCCGAGTTGCGGATAACGGGCTTGAAAGCTGCGGTCATGGTGCGTTGCGGCGCGCTCGACGGTGGTCTGCGACGCCTCTATCGAGGACTGGAAGCGAAACACGTTGCGCGTCAAGATGCGCGGACCCTGAGCCGTTCGAATACGCCGGACCGTCGATCCCATCGGGTCAGACGGTACGGCTTCCCACTGCTCGTGCCCACCAAGGTGTTGCGTTTCGGGCTCGGTCAACGGCCGGCTCATCGACGCGTAGAGAAACACGTGCATCAGCCGACGCCGAAGGAATCCGAAGCTCTGCAGATGGCCGTTGACCGCAAGGATCACCTTCGGCGCACGCACCGAGCCCTGTGGCGTGCGAACGGTCCAGTCCTCGCCGCTGCGATCCATCGAGACAACCGGGCTGTCTTCGTAGACGGTGGCGCATGTGCCGATGCCGCAGGCGAGCGATCGTAAGTACGCAGCGGGTTGCAGCATGATGGTCCCCGGCGTGAACAGACCGCTGCGGTAGTAGGTGGTGCCGAAGATATCGGCGGCCTCGTCGGCCTCGACCCATCGGGCGGGTTCGCCCATTGCCTGCAGGTGACCGAAATACTCGCGGTTATGCCGCTCCCCTTTCGCCGTGGCGGCCACGCTGAGCTTGCCGCGAGGGTCGAAAATGTCTGGCCCCATCGCGAACTCCTGTGCTGCACGCGCGGAGAACGCGAGTGCTGTGCGATTCATCTCGGTCGACTCCTGATCAGCCGCAACCGCACCTGCGTAGCTTTTCGCCGAGAGGTCGTGCGGCAGGTCGATCATGAACCCCGAGCTCCGCCCCGCTGCGGTCTCGCTGATGCGATGCGCCTCGATAAGCACAATCCGGTCGTCGGGCCGCAACTCGGTGAGCCGCCGTGCCGCGGCGAGGCCGGCGAACCCACCGCCGATCACCACCCAGTCGGCGGTCTCGTCGGTGACACATCGGTTGGGGGCCGGCAGCGGATCCAGGATGGCCGACCATCCGTTGATGCCCGGGTTCCCCGACGCGGTGTTGACAACCGACAGGTGCTGTGGTCCAGGCATCTCGGAACACTATTTGCTCACCGGACCCACAACACGATTGAGGGACTTACCAGTCCCGATAATCCGGCTTCCGAGCGACCCAGCGTGACAGCGAGCGACGAGCCGGCACCACTACCAGCCCAACCACAGGTCGGGATCGCATGCGAACTATCGTCGCGCCGCCGCTGGCAATGTCAACCATCAACATTCCCGGGCAGGACGAAGGGCGACATGGGGCGGGCGGCCGTTCCTCGCTCGGCCAGGCTCATCGTGCGTTCGGAGATATATTTCATCGATGTACAAAGCCTTGAGCATGGACGCTCTCGGATACTCGATTTCGTTCGACGAAACTTGTGCCTTGGCTCGCAGACACAACTTCACCGGTGTCCTGTTGGACTCGGATTATCTGGATTCCCTCGGCGACGCAACTCAGGCGAAGAACTGGTTTGATGACACCGGTCTCACAGCCGCCGGATTCTGGCTCCGTGCCGCGTGGCGGGAAGCTGATTCAAATGCAGCCTTTGCCGAAAGCCTCGGTCGCGTCGAAGCTGACGCTACCCTCGCACAGTCGTTGGGATGCAAGCGGTGCGTAACTCGGGTATCGCCGTCGAGCGACACGCTTGACTTTTATCAGCACTTTGATCTGGTTGTTCCGAGGCTTGTTCAGACGGCGGAAATACTGGCAACGCACGGGATCATGCTTGGGTTCGAGTTTGCCCCTCTCCCAACGCCGCGGGCAAGAACGGCCAAGGCGTTTGTTCACACTTTCGACGGGGTGCGGACGCTTGCTGCGTCCATTGGTATGCGGTCGCTCAACACCGGAGTATTGCTGGACAGCTTCCAGTGGCACGCTTCGGGTGGTTCACTCAACGAGATCGAAGACCTTGATCACAATGAGGTCGTAAGCGTGCAGCTCAATGATGCGGTGACATTGCGATCAATCGACGAGCAAATCCAGGACGAACGGGTGATGGTCGGAGCGACGGGCGTGATCGACGTTCCGGGCTTGTTGCGTGCCCTTCGCAACATTGGATATCAGGGTCCGCTCACCGTCGGACCAGTAGTAGGGCAGAGCGTGTCCTTGAGCCCTGAGAGAGCAGCCGCAGTGGCCAGCGCAGCGCTTGATCAGGCCCTTGGGTGAATCACAAGCCGAACTGAAAGACCACCTGGTCCAGTCTCACCGGACGACTGATCATCCCGAGCTTCAAGTAGGAAGCGAGGTTCTGCTTCCACTGGGCCGCGTCTATCGCGCCGACCTCCCACGACCCGTCGTGGCCGACGATCAATGGGATGAGACGCTCGATCATCCTGCGCTGCGCGGCCTCCTGCGAACGGTCGCCAAGCACGTCTGCAAGCAGGCGGGCGGCCGCTTCGGGGTTGTTACAGACTGCCCTCCACCCGTCCGACGACGTCGTGAGAAACGATTCGAGGAGATCGGCGTGGCGATCGAGCACGTCCCGGTTGGCGAAGTAGACCTGCGAGAACGGGCGGAGAAGCGGGTGCTCGATGGGCAACAGGTCGACCGGGAAGCCCAAAGCGCCGAGTTGAATCGGTTCCGTCATCACGTACCCCTGCAGCGCGTCGACTCGGCCTCGACGCAGGTGTTCGAGATCGAAACCGACCTCGCAGATGTCGATCTCGCTGACGGAGACTTCTTCAAGGGCGAGAACAAGTTCGAGCGCTCGGATTCCGTCTGCGTGCATACCGACCCGTTTGCCTTTGAGGTCGCTGAAGCTGCGGACCGCACGGTCGGGGTGGCTCATCAGCACTAACGGTGTGCGTTGGAGCATTGCTCCGAAAGCCATGAACGGCCCACCTGTCGAGACCTCGCCGACGATCAGGTTGTCTTCCGCACAACCAGCGCAGAGCTCTCCGAGAGCCGATGCCTGGGCAACCTGCTCGAACACGGAACGGCCTTCGTCCTGCCATTCCTGCAGCGTGACACTCAGGCCGGCTGCCTCGTAGAGCCCGCGGTCTCGCGCCCAGTACAAGCCGGCGAACTGGGCACCTGCGACCCAGTCGAGAAAGAAGGTGAAGTTACTGCTCAGACGATCCCCTTGGTCGAATTTCAATACGGCCGTTGAGCTCGCGGGCCTCGCGAACGCGCAGCACTCTTGTGACGGGACGGCTCAGCGGTGGTCGGATTCGCCTTCGCTGGCTTCGCGGTGGGAGCGCTCGCAAGGGACTTTTGGCCTGGCTTTGCTACCCCGACGCGTTTGGCCCTTTTCTCCGGCGCGTGGCGCGCAGGTCTCCGGTCCTGGAGAGCAGCGACCTTCGTCTCGATGAGCAGCACTTTGACCGGCCGCTTCCCGATGGACCTGAGGCGGTGCGGTAAGCGTGCGGGATAGGAGATGGAGTCGCCGGCATGCAGCTCGGAAATCGTGCCACCGATGTCGATCTCGGCGCGGCCCCGGATCACGTAAGCCGCCTCGAATCCGTCGTGCTCGAAATAGTCAAGGAACTCACTGGGCAGCCCATCGAACTCGAGCACATGAAACGGAGCATCCCCGCCGAGGAGAACGTGGCACGTTGAAGTTGACGGCGACTCTTCACCGTCAATGGGCAGCACCTGGACTTCCTTTGCTCGGACGAGCGACCAGGTGAGCGAATCTGCGGTCGGCCCGCCGAAGAAGGCCTGTGGCGTGGTGTCGAGGGCTTTTGCGATTTGGTGCAACGACATGAGGGAGGGCCGAGCCCGACCGTTCTCGACTTGGGACAGGAACGGTTGCGACAGTCCCGATTTTGCTGCCAGCTCGACAAGGGTCAGGTTCTCAGACAGACGTCTTTCGCGGATCGCGGAGCCCAGAGGCCCATCATTCGCCATCGTCGGGTCGACGAGCTCGTTTGATCCGGGGAACACATCTTGCACCCGCCAAGTATGGCAACCTTCGTGCGATCTCGGCTCCCACGTTCCCGCTCTCAACGGCTGGATCATCGCCCCCATGCCGAATCTCGGTATTCACCCAATCAATATCTGAGTTGACGACAGCGATGTTGTGCATGAAGATCTGGCACGAACTGGACGACCGATCCAGTACAACAGGGGGAGTCCATGAAAACTTCACGTCGAGTAGTCGCGATTGGAACTGCTGGGGCATCGTTGGCCTTGGTGATGACGTTCACCGGCGCACCAAGTGCCCCGGCCGCAGGCGCTGACTGGTGTTCCAAGGTCAAGATCAGCTACTTCAAGGGTGGTTCGTCCGACGCGTTCTCCGACATCTTGGAGAAGGGCGCTCGGGCCGCCGCGGCCGACACCGGTGCGAATGTCACCATCATCGGCTCGGGCTGGGACTTCCCGAAGATGGTGCAGGGCTTGCGCGAGGAGATCGCAAAGAAGCCCGACGCCATTTCATTCATGGGACACCCCGGCGACGGTGCGATCATGCCGCTCGCCGAGCAGGCCAAGAAGGCGGGCATCCTCGTTGATTACGCAAACGTTCCCCCGGCAGAAACATTGAAGAAAGTCGGCGGTGCGTTCGTCGGCGCCAATCTGCGGCTGATGGGAGAATCGCTTGCCGCGAAGTCGATCAAGGACTTCGGACTGGTTCGGGGCGACGAAGCGATCGTCGCTGGCACCTTTGGTGTGCCCGGTCGGTCCGACCGTGAGGACGGAACGGTCGCTGTGCTCGAGAAGGCAGGCATCAAGGTCAACAAGCTCAACTTGAACACGTTGGGCGACACGAACGGCAATCCCGACCTCGCCACGAGCGCAATCACGGCAAGCGTCAAGAAGGCGACGAACCTCAAGCTCATCGTCGCAGCCGGACCTGTGCTCGGCAACATGCCCAACTACTTCAAAGCCGCTGGGCTCAAGCCCGGGCAGGTCAAAGTGTCGGGCTTCGATCTGGGTGCGACAGTGTTTGCAGCGTTCGCTAGTGGGCACGTCCAGATCAGCGCTGACCAGGAGCCGTTCAAACAGGGCTACTTCCCCATCGTCTCGCTCTGCATGCAGAAGGTCTACGGCTTGGCGCCATCCAGCGTTGACACATCATCGGGTTTCGTGACGACTGACAACTACAAGTTGGTATCAACACTGCCAAAGGGATTCCGCTAAGCCTACGGGTAGGGACTTGCGTGTCCGCCGGGATCCGGCGGGCACGGAAGCAGTTGCCAGTAACCCCACCAGAGATGATGGCTGGACCATGGAACCGTCTGAACCGATTTGCCGTGAGCCAATCGTCGAACTTACGAATATCAACAAGTCCTTCGGTCGGGTATTCGCACTGGAAGGCATCAACCTAAAACTCTATGCCGGAGAAATCGTCGCTCTCGTAGGCGACAACGGTGCCGGGAAATCGACACTCACCAAGATCATTTCGGGCATCGAGAAATCCGACCCTGGTGGTCGGATCACCATCGATCAGGTCGAACCCCGCGGGTGGAGCGCCGCCAAGGCCCGCGGGCTTGGAATCGAAACGGTGCACCAAAGCCGGGCGTTGTCTGAGCAGCAGTCCATCTTCGACAACGTCTTCATGGGCCGCGAGCGCACCAACGCGCTTGGTTTCGTCAAACGCAAGGAAGAGATCGCCGAGACCGAAGCGCTGCTTCGCCGAATCGGCTACACGTCGAAGGTCTGGACGCCGACCTCGACGGTGAACAAGCTGTCGGGTGGGGAAAGACAGGGAGTCGCCATAGCTCGGGCGATTCTTTTCAAGAGTCGATTAGTTCTGTTGGACGAGCCCACGACGGCAATGGCGTTGTCCGAAGTGGCCGAAGTGATGGAGTTCATCGTGGACTTGAAACGACAGGGGAAGTCAGTGATCTTTATCAGCCACAACCCGTGGGACGCCCACGCTGTGGCGGACCGTTTTGTGGTTCTGGATCGGGGCCGCATCGTGCACGACGGTCCCAAAGGGGATATGTCCTCCGATGAGTTCATTCGCCTGCTGAAGGACTCGGCACGAGGCAAGGTACAGAAATGACCGCTGCCACGACCGCAAAGGCAGCTGAGGCTCAAGCAGCTGCATCGTCGGACGCTCCGGCCGTCATGCGTGAGCGAAGGCGCAGTCTGTCGATCCCAGAGAACTTCCGGCCCGTCGTCGGTGCCGCAGTGTTCTTCATCGTCATGATGGCGATCTTCGTCGTCGCGTCGCCGCGCGTATTTCTCGATGTAGGAATCTTCTCGGCCGTTTTCCTGTCACTCCCGATTTTTGTCATCTTGGGACTCGGTCTCGTCTTTGTGACCGTTGCCGGGGAAAGCGATCTTTCGTTCCCCTCGGTCGTTCCACTTTGTGGGCTGGCGTACTCGGTGACCTTCGAGTGGCTGAATTTCAACTTCTTCGCAAGCCTCGTTGCGGCGCTTGCTGTCGGTGTGATGTGCGGATGGCTGAACGGACTGCTGGTCACGAGGTTGGGACTGTCGTCGCTGATAACAACACTGGGCATGAACTTTGCCTTGATCGGGTTGACGCACGTACTGAACCGCGGTGAGATTCGGATCTTCTCCGAGTTCAACGACTCCAGGATTCGTCACGCAATCGTCGGCTCCTGGGGGCCCATTCCGTCGCAAATGTTTTGGGCGGCTGGAATTGCGCTGGTCTTGGGTCTGATCTTTCATCGGCACAAGTACGGAATCCATGCACACATCGCAGGTGACAACCCCGAGGCCGGTCGCGCAATGGGGATCAACATCGAACGAACAAAGACGATTGCCTTTGTCATCGTCGGTGTCTGCAGCGCACTGGCAGCGGTCATCGCAATCCTCTTGAACTCGACGTACTACGCAACCATGGGCGAAGGCCTACTCCTCCCAGTTCTCGCCGGAGTCTTTGTCGGAGGAACGCCAGTCGGTGGCGGACGTGGCACGATCGGCGGTTTGGTGATCGGCGCCGCCACAGTGGTATTCATTCAGACCGGTGTCGTTGCGATTGGCCTAGACGGGTACTACACAAGCCTCGGTTTCGGAGTTGTCATTGTCCTGTCGCTTCTCGGCCATCGGCGGTTCTCCGGCCGACTGACAAGGTGATTCTCCAGTCCGCCGTCCGTTACGGACAACGGCGCGTCGAGCTGCGGGCGCTCTGGTCAGCTGCGGGCCGTCACAAGGTGGATCACATCGACGCGTCCCCAGCCCTGCGCAACTGTGCTCGGACCGTCCAGACCGACCTCGGTGCCGATGCCGAGTTCCTGCGACCCACTGCGCAGCGTCGAGACAACCCGGACGCGGGCCCAGCCGCTGTGCGTCATCGGATCGGGTACTGACGGGCTGCCCTCCGGTGCCGCCGCCCACACCAAGCTGTGGCGGCTCGCCGTGGCGAACACCGGAGCATTCCACGACGCCCGCGTCCGAACTGCGAGTCGAGCATCGGTCACATAACCCAGAATGAAGTTCCCCGGAACGAACGCACAAAAGCCTGTGTACGTACTTTTCGACACGCCATCCTGGACCGTGAGCGTGAGGGACTTGCCGGTCCCGGTGATCTGACTCTCGAGCGACAGCGACCCGGATAACAGCGTCACGGTGAGCGCCGACCCGTTCTGGTTACCGTCCAGAAGTGCAGTCTCGACGACCGTGCGGTCAGGCAGCCGAACGAGCCCGGCTCGGCGGTGCTGATCGATGGCGAAGCGCCACGGGCCGGCCCCGCACTCGTAGTTCGGCGCGCCAGCCTCTGCCACGGTGGGCAGACCCACCATAAGGGCCACTACCAGCCCAACCACAAGTCGGGATCGCATGCGACCATCGTCGCGCCGCAGCTCGCAATGTCAACCACCAACACCAACCCGGTCGGGCGACACCGCAGCCCCGGTGAAAGGCGATCCGCAGATCAGCCGCGGCGAGCAGCCTCGATCGCCGCAACGTCAATCTTGCCCATCGTCATCATGGCGTCGAAAACTCGCTTCGCCGCGGCACGATCAGGGCCGTTGAATGCGTCGGTGAGTGAGCGAGGAGTGATCTGCCACGACACGCCCCACTTGTCCTTGCACCATCCGCAGGCACTCTCTTGACCACCGTTGCCGACGATCGCATCCCAGTAGCGGTCCGTCTCGGCCTGGTCGTCGGTCGCGATCTGGAACGAGAACGCTTCGGTCTGCGGGAACGCCGGACCGCCGTTGAGCCCCATGCATGCGGTGCCGAAGACGGTGAACTCAACGGTCAGGACATCGCCTTCCTTGCCGTCGGGGTAGTCGCTCGGGGCGCGATGAACCGCAGTGACCTCACTGTCGGGGAAGGTCGCCGCGTAGAACGCTGCAGCTTCCGTAGCGGTACCGTCGAACCATACGCAGATCGTGTTCTTGCTCGCCATGCTCTCGCTCCTGTGTCTCGTCGTTGAACCAGTTCTACCCGGCTGCAGCTCGGAGAAGAGTTATCGGGCTCATTCATCAGTTCAGTTCAAGCCGGCTCCGGTGCCAGGGTAAGGAGCCGATGACGGATGGCATAGGCGGTTGCCTCGGTGCGTCTGTGCACACCGATCTTTCGGTAGAGGTTTACCAAGTGACGCTCGACGGTTGCAACGGACAAGAAGAGTTGCTCGGCGATCTGCCGGTTCGTGCGGCCCGAGGCGACGAGTACCAGCACTTCGACCTCTCTTCTGCTCAGGCCGACGATGCCACCCGACGTCGCGGTTGCCCGGAAGTGGGGAACCGCCCCGTGATCGTCCGCAGCCGCGCCATCGACCGCGCCATCGACATGGTGCTCGGCGACGTCTTCCGCGTACATGATGGCCTCGTGGATGGCGCTACTGCGCGAATCACGCATCCCGCGCTGCATTTCTTCCTCGAACCGGGCGTCGCCAATTTTTTCTCGGGTCCGAGCGGCGAGCCGTTCGACTCGCTGTCGTTCGACCAGTGGCATCGCCCGATAGAACGAGGCGAAGTCCGCCACGATGGCACCGTAGAACCGGGCAGTGGCCGCGGAGTCGCCGATGAAAGAGGAAATGAACACGATGTCGGTCATGCCGAACCCGATGCACCGCCATTCTGATGCTGCCTGCGCCAGCGCCAGGCCGAGAGCGGTCCATCTTGCGGCAGAGCGCACGTCGCGCTGTACCCAGAAGACAGGCCCGAGGGAAACAGCAGCGAACGCCGCGTTGCGTTTGTCGCCGTAGGACAGCGAGTCTTCGTACGCGCGGGTCAATTCACTTTCGGCGAGGGCAATGTCGCCACGGAACAACAGCGTGGTGCCGTTCAACAGCGTGCCGATCGCGGCCAAACGAGCGTCGTCGTGTGCCAACGCCAACGCTCGGCCGCGTCCTGCTGCGTCGTGGGCGGCGGAAAGGTCACCGTTCGTCTGGTTGATGATTACCACCGAGTACAGGAACATCGAAATCCACCATGCATGGTCTTGCTCGACCGCAAGCGCCAGCCCCTCTTCGCAAAGCTGTAGCGCCCGTTCCGAACGGTCGTGCTGAACCAGGCCGACCACCACGGATTCCAACGCCCTGAGCAAGCCGATCGGTTCGCCGACCTCGCGGTGCAACGCCAGGCCTCGCTCAAGGAAAGCGATGGAATCATCCGCACCCCGACGTCCCTGGCCGATGAGGCCGCTCTCGGCGGAAAGCCGACCGATCATGATGAGCGAGTCGGCTTCGATGCGCGGGTGAAGTGTGCCGGGTTCGGCCGTGGCGTACAACGCGTTCAGGCGGTTGCGGCCCTCCTCCACCCGCCCGCTATGACGCCAGAACCACCCGAGTGCGCTCGTCATCGCCAGACCGCCTTGCACGTCGCCCCCTCGTTGAAACTCTGCCAACGCAGCCAGCACGTTGAGATAGTCGGCGTTCAACCGGGCCAACCAACGGCCGTCGTCCCGACTCTCCAGCCCGGCCTGCGCCTCTTGCGCCATAGTCTGGAAGTACCGGCAATGCCGGGCCCGTAACACCGCCAGCTCCGCAGGCCCGGAGAACTTCGCCAGCTGCTTCTCGGCGAACTCGCGAGTCGTTTCCAACATCCGGTACCGGGTCTCCTGGCCCGGTTCCACCCCAACCAGGCGCAGGTTCACGAGCGACGAGAGATGTCCGAGCAGTTCTGCCTCGCCGCCGGGGGCGCTTCGATCGCAGTAGTCGCCGGGCGCGCACACAGCCTCCACGGCCGCCAGGGTGCTGCCAGCCTCGAATACCGACAGGGACCGCAAGAGCGCCTGGGCGCCTGGGGCGAGTAGTTCGTAGCTCCAGGTGATGGTGCGTTCCAGGGTGCGATGTCGCTCGGGGCTGTCCGCCGCACCGTTGGCCAACAGGCCCAGCGTCCCCGTCCCCGTCCGTGAGCGCTCGAGACGATCGAGCAGCTCTGCCGGAGTGAGCATGGCGATCCAGGATGCGGCCAGTTCGATGGCGAGGGGTAGACCCTCCAGCCGGTCGCACAGGTCCAAAACGCTGGCGGTGTTGTCGCCGCTCAACACGAACGTCGGTTGCGCCGATCTGGCCCGTTCGCAGAACAACAGTACGGCTGGCGCTTCCACCGAACCGATCGACAACCGCTCCAGCTCATAGACCCGCTCACCGCGGATGTGCAGCGGGGCGCGGCTGGTCACCAGCACCGTGAGCAACGGGCACTGCTCCGTCAGGAAGCTGACAAATTCTGCCGCAGTCATGACCTGCTCGAAGTTGTCCAGGACCAGCAGCGAGGACCGGTGGCGCAACGCGTCGCACACCGCCTCCTCGACAGGGCGGTCGGCGCTCGCTCGCACCTCAAGCACCCCGGCAGCGGCCGCCGCCACCCCAGGCGCGTCGGTAACACCAGCCAGGGCAACGAAGAACACCTGATCGTCAAAGGCGTCTACGTGGTCATGGGCCACAGCTGTCGCCAACCGGGTCTTGCCGCCCCCACCGGTACCGACCACGGTGATGACCGGCACCCGTTCGCCGATCAGGTCGCGCAACACGCCCCGATCAACGTTGCGGCCGATGATCTCCGAACGCGGCGAGGGCAGGGACCGGTGTGCTGCCATCGAGCAGGATTGTAGGCGCGCACTACAAGGTTTCCTGTAGTGCGTGCGCCCCGAGACCGCAACATTGCACGGTTACCTGTAGCGGGTCCGCCCCGAACAGCTCGATGTTGCAGGTTTTCCTGGAAGTTCGCCCACCTCGCCGCGCCGTACGTTCGCCATATGAACGTTTCCTCAAACCTGAGCCACAAGGCAGTGACGGGTGTACGCCGGACACGGCAGAAGCGCCGTGCATCGCTCCGCTGTGTTGCCGTTGCACTATCCGTTGCATTGACCATGCCGATCGCGGTCGGCCTGGCACTGGTGGCAACTCCGCAGGCATCTGCGCAGTCAGTCGCACCGCAGACGGTAAATTATTCGTGCACAGCGTTTCCTCAGTACTTCAGCGTGCCACCCTCGGTGACGGAGTTGACGATCACGGCGAGCGGGGCAGCGGGCGACGACGCCCCCCACGGCGGTGGAAATCCAGGGAAGGGCGCCTTGCTCACCGGTGTTGTTGTCCCGGTTGGCCCCGGACAACCTCTGGATACGGGCTCAACGGTGCGCATTGACGTGGGGTGCCGCAAGCACTGGGGTGGCTCGTTCGGCGGGTTTGGCAGCGCAGCAGCGTTTCTCGGGTTCTCTGACGGCGGCAACGGCGGGGGTGCAACCACCGTTCGGAACGAATCGACGAACGCATACGTGGTGGTGGCGGGCGGTGGCGGTGGCGCTGGCGGTACCGGAATCACGACGTTCTCGTACGGCGGAGACGGAGGTGATGGTGGTGCCACGCCAACGAACGGATCGGTAGGTATCGGCCTCGGTGCCGGATATGGTGGTGCCGGTGGCGGCAGTGTTTCGGCTGCGGGAGGCAACGGCGGTCCGGCTGGCGCATTCGATAGGGGTGGTGGTGGTGGTGGCGGC
>JANNBN010000003.1:0-20577 GCA_031385545.1 Acidimicrobiia bacterium | reverse complement strand
CGGCGTAAACGCCGTCGACGGATTATGATCATGCAACGTCTTCGTAATCGCCGCCGTCAACGTCGTCTTCCCATGGTCAATATGACCCATAGTACCGATATTCAAGTGCGGCTTGTTCCGCTCGAACTTTGCCTTAGCCATTTGTTTATTCTTTCTCTGGAGTCTTTGCTAATTGTCTACGAACGGAACGGGGTCTACTCGCCACGAACACGGGCGATGATTTCCTTCGCCACGTTTTCGGGTACTTCTTGGTAGCTGTGGAACTGCATGGTGTACTGGGCTCGGCCCGAGGTACGTGAACGCAAGTCGTTGATGTATCCAAACATCGACGAAAGCGGAACCTTGGCGCGGATGACCTGAGCGTTTCCGCGGGCCTCCATGCCTTCCATCTGGCCACGGCGGCTGTTGATGTCGCCGATGACGTCACCCATGTAGTCGTCGGGTGTCACCACCTCGACGGCCATGATGGGCTCGAGCAGCACGGGGCTGCACTTCTTGGCAGCGTCTTTGAACGCGATTGAACCGCACGTCTCGAACGCCTGCTGCGACGAGTCGACGTCGTGGTAGGAGCCGTGGACAAGGGAGATCTTGACGTCTTCCATGGGGAAGCCGGCCAACACGCCACCCGAAAGCGCTCCCTTGATACCGGCATTCACCGAGGGGATGAACTCACGGGGGATGACACCACCGGTGATCTTGTCGACGAACTCATAGCCCTTGCCCGGATTCGGCTCGACGTCGATCACGATGTGGGCGAACTGGCCCTTGCCACCGGTCTGCTTGACGTAGCGCTCGACGTGGCCCATGACGCTCTTGCGGATGGTCTCGCGGTAGGCAACCTGCGGCTTGCCGACGTTGGCTTCCACACCGAACTCGCGGCGCATGCGGTCGACGAGCACCTCGAGGTGCAACTCGCCCATGCCGGAGATGATGGTCTGCCCAGTTTCCTCGTCGGTGCGGACCCGGAAAGTGGGGTCTTCATCGGACAGGGCATACATCGCCTTACCCAACTTGTCCTGATCGACCTTGGACTTCGGCTCGATTGCGACGTCGATCACCGGGTTGGGGATGTCCATCTTCTCAAGGATGATGGCGTGGTCGCGCGGCGCGAGCGAGTCACCGGTCTTGGTCTCGGTGAGGCCGAGGACTGCCACGATGTCGCCTGCGAGCGCCTCTTCCACGTCTTCGTGGCTGTTGGCGTGCATCAGCAGGATGCGGCCGACGCGTTCCTTCTTTTCCTTCGTGGTGTTGTAGATCTCGGAGTTGCGCTGCAACTTGCCGGAGTACACACGGACGTAGGTCATCTTGCCGTACTTGTCGGCAACGATCTTGAACGCAAGCGCACTGACGGGCTCGCTCTCATCGGCCTTGCGGCTGATTGCTTCACCGGTCTTCGGGTCGGTTCCGGCGGTCGGCGGAAGGTCAAGCGGCGACGGAAGAAAGTCGATGACAGCATCGAGCATGGGCTGCACGCCCTTGTTCTTGTACGCAGAGCCACACAGCATGGGGACGAACTCGAACGCGATGGTTCCCTTGCGGATGGCGCCCTTGATCTCGTCCTCGGAAACCTCTTCACCGCCGAGGTACTTCTCCATCAGCGCCTCGTCAGACGTTGCGATGGTGTCGAGCATTTTCTCGCGGTACTCAGCGGCCTGATCTGCCAGGTCCGCAGGGATCTCGACCTCTTCCCATGTGGCGCCAAGTTCTTCGGAGTTCCAGACGAGCGCCTTCATTTTGACCAGGTCGACGATGCCCGCAAAGCCGCCTTCAGACCCGATCGGAAGCTGCACGATGAGCGGCTTGGCGTCAAGACGGTCGATGAGCATCTCGACGGTCTTCCAAAAGGAAGCACCCATGCGGTCCATCTTGTTGACGAAACAGATGCGCGGAACACGGTACTTGTCTGCCTGCCGCCACACCGTTTCGGTCTGTGGCTCAACACCGGCAACGGCGTCGAACACCGTGACGGCACCATCGAGCACACGCAGTGAACGCTCGACCTCGATGGTGAAGTCGACGTGGCCAGGGGTGTCGATGATGTTGATGCGGTGGTCACGCCAGAACGTGGTTGTTGCCGCCGAGGTGATGGTGATGCCACGCTCCTGCTCCTGCACCATGTGGTCCATGGTTGCTGCGCCGTCGTGCACCTCACCGATCTTGTAGGTCTTGCCGGTGTAATACAGAATGCGCTCGGTCGTCGTGGTCTTGCCGGCGTCGATGTGGGCCATGATTCCGATGTTTCGGTATCGGCTGAGCGGCGTGCTGCGGGGCATGAATCTTCTCGTCTCGTGTCGTTCGGTGCGGGTCTGTCAAGGAGCGGTGGGTGGGGGGAACAGCGGGGTGAAGCGCGGAGAGTACAAGCCTGCGAACGACTACCAGCGGTAGTGTGCGAATGCCCGGTTGCCTTCGGCGGTCTTCTGGAGGTCGTCGCGCTTCTTGACCGAAGAGCCAACCCCGTTGTTGGCATCGAGAATTTCTGCGGCAAGGCGGTCTGCCATGGTCTTCTCGCGACGCTTGCGGCTGTTGTCGACCATCCACCGGATGGCAAGCGTGTTGGCGCGTCGGGGCTTGACCTCGATCGGTACCTGATAGGTAGCGCCACCGACGCGACGGCTCTTCACTTCGACGGCCGGACGGATGTTGTCCACGGCCTTCTTGAGCACAGTCAACGGGTCGCTCTGCGCCTTTTCAGCGGCCTGGTTGATAGCGGTATAAACGATGCGCTCTGCAGTGGAGCGCTTGCCGTCGAGCAGGACCTTGTTGATGACCTGGGTGACGAGCACCGACTGGTGCACGGGGTCAGGCATGACCTCACGGCGGGGAGCTGGGCCTTTACGTGGCATGGCGGTTCCTCTCAGGCCTTCTTGGCGCCGTAACGGCTACGGGCCTGTTTGCGGTTCTTGACGCCGGCGGCGTCGAGGGTGCCACGGATGATCTTGTAGCGGACGCCGGGAAGGTCCTTCACACGGCCACCGCGAACGAGCACAATGCTGTGTTCCTGCAGATTGTGACCGACGCCTGGGATGTAGGCGGTGATCTCGACACCCGAGGTGAGGCGGACGCGTGCCACCTTACGAAGCGCCGAGTTCGGCTTCTTCGGAGTGGTGGTGTACACGCGGGTGCACACCCCACGACGCTGCGGCGCGCCCTTCAGCGCTGGCGTCTTGGACTTGGTGGTGTTGCTCTGGCGGCCCTTGCGGACTAGTTGCTGAATTGTGGGCACGTCTGACCTCAGGTGCGACCTTGTATTGGACCTACTGTCGGGAACTTCTCGGCGCAGTGTCGATCAGTTGCATCCGCAAGGCTGCGCTGTTCACCGGATTTGGACTACGGCCGCCGAACGGCGCGGAACAAATCTTGAGGGTGGAACAACCCAGCGAGGGAATTGCTGATCGACACGCCTAGGGGTTCGCCGCAAGAGCGGCCCCGAAGCGGCACGGAGGAGAAAGGATAGCGGACGCGCGGCGGGCCAAATACCGGCGAAGCGAATCGCTTCGACCCCACACCGTCACTTCCTGCGCAACAAGACCGCCGACCCAACTTCCTTCACAACCGTGACCCCCTTGCGAGCCCGGTATCGGGCTGCGTACGGGCCCGCGACCAGAAGCTCGTCGGTATCGACCGCCGGGTCCGGCCAGGCCCGCCACCGCTCGGTCCGAGGAAACTCGGTCG
The DNA here is from genome assembly GCA_031385545.1 of Acidimicrobiia bacterium. Classification (GTDB taxonomy): domain Bacteria; phylum Actinomycetota; class Acidimicrobiia; order Acidimicrobiales; family JANYDT01; genus JANNBN01. The sequence continues at coordinate 16,905 of JANNBN010000003.1, read as the reverse complement.
GCTGGTCAGCGCGGACCGGGGGACCGATCCCAACCCAACGCATGACGTTGACCTCCACCCACGGGGCGACCAAACCGACCTTCAGGCGCTGCTCGGGGGGAAGCGCCCGAGCCAGACGATACAGGTCACGGTCATAGATCTGACGCACGGCCGCGGTCGGCGACCTCACCGCGTCCAAGGTGAACACGGCAACACACCCGACTGCCACCGTTGGCAGCCAGCCCCATGAACCGTCCACGCGGCGTCGGAGGCTTGGAAGCCCCGTGAACAGCCAGTTCACCAGCGATTCGGTGCCCACCGCGGCACAGACGACAGCCATCGGAATCAGGCTGTACACATTCTTTACAACCCGATAGTCCGAGACGTTCACCGAGATCGGAAACCCGGCTCGAAGCGAGAGCATCGCGACAACGACGAGCAACGGGCCGGCGAGTGCCCCGATCACGGGTACCGCGCACCGTCTGGTGCGCACTGCCGCGGCCAACGCCACCAAGCCCATTGCCGCAAACACGAGCGAGACCGGTCCTCCGACATCGGCGAGGTTCACCTGTACGAGTTGGCCCGGCGAACCAGCGAGGAGATCGAGGTTCCAGTACACCGTTCGGCTCAACGCAGCAACGGCAGCTATGCCCACCATCGCACCCGCTGCAAGCAGCCCGACCCGCAACCGGCGTGACATCGGACCGAAGCACAGGGACGCGGCAAGTGAGCCGAGGACGACGACCGATCCTTGGGGATACGCCAGCACGGAACCAGCGGCACACCACGCCGCCCAGACCAACCAACCGGGTCGTGCGGCATTGGACTGCGCGGGAATAGCGATCACAGCAACGATGCGTGCCACTCCTGCTACCGCAAGCCACTGCCCCATGAGCTGCGCGAAGAAGAAGTCGAATGTGATGATCCCCACCGTGTAGCGGTAGGCAGCAAACACGAACACCAAAATCAGAGCACCTGACCACCACGATCGTGACCGGCCCGACAGCCGCGCGATGAGCGAGAGCAGCGGCCACAACCCCATGATCGCCATCATTGCGACGATCCACAGCGATTCGAGGGGAGCGATTCCCGTCACCCAGGACAACAGCCCCGCCGGCAAATGGCCGCCCACCGGATAGTTCGACAACGAGGAATTCCATCGTTCCGGTGACGGCAGGCCGCGCTGCTCGGCAATCCAGGTCACCAATCCCCCGTGGCTCCCGAAGTCCGAGGACCCGGACCGTGGCACCAACGAGAACCCCACACGTCGAAGCCATTGCCATGCAACGAGCACCTGCACAGCGGCCAGAACCGCTGCACCGAGGTGAGGTTCCAAGCGGTTGATCGCAGGCGTCGGCAACGACGGACGCAGTGGATCGCGCACGATCGCCACGGTCATTCCCAGCAGCGCAACGCCGGCACCGATGGGGACTGACCGATCAACCAGTGCTGCGATCACCCGGGTGACCGCAGCAAGGACAGCGACGAAGGTCGGGATGATCAGCGCCACATACTCGAACCAGCTGATCGTCGACCGATAGCCCTCGCCCGCTTGGCCGGCGTCCGGGTTCACGCTCGAGATCACGGGCGACGTGCCGCGCTGAGCTCCGCAGGGAGTTGTTCGAGTTGGAACTGGATTCGGTTCAGCAGCGACGCTGACGGGTCGTCCTTCGGGACATTTGCTGCCCAGAACAGCAGCGGCACCAGTTGCAGCCGACCGCCGACCAGAAATTGCTCGTGGATGTCGGGGCGTGACTTCCACAGTTGACCGAGAACCGTGATGACTCCATCGGTGTCTATCTGCGGGTCGCGTCGGTTGGCAAACAACCAGAACAGCGCGGAGCTGATGTCGGCACCACCGCCCTCGAGGATCCCCATCCGACCGCGGAGCTCCGCCAGACCCGGTCGGTACGGCACCAGCGACACCGCCGTTGCATCGTCAACGGTGGCTGCATAGGCAAGCAGTCCGACCAGATCGGGTTGCCCGTCTGGCGTGCTGAGGTTGGCACGGAGGTCGGGCCTGGTGTCGTACCAGAACAGCAGCGCCTCAAGTGACTGGCGGACGTTCTTCCTCACGAGCACACCTTCGGCGGCAAAGGTCCGCGTGACAGCCGGGAGCGACGATGAGTCGCCGCCATCGCCGCCATCGCCGACATTGCCGACATTGTTCCCGATCCGCGACGGCAGCGAATTGTCGGGACCATCGTCGAACAACGGCGCTGAGCGGAGTCCAGCCCAAAACGACCCTCCGAGCATCAACACCGCTGCGGCCACCCTCGCCATCCGGTTCGCGGCTGGCGGCTGTGAATCCATGGGCTCGAGCGACACGCCGATAGTCTGCCCGGCTGACGCCGACAATCGACGCCACCAACAGAAGTACCGGCCTCACAACACCCCCCACAACGACGATGCCCCGGCGTCAGCGCCCGGGGCATCGTCACATCTGGGTCTGGCCACAGGGGCCAGCGATCAGTTCTCGTCGAACACGCTGGTTCGAGGCGTGCCGAGGTCCTCGCCCCCGAACAACGGGCCAGAAGCCACGTTGCCGAAGATGGGGTCGCCGAAGGCACGAACCGGAGTGGAATCGATACCGGCCAGCCACGCAGCAAGATCGTCGGAACGATCCGGCATCTCGTTGGGCAGCATCTCGTCCGCGCCGTGCACCGTGACGTCGATGTCGCGGTATTTCATCATGCCGGTACCAGCTGGGATGAGCTTGCCGATGATGATGTTCTCCTTGAGGCCAAGAAGTCCGTCGGAACGGCCTTCGATAGCAGCCTCGGTGAGCACGCGGGTGGTCTCCTGGAAGGAGGCCGCCGACAGCCACGACTCGGTGGCCAGCGACGCTTTCGTGATACCCATCAGCTCGGGACGAGCTTCGGCAGACACCTTGCCTTCGTCGACCAGGCCGCGGTTGACCAACGCAAAGATACGGCCGTCGACCTTTTCGCCCGGCAGGAACGGGGACTCCCCAGGTTCTTGCACCGCAACACGGCGCAGCATCTGACGGACGATCAACTCGATGTGTTTGTCATGGATCGACACGCCCTGATCGCGGTACACCTTCTGGACCTCGTTCACGAGATACGTCTGGCAGTCGCGGACACCCTTGATGTCGAGAACTTCCTTCGGATCCTGTGGTCCGAGGTTCAGCGGATCGCCGGCGTTGACCGTTGCGCCGTCGGCGATGCCGGCGGACAGCTTGGCGTTGACCGACACCTGGTACGGCTCTTCGGTACCGTCGTCCGCGATGAGGGTGATGTTGCGCAGCTTGCCGTCGTCTCCCTCGAAGCGAAGCGTGCCGGTCTTGCGGGCCAGTACTGCCTTGCCCTTGGGAGTCCGGGCTTCGAACAGTTCGACGACGCGGGGCAGACCGGCAGTGATGTCCGAGGACTCACCCTTACCAGCTGCCACACCACCGGTGTGGAAGGTACGCATCGTGAGCTGGGTACCGGGTTCGCCGATGGACTGCGCTGCAATCACGCCGACGGATTCGCCGAGCTCGATCATGCGGCCCGATGCCAGCGACCGGCCGTAACACATCGAGCAGACGCCGATCTCGGCGTCGCACGCCAGAACCGTGCGAACACGGATCCGGTCGACCTTGGTGTCGTCACGCAACTGCTCCATGATCTCCTGCGAGACCTGCGTGTTGCGTTCGAGCTCGGTGCCGTCGGCCAGGGTGACCGGCTCGGCCAGCATGCGGCCAAGCAGCGACGTCTCGAGATACGCACGCTTCTCGGCCGTGTCCGGGCCGACGTACTCCAGCCAACGTCCACGGGTTGAACCGCAGTCCTCTTCACGCACGATGAGTTCCTGCGCCACGTCGTGCAGACGGCGGGTGAGATAACCCGAGTCTGCGGTACGTAGAGCGGTGTCGGCCAGACCCTTACGGGCACCGTGGGTGGAGATGAAGTACTCCAGCACGGACAGACCTTCACGGAAGTTGCTCTTGATCGGGCGAGGAATGATTTCACCGCGAGGGTTGGCTACGAGACCGCGCATACCGGCGATCTGGCGGACCTGCATCGCGTTACCACGGGCGCCCGAGCCGACCATCACGTTGATGGGGTTCATCGGGTTTGCATCGAGCATGTCCTGCATTGCCTTCTGTACCTCAGACGTTGCTTCGGTCCAGATTTCGACTTCACGCTCACGGCGCTCGTCGTCGGTGATGACACCGCGCAGGAACTGTGTCTCGATCTTCTCTGCCTCGCGCTCGTGGCGATCGAGGATCTCGCGCTTCTCCGAAGGAGTCGACACGTCGTTGATGGAGATCGACAGACCGGACTGGGCTGCGTAGCGGAAGCCAAGGTTCTTCAGCGCGTCGAGCGCGTCGGCGGTGACACCTTTGGGGTAGTTGTACGCGAGGTCTTCGACGAACGTGGTGATTTCCTTCTTCTTCAACAGTTTGTTGATGAAGGGGAAACCGACCGGCATTGCTTCGTTGAGCAGAACTCGGCCGTACGTGGTCTCGACCTCGACTGCAGCCTCGGGGGCGCCGCCGTAGCGGGCATCGTCGGTGCGGTACTTCACGAGCGAGTGCAGCGTGATGTCGCGGTTGTCGTAGGCACGCTCCATCTCCCACACGTGGCGGAAGGTGCGGCCTTCGCCGGCAGCACCATCGCGACCGAGCGTGAGGTAGTAGATGCCGATGATCATGTCCTGGGCAGGCACCGCGATCGGGCGGCCATGGGCCGGCGACAGGATGTTGTTGGTGGACAGCATCAGCACACGCGCTTCGGCCTGCGCTTCGGCAGACAGCGGCAGGTGGACTGCCATCTGGTCACCGTCGAAGTCGGCGTTGAACGCAGTGCACACCAGCGGGTGGAGCTGGATGGCCTTGCCCTCGACCAACACCGGCTCGAAGGCCTGGATGCCGAGGCGATGAAGTGTTGGAGCACGGTTCAGCAGAACCGGATGTTCCTTGATGACTTCTTCGAGGACGTCCCACACCTGGGCGCGACGGCGTTCAACCATACGCTTGGCTGACTTGATGTTCTGCGCAAGTTCAAGGTCGACCAGGCGCTTCATGACGAACGGCTTGAACAGCTCGAGCGCCATCAGCTTCGGCAGGCCGCACTGGTGCAGACGAAGGGTAGGGCCGACCACGATGACCGAACGGCCGGAGTAGTCGACGCGCTTACCAAGCAGGTTCTGACGGAAGCGGCCCTGCTTGCCCTTCAGCATGTCGGACAGCGACTTCAGAGGACGGTTGCCTGGACCGGTGACCGGACGGCCACGGCGGCCGTTGTCGAACAACGCATCGACGGCTTCCTGCAGCATGCGCTTTTCGTTGTTGACGATGATCTCGGGGGCACCGAGGTCGAGCAGGCGCTTCAGACGGTTGTTCCGGTTGATGACACGCCGGTACAGGTCGTTCAGGTCGGAGGTTGCGAAGCGGCCGCCGTCCAGCTGCACCATGGGGCGGAGGTCAGGAGGGATGACAGGGACCGCGTCGAGGATCATGGCGCGCGGGTCGTTGAGCCGCTTGCCGTTGTCGTCGCGCTTGTTGAACGCGGCAACGATCTTCAGGCGCTTGATGGCCTTTTGCTTGCGCTGAGCCGACAACGGACGTGCTGTTGATCCCGCCGAAGGCTCGATGAGCTCGCGCAGCTTGATCTCTTCTGCGTCGAGGTCGATCTCGTCGATGAGCTGCTTGATGGCTTCTGCGCCCATGCCACCGCGGAAGTAGTCCTCGTAGCGGTGACGCAGCTCGCGCCACAGCACCTCGTCTTCGATGATCTTGCGGCTGTGCAGGTTCTTGAACTCGTCGAAGGCGCGCTTGACCAGTTCGTACTCATTGGTGGAACGGTCACGAATGCCCGTCAGTTCCTTATCTGCCTGGCGCTGCTTGGCCTTGATCTCGGTGTCTTTGGCGCCGTCCTTCTCAAGTTGCTCGATGTCTGCTTCGAGCTGCTTGAAGCGACGGTCGACGTCAAGATCACGGTCGCGGGCGACGGCCTGCAACTCTTCTTGCATCTCTGCTTCGAGGTTGGCAAGGTCGGTGTGACGACGGGCCTCGTCCACCCAGGTGACCAGGTTGGCAGCGAAGTAGATGACCTTTTCGAGCTGTTTGGCCTTCAGTTCCTCACGCGCTTCGGTACCCATGAGCAGGTACGCCAACCAGCTGCGGGTGCCGCGGAGATACCAGATGTGGACGACAGGAGCGGAGAGCTCGATGTGGCCCATGCGCTCGCGACGAACCTTGGAGCGGGTGACCTCGACCCCGCAGCGCTCGCACACGATGCCGCGGAAGCGGACACGCTTGTACTTGCCGCAGTAGCACTCCCAGTCCTTCTGTGGCCCGAAGATCTTTTCGCAGAACAGGCCGTCCTTCTCGGGACGCAGCGTGCGGTAGTTGATCGTTTCGGGCTTCTTGACCTCGCCGTGGCTCCAGCCCTGAATGGCGTCGGAGGTGGCAAGGCCGATGGTGATCCGGTCGAAATCGTTGACGTCGAGCATTGCTCAGTACACCTATTTCTTGTTCTTGTCCGGGTAAATTTCGTGAATGGGGTGGTGTCAGTAGCGCTCGGCACGCTCTGCAGCGCGTCGGGCGTCTTCTTCGTCGGAGCCGCGCTCTGGGCGGCTGATGTCGATGCCGAGTTCCTCGGCGGTGCGGAACACGTCTTCGTCGAGTTCACGCATCTCGATCTCGCCGCTCTGCTTGGACTCAACTTTGACGTTGAGGCACAGCGATTGCATTTCCTTGATGAGCACCTTGAAGGACTCAGGGATGCCGGGCTCTGGGATGTTGTCACCCTTGACGATGGCCTCGTAGACCTTGACACGGCCGAGGACGTCGTCGGACTTGATGGTGAGCAGCTCCTGCAAGCAGTACGCGGCGCCGTAGGCCTCGAGTGCCCACACTTCCATTTCGCCGAATCGCTGTCCGCCGAACTGTGCTTTACCACCGAGCGGCTGCTGGGTGATCATCGAGTACGGGCCGGTTGACCGGGCGTGGATCTTGTCGTCGACAAGGTGGGCCAGCTTCAGGATGTACATGTAGCCAACGGTGACCGTGTTGTCGTAGGGCTCGCCTGTGCGGCCGTTGTACAACTGGATCTTGCCGTCGTCCTGGATGAGACGGTCGCCGTCGATACCTTCTGGGTTGACCTTGCGGAACGCAGCCTGGATCGTACTGTGCTTCGAGCCCGGCTCGTCCCAGTGGGCACCGTCGAAGACCGGCGTGGCAACCCACGTGGCTGGCTCAGTGGTTGGCCGGGTCTTGGTCTCGGTGCCGCGCAGCGGACGACCAGCGCCAGTCGCCGGATCGTCCCAGCCCCAGCGGGCCGCGTAACCGAGATGAGCCTCGAGGACCTGACCGACGTTCATGCGGCTTGGCACGCCCAGCGGGTTGAGGATGACGTCGACAGGCATACCGTCTGCGGTGTGGGGCATGTCCTCGACCGGAAGGATCTTGGAGATGACGCCCTTGTTGCCGTGGCGGCCGGCGAGCTTGTCGCCTTCCTGGATCTTGCGCTTCTGTGCGACGTACACGCGCACCAGCTGGTTCACGCCGGGTGGCAGTTCGTGGCCGTCTTCCCGGGTGAGCACCTTGACGTCGATGACCTTGCCGGACTCACCATGCGGAACCTTCAGCGAGGTGTCGCGCACTTCGCGTGCCTTCTCGCCGAAGATGGCGCGCAGGAGGCGTTCTTCAGGGGTGAGCTCGGTCTCGCCCTTCGGCGTTACTTTGCCGACCAGCACGTCGCCGGGGCCCACTTCGGCACCGATACGGATGATGCCGCGCTCGTCGAGGTCCTTCAGGATCTCTTCGGAGAGGTTGGGGATGTCACGCGTGATTTCTTCGGCGCCGAGCTTGGTGTCGCGGGCATCGACCTCGTGTTCCTCGATGTGGATCGAGGTCAGCACGTCGTCGCGCACGAGACGCTCGGACAAGATGATGGCGTCCTCGAAGTTGTAGCCCTCCCACGGCATGAACGCCACGAGGAGGTTCTTGCCGAGCGCCAGCTCGCCGGAGTCCGTTGACGGGCCGTCGGCGAGGACGGTGGCTGACCACTTGCCCTTGACGTTGCCGCTGACACGGTCGCCTTCGACGACCTTGATGCGCTGGTTGATGCACGTGTTCTGGTTGGAACGACGGAACTTGAACAAGCGGTAGACCTTGCGGCCAAGCTTCGGATCGTCGTACTGCACGGTGACGGACTCGCCGGAAACTTCGCTGACGACACCGTCGCCTTCGGCTAGGACCACGTCACCTGCGTCACGCGCTGCACGTGCCTCGATGCCGGTGCCCACGTAGGGAGCCTCGGACCGCAGCAGCGGCACAGCCTGGCGCTGCATGTTGGCACCCATGAGCGCGCGGTTTGCATCGTCGTGCTCGAGGAACGGGATGAGCGCGGTGGCCACGGAGACGATCTGCTTGGTGGACACGTCCATCATCTGGACTTCCGACGGCGGCACGAAGTCGACCTGGCTGGTTGACGAGTAGCTGTTGCCAGCCGCACCGATGCGGACCTGTGCACCCTGCGGTGCACGGCGCACGAGCACGCGCTGATCCTTGAAGTTCCCCTTTTCGTCCAGCTCGGCGTTGGCCTGAGCGATGACGAACTCTTCTTCTTCGTCGGCGGTGAGATAGAGGATCTCGTCGGTCACCCGGCCGTCGACGACTTTGCGATACGGCGTTTCGATGAAGCCGAACTCGTTGACGCTTGCATAGCTGGCAAGGTTGCCGATGAGACCGATGTTCGGGCCTTCGGGCGTTTCGATGGGGCACATGCGGCCGTAGTGCGAGGAGTGGACGTCACGAACTTCGAAGCCGGCACGCTCACGCGACAGACCACCAGGGCCGAGTGCGGAGAGACGCCGCTTGTGGGTGAGGCCTGCGAGGGGATTGACCTGATCCATGAACTGCGAGAGCTGCGAGGTTCCGAAGAACTCCTTGATGCTCGCCACAACTGGACGGATGTTGATGAGCGTCTGCGGTGTGATTGCCTCGACGTCCTGGGTGGTCATGCGCTCACGCACGACACGCTCCATGCGGCTGAGCCCGACGCGGACCTGGTTCTGGATCAGCTCGCCGACGCTGCGGATGCGGCGGTTGGCGAAGTGGTCCTGGTCGTCCAGGCGGTAGCCCTCGTTGGAGTCCGCAAGGTGCAAGAGGTACGTGCACGTGGCAAGAACTTCGGCCTGGCTGAGCACGTGAAGTTCGTCGCCGGGGACCGAGACGTCGATTCCGAACAGGTCTCCGATGCGCTCGATCTCGGTAGCAAGCTTCTTGTTCAGCTTGTAGCGGCCGACCTTGGTGAGGTCGTAGCGCTTCGGGTTGAAGAACGCGTTCTCGAAGTAGGCACGGGCCGACTCGATTGATGGCGGTTCGCCAGGACGGGCCTTCTTGTAGATCTCGATGAGGCTTTCTTCACGCGTGGTGAACAGGCCCTGATCTTTTTCCCATTGCTCTTCGAGGAATGAGAAGTGGTTGACGAAGCGGCTGAGGAAACCGGGGTAGTTCTCCTCGGTGTAGCCCAGTGCGCGCAGGATGACGAACATCGAGACACGACGCTTGCGGGCAACGCGTGCACCGGCGGTGACTGCCTTGCCCGGCTTCTGTTCGACGTCGAACTCGATCCATTCACCGCGGTATGGGTGGATGGTGCCCGTCACAAGCGTCTTGGCGTCGCGGCCAGGAGCGAAGATGACGCCGGGCGAGCGGACCAGCTGCGACACCACGACACGCTCGGTGCCGTTGATGATGAAGGTTCCCTTGTCGGTCATCATCGGGAAATCACCCATGAAGACCGTCTGTTCCTTGATTTCCCCGGTGCTGGCGTTCATAAAACGGGCTCGCACGAAGATCGGAGCCGAGAAGGTCATGTCGCGTTCGCGGCATTCCTCGACCGAGAACTTAGGCCCCGGACGAAGGTCAGGGTCGGTGGCGTCGAACTCCAGCTCGAGGCGGAGCGTGCCGGAGAAGTCTTCGATCGGCGAAATATCGCCGAACGTCTCCCCCAGGCCATGGTCAAGGAACCATTCGAAAGAGGACTTCTGGACGCTGATGAGCTCCGGGAGGGGGAGCACCTCTTCGAGGTTGGCGAACGAGTAGCGATCTCGGGTGGGGCGGCTAGTCACCTGTTCTCACTTTCTGCGGGGCGCAGGTTCTGCGAGCCGATGGGCTTGCAGGAAGGAGTGTGCTCGCGCATGAACAAGCCGGATTCTCGAGAAAAGAGGGGGCGTGGTGACACGGCGCGCACGGTAAGCGAGACGCTAGCACGCCAAACACGGCTCCTCACACGCTTTGGCGCGGGAGCCCAGACCGGCCAAGAGCCGGAATATCTGCCGCGCACCGTACCCGACGGTTTGCGATTGGTCAAGGTTATGCGGTCCAATTTCATGACGATTGCCCGCAATCCCCCGTCCGATGAGCCGTACCGACCAACCGGACCGCCCTCCCGCCAAGGCACGAGCGATCCAGCCACTGCGGTTTCAGCACCCAACCTCGACGTTTCAGCACCCAACCTCGACGTTTCAGCAACCAGCCTTGGGTTTCTGCCTCCGATCTGGGGAATCGCGGGGCACGTTGGTTGCAAACTCACCCAACGTTGGAGTGTGGGACACACCGCAAAAGCCGCAGGCCCCCTTGACGCGACAGAGCGGTGGAATACCCGGAGGTATCCACCGCTCAGAGTCAGCTACCGGAGCATGCTCCGGCCGCAGGTCACTTCATTTCGACCTTGGCGCCGGCGTCTTCGAGGGACTTCTTGGCCTTCTCTGCGTCGTCCTTGCCAGCCTTCTCGACGATCTTCGACGGCGCGCCGTCGACGAGGTCCTTGGCTTCCTTCAGACCGAGCTTGGTGAGCTCGCGGACGACCTTGATCACGTTGATCTTGTTGGCGCCGGCTTCCAGCAGAACGACGTCGAATTCGTCCTGCTCTTCAGCAGCGGGGGCGGCTGCTGCAGCAGGTGCAGCCATCATGACGGCCGCTGCAGGAGCGGCGGCGGTGACGTCGAAGCGCTCTTCGAACGCCTTCTTCAGCTCGACGAGTTCCAGCACGGTCATGCCGGCGATGGAGTCGAGAATCTCAGCAACTGATGACATTTTGAGTAGTTCCTTTGGTGTGTTTCGGGTAACGAAGTTGGTGAAGCGATGGTGAAAAGGGGCAGGTGACTGCGGGACAGCTCACGCTGCGGCTGACTGCTTCTCTTCCAATGCGGCGATCGCGTAAGCGATGTCTCGTACTGGGGCCTCGAGCAGGCTTGCGAAGCTCGACAGCGGGGCTTCGAACAGACCGGCCAGTTCGGCCAGCACCTGCACTCGTGGTGGCATGTCGGCAAGGGCCGTGGTCTGAGCCGCGTCAAGCACCTTGTTGCCGAGCAAACCGCCCTTCACGATAAGTTTCGGCTCGCCCCTCGCGAAATCGCGCAGCGACTTGGCGGCTTCGACTGCATCGCCCTTCACGAAGGCGACTGCGGTCGGGCCCTTCAGCAGCGGCTCTAGCCCCTTGATGCCGCTCTGCTCTGCAGCAATGCGCACCAGGGTGTTCTTATAGACCTTGTAAGACGTGGTGGCCCCCAGCTGCCGGCGGAGTTTGCCGATCGATGGGACCGTCATGCCGCGGTACTCGGTCAGCAGCACGGCGTCGGAATCGGCCAGTGCAGCCTTGATTTCCTCGACGATGCCGACCTTGTCTGGTCTTGGATTGTCCATGTGTGTGTCCTCCTCTCAGGAAAACGAAAAGGGTGCCTACTGCCTGCCACTGACGTGACAGGGAGACACCCCGAATCCCCGAGCAGACACAACCCTTACGGGGCCCTCATTGGGCGGACTGATCGCGCTTCGAAACATCACCTCGTCGGGCGGGGTCCGTCAGGGGGATCCCATTGAGCCGAACCTGCCGTTGCGGTGAAGCTTCGGCTATCGGCACCAGATGTCTGCAGTGCACCAAATTGACTTGTCGAGTCGACATGTTAGTCGCCGATGGATCAGCTCGATTCCGCTTTCGATCACAGCCCCTACAGGCGGTCCCCATCTGGGTTTGGGGGATAACGCCGATGGTTCGCAACCCCGGTGACGTCGCACCATGGACCCATGAACACACCGACTGCGGACTCGCCACGCTTCGTTTCCAACGGACCATCGGGACGAACCCGGGCAATCGTCGGCGGGCTGCGACGGTCCAGCAGGGTGTGACACCGATGGCGGAGACTTAGTCGGCGTCTTCGTCCTTGACCCGGTTGGTGTCGATACGGACGCCGGGGCCCATGGTGGACGACACGGTCATGGACCGGAGGTACTTGCCCTTTGCAGAGGCTGGCTTCGCCCTGTTGAGCTCGTCCATGATGGCGCGCAGGTTGAGGACGAGGTTCTCGGGTGTGAAGGACACCTTGCCGACCGGTACGTGCACGTTGCCGAATTTGTCGGTGCGGTACTCCACACGGCCGCCCTTGAACTCGGTGACCGCCTTCGCGACGTCGGTGGTGACGGTGCCGGTCTTGGGGTTCGGCATCAGACCACGTGGGCCGAGCACACGGCCCAGCCGACCGACCTGACCCATGAGGTCTGGAGTGGCGATGACCAGATCGAAGTCCATGAAGCCGGCCGTCACCTTTTCGAGGAGGTCGTCGGAACCCACGATGTCGGCGCCCGCTTCGCGAGCAGCAGCGGCTGCTTCGCCAGCGGCGAACACTGCCACACGGATGGTCTTACCGGTACCGGCAGGCAGCGAGACGGTGCCACGCACGATCTGGTCGGCCTTGCGCGGGTCGACACCCAGGCGCACTGCGAGTTCGACGGACTCGTCGAACTTGGCCGCAGCGATGCTCTTGACCACGCCAACAGCCTCGGCTGCAGAGTAGTGGTGCTCCCGATCGAACTTCTTTGCTGCGTCTGTGCGCTTCTTGCTTGTCGCCATGATGGCTCCCTCAGCTTTCTGTGACGTGACCGGCGAGGTGTTCCGGCTCACGGTTGGGTGAGTTGGTAATGCGGTGTGTTGCTTTGCTGCGGTGTGCTGCTTGTTGCGGTGTGTCGGTTGACCGGAGGGTCAGTCGACGACTTTGATGCCCATCGAACGCGCAGTGCCCATGATCTGCAACTTTGCAGATTCGATGTCGTTGGCGTTGAGGTCTGGCAACTTCTGCTGGGCGATCTCGGTGACTTGGGCCATGGTGACCTGTCCAACGATTTCCTGGCCGACCTTGCTGGCACCCTTGGCGACACCTGCAGCCTTGCGGATGAGCACGGGTGCCGGTGGAGTCTTCAGCACAAAGGTGAATGTGCGGTCGTTGAAGACGGTGATCTCGACCGGCACGATGGTGCCGACCTGGCTCTCCGTCGCAGCGTTGTACGCCTTGACGAACTCCATGATGTTGAGGCCGTGGGGGCCCAGAGCCGTACCAACGGGAGGCGCTGGTGTGGCCTTCCCGGCGGGGATCTGGATCCGGACGATCGCGGTGACTTGTTTCTTTGCCATGACAGGGGTTCCTCGAGGTGATCAGTGCACGTGCGAATGCACTCGGCGGGTCAGGGGCGAATGGCCGAAGCGGAACAAGTCCATCGGCCCCGCCGTGATGCTGGTCAGAGTTTGGCGACCTGGGCGAAGTCCAGCTCGACGGGTGTTTCGCGTCCGAAGATGTTGACCAGCACCTTGAGCTTGAGGCTGGTCTCGTTGATCTCGTCGATCGTGCCGGTGAAGTCCGCGAAGGGGCCTTCTTTGACACGAACCGACTCGCCGACGTCGTACTCAAGCTTCGGCTTGGACTTCTTGATCGGGCCTTCGGTGCCGTCCTCAGCGATATGGAGGATCTTTTCGACCTCACGGCGCGACAACGGGGTGGGCTTCGAGGCGGAACCCACGAAGCCGGTGACGCCGGGCGTGTTGCGAACCACGTACCAGGAGTCGTCGTCGAGCTCGATGCGACACAGCAGGTAGCCGGGAAACACCTTCTTCGACACGATCTGCTTCTTGCCGTTCTTGAACTCGATGACGTCTTCCATCGGGATGACGACCTCGAAGATGCGCTCTTCCATGTTCATCGAGGCGATACGGCTCTCGATGTTGGACTTCACCTTGTTCTCGTACCCGGCATAGCTGTGGATCACATACCACTGGCCAGGGCGGTCGTACGCGCTCTGCGGCCGGACCGGGGCCTGTTCGATGATGATCTCCTCGACGGCGACCGCGTCGACAACGTCGGCGGGGTCGTGAAGTGCGTCGCTGGTGTTGGCAGAGTTCTCGGACATGACTTTGTCGGCTCGTCTCAGCTGAAGAGGCCGTAGACGCTCTTCGACGACAGCAGGTCGAGGAGGAACACAGCCAGGGTGACGATCAACAGCATGACCACGGTGACCGTGGTGTAGTTGATGATCTCGTTACGTGTCGGCCACACGACCTTTTTCAACTCGGCGCGAACCTCGCGGATGAACTGCAGCGGCGGCGTGCGCTCAGCCTTTTCGGCCGGTGGCGTTGCCTGACGCTCTCGCGCCACGGGGGTGCCGTCGGCGTTGATGGAACCTTGGCGCTGGAGCATGCGCTTGGTTTCTCGGTTCATCGGCTGGGTCATGTGGTCTCGGTTGATCTGGTGTTGGATCGTGAGGATGAGGTTCTGAACGTGATGCTGCGTTGTCGGCGATCGCACGGCACGAGGGACTCGAACCCCCAACCCCCGGTTTTGGAGACCGGTGCTCTACCAATTGAACTAGTGCCGTCTGTACGTGCGCGGACAAAGCCCGCACACGGGACCGCTCATCGTATCACCAGTTACAGCCAGGCCTTCCGGGAATCTGGGTGGCGGATTTGGCGATGCGTGGTGTGGGGTTCAGGCTGCGCTGATGTGGCCCGCGGCAATGGCCGGGTTCTCCTGCGCGGGATCGGCACCGATCTGGTCAGGCCTGGTTTCGACAAGTTCGGCCTTCAGCCGCTGTCTTGCGCGGTGCAGCCGCACCTTCGCTGCGGTCTCCGTGATGCCAAGGCGTTCGGCGATGGCGCTGTGCGTCAGCCCTTCAACCTCCCGCAGGACAAGCACCTGGCGAGCGAGAGCCGGCAACCCTGCAAGCGATTGACGCACCCGATCTTTCAGGTCCGTCGCCACGGCCCGAGCAAGCGGATCGGATTCCGGATTCGTGTCGACAACATGCAGCGACAGGCGCTGATCGTCCAGGCTGACATCGCCTACCTTTCGCCGCTTCGCCCTCAGGTTGTGGGCCGAATTCACCGTGATCCGATACAGCCACGTCGGAAACGCGGATTCCCCTCGGAACCGCCGGAGCCCGCGAAATGCGCGCAGATACGTGTCTTGGGCGACATCGTTCGCATCGTCGACATTGCCGGTCAGCTGGTATGCGAGCGAGAACGTTGTGGCGTAGGTCGCGCGAACCAACTCGTTGAACGCCTCTGCGTCACCATCTTGCGCAGCGACCACACGCGAAGCGAGGTCGACCGAATCAACAGGATCCGTCATCGTCCACGAGCGTAGTCCAGCGCCCTCTGCGGCTGGCTCCACATCGGCTCACGACCGATATGGGTCGACGACGCGGAACAAGTACGCCTCAGCGAGTCTCTTTGTGAGCGGTGTGCTTGCGCTCCCACTTGCAGTACTTGTTCATTTCGATGCGCTCACGATCGTTGATCTTGTTCTTCTTCGTGATGTAGTTCCTGCGCTTGCAGGATTCGCATGCCAGGGTGACCTGGATTCGCTTCTCGTTCTTTGCCATCTTGGTTCGCTCTGTCTACTGTGAGGTTTCGGGCTTGCGGGAAGGTGCAGTTACTTGTGGTTCTGCAATTACTTGTTGATCTTGGTGACGCGGCCGGCACCAACCGTACGACCACCCTCACGAATAGCGAACTTCAAACCCTCTTCCATCGCAATCGTCTTACCCAACTCAACCTGCACCGCAATATTGTCACCAGGCATCACCATCTCCGTACCCTCAGGCAACTTGATCGTCCCCGTCACATCCGTCGTCCGAAAATAAAACTGCGGACGATAATTATTGAAAAACGGCGAATGACGACCACCCTCATCCTTCGTCAACACATAAATATTCGCATCGAACTCATTATGAGGCGTAATCGAACCAGGCTTACACAACACCTGACCACGCTCAACATCCTCCTTCTTCGTCCCACGCAACAACGCACCAATATTATCCCCAGCCTGACCCTGATCCAACAACTTACGGAACATCTCCACACCAGTACACGTCGTCTTCTGCGTCGTCCGCAAACCAACAATCTCAATCTCATCACCAACCCGCACAATCCCCTGCTCAACCTTCCCAGTCACAACCGTCCCACGACCCGTAATCGTAAACACATCCTCAACCGGCATCAAAAACGGCTTATCCAACGCACGCTCAGGCAACTTGATGAACTCATCACACGCCGCCATCAACTCCATAATCTTCGCAGCCCACACCGGATCACCCTCCAACGCCTTCAACGCCGACACCCGCACAATCGGCGTCTCATCACCAGGAAACTCATACGACGTCAACAACTCACGAACCTCCAACTCAACCAACTCCATCAACTCCTCATCATCAACCGCATCAGCCTTATTCAACGCCACAACAATCCCAGGCACACCAACCTGACGCGCCAACAACACATGCTCACGCGTCTGCGGCATCGGACCATCCGTCGCAGCAACCACCAAAATCGCACCATCAACCTGCGCAGCACCCGTAATCATATTCTTCACATAATCCGCATGACCCGGCATATCAACATGCGCATAATGACGCAAATCCGTCTCATACTCCACATGCGCAATCGAAATCGTAATACCCCGAGCCTTCTCCTCAGGCGCCTTATCAATCTGATCAAACGGCGTAAACGCCGTCGACGGATTATGATCATGCAACGTCTTCGTAATCGCCGCCGTCAACGTCGTCTTCCCATGGTCAATATGACCCATAGTACCGATATTCAAGTGCGGCTTGTTCCGCTCGAACTTTGCCTTAGCCAT
>JANNBN010000145.1:0-86264 GCA_031385545.1 Acidimicrobiia bacterium | reverse complement strand
TATCTGGTGGCCACGCTGGTCAACATGATCGGCAACGGGATGCTGTTCGGCTTTCTGTTCATCTTCTTCACCGATGTACTGAAGCTGTCGAGTGCGTGGGCCGGCGCCTTGATGACGCTGGTGGCGGTAGTGGGTCTCGCTATGGCTTCCGTCGGTGGTTGGTTGGCAGACCGTTTCGGCCCGAAGCCTGCGCTCCTGTGCGCGTTCGTCTTTGCGGCGGTTGTCTATGCCCTGTACGCACTCGTGTCGTCTTTGCCCGCTGCCTTCGTCGTAACCATCCTCGGCGGCGTCGCCCAGGGTTTGATGGGTCCGGCACAGAACGCATTTGCGGCGGTTCTCGTGACACCGGCACAACGGCCGCTGATTTCTTCGTGGGTTCGGATCGCGCTCAACATCGGCGCAGGAATTGGGATTGCGGGTGCAGGGTTTTTCCTCAAGACCGATCGGCCCGTCACGTTCGATGTGATGTTCCTCGGCAACTCCGTGTCGTTCCTCGGATACGCGTTGATCGCGGTCTTTCTCCACCCGGTCCGGACCAACGACCCGGCGGACGAGATTGCACCGGAAGGCTCCTATCGGGAGGTTTTCAGGGACCGCTTCTTCGTTCGGCTGCTGCCGCTCGATCTTGCCGCCGGGATGATGTTCGGCCTGGTGTTCCTGGTGATGCCGACGACGTTCCTAAAACGGTTGGGTGCCTCGGAGAAAATGGTTGGTCTCGTTGCCACTTCGGGTGCTGTCGCCGTGATCGTCACACAGCTTGCCGTCACCCGGTTGATCAGGGGACGGGCGCGACTCCTTGCCCTTGCTGTGATGTTCGTGATGTTTCTGCTGGCGTTCGTGTTCGGCATCGTGTCTGTTGGCCAGTCCCTCGTTGGCGCAGCGTGGCTGGTCGTCGGCGCACAATGCATCGGTGGGCTGGGTGAGGCGTGCCTCGGACCAACCCGAGGGCCGCTGACGGCGGACCTTGCACCCCCGCGGCTGCTCGGCCGCTATTTCGGGCTGCAGATGATGATGTTCCAAGGTGGCTTCGGGCTGTCGAGCGCGATCGCCGGCGTCGGGCTCGGCATCAGCTTTCGCGGGACGTGGTTGTTCGGTGCCCTGTTGGCAGCTGTTGCGACGGTTTGGGCGGTTCGACTGGATCGGATCGTGCCACGAGCGGTCCGGCTCTCGCCCTGACCGTCGAACATCGCCCAACACGACCGTCGAACAGCGCCCAACCTGAACTCCGAAGATCGCCCAACATGGCCGGAGTCTCCGAGCACCGGGCTTCGATCTCTCCGTTCGCCGGTAGCGTGGTCGGTGTGGACGAACGGGAAGGGGATCTGGGCCCCGCAGTTCACATGGTCGCAGTCGTCGCGGTGCTTGGTACCTTCCCGGCGTTGTCCGGGCTCGATCTCACCGTTCCGCGCGGTCACGTATGCGTCTTGAAGGGGCCTAACGGCGCAGGCAAGACCACGGTGTTGCGGGTCGCTGCCGGGCTGGTGCCGGCGCTGCGAGGGACGGTCACCGTGCTGGGCAGCAACGTCCGCGCTGATCGACGTTCGGTGCGGCGCCACCTTGGATATCTCGGCCATGCGACCGGCCTGTATGCCGACCTCAGCGTCGAGCAGAATGTCCGGTTCGCAGTTCGGGCCGCCGGGAGCGGTACCGGCCAGGCCATCGATTCGTCCCTCACGCGACTCGGGCTTGACGGCCGCCTTCGAGATCTGCGCGTCGCTCACCTGTCTGCGGGGCAGCGGCGGCGGGTTGCTCTCGCTTCATTGTTGGCCCGAGAAGTACCACTGTGGTTGCTCGACGAACCGCATGCAGCACTTGACCCCGACGGACGTGACCTCCTCGATGAACTGGTGCGAGAGGCGGTCGGTTGCGGTACCACCGTGCTGATTGCTTCGCACGACACCGAACGAACGGCTCGGCTGGCGGATTCTGTCGTGCACGTGCAGGGCGGTCGTGCCGTCGACACCACGCGGGTCGAACACGGAGACTCTGATGTGGAATGACGCCCGCGTCGTACTTGCCAAAGACTTGGCCGTCGAGTGGCGGTCGCACGTTGCCCTTCGGCAGGTTTTGCCATTTGTCTTCACAGTTGTGTTGCTGTTCGCGTTCGGTCTTGATCGCGTTCTGGTCAATGACCCACTGGTGTCCGGCGACACGGTGCCGGTTGCGTACGTGGCTCCTGGCGTGTTCTGGCTTGCTGTCCTGTTCAGCGCAGTGATGCTTGTTCAGCGCTCGATATCGTCCGAACTGGACGACGGTGCGTGGGACCAACTGCGTCTGTGGGGCCTGGACCCAGCTGGCGTCTTCGTCGGAAAAGCCGCTGCCGTGGCGTTGCAACTGCTGGCGATCGAAGTGCTGCTCGGCGGCGTTGTCTGCGTGGCGTTCGGAGTGTCAGTTCCCTCCTCTCCCGGGGCCTGGCTGCTGATCGTCACGGTCATGGTGCTGGCCACTATCGCTCTCAGCGCGGTGGCTAGCTGTTACGCCGCGCTGTCGGCCGGAATCCGGGTACGTGAGACACTGTTACCCGTCCTTTTGCTGCCCATTACCGTGCCCCTGCTGTTGGCTTCGGTGCAGGCGTGGCAGGGGGCACTCACGGCAGAAACTGCCGCCGGGTGGGCCTGGGTTCGGGTCGATGCGGTGTTCGCGGTGGTCTATGTCGCGGTTGGGGTGCTCGCCTACGGCGCCCTGATGGAGGAGTGATGAGCCCGAGCACAAATCAGCCACCTCAGGCGGAAGGTCGACGCTCCCGGTTGGTCCGCGACAGGCAAACCATCTCGTGGCTGCTGGGGGCATCGGCCTTCGTCCTGCTTGCCCTCGTCTCCGTCCTCGCGATCACGACGCCGGCGCCCGACTACGTGCAGGGCGAAGCGTCTCGGTTGATCTATGTCCACCCGGCTACTGCGTGGGTTTCCTATGCGGCCTTTGCCACCAACGTGGTGTGTGCCTTGCTGTGGCTATGGCCCCGCACCCGCAAGATCGGCTGGGATCATGCAGCGGGCGCTGCGGCCCATATCGGTGTGTTCTTCGTTTCGATGACGTTCGTCCTCGGCGCAATTTGGGGCCGTGGCACTTGGGGCACGTTCTTTCGCCTGCGAGACGCTCGGATGGCCAGCACCCTGGTGCTGTTGCTGATGTACCTCGGGGTCGTCACGCTTCGCCAGCTGCCGTCGTCGCCAACCTCGCGGGCCAGGCGAACCGCGCTCGGATCGTTGCTCGCGTTCGTCAACGTTCCCATCGTGCACTTCAGCGTTCTGTGGTGGGACACCCTGCACCAGGGCCCAACGCTTGCCAAACCAGAAAAGCCGTCCATCGATGGCATGCCGCTTGCCACCATGCTGCTGAGTTTCGTGGCGTTCACGGTGTTGTTCTCATGGCTGATGATTCACCGCACCCGCATCGAACGGTGGAACGACGCGTTGCTCGGTGACGACCTGGACACGGCAATCACGGCGCGCCAGGCCGAGGGACGCGTTGCTCGATCGGGTATCCCTGCGTGAACGCGTATGCCGTCGTGGGGTTCCTGGTGGCGTTCGGTGCCAGCGGGTGTTATGCCGCGTTCACGGTGCTCGAAGGCCGGCGAGTAGCCGCAAAGGTGCTGGCGCTGCAGCAGGCGGTAGATGCACAGGATCTGCACTCGGCAGAGCCACGCAGTCAGGACAGCTGAGTCGTGTCGTTCCGCAATCCCGATCCAACCGACGCAACTATGGTCAACGATCCTGTTGCTCTTCCCTCGGTTGCGCCAGTTGTGGTCCCCACCCGCCGCGGATCCCGTACCCGGGTCTTCGTTGCTCTCGGAGCAATCGTCTGCGCGCTTGGTTTCGTACTGGTCCGAGGCCTGGGAGACGCATCGCAATTCTTTCGGCCTGCCGACGAAGCGCTTGCCCAACGCTCCTCGCTCGGCACTAGGCGGTTCTCGCTCATCGGTGTCGTGGTCGACGGAACGGTCACCGAGACGGGGCGGCAGGTCTCGTTCACCATCGAGCAGAACGGCGTACAGATCCCGGTGTTGCATACCGGCGTGCCACCGGAGTTGTTCCGGCCAGGAATGCCCGTCTTGCTTGACGGGCATTTTGCAGGCTCCACCGGAACGCTTGTGTTCCTGTCCGACCGGATGGCGGTCAAACACAGTGCCGACTACAAGTCAGAGAACCCTGGTCGTGTCAAAGCTTCAGCACCGTAAGCGCGTTTCATGACTGCCCGTCTCGGCGCCTTCGGCGTCATCATGGCCTTCGTCGGCTCGCTGTGCGCGTGCGGCCTGCTGGTCTACGGCGCCGTCCGCGGCAATCCAGGTGCCCGGCGCATGGCAACGCGATTCATGCCGTACGTCCTTGTTGGTTCGGTGCTCGCGGTGGGGGCCATGCAAGTTGCACTCATCCGGCACGACTTCTCGTTGGAGTACGTGCAGAAGAACAACTCCACGACCACCCCGCTGTTGTTCACCATCTCGGGTATGTGGGCGGCGCTCGAAGGGTCGATTCTGCTGTGGGGTTTCGTCCTCGCGATGTACCTGGCTGTGGTGTGGCGTCACTTCCGCGACCAGCTCGACGATCCGCTGGTCTCGTGGGCGCTTGCCGTGATGCTGGGCGTGTGCGTGTTCTTCTTCGGCGTGATGATCGGCCCGGCGAACCCATTCCGGGTGCTGGAGTTTCCACCGGCACAAGGCCGTGGCCCTAACCCGCTGTTGCAGAACCACATCCTGATGGCGTTCCACCCCCCGTTGCTGTATTTCGGATACGTCGGCTTCACGGTCCCGTTCGCGTTCGCCATCAGCGCGCTGATCACCGGCAGGGTAGGTGAAGGCTGGCTGCTCGAGACCCGCCGTTGGACACTGATCGCGTGGGGGTGCCTCACGCTTGGCATCGTGCTCGGCGGCTGGTGGAGCTACGAGGTGTTGGGCTGGGGTGGATACTGGGGCTGGGACCCGGTTGAGAATGCTTCCCTCCTCCCGTGGTTGACAGGTACGGCGTACATCCATTCCGTGTTGGTGCAAGAACGACGTGGCATGTTGCGCGTGTGGAATCTGTCCCTGGTCTGTGCCACGTTCTCGCTCACCATCCTTGGCACGTTCCTCACCCGGTCGGGTGTTGTGCAGTCGGTTCACGCGTTCTCGAACTCCACCATCGGTGCGTGGCTACTTGGGCTTTTCACGGTGGTGGTGCTTCTGACGGTGGGTCTGATCGGTTGGCGCGGGGACCGGCTGCGGTCGCCTGGCGCCATCGACTCACCACTGTCTCGCGAAGGTGCCTTCCTTGCGAACAACATCCTGTTCGGAGCGTTTGCCTTCGTCGTGCTGCTGGGCACCGTGTTCCCGCTGCTCATCGAAGTATGGAACGGCGACCAACTCAGCGTCGGTGCACCGTATTTCAATCGCATGTCGCGGCCGATCGGGGTCACGCTGCTGTTCCTTATGGCGGTAGCGCCGGTGTTGCCGTGGCGGAAAGCTTCGGGCGAACTGCTGCGCACGCGCCTGTTGTGGCCCGTGACTGCAGCCACGGTGACACTGGTCGCCTGTGTGGTTGGCGGGTTGCGGGGTTTGTACCCGCTGCTGACGTTCGCGCTCGCGGCGCTCGCCGGAGGCGCAGCCGTGCGTCAGCTTCTGCTCGCAATTCGGGCGGCGCGGCGTGCCGGGCGGTCGATGCTTTCGGGTCTCGTCGGACGGGCCAACGGCGGCATGGTCGTGCACATCGGTGTGGTGCTGTGTGCGGTCGCAATCGCAGCCGGGGGCGCCTACACGCGAACCGAGCAACTGGTGCTCACCCCGGGGCAGTCCGGAACAGTAGGCTCACATACGATCAAGTTCATCGATGTGGCACCGATCGAGCGGCGCAGTGATCGGGAGATCACCCGGGTGCGGGTGCAGACCGACGGGGGGCGCATCGATGCGCCTGCGATGACCAAGTTCCTGGAGAGCGGGCAACCCATCCTGACGCCTTCCGTGCACACGGGCCTCACGAAGGACCTGTACTTCCGCATCGTCCGCCTGCCGGACAAGACCCGTCCCGAAGCGGTGATCGAAGTGAAGATCGAGCCGATGGTGTTGTGGTTGTGGGTCGGCGGGTTCGTCATGGCACTTGGAACCATGCTGAGCATCGTGCCAGGGCGTCGGCGCCGGGCCGTTGCACCTGCGTCGGCGATGTCCAAGGCCGATGAAGATCAGCTCCGCCTGGTAGTTGCCCCATGACTGAGTCCCCTGAACCGACAGTTCCCACAGGTGTGCCGACCGAACAGCAGTTGTCGCTGGACGGGCAATCGGCTCCCCGGCCCGGCGCTGCTGGCTCATCTTGGCGCGGTCCACGCATTGTCGCACTCGGAATCGGTCTGGTCACCCTCGTGCTGGTCGGTGTGCTGGCGACGCGTCAGACGGCGGCCGAGCGCAGCACGGTGTCGCCCCTTGTTGGGAAGGTCGCTCCTGAGATCACTGGCGAAGATATATTGACCGGTAAGCGGTTCCAGCTCTCGTCGTATCAGGGGCACTGGACCTTGGTGAACTTTTTCGCAACGTGGTGTCCTCCGTGTCTGCGAGAACACCCCGAGATCGTCGCGTTTTCGAAGGCGAATCCCGATGTCGACGTGCTGAGCGTCATTAACGAAGACACGGTCGAGAACGTTCGTTCGTTCTTCGCCGAGAACGGTGGCAGCTGGCCCGTTCTGGACAACACCCGTGCCGTGGTTGACTACGGAATCACCGGCCTACCTGAGTCGTATCTCATTGCGCCGAACGGACAGGTTGCGGTGTGGTTCAAAGGTGGGCTGAGCGAAACCCGATTGCAAGAAACGCTGGACGAGTTCAGCAGCCCTGCCAGCGCTGTTCCCTCCACGGGTTCTGGTCAATGAAACGGTGGGTCCCGCTCGTAGTACTTGCGGTGCTGGCCCTGATGGCGCTTGCGGTTGGGTCCCGCCGGTCTTCGCCGGAAACCCCGGCCCAACGCACCGCCGCCATTGCCAGTCGGGTCAAGTGCCCAACATGCCAGGGACTCTCCGTCTCCCAGTCACGTACTGGGTTGGCCCTCGCCATCCACGACGAGATCCGCCGTCAGGTAGACTTGGGCCGCTCTGACCCGCAGGTCATGGCCTACATCTCTGCCAAATACGGGGATGGACTGCTGACCAACCCGCCTGCTACCGGCGCAGGTGCTGTTGTGTGGGTCGCCCCGATCGCGTTCCTCATCCTCGCCTTTGCGGGCCTGGCACAGGCACTGCGCCGGTGGAGCCGTAGTGGGCGCCGACAGGCCGATGCCGGTGATCTTGCCGCCGTCGCCCGGGCACGAGAGGCAGCGGTCCGATGAGCGAACTGCAGCATGTCGGCCTTGCCGCCGAACGCGATTTCCTCCTCCGGTCGCTCGACGATCTCGACCTGGAGCACGCAGCCGGCGACCTCGGCGAAGCTGATCTACTTGCTCTGCGCGCTGACTATCAGGGGCGTTTGGCCGATGTACAGCGACGCATCGAGGGCGACCAGGAGCAGCTTCGCCGCGATGAACTGACTGACGCACGCCAAGCGCGCTTGCGTCGGCGGACGGTCGCGTTCTTCAGCGTTGCAACGGTCTTCGCCGTCGGCTGCGGGTTCCTCATCGCAGCTTCGCTCGGTGAACGCAAGGCCGGTGACACGATCACCGGCAACGCGGCACAAGATCCACGCACAGAGAAGATCACCGAGCTGATGCAGCGAGCACAGGAGCTCACCTCCTCCGACCCCCTCGGTTCAATCGAGGCTTACGACCAGGTCACCAAACTCAACCCCGAGGTCGTGTCGGCGTGGGCCTACGGAGGCTGGCAGTTGCGCATCTATGCACAGGCCGCCGAAGGTGAACAGCGCACTGCGTTGCTGACCGCTGCGAAACGTCGCATCGACGAAGCGGTAAAGAGGGACCCGACGTACGCGGACGCATACGCATTCCGTGCCGTGATGGCAGCGCGCGATTTCGGCGACGACGATGCAGCCCGTACCGCGCTCAGAACGCTCGACACGCTTGATCACAATCCGCAGATCGACCAGCTCACGGGCGCGTTGCGAGCAGACCTGGGTCTTGCCCCACCGATCAACTGATCCGAGCTTCTGCTGTATCGCTGCCTCTTTGGGCCCTTGTCTACAGCTCGGCGAGGGCCGCTTCGACTCCGGCGCGTTCGGCACCGATGGTGGTGGAGTCGCCGTGACCGGTGTGAATGACTGTGTGGTCAGGCAGGGTGAGCAGCGTATTGGCGATGGACCGCACGATGGTGGGGAAGTCGCTGTGGCTGCGCCCGGTTGCGCCGGGACCACCGCAGAACAAGGTGTCGCCCGAAAGAAGCCGGCCCGTTGCCTCTATGTAGAAACAACAGCAGCCGGGCGAATGGCCGGGCGTGTGCAGGACACCGAGCCGGTGCCCTGCGACCTCGATCGTCGAACCGGGTACGAGATCACGGTCAGGACTGACGCCCGGGTAGACCACGTCCCACAGCATACGGTCGGCGGGATGAAGGACGATCGGAGCGTCGGTCATCTCGGCCAACGCGGCAGCAGCGTTGATGTGATCGTTGTGCCCGTGTGTGCACACGATGCTGCGGACCGCTCGGCCGTTGACTGCGCTGTAGATGCGAGACGCATCGTGAGCGGCATCGAACACGATGACTTCGGTGTCGTTGCCGATGATCCAGACGTTGTTGGTGACCTCGAAGTCGTCTCCGTCGAGCGAGAAGATACCTTCGGTGGTGACGAGCTCAATTCCAGGACCGTATGTTGACGTATTATCTGCTGGCATAGTGGTGTTCACATCACCACGACGCTGCGGAGAACTTCGCCACGTTCCATCTTGTGGAACGCCTCCTCGACATCATTGATCGAGATTGTCTCGGACACGAACCGGTCGAGGTCGAGCCGACCCTGGAGATACAGGTCTATGAGCATCGGAAAGTCTCGTGACGGAAGACAATCGCCGTACCACGACGATTTCAAGGATCCACCGCGGCCGAACACCTCGATGAACGGCAGTTCCAACGTGTGGCTCGGATTGGGTACGCCGACCAACACGACTGTTCCGGCAAGATCGCGGGCTTCGAATGCCTGCTTATAAACGGCTGGATTGCCGACGGCTTCGATGCAGACATCGGCGCCGTTGCCACCCGTCGCGGCCTTGACCGCTTCGACCACATTTTCCGTCGACGCGTTGACGGTGTGGGTTGCGCCGAATTCTTTGGCGATGGCGAGCTTGCGCTCGTCCAAGTCGACCGCAACGATGGTGGCCGCTCCCGCGAGACGGGCACCCGCAATTGCAGCGTTGCCAACGCCACCGCAGCCGAACACTGCAACTGTGTCACCGCGGCTGATGTTGGCGGTGTTCATCGCTGCGCCCAGCCCAGCCATCACTCCGCAGCCGAGCAGACCAGCGGCGGTTGGCGATGCGGCTGGATCGATCTTGGTGCACTGACCTGCAGCAACGAGTGTCTTCTCGATGAACGCTCCGATGCCGAGTGCGGGGGAGAGCACGGTGCCGTCTTCCAGCGTCATCTTCTGCGTCGCGTTATGAGTGTTGAAGCAATACCACGGGCGGCCGCGTCGGCAACTGCGGCATTGCCCGCAGACTGCGCGCCAGTTGAGGATGACGTAGTCGCCCGGTGCAACCTCGGTCACGCCCGGGCCGACCGACTCGACGAAACCTGCCGCTTCATGTCCCAGCAGGAACGGGAACTCGTCGTTGATGCCGCCCTCGCGGTAATGCAGGTCGGTGTGGCACACGCCGCAAGCCGCAATTTTGACCACCGCTTCGCCCGGACCTGGGTCCGGCACGATGATCGTCTCGATGCTGACCGGTTGTCCCTTCGCTTTGGCGACGACTCCTCGAACCTGCTGTGGCATCTGAATTTCTCCCTGGTGTGCGTGTGCACGGTCGGTGCGGCCTGCGGACCGCTCCCGACCGTACACGGCGCAATCGGCGTGCCTAGGTGCGGCAATCCACCTCGGACTCGAACTGCGAGGTGGATTGCTCCCAGCACTGGGGGGAACCTCTCTCGCGGCGCCGCTACCGCAGTGTGGCGTGGGGGTGGCTCTCGGTCAGGCCGGCGTTGGTGATGCGGATGAACTCGGCGTTGGCCTGGAACTCGTCGATGGTGGTGGCGTTGACATAACTCATGGACGACCGCACCCCGGCCATCAGTTTGTTGACGAGTTGCACCACACTGCCCTTGTACGGCACGGTGCCTTCGACACCTTCCGGAGCGCGCTGTTCGAGGTACTCCTCGTCCAGTTCCGTCCCCTGCCGCTGCGCGCGGCGTTCGAGCGCTTCGAACGAGGCCATGCCGCGAACACGCTTCACCAACCCGTGCGGGGACTGCTCGACCTCGCCCGGGCTTTCCTTCGTGCCGGCGAACATGGACCCGATCATCACGCTGTTGGCCCCTGCGGCCAAGGCTTTGGCGATGTCGCCCGAGGTGCGGATGCCGCCGTCTCCGATGATGGGAACGTCAAGACCGGCGCAGTCGTTGATTGCCGTGAGCTGCGGTACCCCGACGCCCGCAACGATGCGCGTCGTGCACACGCCGCCGGGGCCGACACCGACCTTGATACCGTCTGCTCCGGCCCGGATGAGATCTTCGGCCCCTACCCTGGTTGCCACGTTGCCTGCGATTACATCGATTCCAGGAAATTCCTTCTTCAGCAACTGGACCGTGTCGATGGCGTGGTCGGAGTGCCCGTGAGCGATGTCCAGCACCAAGACATCGACGCCCGCATCGATACACGCCTTGGCCCGGGTGGCCGCATCGTGGTCGGTTCCGACTGCCGCGCCGACCAGCAGTCCCTCGCCCTTCACCTTGCGGATCTGGGCAGCCTGCTGTTCGACGGTGAAGAACCGGTGGATCATGCCGATGCCCCCGAGCCCCCCGATGGCCACGGCCATCTCCCATTCGCACACGGTGTCCATGTTGGCTGCAGTCACCGGGATGTCGATGATGAGGTTTCGAGTGAGCTGTGTGCGCATCGATACGTCGCCGCGGCTGCGGATGGCTGACCGGGCGGGCACGATAAGGACGTCGTCGAACGTGAGGCCGATGCGGACGGTGTCGAGGTTCATCTTCGGGACTCCACTTGCCGCTGCGAGAGCCCGGGTGAGTCCCGGCTGAACGGCCGGTGATGCATCCTAGAACACCCGTGAGAAACTGAGACCGTGAGCTTCTTCGACCGCAATCGCAAGGACCTCGAGGCCCGGGGCATCGACCCGGCGCGCCTCCCTCCGGGGCAGTACTTCACCGACCGGTTCCCGGTCTTGCACGTGGGTGACGTACCCGACTACGGCGACCTGTCCGACTGGTCGCTCGCCGTCGGGGGTGCGGTCGCCAAACCGCTCACGCTGTCGTGGGCCGACGTGCTCGCCCGCCCTGCCGTCAACATCACCACCGACATCCACTGCGTCACGAAGTGGTCCAAGTTCGACACCGTCTGGACCGGCTGCTCGCTGGCCGATCTCATCGACGAGGCCGGACCATCCCCCGACGCCACGCACGTGATGTTCCATTGCGAGTTCGGCTACACGACAAACCTGCCGCTGGCCGATGTCATCGCGCCACGGGTGGCGCTGCTTGCGTACAGCTACGAGGGCGAGCCGCTCGAGGGTGAGCACGGGTTTCCGCTCCGCTCACTGGTCCCACATCTGTACCTGTGGAAGTCGGCCAAGTGGATCCGCGGCATCGAGCTGATGACCCAGGACAAGGCCGGGTTCTGGGAACGCAACGGGTACAACATGTACGGCGATCCGTTCCTGGAGCAGCGTCACTGGGGTGACTGAGGTGGCTGAGGTGGCAGCGCCCACCACGAGTTCACGTCGCCCGTTTGCGTCGTGGCGCGAACGGGCCGAACAACTTGATTGCAGTGATCCCACGGCGGCCAACGGGCGATCGGTCGCGATAATCCGAAGCGTGGTCCGATGGTCCTCGGGTCGCACGCGGACGGCAATCGGTGGGGGTGTTGCGGTGGTGGTTGGCACCGCGGCGGCTCAGGGTGCGGCGAAGCAATCGGTGGCGGTTCTTCGCTACGGCGTGTCTGCAGTCAACACACTGGCGGTCATGGTGGTTGCGGTCATTGTGCTCGGACGCTGGGTACGTGTCACGCCGTCAACCCTGCGGCGTATCGCTTTTGTCAGCGCAGGGCTGCTCGGGTTCATCATCCTCACGGGTGCTGCGGTGCGTCTCACCGGCAGCGGTCTCGGCTGCGTCGACTGGCCGACGTGCAACAACGGAAGCGTCACCCCCGAGTTGTCAGACGCGCACGGGCTCATCGAGTTCGGCAATCGCATCGTGACCGGGCTCTGCGTCTTCGCCGCTGGCGTTGGCGTGTTGGCCACGGTTGTCCGAGTCCCGTACCGCCGAGATCTTGTCCGTCCTGCGCTCGTCGTGGTGGTGGCCATCATGGGCAACGCGGTTCTCGGTGGGCTGATGGTCAAGAAGGCGCTGCCCCCGACGTGGGTGCTGTCGCATTTCCTGCTCGCCATCGCTGCGCTCGCAGCGGGCCTGGTGCTGCTTCATCGCAGCGCTGAAGCAGCACCGACCCCTGGGTTGTGGGGACGCACCCGCAGACCCGCGTTCGGCGAGGTCGAACGGTGGCTGGGTCGGGCCCTGACTGGTTTCGCGCTGCTCACATTGTTCCTTGGGACGATCGTGACCGGGTCCGGGCCGCATGCGGGCGACGACGCTGCTGAACGGCTGGGGTTCGCGATGATCTCGGTGGCCAGGGTTCATTCGCTTGCGGCATGGGCGGCCCTGGCGTGCGCCGTGGCGCTGGCGTGGTGCGCCTGGAGGAGTCCGACGAGTGCGAGTTCGGTGGCCACCTCTGCTGTGACAACCGACTTGCGCCGTCGTGTGCAGTTGCTGCTGTTCGTCGTTGTGGTGCAGGGTTCGATCGGATACGTGCAGTGGTTCAACCAGGTTCCGGCCGGATTGGTGTTCGTCCACATCATCGGGGCTGTCACGTTCTGGATGTCGGTGTTATGGGTCCGCGCTGCGCTGACCGTTCCGCCGGTCAACCGCGAACCCGAGGATTGCGCAACTGGGGTGGGCGTGTTGGGTGCGACACACCCCGGACCAGCTACCGTTTGACCATGCGCAGGCCCCGTCTCGGCCACGGTGAACCTGATCACCCCACGAACCGTGTCGCCCGTCAGTGCGGTCGGGCAGATTGTGCGCGGCCGGCGTCGGCTCGCCTGATGCTCGATGTCACCAACCGGGTCGTGTCCATCGACCTCGATATCGGCGAGGTCGGTGCTGGCATGCTCTGCTTCTCGCACGCCGAGAAGATCGTGGTGCCGCGCGGCTGGACGCTGGTGGACAACCGCTCGGTGCGCCCGCCGCTTTTCGACGGCGAGCATTACGAGGTCCCTGCATTGCCCGAGGCGATGCCGGCCGTCGAGGTTGCCAGACCGCTGGTCGCATCGAAGCGCCGTGATAAACGGCGTCGTAGCCCTCTGCCTGGGGTTGCCGGTTCCGACGACGACCGCTCGCCTCTGGACGACGACCAGTTCGACCTTCGCGAGGCTGGGGCGAGTGGAGGGCCGACTGCGGGGCAGATCGAGGTCGTGGTCGACGTGACCACGCAACGGTCCGGCTCGTTCGCACCGAACGATTGCGACGTCGTCGTCGACTTGGGTTCCTACGACCTACCCGCCGCATATCGCGATGTTGTGTCCACCATCGACATCGACGAACCGGACCGGGCTGCCAGCCCGCTGCTCGCCCGTGCCTTCGACG
This sequence comes from Acidimicrobiia bacterium, assembly GCA_031385545.1. Lineage (GTDB taxonomy): Bacteria > Actinomycetota > Acidimicrobiia > Acidimicrobiales > JANYDT01 > JANNBN01. The sequence continues at coordinate 72,557 of JANNBN010000145.1, read as the reverse complement.
TCACCCGCACCAAGCGCCGCTCGTAAGTAGTCAGCGGTTCGGGGCGGTTGTCAGCCGCACAGATCGGACCCCTTCAGCCAGCATCTGCGTTCGTTCCGTAATGGTCTGGCCGGGGTGGGCGTGGTCTGCAGCTTTGGGCGTGCCCAGCATGCTGCTGGACACACCCAAAGCTGCAGGAGACACCCACTCGAAATCGATCATGACGGAACGAACGCTGAAGGGGTTTCGAGTCTGGGTGGCAGCCGCTGATCATGACGGAACGAATACAGAGGGGTATTCGAGCGATTTCGCCCCGCGGGAACGGCGGCCGGGCAGCAACGTCGCGTGCGGGGTGACCAGTCGGGTCAGTCGGTGGCGATGGCCTGCAGGATATTCATCTTCGCTGCGTCCTTCGCCGGCTTGCGTGCTGCGTAAAGTCCCACCAACGAAGCCAGCAGTGTGAGACCCAGGATCGTGGACCACGGTATGGCCAGTTTGACCGACCCGTCCTTAGCGAGGACTTTGACGAGGGCCGAACCGAATCCCGTGCCGATCACCATGCCGAGGATGGTTCCGAAGGTCGCGACGACGATCGCCTCCCAGCGGATCATTGCGCGGACCTGCTGACGGCTTTGGCCGACGGCACGCAACAGTCCGATCTCCCGAATGCGTTCATAGATTGACAACCGCAGTGTGTTGGCAATGCCCAGGATGGCGATGATGATCGCCAGGGCAAGTAATGCGTTGATGAGTGCGAGGAACTGGTTGAACTGTCCGACCTGCTGATCGGCGAACTGCTTTTTTGTCTTCAACTCTGCCGCAGGGAACTGCTCCAGCGACTTGTCGGCGGCAGCTTGAAACGCCTTTCGGTCCTTGCCGTCGGTCTTGACGTAGGTGAAGTTGGAGACTTCGCTCGGGGTGAAGCGGTCGCCGTTCTCTCGCCCTATCAGGTAGTACGTATTGCCGAGGCCTTCGGCGTTGTCGTAGATGGCGACCAGGTTGAACGTCGCCGTCGTTCCGGTAGGGAACTTGAGGGCGAGGGTATCGCCGAGCACGAGCCCGTTGTCCGCAGCAGCTTTTTTGTCCACTGCGATTGAGTCGGGTTTGGACAGTTGTGTGATGTCGCCCTTCACTTCACCGAGGTCGACGACCGCACCGATGCCGTTTTCGTCGACGACCCCAAGGGTTCGCTGTTTGTCCTTGTATTCGATCCTGCTAAACCGCTGACCGGAGGAAGCCACGTGGCCGGGGATGGTTTTGATGCGGTCCTCGACTTCGATCGGGAACCCGAAATCGGTTCCGCTGGCTACTACGAAATCCGATTTCACGGAGTTTTCCAGTGCCCCGCGGAACGTTCCCTTCAACGAACTCGACAACACGAATATTGCGCAAACCACGGCTGTGCCGATGGTGAGAGCAAGCGCCGTGGCCGATGTTCGGGTCGGATTGCGAACCGAGTTTTCCCGTGCGATCTGGCCGGTGACGCCATTGGCCTGGATACCTGTCCGGACGAGTGTGTATCCGGAAATTGCTGCAACGGGGACGAGCGCAATCGCGAGTGCGAGTCCGAGCAGCTTCCACAGAGAAAATTGATCGCCGAGGGACTTTGTTGCGAGTGCGCTGAGTCCAAGGGCAGCAACGGTGGCGATCGGTGTGTAGAAAACGCCGAACACTGCGATAACCCACCCGTACCACCGACGACCCAGCGAACCGGCAATCGGTTTCGCCGCAAGGGGGCCGAGAAACACCGTTGCGATGAGAAAAACTCCCGCCGCGATGCCGACGTTGCGCGCCCCGGTTCCGCCTGAGCCTGCGAGGCCAATGCCCAACATCGCAGCGCTGACCGCAATGCTGATCATGCCGCAAGCCAAACGCATTTTCGAAGTGCCCGCTCGATCGAGGGCGACAGCTTGCAGCGCGGCCAGCGGCTTGACACGAGATGCTCGGAGCGCTGGTAGGACTGACGACAGCACGGTGACGATTGTCCCCACCAACATGCCCACGATGACCGTGCGTGGGAGAAGCTTGAACGGACTGGAAGGAAGGCCGCTCCCGTCTCCGCCGGACGACCAGTTGAGCCCCAGGCGGATCAGCCAGGCCACGCCGAACCCGCATGCGATCCCGACGACAGATGCGATCAACCCGACAAGAAGCGCTTCGATGAAGGTGGCAGCCATGACCTGGCGTCTGCCTGCCCCGATCGCTCGCAGCATCGCCATTTCACGATTGCGTTGGGCTACGACGATGGAGAACGAGTTGGCGATCACGAAGATGCTGACGAACAGCGCAATCACTGCGAACGCCGTGAAGAAGTAGTTGATGAACTTGAAGATCGTGTTGACGAACGACTGCTGCTCGGCGTCGTAGGCGGTGCCGGTGATGACGTCGAGTTTTGCTCCGGTGACGCTGGAGACCGAAGTCGTCGCTGCGTTGATATCTCGCACAACCTGACGTTGCGTCACACCTTTGGAGGCGCGGACGATGAACGCCTGCACCTGCCCCGCCTTGCCCATCAGCTCGGCGCCTCGCGTGGGCGAGAAGAACACAGCGGTTGCCCCCAACGCGCTGTCTGATGTGCCGAAAGTGGCGTCGCCGACAACGAGGAACTCGACAACTGGCCCGCTGGTGTTGACCTTGACGGTGTCGCCCACCTTGTAGCCGGTCGTCTTGATGAGCCCCCGGTCGAGGACGATCTCGTTGTCGGCGGTTGGCGGGCGGCCGTTGAGGATCTTGTACGCGCTGAGCTCGCTGTCACTCGCCCAGAGCGACCCGAATGTGGGCGCTCCGCCGGTACGCACCAGCTTGCCCTTCTTGTTGAGCAACTGGGCGTAGCCGGAGTACACCGGATCGACGGCAGCCACGCCGCCCACCTGTCGGAGTTGGTCACCCAGGTCCATTTTCAACAGCGATCTACCGTCGTCGTACGGGCCGCCCTCGTTGCCGAGATCGAATCCCTGCTCGGCGCGCACGACTGCATCGACGCCTTTGACCGACGAGGAGAACAGGTCACTGAAGAGACCTTTGAGGGTGTCGGTGAAAATGAACGAACCGCACAAGAACGACACGCCCAACACAACGGCGAAGCCGCTGGTAAACAGGCGCCGTTTGTAGGCCCAAAGGTTGCGGAATGCGAGCTTGAACATGACGAGGCCTCAGCGTCCGAAGCGGCGCATGCGGTGGAGAACCCGCTCTTCATCGGGGTCGCGCATCTCGTCGACGATCTTGCCGTCGGCGAGAAAGAGCACCCGGTTGGCGTAAGACGCCGCGTTGGGATCGTGGGTGACCAGCACGATGGTCTGCCCGAAATCGGTGGCGGCCCGCCGCATGAACGTGAGAATTTCGTCGCCCGTTGCGGAATCGAGGTTGCCCGTCGGCTCGTCGGCGAAGATGATCTGCGGCCGGCTGGCCAGCGCCCTGGCCACGGCGACGCGTTGTTGCTGGCCACCAGACAATTCGCTCGGCCGGTGGCTGAGCCGGTCGGTGAGCCCCACGGCGTCAACCACGTTGTCGACCCAGGCTGTATCAGGGGTCGCCTTTGCCAGCGTCATCGGGAGCAGGATGTTTTCCCGCGCGGTGAGCGTGGGGATGAGGTTGTACGCCTGGAACACGAAGCCCACGTTGTCTCTGCGCAGGTTTGTGAGGGCGGCTTCCTTGAGCCCGCCGAGCCGGGTTTCGCCGATGAACACGTCGCCGCTGCTGAGCTCATCGAGGCCAGCGGCACAGTGCATCAGCGTCGATTTGCCAGAACCGGACGGGCCCATGATGGCGGTGAATTCGCCTCGTGCAAAGTCGACCGTGACGTCGTTGAGGGCAAACACTGCGCTCTCGCCGGTTCCGTACTGCTTCACCGCGTTTCGGACCGACGCGGCGATGGGCGGAAGGGCGACAGCGCCGGAGGCCGCCATGGTGGAGGGGGTGGTCATCGGGAAATCTTCTCAGGTTGACGCCACTAACCCAGAACGGTGTGAGCCCGAAACCCTGAGTTCGTTCGGGGAGACGAGGGTCTTCCAAATGCGGCGTGTCCGCGATTGGTGGAAAGCAGTCCGCTCGTCAGACTCGGCGGTGCCTGACGCACCCGCCGCTGCGCCGCGGTGCTAGCCGATCAGCGACGTGCACTCCGCCGAGCCCGTGGGCCGGGTACCCAGCAGCGATGGCTCACCTTCACCGTGCAGCGTGAGCAGCATGGCGCGCACGATTCCCCGGTCGACTGCACAGATCACCGGGTGCTGTGTGCTGAGGTCACCGAACGGACAGTTGCCGGACACGATGGACGGGCCATCGGCGTGGTCCTGTGTGCGTGCGGCAAAGCCGTGCGCGGTGAGTGCATCGGCCACCGCGCGCAGTGCCGACTGCATCGACCGGTGCCCGTCGCCCGGGTTCATCTGCTCGGCCAGTTCACGGCCGTAGTGTTCGCCGACTTCTTCGGCCATTGCCGATGCGACGTCGTCGGGGAGCAGTTCGAGCGCCCGCCCGAGAAGCATGGCGATGAGGTCGTGGCGACGTGCAGGAAACTCAAGGTCGATAGGACGGCCGTTCGACTTGTATCGCTTCGACGGACGGCCGGTGCGGCCGGAACCGGCCTCTAGTTCGACATCGAGGTAGCCGCCCGAATTGAGCTTGTCCAGGTGGTGGCGAGCCACGTTGGGGTGCACCCCGCACCGCTCGGCGGCTTGCGCGGCAGTGATGCCGTCCGGCATCGAACGAGCGAGCAGGTAGATACGTCGCCGCGTCTGATCGCCGAACATCGAGGTGGCGGCCGATACTGCCGACGAGAAGTACTGCGGGCCGTCAGCATCGTCCTCGGGCACCTGGCTGCGTGGGAAGACCGGCCCGGGTTGTGGTTTGCCGCCGATGGCAACGCGGGTCCCGGTCATGGCCAGATGGTACTCGTGCCCCCCAGTTGAACGGGTCGAAACCGCCCGTGAAATCGGTTGCGAGAGGGTACCGGTAGCGTGGAAGCGGTCCGCTGCCGCACCCGGTCGGCCGACCCCAACTCCGGAGCCTGCCAGATGACCCTCACCGAAGCCGATGTGATCGCCGCCCTGCGCGAGGTCAACGAGCCCGAGCTGCACCGCAGCATCGTGGAGCTCGACCTCGTCAGATCGGTCACCATCGGTTCACGCGGGTCCAGCGTCGAAGTCGTGGTGGCAACCAAGGTGGCCGACGACGAGACGGCCGAGGACCTGGCGCGAGCGGTCGAGCGTCGGGTGGGCCAGATGCCCGGCGTGAGTACTGTCCGTTGCGCTCTCGACGTGCTCACCATCCCCGAGCAGCGTGTGCTCTTGGCCCGCCTTCGGGAAGGGTGGGCCACCCACGAGAACGCGGGGCAGTCGGGCCACGGGCACTCGACCGGCCCGGCTGAAGCGCCGCCGTTCATGCAGATCGGGGCAAAGACCCGCATCCTTGGGATCGCCTCTGGCAAGGGCGGTGTCGGCAAGTCCTCCACCACCGTCAACCTGGCTGTCTCGCTTGCCAAGCAGGGATACCGCGTCGGTGTGCTCGACGCCGACATCTACGGCTTCTCGATTCCCAAGATGCTCGGCGTCGACCGTCAACCAACGATGATCCCCGACGCCGACGGCGACGAACGCGAGCTGCGGATGATCATCCCGCCGGTCGGTCACGGCGTCTCCGCCATGAGCATGGGGTTCCTGGTCGAGGAGGACCGGGCCATCATCTGGCGTGGCCCCATGGTCCACAAGGCCCTCGAGCAGTTCCTGACCGACGTCTACTGGGGCGAACCTGACTTCCTGCTTGTCGACATGCCCCCAGGCACGGGCGATGTGGCGTTGTCCATGGCGCAATACCTGCCGCGCGCCGAGCTGTTCATTGTCACCACTCCGCAGCCCGCAGCGCAGCGGGTGGCCCAGCGCAGCGCGACGATGGCCCGCCAGCCGCAGATCAACATGGCTGTGGCAGGCGTCATCGAGAACATGAGCTGGTTCACCGGCGACGACGCCAAGCGCTACGAGATCTTCGGTTCTGGCGGCGGTCAGGAACTGGCCGACACGCTGTCGGTTCCGTTGCTCGGCCAGATCCCGCTGGTGCCAGCCCTGCGTGAGGGCATGGACATCGGCCTGCCCATCACGGTCTCCGATCCCGAAGCCGAGGCATCGGCCGCATACGCTGCCATCGCCCGTACCATCGCTCAGGACATGGCTCCCAAGCGCCGATACAACAAAGCACTCCGCATCGGCTGAAGTGGGCCTCGGCAGTTGTCATCACCCGTCGCAGGACCCGATTTTCCGTATCACCAACCCAACACATGAGCCGTCGGCTCGAACCTTCGAAGAGGCACACAACGTGGACGTCCGCATCGGCATCACCCAATCCGTCAGGGAGATCGAACTCGACATGGCCGACGAGCACCATGACGAACTCCGAGCCCAGGTCGAAAAGGCGCTCGCCTCCGGTGAAGGCGTGCTGTGGCTGACCGACCGCAAGGGCCGCGACATCGGAGTGCCTGCCGCGAAGGTTGCCTACGTCGAGATCGGCAGCACGTCCGAGGAACGAAAAGTCGGGTTCGCCCGCTAGAAGCAGCGGCTTCCTATGCTGTTCGACCGTGAGCTGCTGATCGTCACCGGCAAGGGTGGCGTCGGTAAGACCACGGTCGCTTCGGCGTTGTCGTGGGCAGCTGCGGATCTGGGCAAGCGCGTTCTGGCCGTCGAACTGGACGCCACCGGCGACCTGCACACCTCGCTGATCGGGGCACGGCCCGATGTTGTTCCGTCCTACAAGCCCGTCGAGCGTCAGCAGCGGCTGTGGTCGATGTCGATGGACCCCGAAGAGTCGCTCAAGGAGTACCTCCGTACCTTCCTCAAAATCCCGGTCTTCACACGCATCGGTGTGCTGTCAGGCATGTTCGACTTCGTCGCGAACGCCGCCCCCGGCGTGCGCGAGATCGTCACGATGGGCAAGGTCTGTTACGAAGTGCGAGAGCAGCACTACGACCTCGTGGTCGTCGACGCAACGGCGACCGGCCACATCGTGAGCCAACTCGATGCGCCGCAAGCGATCAACGAACTGGTCGGTGCCGGCCTCATCCGCAGTCAGACCGGGTGGATGCAGGCGATCCTCAGCGACCCTGCCCGGACGGGTGTCGTTGCTGTGACGACGCCGGAAGAGATGCCGGTGGTCGAGACCATCGAGCTGCTTGAGCGCCTGCGTGGCCGGGTGAACGTCGACGTTGCCGCCGTGGTGGTGAACAGGGTGCTTCCAGAACCGCTGGCACGCGCCGACCTCGCGAAGTTCGCTGCCATCTGCAGCCGACCGCAGGAGTTGGACAGTCTCGTGGGGGGCGACACTCGGCTGTTGCGCGAGTCCATCGATTTCGCGGTTCGCCAGCGGCGTAACCGAGCGGGCCACCTCACACACCTGCTCCAGGCGATCGGGTCCACACCGGTTGCGTTCGTTCCCTGGCTCGGATCGACGGAGCCAGGTCCGTCGTGTACGGCTGCGGTTGCATCGCTACTCGGCGAAGAGCTGGGGTGGCCATGACCACCACGATCATCACGACGGCCCCGTCCGTACCCGGTCAGGCAGCGGCGCTTGGCGCCGCCCGGGTGCTCATCGTGTGCGGCTCGGGCGGCGTCGGCAAGACCACAACTGCTGCCGCGCTCGCGGCAGCAGAGGCGACGGCTGGAAAGCGCGTGCTGGTGCTCACCATCGATCCGGCCAAGCGTCTCGCCACGGCGTTGGGGCTGGAAGCCGTCGGCAACAACGAGACCCGCGTGTCGCTGCCTGCCGACGTCGATCAGCGTGGCGAACTGTGGGTGGCGATGCTCGACACGTCGGCATCATGGGACGACTTGGTCAGGCGGCATGCACCCGATGCCCACACACGCGACCGGATTCTTGCGAACCCGCTGTATCGCAACATCACGCAACGATTCGTTCAAAGTCACGACTACATCGCGATGGAGCGTCTCCACGAATTGGCCGAGTCGGCGCGGTTCGACCTCATCGTTGTCGATACCCCGCCCAGCCGACACGCGATCGACTTTCTGGAGGCACCCGAGCGGATGAAGGACTTCTTCACCTCCGCGCTGCTGCGGTGGATCACGTTGCCGTACCGTATCGGCGGCGAGCGGGCCGGCCGGTTGGGTTACCTGGCGTCGAAGCCCTTCTACCAAATCGCTGACCGCATCCTCGGCTCGCAATTCCTGCAGGACGTTGCCGAGTTCTTCCTTTTGTTCCAGGGGATGTACGACGGGTTCGTGCAGCGAGCAACGTCGGTGGCCGAACTCATCGGAGCCACCGAAACTGCGTTCGTCGTGGTCACCACGCCAGAGCCGGCACCGATGCACGAAGCCGACTTCTTCACCGCCGAGCTGGCTAAACGCGGCCTTCGGTTGGGCGCCGCAGTCATGAACCGTGTGGCGCCGTCGGCCATGGCCGACCTTGGAGGCACTTCGCCCTTGGCGACGGAATCCATCGCGTTGGCCAGCTCCTTTCTCGAACGGATCGATCTCGAGACCGAGGTGCTCGACGCGGCCGACGTCGCCTCCGAAACCGCCTCCGAACGTGCAGCCCTTCGTCGGATCGCAATTGCGGCAGCGGAAACCCATCTGCAGCAGATCCAGTTGGCCGAGCACCAGCGCAGGCAGTTCCAACGGTTCTGCCTCAACGCCGAGAGACGCGTTGCGTTGCCGGAGTCGGCGGACCCGATCGACGATGTCGCGTCGCTTGCCACGATCGGCCGGTTGATCATCAACCCGGCCGCTGCACCGTCCGCACCCAAGCGCGCGTCGACACGGCGTCGGCAGTGATCTTCCGATGAAGCAGCCGAACCGCGCCAGTGATCAACACCTCGACCTGCTCGTCAGGGCGTGGGGTCTGATGGCTGACGTCGGGTTCTGTGATCTGCTGCTGTTGCAACGCGCTTCGCACGGTCCAGGGTTGTGGCAGGTGACAGCGCAGGTGCGGCCGACCACTCATCAGACGCTGTATGCGGAGGATCTTGTCGGAGTAGCCGTCGACGTCTCGCAGCGCCCTGCCCTGGGCGAGTCGTGGGACGGCCGATCCTGGGCGGATTCCAACGTGTATGCCATCGGATCAACGAGTGCAGCGCGGTCGCGTGCGGTTCCCGTACCGGTTGTGGCGCGCGGCGGGTCGCAACCTGCAGCCGTCGTACTGTGCGAAGCGGCCGTCGATGCAGGCCGTCGACGTGGCCGGCTCGAACGGGCCTATGTCGAGATCTTCGACCAACTGGCCGAGATGGTCTCGTCCGGTCGTTTCCCGTACGCCGAGGTGTACGAACCGACCGAGAACCTGCGGGTCGGCGATGGGGTCATCGTGCTGGATTCTGATGCGCGCATACGGTTCGCATCGCCCAACGCCACGTCGTCGCTCCATCGTCTCGGTGTCCAGGCCAACGCCGAGGGCAAACGGCTGACCGAACTTGGCCTGCACGCCGATTGGCTCGACGCAGTTGCCGGTGCAGAGGTGCCCCTCAGCGGAGACCTTTACGCAGCGCAGCCGGGCCACGGGGCTGGACGGGGGCTGTTCAGCCCCCAGGGGATCACAACGGGTGGGGCCGCAGTCTTCACGGCGCAGGCCCGCGTGGCAGCTGGGCCGGACGCGTCCTCGCCAAGGGTTCGGCCAAGTGCCGTTGTTGAGCCCCTGTCGTCCAGCGTTGTCGCCACCTATCTGCTTCCGCTCAACGAGGGCAGCGTTCTGCTCATGCGCGATGTCACCGATGTGCGGCGCCGTGATCGGCTGATCAGGTCAAAGGATGCGACCATCCGCGAGGTTCATCACCGGGTGAAGAACAACTTGCAGACGATCAGTTCGCTGCTTCGCCTCCAGGGTCGGCGAACCGGATCGTTGGAGGCGCGCGAAGCCATCGAAGAATCCGTGCGGCGGATCCGGTCGATGGCGTTGGTGCACGAAACGTTGTCCCAGGGCATTACCGCGTCGGTCCCGTTCAATGAAGTGATCAAGCCGTTGGTACGGGTCGTCGAGGAGGGCCTCCAGGAGAGCGGCTACGGCGCGCGACCCGTGCGGTTCGTCGTCGAGGGAAGCGCAGGCGAACTGCCCGCCGAGATTGCGACGCCGCTGTCAATTGTCTTGGTCGAGCTGCTGCAGAACGCCGTTGAGCACGGCTACCCCGGCACTGCGACGAACTCGCCTGACCGTGATCAAGTCCGTGGACACGCCAGCCACAGCCACGGCGGGTTGGTCAGGGTGCGCTTCGACCGAACTACCGGTGCCGAGCCGCAACTCCGTGTGATTGTGCGCGACGATGGCCGTGGCTTCCCTCCGGGGTTCTCGCTGTCTTCGGCATCGGCCGGTGCCAGCCTTGGGCTCACCATCGTCAGGACCCTCATCACTTCCGAGCTTGGTGGTGTGATCTCGACGTACAACGACGATCGACCGGGCACAACCGGTGACGGAGGCGGCGCTGTCGTCGAGATCCGCATTCCCGTTGCCGAATCCTGAGCAAACCTGGCAAGACTGGACGACGTGCAGAACAAGCCGGCCCCGCTCATCGCTGCGCACCGAGGCGCGTCGCGCGCAGAACGTGAGAACACCGTCGAGGCGTTCGCCCGTGCCGTCGAGATGCAGGCTGACATGGTGGAACTCGATGTGCGTCTGAGTGCCGACCACCAATTGGTTGTCCACCACGACCCTGAAGTCCACGGGCTTGGGCCCATCGCTGGACTGTGTGCGGACGAATTGCCGCCGTACGTCCCGACGCTTGCCGCAGCGCTCGACGCGTGCGCAAGCCTGCAGGTCAACGTCGAGATCAAGAGTGACCCCGACGAACCGGGCTACGACCCCCACCACCGCCTCACCCGGCTGGTTGTCGAATCGCTCCGCAACGATCGTCGCGGCCAGCGTTACATCGTCTCTTCGTTCGATCGGGTGGTGATCGACCTCGTCAAGGAACTGGACCCGGAGATGGCGACGGGCTTTCTGTACAACGTGTCGACCCGACCGGGCCGGATCGTCGAGGCATGTCTGCGCGATGGACATCAAGCGATTCACCCGTCTTACCGACCCTTGGTGCGCCGAACGGTTGAGCAGGCCATCGAGGCAGGGCTTCAGGTCAACGTGTGGACCGTCGACGACCCGGGGAGGATGCAGCTCCTTGCCGACTGGGGAGCGTCCGCCATCATCACCAACGTGCCAGATGTGGCGATTCAGACGCTTCGCTGAGCGTGTGTGTGCTCGGCGCCCTTGGCGTTCTCGTCTCGTTTCAGCCTGTTCACCGTGCGCGCGTTCCGTGATCCTCCCGCATCAGTAGTGCAAATAGTTCGGGACCTCCGTGAGGCCTGCGAATGTGACAGACTCTCCGTTCGGAAACCAGCACGCACGAAACACCACCATTGATGCCTTGCGACGGGGGCAAGACCACATCAGCGAAGGCTCCATGCCGACTTTGCCGCCACAACCGACGCACCCCGACGCTTGGCGGGGGCTCCTGAAGTTTCATGCCAGGGTCACCGCCGCGGTCTCTTCCCGCCTGCAGGTCGAGACCGGCCTGACGCTTGCGGAGTTGGAGGTACTCACGCATCTGTCCGAGCACCCTGGGCAGCGGCTACCCATGAGCGAACTCGCGCGCCGGGTGGTACTCACTCCGAGTGGCATCACCCGGATGGTCGACCGGCTGGTTGCGCGCGACCTGATCGAACGGCGGAAGGTGCACAGCGACGCTCGCGTCCAGCACGCCGTCATCACGGACTCCGGCCGCCGGTTGGTGGCCAAAGCGACCATTGTGCAGCACGAGGAAGTCGGTCAGCGTTTCCTCGCGCCGCTGACTCCGACACAAATCGGTTACCTGCGAGACATCTGGGCAGTGCTCGAGTCCGACGCCTGTGCTGACTGACCCGCGGTCACGCGGGGTCAGCCGGCGGTCGGTTGTCGTCGGCCCACGGCGCTTTCCGCTGTGTCAACACGGAACGATGATCGACAGGCACTCCGGCTCGTAGGTGAAGTCGAGTACGTCCGTGTCGCCCAGGTAGTCGCCGTCGATCTGCCAGGGGAACGGACGGTGTCCCCGTACGGTGAACCGATGCAGGTCGTCGATGCGGGTCACCGACGCAACTTTGGTGATGTCGCCTCCGCGAACGGCCAGGCTCAGCGCCCTGACAATGGGGAGGAGCCCGAGCGACGTCAGCACGACGACCGACAGCGGCGACGCAATGGTGGCTGCAGGGGCGAACGAGATCGCCCTGGGGCCGACGAAGGAGTAAGGATCGACCTTGATCGCGACAGCGAAGAACCCATCGACGCTGGTGACGCGGCTCCCGATAGCGTTGTGAGGCTGGCCGATTTCGACGGACATCGCGGCGCGCTTGCGGTCATAACCCTTGGTCCACGTCCTGATGCCTGCATAGGCGAACAGGGGATGCCCCAGCCATCGTTTGAGCGTGCCGAATCGCTCGACATGGGCGACCACTGCGGCGTCGAAACCCATGCCGACGTGGAAGCAGAAGTAACGGCCGTTGACCTTGCCGAGTCCGATGCGTTGCTGTGTGCCTCGCCGCAGCCCGGCGAGCAATTGCTCGGTTGCCGCCTCTGGGTCGTTGGTGAACCCCAACTGCCGGGCGAACACGTTGGTCGAACCTCCGGGCAGGACGCCAAGCACCGTTGATGACCCGGCGAGTCCGTTCGTCACCTCGTTGACGGTGCCGTCGCCGCCGACCGAAACGACCACGTCGAATCCACGCGCTGTGGCGCCCTGGGCGAACCGGGTTGCGTGCCCGCGTCGATGGGTCTCGGAAACGTCGAGGTCGTGCTCGGCACTGATGGCGTTCTGGATCACGACCCGGTTTCGAGCAGTGACTCCCGAGGCGGATGGGTTGATGATCATCAGCACCCGTCGGCGAGCGTGCGGGCTGCCAACGGGTTGGAGCCGACGCTGTCCAGCAGACCCCGCGGGTGAGCCGGAAGGCCCAGCGGGAGGCCCACCAGGTGATGCTGAGGGTGGTCCCGCGAGTGGTCCAGCAGGTGAGCCGGCGAGAGGGGTGGTGTCGTCGTCGATCACGCGAGGTTACGCAGTACACGGACCGTGTGGTGTCTGTCACGTTTGCTTGTGCGGATTTTCACGAGCGGCGGAACCGGTGCGAGACTGAAGGCATGTCTCTGAATGTTGCTGTCTGCGTGAAGCAGATCCCGGACCCAGCCACTCCGGGTTCACTGAGCCCCGCCGATCACACCCTTGTGCGCGAAGGCAAGCTCATCCTCGATGACTCCGACGCATACGGCGTGGAGATGGCCCTGCGGCTGGTCGAAGCAGCGGGTGGCGGCGAGGTCACGCTTGTTTCGATGGCGCCGAACTCCGAGCAGAGCGGCCTCCGCACCGGTCTGGCGATGGGTGCTCACAAAGCCATCCTTGTCAGCGATCCGGTTCTCAAGGGGAGCGATGCGCTTGGTACCGCAAAGGTGCTCGCAGCAGCCATCAAGCGGGTCAACGCGGACCTGGTGATCACCGCAACCGAATCGACCGATGGGTACACCGGCACCACCCCCGTCCAGATCGCAGAGTTGATGGGCTTGCCCAGCGTCACCTTCGCGAAGAAGCTCACCGTGAACGGCTCATCGCTGTCTGTCGATCGTCAGACCGAAGCCGGATATGACGAGGTCACCACCACCCTGCCGGCGCTGGTTTCTGTCACTGCTGGCGTGGTCGAGGTCCGTTACCCGTCGTTCAAGGGAATCATGGCCGCCAAGGGTAAGCCGCTTGAAGAACTGACGGTTGCGGCGCTCGGTCTTGACCCGTCGGCCGTCGGCTGGGCGGGGTCCGGTCAGCAGGTCGTGTCGGTCACCGATTCCGAGGCTCGGCAGTCCGGCGAGGTCATCGAAGACGACGGCGAGTCACATCACCGCATCGTGGCCTTCCTCGATCAGCTTAAGGTTCTCTGAGCCGCCTCCGTTCACCAGATACGCAACCTGACCACACCTAGATACGCAGACGAGAGAAACGAATAACATCATGGCAATTTCCAAGATCTGGGTGTTCGCCGAGGCGGACAACGGCAAGGTTGCAACCGTAACCCTCGAGCTGCTCACAGCGGCACGTGCAACCGGTGCAACCGTCGAGGCGTTCATCGCCGGTGATGGCGCTGCAGTTGCCGCAGAACTCGGTGCATTCGGTGCATCCAAGGTGTACGCAACCGGTGATGTGGGCGGCGCGCTGACCTCGATTCCAGCAGCCTCAGCGATGGCCGCGCTTGTCTCAGGCGGCAACGTCCCCGACGCAATCCTCCTGTCGCAGAGCTACGAGGGCCGCGACACCGCAGGCCGTTTGTCGGTCAAGCTGGATAAGACAGTCCTCACCAACGCGGTCGGATTTGCAGTCGAGGGCGACAACCTGGTGGTCGAACACGCTGTGTTCGGTGGGGCCAAGACCCTCAAGGCGACGTTCACCGCTGGTGGACCGTTCTTGGTGATGGTCCGCCCCAAGTCGTTCGTCGCTGAGTCTTCCGGCGGCGGCGCTGCTGGCGTCGAGGTTGTGGCGGTGCCCGATGCCGGCGCAACCGGTGGCGCTACCATCACCAGCCGTCACGCCGAAGAGCGCACAGGCCCATCGCTCGACGAAGCAGCTGTCGTGGTGTCCGGTGGTCGTGGTCTCGGCGAAGCTGCCAAGTATCAGATGATCGAAGACCTGGCGAAGTTGTTGAAAGGAGCGCCGGGCGCGTCGCGTGCCATCGTCGACGCCGGATGGGTGCCGTACTCCTACCAGGTCGGCCAGACGGGCAAGACGGTCAAGCCCGCGGTGTACATCGCAGCCGGCATTTCCGGTGCCACGCAGCACATGGTTGGCATGAAGGGCGCCAAGACCATCATCGCCATCAACAAGGACAAGGAAGCCCCCATCTTCGGTATTGCCGACCTGGGCATTGTCGGCGATGTGCACAAGGTGCTGCCGAAGCTCATCGCAGCGCTCCAGGCCCGCTGACTCTCGGGCCGGCGGCCAGGTAGCTTTTGCGACGTGGCGAAACTGAACGTGCTGTTGCTGGCTGCCGCCGAGCAGTCTGCCCGCGAGATCGAACTGCAAGCACAGCTCGTCAGCCTCTTCGACGCCGAACCGCAGATCGATGCACTCGCCGTCAGGCTGCCGCGCGCCGAGGCCATGCTTGCGCCGCGGCTCATCGGCTTGTGGGACCGTCTCATCTTCGTGGGAACTGCTGCGTCGCCGTCGCTTCCGCTTGATGCAGGCGTGCTGCGCAACGAGGCCGAGTTCCTTGATGTCATGCCACCGGTTGTGATTGTCGGCCCCGCTTCCGGGTTGTGGTCGGAGTGGGCTTCGTTCCACGCTGTGCTGGAACGGGCAGCGGGGGTGTCAGGTGGGAGAAGGGGGACACTCTCGATCGACGCCCAGTTGCCCGATGCGGCTCACCGCGTGCTGGCTGCAATGCAATTGCAGCATTCGTAACCGACGAAACCCTGCCTTTTGGGGGGAAACGCGCCATCGGTTGTGATGTGTGACGGCTGAGCGAGGGTTCGGACGTCACCAGATGACCCGAAACAACGTCTGGTGATCGGCCAGGCAGTGAAAACTGATGACCACGTAACGGGCGAGTCACAGAACCATCGCATCGCTGCGCGTTCTGTGCGCGTTCTGCCAGAGGTCGTTCCCAACGGGTTGGCGGGGTGTTTAGGTGGTTCCAGACAGACGTTCACCACTTCACCTGAAGGAAATGAGGTTGATATGTCTCCTGACAGTCCCCCCTCGGTTACATCGGTTACATCGGTTCTCTACGACCGGCTCAAGCAGGACCAGCGCATCAGCCTGTGCATCCCGGCCCGCAACGAAGCGGAGACGATTGGCCCGCTTTTGCGTGAGCTCTTGAACCACCGTGTCATCACGGAAGGTCTGATCGACGAAGTCATCGTGATCGATGACCGATCCGACGACGACACGGCGCTCGTCGCTTCGCAGTGTGGTGCGACAGTCTGGTCTTCGTCGGACTGGATGGGTCGCTTCGGTCCCAGCCGCGGCAAGGGCGACGCCATGTGGCGCTCCGTGGCAGCCAGCACCGGCGAGATCATCGTGTGGTGCGACGCTGACCTCTCGAACTTCGATCCGTCGATGATGTGGGAGCTGCTTCGACCCATGCTTCTGGACGACGACCTGCTCCTCGTCAAGGGCTACTTCGACCGGAACGCGGAGGGCATCGTCGGTGGAGGGCGAGTTACGGAGTTGGCAGCAAGGCCGCTGTTGTCGGTGCTGTTCCCCGACCTCGCAGGTATTCGTCAGCCACTGTCGGGCATGGCGGCCATCCGTCGCTCGGCAGCGGAAGCACTGTCGTTCGAAGCCGACTATGGCGTGGACGTGGGGCTGCTCATCGGCGTGTACCAGCGGTTCGGCCGCGAGTCGATCGCGGAAGCTGACCTTGGCCCGATCGATCACCGGCATCGCCCGTTGATCGAACTCGGAGCGATGGCGGCGTCTGTGCAGCGCGCCATCCTGCGCCGTGCTGGTGTGATTGAGGAAAAGCCGACACTGTTGTCACCGCCGGTTCGCCCCTCGCTGGAGACCGTCGTCGGCTACCGGCGAGCACGCCACCGGTCGTTGGTCCGCCCAGCCTGACCGCACCTGCCCAGGGCGGAGGTTTCCGGGTTTCGCCGACATCGTCGGTTTCGCCGATCCTCCGATGCAAGGCCCACTCACTGACGGTTGACGCTTGGCGAGGCGTGTGGCGTCGGGGAGCAAGTTCGTGAGTTGGGGGTCCGAGGTTGGGGTCCGAGGTTGGGTCCGAAGTTGGGGGTTGCCAACGTGGCGGATGATCTGTCATGGTGTTCGACGATGAACGCCGCCCCCGCAATCATTCTTGTAGTATCCACGTAGCGCGCTGCGTTACATAGCGGTGCGCCCCCAACCTCCGGCCTGGCCGGGGGTTTTTTGTTTTCCCCGTAGAATCTCGCGTCTCCCGATTCACCCGCATCAGCCTGATTCACCCCCGCATCACCCTGACATCCCCTGTTATTCCACCGACTCTCCCGTCTCCAGCCAGCTAGGACCTTTCGACATGAAGCTCACCGGCGCCCAAGCCCTCATCAAGAGCCTCGAACTGTGCGACACCGAGGTGATCTTCGGCCTCCCCGGCGGGTGCATCCTCCCCGCCTACGACCCACTCCTCGAGTCCAGCATTCGCCACATCCTCGTGCGCCACGAGCAGGGTGCCGGCCACATGGCCGAGGGCTATGCGCATGTCACTGGCCGGCCGGGCGTTGCCATGGTCACCTCTGGCCCAGCTGCAACCAACATGGTCACCCCGCTGTGTGACGCCTACATGGACTCGGTTCCGATGGTGTGCATCACAGGGCAGGTGTCGCGTCCGGCCATCGGCACCGATGCGTTCCAGGAGTGCGACACGGTTGGCATCACCCGGTCGGTCACCAAGCACAACGAACTCATCATGAGCGCGCAGGACATCCCTCGCCTGGTGAAGGAAGCGTTCTATCTGGCAACCACCGGCCGCCCCGGCCCGGTCTTGTTGGACGTGCCGAAGGACGTGCTGCAGGAGTCGATGGACTGGTATTGGCCAGACGCTGTCGACCTTGCGGGTTACCACCCGGTCACCGAACCTGACCCCATCAGCATCCGCCGTGCGGCCGAGATGATCCTGGCCTCGCATCAGCCAATCCTCTACATCGGCGGTGGCGTGCTCAAGGCACGTGCAGCCGCGCCGCTGCTGGAACTGGCCGAGCTGTGCGACATCCATGTGGTCACCACACTCATGGCCCGCGGTGCGTTCCCCGACAGCCATCGTCTTGCACTCGGCATGCCCGGCATGCACGGCAACTTCACTGCCATCCAGTCGCTGCAGAAGAGTGACCTGCTCATCAACATCGGCGCACGCTTCGATGACCGGGTCACCGGCAAGGTTTCGGCCTTCGCACCCGACGCCAAGATCATCCACGCCGACATCGACCCGGCCGAACACGGCAAGGTGCGCAAGCCAGACGTGTCGCTCATCGGCGATGCTCGTCGTGTTGTCGAAGAGTTGTTGCGGGCCATCAAGGACCTCATCAACGGTGGGGCCGCGTTCCCTGAACGTGCTGCGTGGAAGCAGACCATCAGCGGCTGGCAGGAGAACTTCCCGCTCACCTACGAAGCATCGCTGCCCGGCGGCACGCTCAAGCCACAGTTCGTCATGGAGCGTCTCCGTGACCAGGCTCCCACGGGCACCATCCTCGCCTCGGGCGTGGGTCAGCATCAGATGTGGGCCTCGCAGTACTGGAAGTTCGAAGAGCCCTACACGTGGGTGAACTCCGGCGGTCTCGGCACCATGGGCTTCTCCGTGCCAGCGGCAATCGGCGCCAAGGTCGGCCGGCCAGACAAGACCGTGTGGGCGGTCGATGGCGACGGTTGCTTCCAGATGACCAACCAGGAACTCACCACGGCTTCCATCGAGAAGATCCCGGTCAAGATCGCCATCCTCAACAACTCCTGGTTGGGCATGGTGCGCCAGTGGCAGGAGATGTTCTACGACGAGCGCTATTCCGAGACACTGCTCTCGCCCGAGCTTCCAGACTTCGTCAAGCTCTCCGAGGCTATGGGTTGCGTTGCGTTCCGCGCCGAATCGCCTGAAGAGGTCGACGCGGTGATCGAAAAGGCCAACGCCATCAACGACCGCCCCGTCGTCGTTGACTTCCGCACCGACGAGACCGAAAAGGTCTTCCCGATGGTGCCGGCGGGTCTCAGCAACGACGACCTCGAGGTGCACGCCTCGCTCTCCGACCGCCTCGCCAAAGAACGTGCCCGCTGGATCAGCGGCAACCGATAGGAACACGACCATGCCCGCACATCACACATTGTCCGTTCTCGTGGAGAACAAGTTCGGCGTCCTGGCCCGTGTCACGTCGCTCATCTCGCGGCGTGGCTACAACATCGTGTCGCTCGCTGTTGCCCCCACCGACGAGGTGCGCACGTCGCGCATCACCATCGTGGTCGACGCCGACGAGACGCCCATGGAGCAGATCGTCAAGCAGCTCACCAAGCTCATCAACGTGCTCGACATCCGCGAGCTGTCGCCTTCGGAAAGCGTGGCGCGTGAGATGCTGCTTATCTCTGTGCACACACCATCTGATAAGCGCGCAGAGATTGCCGAGCTGGTCAATATCTTCGACGGCAAGATCATCAACGTCGGCTTCGACCAGATGACCATCATGTTGGCCGACCCACCCGAGAAGCTGGACGATTTCGAAGATCTTCTGCGTCCGTATGGCATCGTCGAAGTGCAACGTACCGGCCAGGTCGCGCTGCCGAAACTCAGCCGCGAAAGCCCCGGCCTGCGGGCAGTCTCGGACGTCGCGTAATTGTCGGGTCACGTGCGTGCAGGCTCGTAAAGTCTGCACGCATGAATAGCTGGTGGCTGGGTTTCAGTTCGGTTGTGGGCCGATGACGACACTTGCTGCGGAAGGTACGCACCACGAGGCATTCGAAGCGCAGGACTGGCTGCTGTTTCTCGCCCCTGGCGTGATTTGGGGGATCTCGTTCCTGCTCATCGACGAGGGGCTCAATTCGTATCACCCGTTCGCTGTCACATTTGTTCGCATCCTGCTCGGGTGCGTTGCGCTCGGGCTGGTGCGGGCCGCTCGTCGGCCGGTGGAACGTGCCGACTACGGGCGAATCGCCGCGGTTGGCATCACGTGGCTGGCGTTCCCGATGATGCTGTTTCCCATCGCACAGCAGCACATCGCGTCGGGTCTGGCCGGCATGCTGAATGGGTCCATCACGATTTTCGCAGCCATCGTGTCGTCGGTGCTGCTTCGTCGTCTGCCCGGCCGCGCACAGCAGTTGGGCTTGTTGGTGGGCGTGATTGGCGTGGTGTTGTTGGGTATTCCGTCGATCAACGAAGGTGGCACCAAGTTCACCTCCGCGTTGCTCGTTGTCGGGGCCTGCGCGTCATATGGCGTTGCGGTCACGCTGGCTGTTCCGTTGACGCAGAAGTACGGGAGCATGCCGGTGTTCTGGCGTGCGCAGCTGGTATCGGTTGCGCTCACGGCCCCGTTCGGAGTGCACGGTCTGACCGGTGGTCGGTCGTCATTCCAGCTTCGGCCAACGCTCGCGTTGGCTTTCCTCGGCGTGATGGGGACCGGTGTTGCGTTCGTGTGCATGACGAAACTGGGCGCCCGGGTCGGCAGCACGCGCAGCGCGTCGCTCACGTACTTCGAGGCGGTGTTCGCGTTGATCGTGGGTGCGGTGGTACTGGGCGAGCCGGTCATCGCGATCGAAGTTGCCGGTTGCGCTGTGTTGCTCCTCGGCGCGTGGTTGTCATCGCGCGCCGGGCGATAGCCGGCTCGCCTGTACTTCGCCGAGTCACTTCCCCCAGTGGCTTGCAGACTTCGCGGCACGGAGGCATGGTCGCAGCCTTCCTGCATGATGCGTGAGTGCCGCGAAGGTGCGTGAGTGCCGCGACGTTCCCTCGGGTGGCTACTTGATGAGGATGTATCCGCTGCGGTTGACGATAAACCCGCGACGAGAGCCGCTGGTGACCATTTCTGGGCAGGAACTCCGACGTGGTCTAGGTTTCGCTGATGGCTGACTCCGTACCCGTCCGGCTTGGTGTGCGTCCCGATCGAAGCGCTGACTCGTTGGACCTTCCCTCGCTGATGGCGCGACTGAACTCGGCGTTGCGACTGCGCACCACACCGATCGGCATGAAGCTGTTCGAGACGGTCGAGGCGATGGAAGCCATCCCGAAGATTCGGCGGCCCTCGGCGATCCATACGACTGACCAGATCGTCGGCCAGGCAGCTCGGCTCGGGTGGACGGTGGGCATTACCGCTGCTGACCTCGTTGGTCCGCAGTGCTCCACGGTGATCGGCCTGACCCCGAGGAGCGAGGAGTGGCTGAGCGGCAAGCAGATGAACGGGGTGTGGTTCTCGTCCATCGAAGATGCGGCAGCGCATCAGGAAGCGATGGACTGTGTGCCATTCGGCCGGTATCAGGCGATGGCGGTCTCGCCGTTGACAAGCGGGAGGCTGGACCCGCCCGACATCTGCCTGATCTACGCAACGCCTGCGCAGATGATCCTGCTCATCAACGGGTTGCAGTGGAGCGGGTTCCGCAAGCTGGAATGGGGTTGTGTGGGCGAATCGGCATGTGCTGACTCGTGGGGGCGAGCGTTGGCAACCGGCGAGCCATCACTGTCCATCCCGTGTTTCGCCGAAAGGCGGTACGGCGGGGTGATGGAAGATGAGTTGCTGATGGCCATGCCGCCCTCGTACCTGCCCGGTGCGATCGATGGGTTGGAGGCTCTGGCCCGCAACGGCCTGCGCTACCCCATCCCGCCATACGGCGTACAGAGCGACGCGGCAGCAGGGCTTGGCCGCAGCTACCCGAACCGCTGAATCGCCGCTGGCGTCACAGGGGTCGACTCGTTCAGCAGCGTTGCAATCGAGAACCCGAGGGCCAAGTCGTCCACGACACCGAAGTGACTCAGGCGCAGGCGGCCGGCTCGATCGAAGAGCAGCAACGACGGTGTTCCCTGAAGTTGATATGTGTGCATGGTGTGTGGAATAGGGCCATCCGGCGAAGGCTCGTCAATCCCGATAGGGAACGTTAAGCGGTTCTCGTGGAGGAAGGCTTTCAGCACTTCGGTCTGGCCCTGAGCGGTGTGATGTTCGAACACGGTGTGGAGACCGATCACTGCGAGGTCGTCGCCCGCAAACTGTTCGTGAACTCGTTGCATCTGTGGAAGCCCCCGAGCGACACAGCCGGGGCACAACAATTGGAACGCTTCGACCACCAGCACTCGGCCTGAAACTTCGGCTAGATCGAAAGTGGGCGCGCAGTTGAGCCATTCGCGAATCTGCCACGGATGGGATTCGAGACTGGGCACTGGCAGGTCATCGACGCGCGTTACCTTCATTTTCGGAGTCTCCTCAGTGCAATGACTGGGTGCGCTGTGATGGATGGGTGCGCTCAGCATGATGCATGATGCACCCACTTGGCCGGCGGACGTGGATTGCGTTCAGGGATTGGTGACCGTGGAAACGAACTTCGACATGAGGTGGCGTCCGGCCAAAACCGGTTCGTAACGAGGAGGCTCGCCGCTGGCTAAGCACGAAGGGATGCACGCGATCTCCGCATCCCAGTTGGCGTTGTGGAAGAACGCAATGGACTGCCGTCGGGTGGAACTCAGCGAGTCGGGCGGCGGGTTGGCAACCCGATGCAACGTCGAGCGCCAGCGGTCGTTCGTCCACCGCGCCAGGCAATCGCCGACGTTGACCACGAACGCGCCGTCGACTGCGTCAACCGGTACCCAGTTCCTATCGGGCGACAGTACTTCCAGCCCACCGGGCCGCTGCTCCTGGCGAAGGATGGTGAGCGTGCCGTAGTCGGTGTGAGCACCGGCTCGCAACTGCCCCGGTTGGGGTGGCACGGCGCTGTGCGGGTAGTCCAGCAGCCGCAGCGCGCTCGTATGGGCGCTGATGAACGCCTGGAAATAGTCGGCCGGCTGCCCCAATGCCATGGCCATGAGCGACATGACTCGGTCGCACAAAGCACTCATTGCCAGGTAGTAGGTCTCCATGACGCCGCGAAACCCCGCAGGTGAAGCCGGCCACTGGTTGACGCTACGGATCCAGATCTCGTACGGGTCGGTGACCGGGTGGGTAACCGGGGCGATCGGCCCGATGGAGTAGCTGTGCTTGCGGTCAGGCGGTGTGCTGTCGCCCAACGACGATGCCAGACGCTCCACCTCGTACCCCTGGTAGCCGTATGGATATCCAGGATGCGGCATCGCCACGGCGTCGCGGACAAGTTGTGGTTCGTCGAAGAACTGGGCCGCAAGGCTCCACGCTGCGTCGGCGAGGGTTGCCGAAACTTCGTGACCGATGATCTGGAAGAAGCCGACGCGTTCACACGCCGCGTCGATTTCCAGAGCCGCGTCGGGGCTGCGGAGGTCGATCACCGGAACTGTCGGCTGAGACATGCTCGAACGCTAACGCCGAACGGGGACCAACCCTCAGTTTCTGTAGCTGTCAGTCTTCGGACAGGTGTGCGCCGTTGCTGGCGGCAACCTTCGAGTACCACAGGCCCGAGTCCTTCACAGTACGGACCTGGGTGTCGAAGTCGACGTGCACGATACCGAAGCGCTTCACGTAGCCGAACGCCCATTCGAAGTTGTCAATCAGCGACCATTGGTAGTAGCCGTCGACAGGGGCACCGGAATCGATTGCCCGCTCGACCTCACGAAGATGTGCGCGCAGATAATCGGTGCGGCGGGCATCGTGGACGGCGCCATCGGGGCCGACCCAATCGGCATATGCACAGCCGTTCTCGGTGTGCGCATGCGGGGGATGAGCGTGCCGAATTCGCGGTGCCAACGCACCAACAGGTCGCCGATGCCCTGTGGGTCGATGGACCAGCCCATGTCGGTGAGCGGCCCGAGCGGCGTGATGGTGGCACCGGTGCCCAGCCAGTCGCCGCGGTCGTTGTCACCGGTGAGGCGGCGATGGCCAACCCGGGCGTTGTTGTAGTAGTTCATGCCGAGCCAGTCGATGGGCGTGACGTCGAGGCCACCGTCACGGATGACCGACGTGAGGTCGTTGCCCAGCGTGTCGATGACGATTTGTGGATACTCTCCGCGAAGGATGGCTTCCATCCAGAAGCGATTCTGCACGGCGTCGTACTGTGCCGCTACGTGCATCTGAAATGGATCGGTGATGTCGTCGACCGACGGCAGGCTCTGGTTGAGAACGGGGCCGACCTGCGCACCGGGCGCGGCAGCTTTGAGCGCCTTGATGGCTAGATTGTGAGCGGCAACGGTGTGGTGCGCGGCAGCGACAGCCTGGCTGCGGTCAGCGATTCCAGGCGCGTGGTGGCCCGTGCCGTAGCCGAGCCACGACACGACACGACCCACGGTTCGTTGATGGGGGAGGTCGTGGATGAGCGGCCGGTTGGGCCAGTGGTACGGGACTCACGAGTCGGATGGCGAGTCAGATTGCAGCCCACAGGTCGGGTAGGGGGTCTCGCTGAAGCGAGGCGCGGCGGGCCACCAGCCCGACGGTGATCACCGGCAGCCCTGCCGGCGTGCTGAGCGCGCGAACTCGTTGGCCGAGGGAACTGCCATCGACCACCAGCTTCGGCACGATCGCAACCCCACCACCCATGGCTGCGAGCGCAAGTACCTCCTCGTTGGTCTCGGCTTCGCGGATCTCCACCTCGTTGCCGAGATGGCGACGTACCCAACGCTCAGACACCTCACGAAGTAGTCCCTGCCGGGACAGAACGACGGGACCGGCGAAGAGCGTCTTCACCTCGGGCGTGGCAACCGCAACCATCGGCGTGGTGAGCAGCGGGGCCGACACCAGCCCGGCCGGCAGCCGAGCGGGGAGCGGGGCAATGGTCACATCGACGGAGCCGTCCAGCACCGCTGGAATGGCTGCACCAGCCGACCCCGTGCGCAGGTCAACCTGTACATCGGGACGAGCGCGGCGGAAGCGGGCGAACAGTGGCGGTGCGATGAGTTGGCTGGCCGTGACCGTGCAGAACACCCGGAGCTGGCTGACCTCAGTGGTACGCGCGCTGACGATGACACTGTCCCAGTCATCTACCAACCGTTGCAAAGACTCGAAAGTCTCCGCTGCATCCGGGGCTGGGCGCACCGAGCGTGCTTCCCGCAGAAAGAGCGTCCGCCCAACGGCCTGCTCCACCCGCTGCACGGCGCGCGAGACGGTGGACTGGCTGACGTGCAGATCACGCGCGACAACGCCGAAGCTAGGACGGTGCCGTGCCGCAACGGTGAGGCGGATATCGTCGAGTTCTGGCACACATCCAGTGTACGTCGGCACCACGAAACTGATGCGCAACACGCATCAGCCTCGGTCGATATTGGCGCTTCACGCATCAGTTCGGATGTCGCACACTGAGATGTCCCGATTTTCGGGCCAGCCGAACTTCGACGCACCTCACCCGTTCGTCGCCACCTCCAAGGAGCACCCCCATGGCAACCGTGTACTACGAGAAGGACGCAGATCCTTCAATCATCCTCGGCCTGAAGGTCGCAATTCTGGGCTACGGCAGCCAGGGCCACGCACACGCGCTGAACCTGAAGGAATCCGGCGTCGACGTGGTGGTTGGCCTGCGTGAAGGCTCTGGCTCGAAGGCCAAGGCCGAGGCCGCCGGCCTTCGTGTCATGACCATGCCAGAGGCCGCCTCTTATGCAGACCTGGTCATGATCACCCTGCCGGACACCGACATCGCCGAGGTGTTCGACCGTGACGTCGCCCCAAACCTCACCCCTGGCCAGGCCGTTGCATTTGCCCACGGTCTCAACGTTCGTTTCGGCCTGGTGTCACCAGCGGCCGACATCGACGTCATCATGATCGCCCCGAAGGGTCCTGGCCACCTCGTGCGTCGTACGTACACCGAAGGTGGCGGCGTGCCCGCACTCATCGCCGTGCACCAGGATGCATCGAGCCGGGCCAAGGCCAAAGCGCTCAGCTATGCCTACGCCATCGGCGGCGCACGCGCAGGGGTCATCGAGACAACGTTTGCCGAAGAGACCGAAACCGATTTGTTCGGCGAGCAGGTTGTGTTGTGCGGCGGGCTCACCAGCCTGGTGCAGGCCGGTTTCGAGACGCTGGTCGAGGCTGGCTACCAGCCCGAGATGGCTTATTTCGAATGCCTCCACGAAGTGAAGCTGATTGTTGACCTGATGTACGAACAGGGCATCAGCGGCATGCGCTATTCCATCAGCACCACCGCCGAATACGGGGACCTCACCCGCGGCCCTCGCATCGTCACCGACGCAACCAAGGCCGAGATGAAGAAGATTCTCGGCGAGATCACCAGCGGCGAGTTCACCAAGGAATTCATCGGCGACTACAAGGCCGGTTCACCAACCTTCAACGCGCTGCGCGCAGCAGGCAAGGCCCACCCCATCGAGAAGACCGGTTCGGAACTGCGGGCGATGATGCCGTGGATCTCCGCTGGTAAGCAGAAGGTCGAAGACGCAGCAGGCGGTTCGAACTAGGGGGCATGTGGCGGGACCGCCGGATCGGGCTGGCGGGACCGCTGGAGGCGGTGGCGGGGCCTGCCTCCTCCGGGTGGTCCCTCCCACCTCGCTGGCGCTCGGCGGGCCCCTCCCCGTCGGGTCACCCCCCACCGCCTCCAGCTCGCTTTCCTGCGCTGGCTTCTGGCGCCGCCTAACCTTGTTGGGGTGGAAAATCTTCGGCGGGTTGGGCTTGTGGGGTTGGGGTTCTTGGTTGGGGCTTGCTCTTCTGGTGCTCCTGGAGCTGGCGCACCAGTTGCTGGCTCCTCGACTTCGTCGAGTCGCGTCGGTACTCACTCGGCCGGGTCGGGTGGGGTGGGGCCGGTGGTGAACGTGGATCATTGGCATGCGGCCTACGGGGTCTACGACTGTGATCGGTATCTTGATTCGATCGATGGGTCGGAGCTCGCGGATCCTGATGGGATTCATACGCATGCTGACGGTTTGATCCACATCCATCCGTTCACTGACCGGGCGGGCGGAGCCAATGCCACCCTCCGCCGATTCACGGGTGTCGTCGGGATTGGACTCGCACAGGATCGACTCGACGTTGATGTGCTGAAAATCGCACGGCACAACGGCGATCGGTGTCCCAACGGGAAGAAGGGAAGCGTTCGGGTCCTCGTATTCGGCGGTGCGACGCACAGCGAGCCGGTCGAAGTGGCCAACCCGCTGGATCTTCGGCTGGAGCAAGATCAGGTGATCGCCATCGTGTTTGCACCCGACAGCCAGTTGATCGGCCCTCCTCCGTCAATGAGCGAGCTTGACGACCCCGCTGATGTACCGGTGGAGTTCGAGCTCACCCCCGAGCGTCGGGCGCTCATCGGAGAGGAGCCGAAGGTCGAAGTACCGACCGGAGCGAAACCCGACGTGCTGACGGTCCAAGATATCGAGATGGGTAAAGGCGATGCAGTCGGGCCGTCGTCGAAGGTCGGCGTCAAGTTCGTGCTCGTCACCTGGTCTGCCGGGACCGCCGTCGAGTCGAATTGGGAAGACTCTGCGCCGCTGCTCGGCCTTGCACTCGGACGGGACACGGTGGTGAAGGGGTTCGACCAAGGGATGCAAGGCATGCGGGTCGGGGGCCTTCGCCGCATCCTGATCCCACCCAACCTCGGGTTCGGCACACTCGGCAGCCCACCGGTGATCGGGCCGAATGAATCGCTGGTGCTTTACGTTCGCCTCGTTGCGTTGCAAGCCCCACGGTTCGAGGTCACAGGCACCACCATCGCAAGCTGACGGAAATCCCGGCCGCAGGTGGCAAGCCCGAGGAAAGTCCCCCACTCAGGCCGAAGCGGGCGCCCCGTGCCACGGTTGGGCCGAGTGGGGGACTTTCAGCACTCGGGTGGTGGACAAACGTCAGCGAGTAGTCGGTCCAGAACGGCCATCACCTGTGCGCGGTGAACCCCGCTGTGCAACGCATGGTCCAGCCCATCGATGACCACGAGCTCAACCCCGGCACGCTGCAACGACGCGAGCTTGCCAGCACCCTCGCGTTGCAGGAATCGCAGTCCTCGATCGTCTGATCCGAACACGAGTACAAGGCGGGTGGAGCTGCCCACGAACGCCTCGATCCAGTCGAACGCGGGATGGTATCGGCCGAGCAATCGTTTCAGTGCATTCAGCGTGCGGCGCAGCCCGATGACCTGATCAACCCGCGCAATCCAGTACCGCACGTGGTTGGTCTCTTCCTCGATCACGCCGGCCCCGGTGCCGATCCGGTAGAGCTGCGGGTTGATCGCCACGGCTACAGCCATCCGCTGGTCAGGTCCGGCCTGCAGCAGGGCGAACGCACTCGAGCACAGTCCTGCTGCGACTACCCGATCCGCTCCCCGAGACGCCATGGCTTCGAGGCCGAGGGCGATGTCGACTGAGCCGTGGCTGCCATAGACGTCGTGGCGCTCCTGGCCGGGCCACGTGCCGCTGTCGCCGGTTGACGCATGCTCGATACGTGCGACGGTGATTCCCGCAGCTGACCATCGCCGGGCGGCGTCGACCCACGCCCTGCCAGGACCCCACGCCCGCTCGACGCCAGAATTGAGGAGCATCACGCCGAGGGCGGCGTCGGGCTGGGTGGGTGGGTGGTGGAAGACCGCAGCCAAACCGGGGGGCCCGAGGGCCTGAACCTCTTCGCTCAAACCGATGGTCGAATTGGCCCCATGATGCGAAGCGATGTCTCCCGATGCCGTTGGCGTCATGAACTGTGACATCGAGGCGGCAACCGATTGCAGGTGGCCCACGAGCAGCTGTCCATCGGCCGATGGTGGCGCGGCGAGTTCTGCGGACGCGTCGAGCCAGGCTCGTGTCTCGCTGGATCGGACGGTCTTCACCGACCAGCCGAGGTCTTCGAACACGGCGACAGCTTTCGTCGGCTCGGGTCGCTGGGAGTCCTCGATGATCATCATCGTCCGGCCCCTGGCCGACATCGGGCGCAACGTAAGTGTGCCTAGTTCATCGAGAAGCGCCGCCGAGTGTAAGAAGCCACCGAACGTGACTCCATCGGGCTGCACCGAACCGGGAGGACTGGCGGCAAGGAGGCTGAGTTCGCGTTTGAACTGCCTTCCGGAGGGTGTAGGTGACCAGAGAACGAGCGATTCCACTTGCTCGTCGATATCGGCTTGTTGGAGCGCTGCACTTGCCACGAGGGCCCCGACCCTGGCGCCGATCAGCACGACCTTGCTCGTTTCGACGGCGCACACTGCGTGGCGAACCGCACCGACCCACGACTTTATCCAGGACGAGTCGGACGGAATATCACCGGAGGACCCCGTCCCGGGGAGGTCCAGAAGAATCGTCGGGAAGCCAGCATCCGCGAGGAGGTGTGCCATGAACACCCAGCCGTCGCGAGCAACCAGCTCGACGTAACCGAAGCTGGGTACCACGACCACGCCGAGCTCGTGTCGTACGGCGTTCTTCTTCGGCTGGATCCGGCGGGTGAACAGTGGTGTCTCAGTGTCGATCCACCCGAGCGAATCGATCGGGAAACCGGTCATGACACGGCTCCAAGTGGGGCCGGAATCTGCAGTGTGACCGAAGACGCGACCGAAAGCGCGCGTATTACTGCCAGCGAAGCTGGTTGTGGACCCGTCGGTGTGAGCGGGATGTCGCGGAAGTCACCGGGTGCCAGGTGGAACCACGCATCGCCTGCGGTCCAACCACGAGCGTCTACCCGCACCCCGAACGCTCCAGCGGGCGCTGCGACATGCACGATCGTGCTGTAACCGGACCTGGATATCGACGCTTCCAGCGTGTCGCCTCGCCGGGCAGCGTGAGGCCGACCTTTCGGCCATAAGTGTGCATCGGAAATCCATTGCCCATCCGCGGAGCGCAATCGAGCGCGAACGAGTTCGATTGCAGCCGGGCCGAACGCGTAGACACCCGTGAGATCGCGGAAGTCCTGGAACAGCGTGGCGGCGGGCAGGGTGACGGCAGAGCGAGCACCGAGGGTCATCGGCCGGGAAGCAGTGAGAACCGGGCCAGTCTCTGCCCACGCTCCAACGTCAAGGATGACGTGGATGTCTGTTCCTCTGTCGTTGACCAGGTGCACGTCGACCCCGTTGAGGCCCTCGTCCGTCAGGCCCACGATCACGGGCTGCGAGCGACGAGCGAACCCGTACCAGGCAGCCTTTCGTACCCCGGTCGCTTCGGTCAGCCCCCAACCGGCGCCGTCCCACAGGTCTCGGCCGGTCCACACGATCGCGCCGCTGCATCGGGAGTGCTCGCGCCTCCATTCGGTGAGCGTTGCGTCGACGGCCTCGGCCGAGGTGATCCGTCCCAGGTCCAACGCTGCTGCAGGATCGGCCCACCGCAGCGCCGTCGGAGACACCCCGAAGAGTTGCTCCGTCATCGCGTCGCGGACATCGTCGAAATCCCAGCCGGCTCCACGGTCACGCGGCACGCGCTGCTTCCACCGCGGATGATGCACCACAGGCCCATCGTTGCCCATCAGCGTGTCGACCGTCCCGGCGGTCGGGACGTTCGCGAACGCCAGGCACTCCGTGGCGAACCCCACCTCGGAGGTACGGGCGTCGAGGAGAGGCCGTCGGTACGCGCTGACGCCGAAGTAGTGCGAAACCCCGCTGCGGTGGTGATGCGGCGCCTCGCCCGGAACTGCGTCCGAACCAGGTGCAGGGGATGGCGACGAGGTGACGTAGGAAACCGTCGGAGCACTGAAGGCGCACAGTTCAGCGAGGAACGTGCGGCCGAGCGTGTCGTCCACAACGGCCGGAGACGCACCGGCCATTGCGGCCTGCTGTTCCACCTCACTGCCTCCGCACAGCACGGCGACGCACGCGTGCGTGGCGGCTCGTCGTGCGAGGTGAAGAACCTCTTCGTGGATCAGATCGCGAAGTGCTGGGGCCCCGAGCGGGACGTCGAGGTTGGCGAACGGAAGGTCGTGCCAGACGAGGATGCCAAGCGCGTCGCAGGCATCAAGGAACGCTTCGGGAGGGATGACGGTTGTGCCCGCGACTCGCACGAGGTTCATCCCGGCGGTGACACAGTCCTGCAGCGCTGCACGCGTCGATTCACCTTCGGTGAACGGGTCGGCGGCGCTCACGGGAATCCAATTGGCACCGCGCACGAAGACCTTTGTTCCGTTCACGGTGAGGTGTGTTCCGTGGCGGCCATCGGGACCGGCGTGATGCAGCACGACGTCGCGGAACGCAAGGCGAGCCAACTCGTGTGACTCAGTGTTCGCCCCATCGTCGACTGGGATGAATCCGGCCGTCGCGATGCAAAGCTCGACTAACGAGGTGGCGGGGATGCCGTGCGTGTGTGGCCACCAACGACGGAAACCGTCGCGGGCCACATGAACCGATGCAGTGACGCGGGTCAGCTCGTCGGCCTCTGTGGCACCGCCCATTTCGATGTCGGCTGCGATTGCATCGCAAAGTGCCTCGGTGAGCGCGTCACCTCCGGAGATATGTACACGCACGGTTTCGCTTGCTGCCAGATCGACCATTGTCACGATGACGACTGTCTGGCTACCGTCGGGGTTTGCGGTGATGGTCCGGGAGACCTCGACGGGCGAGCGTCTGGCCGACAGCCGAACATTTCCATGTGAACCGATGACTGGAAGGGGTGGGTTCCACCCCGGCATTCTGCCGAGCAGGGGAGTGCGAACAAGTCTCAGCCGCTGGTCCGCGACCAGCCGGGTGCGCCATCGCGCGGGATGCGCCCGGTCTACGGATCGGAGCGCGTCGAGTTGCGTCAGCAGGGAGCGGAATCTCAACCAGATCGAGCGCGTGCCGGCCGGGATCCGAACCGTGACCGGGATGTTGGCCGACTCAGCCGTGAAGACGAGCTGCTCGTCGGCGAAGACCTCAGCACCGACGGACAGACCATCGGATTGAAGCCACAGCGGCTGCGTGGTGGCGCTGGTGGCATCCAGCAGGGAGCAGTGAAACCACCAGTCGAGCGCATCGAGATCGCAGTGCGGTCGCGCGGGATCGAACCACCCCGCGTCGGTGACGCAGCGGCCGATGGTGCTGAAGTCCGGTGCGTCAAGCCACACAGCGGTGTCGAAGACCTCGGACACCGGTGAGGTCGCGGCACCGGGTGGCAGCCCTACGACCTGGCCAGAACAACGTTGCTCGGTCACGTGCTGATTCCTGGCGTCAGGAGACGGTGGTGCAACGTGTCCATTGCGTGCAGCCACGGTTCGAGTGCATCGTCGACCGCCTGGCCGACGTCAACGACACGTCCAGCCGCGAGACGTGCCAGCTTGAACTGCAATCCCTTGCAGGACTGTGCAGCTGAGCGGAAGAGGGCATCGAGGTGGTCCTCGCCGATGAGCGCCATGACATCGGCACCAAGCTCTGCAGCGGCGCCGAGCTGGCGAACGGTTGCAAACGCATAGGCGTGGAACGACGCCAGATCTGCGAGGAGCTGCGCCGCTTCGGAAACCAATTGTGCACGGAACCGCGCAGCGCTCTCGGCGGCGGGTCGCCTGCGGGCAAGGTGCGATGCGGCAAGCCGTCGCGCGGTCACGGCAGCTTGATCGGGCAGCAGGTGGAACGTCCGGTCGGCTTTGACGATCTCGACGTACGGTGGCAGCACATCGCCGGTGAACCGATCGGGCTGGCCGATACGCAGGAGCGCGCTGTAGTCATGCGTCGGCAGCTCGAAGTGCCCTTGGCCATGGAAGTACTCGAGTGTTTGTGTCTCGGGATCGATGCCGGTGACTGCGATCGAGCTCTTGACGTGGGCCTTCTGATAGGCGGTTCCGGCGGTGTCCGCGAGGTGGAACGAATCCACCTCGATGATGACGGGCCGGCCGTTGCGGAGTTGCTCCACAAGATGGCGCTCCGTCGGGCGCCACAGCGCCAGCTCGCACACGTCCAACCCGTAGGCATCGCGCAGGTCTTCGAGGGGATACTTGAGAAAGGTCCACTGGTCGTCTTCGAATTCGATCTCGAAGACGAAGCCGAGCGCAACGACCGGGTCGAGGCCTAATCCATGCAGGAGCTCAATCCATAAGTCTACATAGCAACTTGTCTCCAGCCAGATGCGTGTCTCACCGTGCAACTGATGGCGGTTCTGCAGCAGCGGATCGAGGATGCGGGTTGCGGACACGGGGAAGAAGTCGGGAGGAGGTCAGGCGAAGGGTGGTCGACCCAGCTCAGAGGCCGAGCAGGTTCCGGGTTGTGGATGGCCAGGCAGACGCGTCGAGGCCGTGGGTTGCGAACAAGGCCAACGCCACTCGTTCGAGGCCGAACCCGACGCAGGCGGTGTTCGCGGGGCCGTCGGCATCGGTGAGCCCGATCGAGAACGGGGTTCCGAAATGATCGTGGTGACGGTTGATCGAGGCAACTGCGGTTCGGTGCTCCGTCGACGTGATGGAAACCATGACCTCGTGCTTCAATTCCTGGCCTCGCTGTTGTGCCTTCATCAGGCGCCCCGGCCGGCCGAAGAACGGATCGTTCGCCACCACCAGTTCTGCGTCCAGCCCGAGATCGCACAGCAGGGTGACAGCACGTTCGTGCCATGTTTCGGCGTACGCATCGACCACCGTGTGGTGTCCGACGATCACATGCTCGTGCTGGCGGAAGCAGCGCAAGCGGGCAGGGTCCGGTGATGGCTCGTGGCGGTAGCAATGGCCGATGGTATGGAACGCACGTCCCGATGAGGGCACGGAGCTTCCTTCGAGCGCAAGGTAGATCGGGTAGCACGATGCGGGGAGCAGCGTCGCGTCGGACATGGTGAACCGGCTGCCGTAGTCGTGCCCCTCCTCGACCGCCGCAAGAATTGCTGCCTGGTCGCCTTCGGTGCCGGTGAACGCGTGCAGCGAGCCGAGCATGTCTGGGAACGACCGCAGGTAGCCGACCCGGTGCACCAGTTGGCGCGGAATGACTGGAGGAAAGAACCATGTGGTCTCGTCGTAGTCGGCAGCGACACGGTTGACGGCCCCGCCGATGGCCTCCACCACACCTTCGAACACAGCGTTGCGACCCATCAGCCCGTCCGCACCGAGTGGGATCAACAGGCCGGCACCGACCAACCGGTCTCGTAGCCCGATCTGCGCCGTGCGCAGGTCCGTGAGAGATTCGGTTGTCACGTCAGTCATCCTTGGAGACGAGGAGCCACGCAGCGTTTGCTCCGGTGAGGCGGTGGTTGTTGATCATGACTCTGGCACCGTGCGCGTCGCGCAACAGGCGACCCAACGAGTACGGGCCGGATGCCTGATACGCGGGCATACCGCAGGCCTCGATGGCGTCGGTGACGATCTCGACGACCGCCTTTGACCCAGCGAGCTTCAGCCCGTTCATCCGGATGGAGAACGGAAGGCTGTCAACCACCAGGCCCGCAGCGGCGGGGTCCGCCTGCCAGGATTCGATCGCCGACTGGTAGTCAGATGCCGCGTGGTACACGAGCGACCGCAGCTCTTGCAGCCGGTTCACGAGGTCGACGACCGCGGGTGCTGCTGCCGGCACGCTGCCCGGCGCCGACCGCGCCTGTTTCCGCAGGAGCGCACGAGCCCGGCTGACGGCTTCGGCGGCGAGGCCGACCCAGAGGTGACCCCACAGCACATGCGAGACGGGCAGCATCGTGCGGCGGGAGATGTCGGCGAACGGGTCGGGGAAGATGGCACCGTTGGGACCGTCGGCCTGAACAAGGAAACCACCTGACTCGGTGCCACGGAAGCCGATGGTGTCCCACACCTGACGTCGGTCGAGTCGGTAGCGGTCGGCGGTGATGCAGGCAAGAACCTGATCCGTGGGTGGAGCCTCGGGGCCGCGTCTGGCGGTGATGAGGATGGCGTCGGCCAGCCGTGCGTAGCTGATGATGGATGCCTCCTTTTGCAGGGAGAAGCTCGCACCGGCCGGCTCGATCGCGCATGCGCTGGTCCGCACCGCTCCGCTGACGACCTTCTCGGTCGTCGCCGAGGCGAGCAACAGTTGTTCGTCGGCGGTGCGTCGCAGCAGAGCCTCCATTTCGGGGGTGCGCTGATGCCACAGCAGGCAGGCCACCTGAATCTGGTGCATCGCAAAGACCATCGAAGCCGATGCGCATGATCGGGCAAGTTCTTCGACCACCCTGCATGTCTCTGTGAGGCTGAGGCCCAGACCGCCGAGGGACTGCGGGATCAGCGCGCCGAGAAGACGGCTGTCGCGGAGCGCGTCGATGGTCTCGTGCGGCAGCCGGGCTTCGAGGTCGACAGCGTCGGCGTGCTGCGCGGCGATCGCCCGAACCGTCGAAACCGCTTTGGCATGCGCCGAGTCGGTCGCTGGGGCGTGCTGGGGCATGGGTCAGGTCTGGAGCAGAGCAACGGCGTCGGCTATGGCTGCGACCGATTCGAAGGTGGAACGAACGAGCAGCCGTTCCGGGAGCTCGATCTCGAAGGAGTCCTCGATGGCCAGCATCAGCTGCACCGTGGCCAGCGAAGACAATCCGTGCGCGTACAGGTCGTCGGTATCGGCCAGTCGTGACACGTCGGTGCCGAGGTTCCCGTGTTCGGCGACAAGGTCGCGGATGGTGGTGTTGGTTGTAGTCATTTGGCGTCGCCCGCAGCCTCTCGAAGCAGATCGTCGATCGTACCGCCGACGGGTTCGGTCGGCCGTGAGAAAGAAGTTCGCGTGGTGAAGTATTCGACCGATTCTGTTGTTCACTTGAGCGTTTGCACTCTGCGTGACCGTCTGTGGGACCCATTTGGCGAATCCCGCGACTGGCGGCGGTACGTTGCAGGACCTATGCATCTTGAGCAAGCAATCAAAGCCCGGAGAATGTGCAGGTCGTTCACCACCGAGCCCCTTGCCGATGGGCAGTTGGATCTCCTGCTCGATCTCGCCCGACGAGTCCCGTCTGCCGGGTATACGCAAGGATTTCACTTCCTGGTACTGACCGGGCCGAGCCAGACGTGCCGCTTCTGGGACGTCACACTTCCAGAGACGGAACGGTCCGCGTTTCCCTACCCTGGCTTGCTCAACGCACCGACCCTCGTCCTTCCGTTGGCGGACAGCGCTGCGTACGTCGACCGGTACGCGCAACCGGACAAGGCCCGCACCGGGCTGGGGGAAGGCGTCGAGAAGTGGCCTGTGCCCTTCTGGTGGAGCGACACGGCTATGGCCGTCCAGAACTTGCTGCTGGCCTGCACTGCCTCGGGGCTTGGTGCACTGTACTTCGGTGTCTTCCGCAACGAGCAACGCCTGCTGGCTGACCTCGGAGTACCGGAGGGAATCCGGCCATTGGGAGCGGTGGCGATCGGCAATCCCGAACCCGGCGCGCTGGATCGGCCGAGCGGGTCCCCCCGGGTGAGGGCGCGCAAACCCCTTGAAGAGATGGTGCACCGCAACGGATGGAATCGCGGGTGATCGACGCAGTTGGTCAGCGCAGGGCCGCCCACACGCCCGCGTGATCCGACG
The DNA here is from genome assembly GCA_031385545.1 of Acidimicrobiia bacterium. Taxonomy (GTDB): domain Bacteria; phylum Actinomycetota; class Acidimicrobiia; order Acidimicrobiales; family JANYDT01; genus JANNBN01. The sequence goes on along the minus strand of JANNBN010000145.1, from coordinate 36,760 downwards.
GCATCACACCGTCGACAGGTTCGGTTCCGATCAGCCGTGCGCCGACCGGGGTGCCCTGACCGGAGCGACGCGGCCACGACGTGAGGATGTAGTCCAGCCGCCGGTTCGGCCACTGTGCCTCGGTGAGCACCGGGTTGTCGCCACGCCAGGTCCATCCCGGATCGCCTGACGGTGTGCCGGCCACCTCCCACGCGTCCGTCAGCACGATGCCGGGGGTGAATGGTGGCCGTCTCCCGGTCAGGGCTCGTATTTCGTCGCTGTCGGGAACAGCGTTGAGGTCCCCGGCGAGGATCATCGGGAAGTCGGTCTCGTCGTTCCGGTCGACCCTGGTCATCAGTTCACATATCATCCGCAGTTGCTTCTGCCGGAGTTCGGAATTGTCGAACCGTTGATCGAGATGGGTGGAGAACACGTGGATCGTGCCGCGTGGCGAGTCGATCACGGCGTGGATCACCTGTCGATGTGACGGGCGGGCGTCGCTGCCGGGGAGCGCAAAGCTCTCGGAACGCACAATGGGCCACTTGCTCAGGACCGCGTTCGCGAACGACAGCCCATCTCGTTGAGCAGTGTCGTGGCGGGCGACGTGCAGGCCGAGGCGTTCACCGAGCCATGCAGCTTGATCCTGCTGATCCTGTTTCGCCCACACTTCCTGCAGGCAGACAATGTCGGCCCTGGCCTCTGCGAGGACGGTTGCGATGGGTTCCTGACGGGTTCGGTAGTCGCCGAATCGCCACCAGAGGTTCCACGAGAGAACGGTGACCTCTGGTTCGGCTGCGACCATCCGAGGACCCTATCGGAAGACCCCTGCGGAGAACCGTTCGACCCGTCCGAGTGCCCGTTCCATGAGGGCGTCGATGTTTCCCAGTCGGTGACGACCGTTGTTCACCAGCAACTGGCCACCAACCGCCACGTGGGTGATGTCGGCACTGCGGGCGTGTCGCAGCACTCGGTCCAGTGCATCTTCATCCGGCTTGCACCCGATTCGAGTGGTGTCGACCGTGACGATGTCGGCGAGCTGCCCACTGGCGATCAGTCCGCTGTCGCGCCAACCGAGCGTGATTGCGGCGTCTGCGGTGACTGTTCGCATCAGCTCGCTGGCGCGCAGCTGATGACACGCTGGGTCGTCGATGGCGATCCGTTCGAGTGATCGCATCGCGCCGAACGAGTCGACCGGAATAACGGAACTTTGTCCTACAGCCAACCGCCCTCCCGCCGTCCGAAATGCACCGATGGGGAACGCGGCCATGTGCGATCCAGCCACGGCGATCAGGCTGCCGCGGTGCTGGGCAACGGTGACCAGCTCATCGGCGGTGACGCCGCGTGTTCCGATGGCGGCAAACCCGCCGCGATTGGTCGTGACACTTGCCTGGATCAACCCGTCGAGAGGTGAAGAGCCGTCCACGGGTGGCGTGTCGAGGAGCGCATGTACCGGGAGGCCGCACTGCCCGGACCAGATAGCGACGTCGGCAAGACCGCGCGTGCCCATCCCCGTCTGGTCGCCCAAGCCGCCAATCACGCGGACGGTGGTGGAGCGACCGAGGCGTTCCGTCCACGGGTCGACCCGTTGCATCCATTCGTGCACGGACGCGTGCCGGGTTCGGGCCGGCCCACTGAGCGTGCAGATGTCGATGACAGCCAGCCGTACCCCGGCCGTCTTGGCGGCGTGCACGAGCGCATCGGTGACGATGTTCGGGTTGGCGAACACTGCGCCGTCGCGTTCCCGGTGCAGCGTGACAACCTCTCCGATGGTGGTGATCCCAGCCAGGCTGAGCTCCGCGTACACGGCGGTGGCGAGCTCGCAGAGGTCTTCGGGGGACACTCCGTTCTGCAGGCTTGCGACGGCCGATGCAACCGCGTGATCCACTTGCCCCCGAGCGGCACGTTCGAGGGTGCGGTGGTGGGGGTTGACCATGCCGGGCAGGGTGAGCCCTGGCAGCGCAGGGATTCCCGGGGGAGCGGTGGGGAACCCCGTTTCGACGCGGCTGAAGCGCTCGTTCTCGATTTCCAGCAGGACGCCGTCACTTGCAGACGGGCCGCCCAGCCAGGCGTGTTGGCACCAGACGCGAAAGGTCACGTCGGCTCCATCGACACGATTCGGCCAGCTCTTGAGGGCGGGCCACGCCGTCCCGGCTGTTTCTGTCCCGGCTGTGCCGGTCCGCCACCTCGGCGGCAAGCAGCTCGCGTTATGCCAGCGCGCCGACGACGTGGTCGATGCAGGCGGTGAGCTGTTGCACGTCGGACGGCTCGACCGCTGGGAACATCGCCATGCGCAACTGGTTGCGTCCGAGTTTGCGATAGCTGTCGGTATCGACGATGCCGTTCGCGCGGAGAACGCCGCTGACCGTGTTTGCGTCGACGCCATCAAGATCGATGGTGGCGACCACATTGGAACGGTCCGCCGGGTTGACGACGAACGGCGTGGCGAATGACGAGCCTTCGGCCCACGAGTACATGTGTTGCGCGCTGGTGGCGCAGCGTGTGGCTGCCCATTCCAGCCCGCCTTGGCCGTTCATCCACTCGAGATGCTGGACCATCAGGAACACCGTTGCAAGAGCTGGTGTGTTGTAGGTCTGCTGCTTGCGACTGTTGTCCATGGCGGTCCACAGGTCGAGCGATGCGGGGATCCAACGCTTCGAGGCGTGAATGCGTTCGACGCGCTCAACGGCTGCCGGCGACAGCACAGCGATCCACAAGCCGCCGTCGGATGCGAAGCACTTCTGCGGAGCGAAGTAATAACAGTCGGCCTGGGTGGGGTCGAGCGCCAGTCCGCCCGCCCCGGATGTGGCGTCGACCGCTACGAGTTGATTCGCCTCGGCCGTCGTCCCGGTCGGACGGGTGACGGTGACGGCGACGCCAGTCGAAGTCTCGTTGTGGACGAGACAGTAAGTGTCAATACCTTCTTCAGCAACTGGCGCGGCGCTGGTGCCGACTGGCGCTTCGATGACCGAAGAGCGCAGCAGGTGCGGAGCAGCGGCAGCAGCCTCGGCGAACTTGGATGAGAACTCACCGAACACCGTGTGCTGCGAGGCTTGCTCGATGAGCCCGAACGTTGCCACGTCCCAGAAGCAGGTCGACCCGCCATTGCCGAGCACGACCTCGTAACCGGCTGGCAGTGCGAAGAACTGCCGCAGGCCGTCCTGCATGCGGCCGACCATCTGCTTCACGGTGTTCTGCCGATGGCTGGTGCCCATGTAGGAGGTGCTGACTTCGTTGAGAGCGGCAAGAGCCTGCGGACGGATCTTCGACGGCCCGCAACCGAACCGCCCGTCGGCTGGCAGCAGGTCGGCAGGGATGGTGATCGCAGGAACTGGCATCGTGAGAGGTTATGAGGTGTGGACGGACTCCCAGACACGTATTCCCCGAGGAGATAGCCGGTATCCGACGGCGAGGCTCTCGGTGAGCCCGAGTTCTTTCAGCTTGCGCACATCGTTCTTGAACGGCACCGTTTCGCGGCCTTGCATCGCTGCCAGTTCCGGTGCACGGCGCCCCGGCCATTCGTTGATCATCCGCAGCGTGTCGCGGGTCCAGGGTCCGAACGACGACCGGGTATCGAATCCGTGCAGGCGGGCGCAGATCTTCGCGAGTTCGTCCGCAGACAGTGCATCGTCGGTGCGGAGCGCAATCCGCGTGTCTTCTCCCGAATAGCCGACCTCGACCCGGTACACGAACCGCTCGCCGTCGCTGCGAGCGACCCGTCCCCGGCTGCTCGTCGGCCGATCTCTGAACAGGTCGTCAAGCAACGTTGTTGCCGATTCGTAGCCTGCAGCAACGGCGTCGGCGTCGGGGATGGAAGCGGGCTCGACGACGTCAACATCTCCGATGGACAGTTCGCCGATGACGGTGCGCAGCCGACTGCCCTTCTTCACGGTTGGCTTGGCCCAACGGCGGTAGACGATGGAAACGTCTCCGGCCACGATCGAGTCGAGCACCGGACGGGTGAGCAGCATGCGCCGGTTCTAGCGCAGCCAGCCCGGCCGGTGCGGTGTCAAGAGATCTCCAGCGATGGTCAGCGATGGTCAGCGATGGTCAGCGATCGCCAGCCTTGACAAACTGTCTGCCAGGTCGCCTCTAGCCTTGCTCGATGGCACGAATCCTGGTCACCGAGTCCATCGCCGAGGGAGGGCTCGATCGCCTTCGCAAGGCCGGCCACACGGTTGACGTGCGGGAGGGTTTGTCCGCCGAAGAGCTGCTGACGGTCATCCCTGGTGCGCATGCGCTCATCATCCGCTCGGCGACCAAGGTCACGGCCGAGTTGCTCGATGCAGGCACTGAACTCGTCGTGGTCGGCCGCGCCGGTATCGGGCTCGACAATGTCGACGTGACACATGCCACGGCCAACGGTGTGATGGTCGTCAACGCACCCCAGTCCAACGTCATCTCGGCAGCGGAGCAGGCCATGGGCCTGCTGCTCGCCTCCGCGCGCAACATCCCGCAGGCTCACGCTGCGCTGGTGAACGGCAAGTGGGAGCGCAGCAAGTGGGAGGGCGTCGAGCTGTTCGGCAAGACCGTGGGCATCGTCGGGCTTGGCCGCGTCGGTGCCCTTGTCGCAACTCGCTGTGCGGCGTTCGGCATGCACGTGATTGCGTTCGATCCGTTCGTCTCTGCCGACCGTGCCCGCACGATGGGGGTCGAACTGCTCGACCTGGTCGAGGTCGTGAAGCGGTCCGACTTCCTCTCGGTGCATCTCCCAAAGACGAAGGAAACCAACGGCTTGATCAACGCCGAGATGCTGCGGCACGCAAAGTCGGACCTGCGCATCATCAACACGGCGCGCGGTGGCATCGTCAACGAATCGGACCTGTACGACGCGGTGAAGAGCGGCCGGATCGCAGGTGCCGGTCTTGACGTGTTCGTCGAAGAGCCCACCACCGACTCGCCGCTGTTCACGCTGTCGCACATCGTTGTCACGCCCCACCTTGGTGCTTCCACCCGTGAGGCACAGGACAAAGCCGGCGACACCATTGCAGACATGGTGCTGCTGGCCATGGCAGGCGAGTTCGTCCCGTTCGCAGTCAACGTGAGCGCGTCCGAGGCGTCCGAGACGGTGCGTCCGTTCCTCCCGCTCGCCGAGCGGATGGGCCGCGTCCTCGTGGGTCTGTGTGGCAACGTGCCGTCGTCGCTCGAGGTTGCCGTCGAAGGCGAGATCGCCGAGTACGACCCGCGCATCATCAAGCTTGCCGTGCTCAAAGGTCTGCTCGGGCCCCACACCGACCAGCCAGTCACCTACGTCAATGTTCCTGGCTTGGCCGAATCGGCTGGGTGCACCGTCAGCACGACGCAGACCACAGTCGCCCGTGACTACCGCAACATGCTCACGTTGCGTTCGTCTTGCGGGCACTCCGTGTCTGGCACGCTCGCCGGTCTGCGCAAAGAACCGCGCCTGGTCGAAATCGATGCACACGACGTCGAAGTGCCACCGTCTGCGCATCTGTGCGTCATTCGCAACGACGACCGTCCGGGCATGATCGGTGTCGTCGGCACCACCCTCGCGGCGTTCCACATCAACATCGCCAACATGGCGCTCGGTCGTGGCGAGAACGGTGGTTCGGCCCTCATGGCCATCGCTACCGATGAGGCACTTCCGGCCGAAGCAGTCCGCACGCTGGAAGCCGCGCCCGGCATCACCGGCGTCCACCTGATTTCCGAGAACTAGGCGAGCGGTCGGCCCAGATTGCAGCCGCTGCACTCCAACGTTCGGGTTCCAGCAACCAACGTTCGGTCGGTAGCAACCAACGTGGGTTTGAGAGTGCTCGAATGCGCCTGCTTTTGGCGACGTTGGTTGCCGGCGGCAGCAACGTTGGAGAACCTCGAAACGGACAGGATCGGTTCGCGCAACACGCAGCGGCGAATTGGCTGCGGAAATGCGCCCGTAGATTGGGTTGCGTGCTGCGCCCGGGCAAGTTGCGTGTTGCGGCGGGCGTGGCCGGAGAGAGTCAGTCTGCGGAAATGCGGGGCGCCCAGGCTGGGCGGGTTGTCTCGTAGGTGGTGATGCCGTCGGCATGGCGAAGCGTGAGGCCGATATCGTCAAAGCCGTTGAGGAGCCGGTAGACGGTGAAGTCGTCGAGCGGGAACGACTCTTCGAAGCCGATCGCAGGCGCGCTGATGGTTCGACGCTCGACGTCGATGGTGATCTCGAGGGTTGGGTCAGCAACCACTGCGTCGAGCAACATCCGCCCGCCCTCGGGGGTCACCTGCACCGGAACCAGGCCGACCTTTGTGCAGTTGTTGCGGAAGATGTCGCCGAAGCGTGGCGAGACCACGGCCCGGAACCCGTAGTCCTCGATCGCCCACACGGCATGCTCGCGAGACGAGCCGGTGCCGAAGTTGGGCCCAGCCACCAGGACCGAAGCGCCAGCAAACTGCTCTTGGTTGAGCACGAAGTCTCGATCATCGCGCCACTCGGAGAACAGGCCGCGCCCGTATCCTGTGCGCTCGATGCGTTTCAGCCAGTCCGACGGGATGATCTGATCGGTGTCGACGTCGGATCGGTCCAGCGGGACGGCGGTGCCGGTGATGACCTGAATTGGTTGCATTGGCGGTTCCTCGGGAGCGGACGGCAGTGAAGACTTAAAGATCAGCCGGAGCGGCAAAGCGGCCGACGATGGCACTGGCCGCAGCCACTTCGGGCGAAACAAGATGCGTTCGCCCGCCGCGACCCTGTCGGCCTTCGAAGTTGCGGTTGCTGGTTGACGCGCTGCGTTGCCCAGGGGTGAGCGTGTCAGGGTTCATGCCCAGGCACATGGAACAGCCCGGCTCGCGCCACTCCATCCCGGCAGCTGTGAACACCGCCGGCAGACCTTCTGCCTCGGCTTGGGCCTTGACGGCAGTACTCCCAGGAACAACCAGTGCGCGCACGCCAGCCGCGACAGTACGTCCGCTTACGACCGCGGCAGCGGCCCGCAAGTCTTCGATGCGTGAGTTGGTGCAGGAACCGATGAACACAACATCAATCGCGATGTCGCGCATCGGTGTGCCGGCCGTGAGCCCCATGTATTCGAGTGCGCGTTCCGCAGCGTTGCGTTCGACCGGGTCGGTGAACGCAGCCGGGTCCGGCACCGACGACGAGAGCGGAATGGTCTGGCCCGGGTTGGTGCCCCACGAGACGTGCGGGCTGAGCGTGGCCGCGTCGATGCGAACCACCTTGTCGAACACGGCATCGTCGTCGGTGACGAGCGTCTTCCAATCGGCAACGGCCGCGTCCCATGCCGCACCGCTGGGCGCATACGGCCGACCCTTTGCGTACTCGAACGTCTTCTCATCGGGCGCAATCAACCCGGCCTTCGCGCCGCCTTCGATGCTCATGTTGCAGACCGTCATCCGGCCTTCCATGGACAGACTGCGGATGGCCGACCCGCGGTATTCGATGACGTGCCCCATGCCCCCGCCGGTTCCTATGGCAGCAATGATGGCGAGCACCACGTCTTTGGCGCTGACGCCGGGAGGAAGGTCACCTTCTACTTCCACGGCCATGGTCTTCGGTCGTTGTTGGGGCAGTGTCTGGGTGGCGAGCACGTGCTCGACCTCCGATGTACCGATTCCGAACGCAAGCGCGCCGAACGCTCCGTGGGTCGACGTATGCGAGTCGCCGCAGACGATGGTCATGCCCGGGAGTGTGATTCCGAGTTCGGGCCCGATCACATGCACGATGCCTTGGCGCAGGTGGCCCATCGGGTACAGCGTGATACCGAAGTCGGCGCAGTTGACCGCAAGGGCTTCCATCTGCTGGCGGCTCACGGTGTCGGTGACCAGTTCGATGTTGTGCATGCCGAGGCCGGCAATGTCGGTCGGCACGTTGTGATCCATGGTGGCCACTGTGAGATCGGGCCGGCGGACCGGTCGATCGGCGAGGCGAAGCCCGTCGAAGGCTTGCGGCGAGGTGACCTCGTGCACCAGGTGCATGTCGATGAACAGCAGGTCGGGTTCACCCGGTGCGCTGCGCACCACGTGGCGGTCCCAGAGTTTTTCGCTCAGCGTCTTGCCCATTTGTTCCTCGACTGGTTTCAGGATGATGTAGCAAATGACGAGGACCGAACCTCACTGTGTCTCATATGGTGAGATAGATTGTCCACGTGTCAAGAGATCGTATCAGCGAGGTCGGCGTTCTCGACAAGGCCGTTGTGCTCCTCGATGCGCTCGCTGGGCCGGAAGGTCCGTTCACCTTGGTCGACCTGGTGGCCCTCACCGGTATTCACCGTGCCACAGCGCATCGGCTCCTGCGGGCGCTGCAGGTGCACGGCTTCGCCCAGATCGACGAGCAGACGCACTGGGCGCTGGGGTCACGGCTGGAATACCTGGGCAGCCGCGCGGCGTCCGGTCTGCCGCTGCGTGCGGCCGCTCGTGCTGCACTCACGTCCTTGCGTGACGACACCGGCGAGAGCGTGCAGCTGTACATCCGCCAGGGCGACACCCGCGTGTGCATCGCCGGGCTTGAGTCGCCGCACGGCCTGCGTACCATCGTTGAGGTCGGTGCGGTTCTGCCTCTGGCGCAAGGTTCGGCGGGGCACGTTTTGCAAGGGGAAGTTCCCGGCCCCCAAGGATGGATCTCCAGCGCTGCTGAACGAGAGGCTGGTGTCGCGTCGGTGAGTGCACCCGTTCATGACTCCCAAGGCGTGGTCCGAGCGTCGGTTTCGGTTTCCGGCCCCATCGAACGCGTCAGCCGCGAACCGGGCTTGATCTACGGGTCGAACGTGGTCGCAGCTGCTCGGTCTATCGAGACTGCGGCCGGATGGTCGACGTCGCCGTCGGAGTAACCAGTGTCGGCCCGGGGCGGCCGAAGAAGTACCCCTGTGCACGGTCACAACGGATTGCCTGCAACCGGTCGACCTGCAACTGTGTCTCCACGCCCTCGGCGATGGTTGCGAGGCCCAGCTCCTGCGCAACGCGCACCAAGGCCGACACAAGCGCGTCGTCCCGGTGTTCCTGGCCCAGCCGGTGTATGAACGACTGGTCAACTTTTAGGATGTCAACCGGCAGGTCGCGCAGGTATGCAAGCGATGAGTACCCGGTACCGAAGTCGTCGATCGCCAGCTTCACACCAAGCGCGCGTAGTTCTTCCAGGCGGGGTACGACCGTGGCCCGATCCGCGAAGACAGTCTCGGTGAGCTCCAGTTCGATCAGCTCGGGGGGCACCAGCGACGCAGTGATGATGGACTCCATGGTGGCCTGGAAGTTCGGTGCCATGAACTGGCGCACCGAGAGGTTGACCGCGATGGTCGCTGCTTCGGGCACGGCCCTGGTCGCTCGCCACGCGCGCATCTGATCGAGCGCCATTTCCAGCAGCATCCAACCAAGTTCGATGATCTGCCCCGACTCCTCGGCCAGCTCGATGAACGACGCCGGCAGCAGCACGCCGCGCCGAGGATGCTGCCAGCGGATCAACGCTTCATAACCTTCAAGTTCGTGAGTCTGGAGGTTGACCACGGGCTGATACCAGAGAGCCAACTCGTCGGTGCGGCGGATGGCGACGCGGAGATCGGCTGACAGTTCGAAGCGCTCACGCGTCGCTGCTTCCATCTCTTCGGCAAACAGCACGGCGCGGTTCTTGCCCTGCTGCTTCGCCTTGTACATGGCGAGGTCGGCGCGTTTGAACATGGTGGCTGCATCCAGAGCAGCGCCCTCGCCGTGGTGCACGGCAACACCCACGCTGGCTGACATCTTCACGCTGGTGCCGTTGTACTCGAACGTGGAATCGAGCACGTCGACGATCCGTTGGCCCAGCGCAACGACGGCGGCCTCCGGCTGGTCCGACTCGACCATCACCACGAACTCGTCGCCGCCGAACCGTGCGACCAGTTCACCACCACGGCAGACCGACGTCAGGCGATCAGCGACGGAGATGAGCACTGTGTCGCCGACTTGGTGGCCGAACACGTCGTTGATCTCCTTGAACCCGTCGCAGTCGATGACGATCAGCGCAGCCCAGGTCTTTGACCGGCGGATGCGCACCATCACGTCGTCCAACCGCTCTGTCAGCAAGCGTCGGTTGGGTAGTTGTGTGAGTGGGTCACGGAAGGCACGTTCCTGCAGTTCGAGCGACGTGCGCTGGCGTGCGAGTGCACCGGCGATGAGTTCGCTCGCCGTTTCCAGGAAGTTCATCCGGTATTCGTGAGCTGACCAGACCGGCTTGGTGCATCCGAAAGCGGCATAGCCCTCCAACCGGTCTGCGGCAAACAGTGGCACGACGATGAGCCGTTCGACCGAGTCTTGTCGGCCGTGAGCAAGACGCTTGAACGCCTCGTCGTCGTCACCCTGGTGGAGGATGACGGAGGTGCGCTCACTGATTGCAACTTTGAGGATTGGATCGTCGACCGTGAACGGAGCTGCGTCTGCTTCGACCAGTGTCGGGCGACCGACCCCTTCGCGTCCTGCGGTGGTGAACACGGCCAACGGGCGGTCGGGGATCCAGAGGCCGACGGACGTGAGGTCCGTAGCAAGCATCGTGTCGACCAGGGCGCTTCCAATCGCTGAGTCGGTCTCGTCGAGCGGCGAGAGTGCGATTCGCCTGCTGATGGAACGAAGCGCGTGTGTTGCGCTGCTGGTGGTGACATCGGAGTACGTCACGAGGATGCCGTCGACCTCGAGGAGTTCGCGTGATGCCGACGCGAGCACTTCGAGGACCCGCTGTTCGCCCGAAGGCCTGATGCTTTTCACTCGCATCCGGCGATCGAGTTCGAATCCGTCTGCGACAGACCGATACTCCGAAATGGCACGCTCCCGGTCTTCCGGGTGAATCATGGCGAAGATGGTCTTGGTCGGGTTGGCCAGGAACCAGGCGTGAATCTCGGAGTCGGTTGCGTGGAGGACGCGGCCGACCCGGTCGGCGATGACAAGGCCGCTCGGAGGGATGGTGCCGTGCTCGCGTTCGTCGAACCCGAAGTGGTTTCCAGGCTCTGAGAGCAGCTCGGTGTTCAGGAAGGGCTGCCCTCCTAGCAGCGCCGAGCTTGTGTACATGGTCTGATTCATCGGTGTCCGTATCGCACCGCTTGAGCAGGTTCGGCTGCACTGACCGGCCTTTCAGTGGCCATTCATCGGGCCTCGCCAGCCAGCGTCGAACCGAGAGTCACGAACCCAGCATGCGCACAGTCAAACGCCGTCAAACGCGGTCACAAGGCTGGCAAGAGCCCTGCGAGAGGCTGTGATTGTCGAGCCGGTCGTCGCGGCTCAACGGGGGCCGCTGCGCAGCGCTATCGCTGCTTCGCACAGCGACAGCAGTGCCGGTGCATGCGGACGATTTCCCAGGTGTGCAGACGTTCGCGGGTCAAGATGCGACGGGACGGTGGCCACGCCCGCACCTGGGTCCGCGTCGTGGTCGGCGCCCGCGTCGATGCACGTCAGCAGGAGCTCCATGCGGCTGTTGGCTTCGTCCCAGCGTCCGAGCCGGCACAACGCGCTGACGAGGTCTGCGGTTGCGCTCACGTCTGCTCCTTGGCCAGGCGCGAAACCGTCATCCGCGTGAGGAAAGTGACGATGGACCAAACCGTGGTCGTCGAGCTGCGCGGTGGTCTGCCCGACGGTGTTGGTTGTCCGCACCCACGCCTCGGTCTCGTGGTCGTCAGGCAGATCGGGCAAATCCACGGACCGGTCTGCTGGGGCTATCCACCGCAACAGCTGGGCATCTGAACTGTCGTCATCGAATGCACGACGCCACCCGGCCGTGGCATCGACACCGAAACAGCCGTCGGCCCGCAGCCAAAGACCCAGCTCCCGTGCGACCGCGTCCCACTCGACAGCGTCGAGTGACAACGGGTCGTGGCGGCGTTCGGTCGCGGCCGCTGCGCGCAAGGCGATACGAACAGCTATCGCTGATGACACCCAGCGTGTCGCAGCCTGCCCTCGTACGCCACGCCGACCGGTGAGGCGGCCTGCCCAGCGACCGCTGTCCAGCAGTGTTGGCGTGCGGAACTGTTCGGCCAGCCTGCTTGCCGTGGCGGCGATCACTCGCCGATCACGCGCTGCGTCCAGCACGAGCGAAGCAGCGGCGACAGCGGCAAGGTCAGTGCTGGTAGCACTGATGTCACCTCGCCGAACCGGTTGATGCCCGAGCCATCCCGACAACATCAAATCGGTCTCACCATTTGCATCAGTGCCGTCTGCGTGGCGCGCCCTGGCGGTTCCTCGTGCCAGGGCGTCGGCGATCCACCGGCGGGTCTGTTCAGCATGATCGTAGCGGTCGATCCGCTCGCACAGACGGACGAATCGTGCAGCGTCATCGAGGTGGGCGAGTCGTTCGTCGACCTGTCGTTCTCCGCCGCGATGGGTGGGAAGCGATGTGGTGAACGATCGTATGATCGCCCCCGATTCAGTGTTGGTCAGCAGGAGAAGCTGCTGCAGCCACCCGCGGACCTCGGAGCGCAAGGGCCCGTCGTAGCCGTTGTCGAGTTCACGCCGCCAGGTGCGCTGCATGTCCACGACGCTGCGGTCGTAGACCTCACGTCGCACGCGTTCATCGCGTGCATACGGCGACACGGTCACCATCAGCGACTCGCCCTGGTGGAGCACCATCGCGCCGTCGGGATCGATGCCGCGCACGCCGATGACCGCTGCGCCGAGGTCGGTCGACACCCACGCCACCGAGTCACTGCCGCGGTACGTGCGGCGTGGTGTGGCGAACCGTGAACCGCCGACCACAGAACCGTGGAATTCGGCCCGGCCGGCGAGCACGCTGACGAGTCGGACGATGGTCCCGTCGCCGAACCCGTGGGTTCCGGCGGCCATGTGATCGTGGATTGTGACGGTTGCGTCGGGCGATCGGACGGTGGTGCACAGCACCGGTGCATCGCCGCTACGCGACGTGCTCGAACAAGTTGTGCCGGGCAGCCGCAGCGACAGCTCCCCACCGCCTCGATGCACCAGCGAGTAGAACGCGGCGTCATGTTCGATGGTCCCGGGTGTCCACCACGAGATGTCAGCGCGCGGACCGACCAAGGCTCCGGAGCGACCGTTGCCGATTGCCTGTAACGGCCCGAGCTGGAGCAGTTCGGGCGGAAGCACGGATCAGGCCGAGATCGAGACGATCTCGACTTTCATCGTGCGACCGTTGACAGAATATTCCGCAACGTCACCGGGGCGCTTGCCCATCAGGGCTTTGCCCATGGGTGATTCGGGCGACATGACGTCAAGCCCCTCGCGCCGTTCTTCGATGGAGCCCAACAGGTAGACCTCGGCGTCGGTGTCGCCTTGCCAGCGGATGGTGACCACGGCACCGGTTGAGACCACGGAGGTGTCGACAGACTTGACGATCTCGGCCTCGTCGAGGATGGAGCGGATCTGGCGCATCCGTGCGTCCATCTTTCCTTGCTCTTCCTTGGCAGCGTGGTATTCGCCGTTCTCCGACAGGTCGCCCAGCTCACGCGCCGCCTCGATGCGGCGGGCGATTTCGATCTTGCCGCGCGTCGACAGATCAGCGAACTCGGCAGTGAGCCGGTCGAACGTGTCTTTGGAAAGCTTCGTTGCCACGAGGCAGAGGTTAGGCCCCAGGCGACCCTGCGAGCACCAGCGCGAGAAAGGCGAACGCATTGTTGGCCATGTGCAGAGCAATGTTGACCTTCAGCGAGCCGGTGCGGTGGTACAGGTAACCGAACACCGCGCCGAGCAGGGCGAGGATCGGGAACGCCAACGGCTGGAAGTGGATAGCCCCGAACACGGTCGAGGAAATGGCGATCGCCATCCACGGTTTCATCCTTCGGGTGAGCGCTGTTTGCAGGTAGCCGCGGAACAGCAGCTCTTCCACGATGGGAGCCACGACGACGATGGCGAAGAAGCCAAGAAGAACACCGACCGGAGACTTCAGTCCGTCGATGATCGCTTTGGTGTCGGCCTGGGAATCCTTCCCCTTCAGCACCACCGAGTTGTAGATAGCGCTGACGATCAGCGCCACCACCATCAGCCCGATCCCGTACCCGATGGTGGTACCAAGAGGAAGGCGGCTGTCGGCGAGCAATCCGATGCTGCGGTGGCGGCCGTCCTTGCGGAGATGCAGCCACAGGATTGCAATGGTGAGTGTCCCGGCCAACACCAGCGCGAAGAGGATCGGGACACCACTCGCGTTCAGCAGCGCCTGTTGGGTGAGCTGGCGGTCTCCGCTGGTGAGCTTGTCCCGCAGCGTGGGATCGACGAGTGCAGCTACCACCAGGACAGGGATCGACACCACGACCTGCAGGATGAAGTACATCACGATCCAGCCGATCGAGATCAGGATGCCCGGAAACCTGCTGTCGAGCGGCTGAATGTCCGGGTTGGTCCACTGCTCGGAAGCATCAGAACGGTTCGCCGGCCGCGAATCGAACCAGAGCGGCGGCTGCGTGGTGGGCGGCATCCGACCGGTTTAGCAAAGGCTGCGGGAGAGGTCACCCCCAACGGTGGGGGCAGAACACCCCTGGCCCCGTCTCACATCGCGTCCCCCTTGCGCGTTCGCGTCCCCCCGGTGTCGACACTGTGGGGACGCGAAGGATCTGTGGGGACGCGAAGTTGGGGTTGAGCAGCCAGCGGGGTTCGGTCGGGCCGCATCGAGGCGGCTCAACGGGCGCGTATCGTCGGGGAATGACTCAACAGGTGGCTCAACAAGTGGCTCACAAGGTGGCAGTGCTCGGCGGCGACGGGATCGGTCCCGAGGTGACGGCCGAAGCCCTCAAGGTGATTTCGGCGTCGGGGGTGCACCTCGATACCGTGGACTACGACCTGGGTGGCCGGCGGTACGCGGCCACGGGCGAGATCCTCAGCGATGCAACGCTTGACGAACTGCGCGGGTTCGACGCAATCCTGCTCGGCGCAGTCGGTACCCCTGCCGTGGCGCCGGGGGTGTTGGAGCGTGGGCTGCTGCTGCGGATGCGGTTCGCGCTGGACCTCTACATCAACCAGCGTCCGTTCCACTTTCCGGCCAACAATGTCGACTGCATCGTCATCCGCGAAAACACCGAAGGCACTTACGCCGGCGAGGGCGGGTTCCTGCGCAAGGATACGCCCTTCGAGATCGCGACGCAGGGGTCGGTCAACACCCGCATGGGCGTCGAGCGCTGCGTGCGTCACGCGTTCGAGCTCGCCCGCGCACGTCCTCGCAAGCACCTCACACTTGTGCACAAGACCAACGTGCTGCAGTTCGCCGGCGACCTGTGGCAGCGCACGTTCGATGCCGTTGCCGCCGAGTACCCAGACGTGCAGACCGCATACAACCACGTCGATGCCGCCTGCATCTATTTCGTGGAGTCGCCCCAGCGCTACGACGTGCTGGTCACCGACAACCTGTTCGGCGACATCCTCACCGATCTTGCGGGCGCCGTGTCGGGCGGTGTTGGCCTTGCCGCATCGGCCAATCTGAACCCTGCCCGCACTGGCCCCTCGATGTTCGAACCGGTCCACGGCTCGGCCCCCGACATCGTCGGCACAGGGAAGGCCGACCCCCGGGCCGCGATTATCAGTGCAGCCATGATGTTGGACTTCTTGGGTGAAAAGAGGGCGGCAACACGTATCCGCTCCGTGGTTGACTCCACCCTGCGCTCCGTGGTTGACTCCACCCTGACTGCCACCCGCGGAACCTTGAACGCCGGAACCTCGGACATGCCTGCGGGACCGACCGCTGCCATCGGTGATTGGGTTGCCCAACAGGTGGCGTCTGCCTCCTAGATTTCCCTACCTGTCAGCCGTTTTCAATGGCGTGGAGCACCGTTCGCGACACAAGCTGTTACGCTGCCGGGGTCACAAGCGATGGCCCCTGTGCACCGTTGAACCGTTTGGTTGCGAGTGTGTGCTGGGTGGTCGTGGTCATCGGGCCGGCGCTGCGCGCTGGCATCGGTCCACTTGCCCTGCACCCTGGATGCTCTGGAGTGCTGCGTCAACGGGCGTGACCGCTACGAAACACAACCATTCAAGGGGAAAAACGTGAAGAAAAACGTCAAGGGAACCATCCTGATGTTCGGTGCGCTGATGCTGCTGGGTTCAGCATGCGGAAGCGACGCCAAGGAAGCTGTTGATACAGCAGTTGATTCAGTCGTCGACTCTGTCGTCGAAGAAGCACCTGTCACCGAAGCCGCCGCTGAAGCACCTGTCACCGAGGCTGCTGCAGAGGCACCTGTCACCGAGGCAGCCGCGGCAGCTACCGGCGGACGCGCCTGCGTGATCCTGCCAGACGCCGACAGCGGCACCCGCTGGGAGACCGGCGACCGTCCTGCACTGAACGACGCCATGACGGCTGCCGGCTTCGAAGCCGACATCCAGAACGCTCAGAGCGACCCAGCCAAGTACGCCACCATCGGCGACCAGCAGCTCACCAAGGGCTGTGGCGTCATGATCCTGGTCGACCACCAGGGTGCAGGCGTTGGCGTTGCCGAGAAGGCAAAGGCCCAGGGCATCCCAGTCATCGCGTATGACCGTCCTATCGCCGGCGCTGACTACTACGTGTCCTTCGACAACGCCTACGTAGGCGAGCTCCAGGGCCAGACCATCGTCGACGGCCTCAAGGCTGCCGGCCTTGATCCAGCCACCGCCAGCGTCGTGTACTCGTCGGGCGATCCTGCCGACGGCAACGCCAAGATGTTCTTCGACGGCGCCAAGAAGGCACTCGATGCCGCAGGCGTGAAGCCAGCGTTCGAGATGACCGGCACCTGGGACGGCGCGAAGGCCGGCACGCTCTTCGAGCAGGCCTACACCGCAGTTCAGGGCAAGGTCGACGCAGTCCTTGCACCGAACGACAACAACGCTGCATCGATCATTGCGATCCTTGACAAAAACGGCAAGAAGGCCGTGATCTCGGGCCAGGACGCCTCGGTTGCCGGCCTGCAGAACGTGCTCCTCGGCAAGCAGACCGCAACGGTCTACAAGCCGTTCAAGGTTGAGGCCAAGTCGGCTTCGGACCTGGCAATCGCCCTGCTGAAGGGCGAGAAGCCAACGACCGACAAGAAGCTCGACGACGGCACGCCGTTCGTTGCTTCCACCCCGATCCTCGTCGGTGCCGACAAGGTCAAGGACGTTGTCGCGGCAGGCGACGCAAAGGCCGCTGACATCTGCACCAAGGATGTTGCTGCTGCTTGCACCGCAAACGGCGTTGCCTGATTTCAGGCAGTTCCGACTGAATAGCTACAACTGAAGAATTCGTCCTCCGGTCCGCAGGCCGTTGCGTCTCACCGTTCGGTGCGATGCAGCGGCTTGTTTCATTTTTCCCGACGAAATTCTCGTTTCGCGCTCCCGTGCCTCGATTTTTCGCACCAGAATCGAACCTGTATTTGCCAGCCGTCGTAGCAAGAAGAGGAACCTATGGGCACCGAAGTGCCGTTGATTGAACTGTCGGGTGTCACCAAGAGCTTCGGGCCGGTAGAGGTCCTGAAGGGGATTGACTTCCGGGCCTATGCGGGGCAGGTCACTGCGCTGGTGGGTGACAACGGTGCCGGCAAGTCCACCCTCATCAAGGGGATCGCGGGCGTGCAGGGTTACGACTCCGGCACGGTCTCCTTCGAAGGGAACGTCGTGCATCTCCGGTCGGCCCGCGACGCGGCGGGCATCGGCATCGAGGTGGTGTACCAAGATCTTGCACTCTGCGAGAACCTCGACATCGTGCAGAACATGTTCCTTGGACGCGAAGAGACAGCTGCCGGCACGCTCGACGAAGCGTCAATGGAACTGCAGGCCACCCAGACGCTGAAAGGCCTGTCCGTGCGCACCGTCAAGTCGGTCCGCCAAAAGGTTGCCTCGCTTTCGGGCGGCCAGCGCCAGACGGTTGCCATTGCCCGGGCGGTGTTGCGCAACGCAAAATTGGTGCTGCTCGATGAACCGACGGCTGCTCTTGGCGTCGCCCAGACCGAACAGGTCCTGCAGTTGGTTCGCCGCCTGGCTGACTCGGGTGTGAGCGTGATCATGATCAGCCACAACCTGGCCGACGTGTTCAAGGTCTGCGACCGCATCAGCGTGCTGTACCTGGGCCACATGGTGGCTGACCTGAAAACCTCCGAGACGACTTATAACGACGTCGTCGGCTATATCACCGGAACTCGCAGCAAGGACGATGACCAATGAGCACCACTCCCGAACCGGTCCCGGCCGATGGCCATCCCACCGACGTAGTCACCCAGTTGCGCGGTGCATGGCACGACTATGTGGCCCGTGTTCGCGGTGGGGACATGGGGGTCTTGCCAGCGTTGCTGGCCATGCTCATGCTCACGGTGTTGTTCTGGCAGAAAAGCGAGTTCTTCCTCACGCGCCTCAACATCGCCAACCTGTTCGTGCAGGCGGCAACGCTCATGGTGTTCACCTGCGCGCTGGTCTTTCTCATCATCCTTACCGAGCTCGACCTGTCGGCGGGTGTCACCGGTGGCACGGCGATGGCCGTGTTCATCAAGTTGGTGAAGGGCGGATGGCCTTGGGGCCTGTCGCTGTTCGTGGCCTTGCTCGTGGGCGCGTTCACCGGCCTGGTGCTTGGCTTCTTCGTGGCCAAGATCGGTGTGCCTGCGTTCGTTGTGACGCTCGGCTTTTTCCTTGGCTTTCAGGGGCTCATGCTTGTCCTTCTGGGCGACGGCGGCATCTTCCGCATCGAGACCAAGCCGCTCAAGGCGATCATGAACGACAACCTGAAGCCATGGATGGGCTGGATGATGGTGGTGGTGGTTTCGGCGATCGCCATTGGGCTCTCAGCGTATGACCGCGTGCGACGTTCCAAACGCGGTCTTCCCAATCAGCCGCTGGCCTTGGTCATGATCAAGGTGGGTGGTGGGCTGGCGCTTGCCGCAGTGATCGTTGCTTTCCTCAACGTCAACCGCAGCAAGTCGGCCAAGCAGATTCAAGGCGTTCCCATCGTGGTGCCCATCGTGCTGGTGATCTTGTTCATCGGCCAGTTCGTCCTGCAGCGCACTCGGTTCGGCCTGCATATCTATGCGGTGGGTGGCAACCCTGAAGCCGCACGGCGTGCCGGTATCAACGTCACCATGATGCGGATCTCGGGCTTCGTCATCTGCTCAACACTGTCGGTCATCGGCGGCTTGTTCCACGCATCGCGGGTCGGATCGATCGAGTCGACCGCTGGGCGCCAAATCGTGCTGAGCGCGGTGGGTGCGGCCGTCGTCGGCGGTGTCAGCCTCTTCGGCGGTCGCGGCAACCTGAAGAACGCCGCGATTGGAGCGTTCGTCATCGCAATGATCGACAACGGGTTGGGTCTGCTGCAGCTGAAGGGTGGCATCAACTTCTTGGTCACCGGTGGTGTGCTGGTGCTTGCAGCTTCGGTCGATGCATTGTCCCGCAAGCGCAATTCCGCACGCCGGTAGGACCGACGGTGACTGATCGGGCGCCCGTTCGGGCAGGTTGCTAGCGGCTGGCGTCTGATGAAGTTCACCGACGGTTTTTGGCTCACGCGAGCGGGTTACTCGCTCCTGCCCATCCTGCAGGCGCACGACGCAACGGTTGTGCCATCGGTCGAAACGGGCGCGGCTCAGTCTGCCTTGCAGGTGCGAGGCCTGACCAAGCGGTTTGCCCATCGGGGCGACACGCTCAATGCTGCAACGCTCGAAGTGGCGCTGGACTCGCCCCTGTGCGAAGTAATACGCGTGCGTATTACCCATCACGCGGGTGGTGTCCCGCCGCTTCGTTTCCCGCTGCTGCAAGAACACGTGCCGGACACTGTGCCTCGGGCAACCGTTGGTGGCGACGGGTCGTCACGCTTGGAGACTGGTTCGCTCAGCGCGTGCGTGTCGGGCAACGGTGCCGACTGGTGTTTGGAGTTCCACGCAGGCGGCCGTCTGGTCACTCATCAGCGCTCGCGAAGCATCTCGCTGGTGACCGACCCGCACGGCGAGCGCTATCTCAGCGTGCAGCACTCGTTGGGCGTCGGCGACAATGTATACGGCCTGGGCGAGCGCTTCACCGCGTTCGTGCGTAACGGCCAGTCGGTCGATGTGTGGAACGAAGACGGCGGCACGTCCAGCGAGCAGGCGTACAAGAACGTGCCGTTCTATATCGTTCACGGAGGGCCCGGCCCCTCGTACGGGGTGTTCGTGAACCACACCGGGCGTGTGTCCGTGGAAGTGGCCAGCGAAGCGGTGGAGCGGGTGCAGTTCAGCGTGCAGGCTCGGTCGGTTGAGTATTTGGTCATTTTGGGGCCGACCCCCAAGGAAGTGCTGGCGCGCTACACCGCTTTGACGGGCCGCCCGGTGGTTCCGCCGGCCTGGTCGTTCGGGCTGTGGTTGTCCACCTCGTTCGTCACGGACTACGACGAAGACACGGTGCAGACGTTCATCGCCGAGATGCAGCGCCTTCAGATCCCGCTGAGCGTGTTCCACTTCG
Organism: Acidimicrobiia bacterium; assembly: GCA_031385545.1. Lineage (GTDB taxonomy): Bacteria > Actinomycetota > Acidimicrobiia > Acidimicrobiales > JANYDT01 > JANNBN01. The sequence goes on along the minus strand of JANNBN010000145.1, from coordinate 16,504 downwards.
ACTGCTTCTGGATGCGAGAGTTCCGGTGGTGCGACTTCGAGTGGGATCCCAGGGTCTTCCCCGATCCGCGGGCCATGTTGGCTCGGCTCAAAGCGCAGGGTCTGCGCATCAGTTTGTGGATCAACCCTTACATCGCGCAGGCTTCGCCTCTTTTCGAAGAAGCTAAGCGCGCTGGATATCTCTTGCGTCGAGCCGACGGCTCGGTGTGGCAATGGGATCTCTGGCAGGCCGGCAATGCCATCGTCGATTTCACCAACCCCACCGCATGCGAATGGTTCCGTTCCAAGTTGCGCCCGTTGCTCGAGATGGGTGTCGACTGTTTCAAGACGGACTTCGGCGAACGCATCCCGGTCGACGTCGTGTACCACGACGGGTCCAACCCAGAGCAGATGCACAATATGTACACACAGTTGTACAACCGCACGGTCTTCGATCTGCTCACCGAAACTCTCGGGAGCGACGCTGTCGTGTTTGCCCGCAGCGCAACCGTGGGTGGACAGACGATGCCGGTGCATTGGGGAGGCGACAACACCAGCACGTTCGAGTCGATGGCCGAGAGTCTGCGCGGTGGGCTCAGCCTGGGGCTGGGCGGCTTCGGTTTCTGGAGCCACGACATCGGGGGTTTCGAAGGAAACCCCGACCCTGCCGTGTTCAAACGCTGGGTGCCGTTCGGGTTGTTGAGCTCGCACAGCCGGCTGCATGGCAACGAGTCCGTGCGCGTGCCGTGGGCTTTCGACGATGAGGCGGTCGATATCACCCGGAAGTTCGTCCAACTGAAAGCGAGCTTGATGCCGTACCTCTACGGTGTGGCGCATCAGGCTGCAGCGGAGGGTCTGCCGATGATGCGGGCAATGCTGTTGGAGTTCCCCGGAGACCGCACGTGTTTGCACTTGGACCAGCAGTACATGCTGGGACCAAGCCTGCTGGTTGCGCCGGTGTTCAGTGCCAGGGGCGATGTGCAGTTCTATTTGCCGGCCGGGCGATGGACCAGCCTGCTCACCGGCGAGGTGCGCGTCGGCCCGGCGTGGGCGACCGAGCAGCACGGGTTCGACTCACTCCCGATCTACGTGCGCCCCGGCACGGTGCTTCCCATCGGGCGTTCGGACAGTTTTGAGTACGACTTCCAGCAGCCCGTCGAGGTGCGTGAATACGAGTTGGTTCCGGGCGAGTCCGCATCGGCCACCGTGTACAGCCACACCGGCGCACCCCCAATGGTGATTACTCGAAGTGGTTGATCAATCCAGGGCGCGGGTGATGACCGTTGCGGTCATGGTCCACCGGTCCGAGACGGGCTTTGCGTCGCCGAGCACGGTAAAGTCCGCGGCCGACCCACGGTCGGTCGCCGAACGCGCTGCGGTCAACCGGAACAGCCCGGGCTCGACGATGCGCGTCAGGTCGATTCCGGCAAGGCTGGTGAGGTCGGCGTGGAGTCCGAACGTCACGTCCACCGCACGACCCGCGTCGATGTCCACCCGAGCGAACGCGATGAGGCGCTTGACTGGACGAACCGTCTGTGCCGCGTAGTCGGTGAGGTACACCTGCACCACTTCGACGCCTGACCGGGTGCCGGTGTTGCGTACCGTCACGGTGGCGCTGAGCGTGTCATCCGTACCGATTTCGGTACGGTCGAGCCACAGGTTGCCGACCTCGAACGAGGTGTAACTCAGCCCGTGCCCGAATGCGTGCGCAGGCGTGGGGTTGAGGTTGCTCACCCCTTCGGTATGCAGGCCCAAGCGTGCCTGCAGATAGGTGCTTGGCTGTGGGCCGTCGAGCCGTGGAATCTGCACCGGTAGCCGTCCGCTGGGGTTGATACGCCCCGACAGCACCCCGGCGATTGCCTGTCCGCCGGCTTGACCCGGCATGAACGCCTGGACCGTGGCAACCGGATGGGTGGCGAAGTCGGCGATGGCATACGGCCGGCCGGTGATGGCGATCAATACCGTGTTCGGGTTTGCTGCAAGGACCGCTTCGGCCAGCGTGTGCTGCAGGCCTGGAAGTCGCAACGTGCTGGTATCGGTACCTTCGCCCGATGTGCCCATGCCGAACAAGCCGGCGCGGTCGCCGACGGCGAGAAGCACGACATCGGCTGCGCATGCGGCATCGACCGCATCTGCAACACCCGATGCATCTGCTTCCTTGACGGGCACTCCCGTGCAGTAATCGAATGTACACAGAGGAAATTCAGTGCGGAGCGCGTCGAGCAGCGATGGTGCCTCGATACCCAGGCCGAACGATGGGTGGTGGGGCAGTACATGGTTGGGGAAGGAGTAGCAGCCCATGAACGCGAGCGGGTCATGGCCCACCGGGCCGATGACGGCAATGCGAGTACCGGCAGCTGGCTGCAGTGGCAACATGTGTGACCCGTCGAACGCGAGCGTGTTGTCGAGGAGGATGACCGATGCATCGGCGACCCGGGTGGCAAGCGCTTGGTTGTGGGCGGGGTTCAGGTCGAACGTGACGCTCGTCGCGTCGTGTCCTGCTGCAGGGTCCCAACCGGCGTCGAGCAGGCCCAGCTCCGCCTTCTGGCGCAACACCCGCAGGACCGACTGTTCGATGAGTGATTCGTCCAGCTCGCCCGACGTGATGCGGTCGAGCAACGCATCGCCATAGGCAAGCGTGTCGGGCAGTTCCACGTCGAGCCCTGCTGCGAGGGTGAACACCCCTGCGTCGTCGTAGGACGAGGCAACCCGGTGCATCGTTTTCACGAACGCGATGGACCAGTAGTCCGAAACCACCGTGCCGTCGAAGCCCCACCGATCGCGCAGGATCGTGGTGAGCAACGTGCGGTCGATAGCCGCTGGTACACCGTCAACGTCGGAGTACGAGTTCATGACGGATTTGGTGCCGCCGATGCGCACCGCCATCTCGAACGGGAACAGAATCACCTCGGCAAACTCGCGTGGGCCCATCGACACCGGTGCGTGGTTGCGGCCGGCGCGTGATGCCGAATAGCCAGCAAAGTGCTTCAGGGTGGCGGTGATCCCACTGCTCTGCAATCCCTGCACATAGGCGGAACCAAGCGTTCCGACGAGGAGCGGGTCCTCGCCGATGGTCTCTTCGACACGGCCCCAGCGGTAGTCGCGCACCACATCCAGGAGCGGTGCGAGGCCCTGGTGCACGCCGACGCGCTGCATCGTGGTGCCGATCGCTGCAGCCATGTCGTGGATCAGGCCCGGGTTCCAGGTCGCACCCCACGCGATCGCAGCGGGGAACACGGTTGCGCCCCAGGCCGTGAAGCCGGTGAGGCATTCCTCGTGGGCGATGGCTGGGATTGCGAACCGGTTGTTCGCCATGACGGTGCGCTGGTACTCGATGAGCTGATGCACCCCGTCAGCAACGGGAATTGGCTTGGTGCCGAACGGACGGGTGATGTGACCCAGGCCGTTGCGGCTCTGTTCATGCAGTGGCTTGGAGCCTGCAGTGAACACGTCTTGCATCGGTGCCACGTTGCCGCTGATCACTTCGTTGCCTGCCCAGCAGCTGCCGAGTTGTGCGAGCCGTTCTGCCGTTGTCATGCGCGCATAGAGATCGGCGGCACGGCCGTCCGGGGTGAGGTTCGGGTCCTGCCACGGCTGGAATTCTGGCTGAATTACTGGCTGGTTCATGTGCCGGTTTCCAACCATGCGACCTGTTGAGCGGTGAGGGTGAACGAGAACGCTCGCAGACTGTGCTGCAGTTCGTCGATGGTGCGTGGCCCGATGATGGGAATCTGCTGGAACGGCTGGGCTACGACGTATGCCAGTGCGATGTGGATGGGGTCGACGCCCATCTCGTCTGCCAGCTGTTGTGCTCGATCTCGCCGCTCGAAGTTTGCGTCCGAATACCAGACACGGACCAGCTCTTCGTCTTCCAGCTTCGTGCGGCCGGCGCGATCGGTGAAGAACCCGCGGCTTTGGCTGGACCACGCCACATTGAGGATGTTGTTGTCCGTCAGCCACGTGCGCCACGTCGGGGTTGAGCTGCTCACACAACCGTCCCAGATGGGGCTGAGCATCTCGGCCAGTGAGAAGTTGTTGGACAGGACGGTGAACGGCGTCAGGCCGTGGGCGGCTGCGTATACGTTCGCTTCTTCGACGCGTCGCATCGTCCAGTTGGACCCGCCTGCAGGGCCCGTGATTCGTCCGGCGCGCCGTTCGGCGTCGATCGCCTCGACGAATTCACCCACGGGCACCGCAGGGTTGTCACGGTGCATGAAATACATGTCAACCGAGTCGGTGGCCAACCGGTCCAGGCTTTCAGCGAGCTGAGCCGCAATGGCTTCAGGAGTGCATTCGGGCGTGTGTGCGCCCTTGCCGATGATGACGCAATCTGCACGATTATTGCGGGCCGTGTGCCATTCGCCAAGGAGCTGCTCCGTGTAGCCGCCGTTGTAGATCCACGCAGTGTCGAACACATTGCCGCCTGCGGCCGTGAAGGCGTCCAGCATCGGCGCGCCCGTATCGAACGAGTGGAAATCCATGAAGCCGAGGGCGACTGGCGAGGCGTTACGGTTGAGGTGTGGAACGGCGTTCCTCTGGATGGTCGTCATGTCTGCTTTCGTGGACAGCTGGTTCCGTGTGGGCCGTTCGGCGCCTGGACAAGCATCGTAGGACCGGTACACGGGTCGAGCCGAAGGGCGCGTCGGTCGGCGTCGCCCGATTTGTCTCGGTCGCGTCGGCTCGCTACTTCTACGATGGTCGCATGGCTCTGAACTTCGCCCTCACGCACAACCCTGCGCCGGCTTCCGCCGAGCGGCGCGCCGAGATCCATGCCAACCCGGGTTTCGGCAAGTTCTTCACCGATCACATGGTGCGTGCCGTATGGCGGGCGGGTCAGGGGTGGGGCGACGCCGAGGTCATCCCGTACGGGCCGATCTCGCTCGATCCAGCCGCAGCGGTCCTGCACTACGCGCAGGAGATCTTCGAAGGTATGAAGGCGTATCGGCATGCCGACGATTCCATATGGACGTTCCGGCCGTTCGCCAACGCCGCCCGGTTCAACCGGTCCGCCACGCGCCTGGCTCTGCCTCATTTGCCGGAAGAGGATTTCGTTGCGTCGCTCGAAGCACTCGTTGGCGTTGACCGCTCGTGGGTGCCAGCCGGCGGCGAGAACAGTTTGTATCTGCGTCCGTTCATGTTCGGGTCCGAGCCGTTCCTCGGCGTGCGGCCGGCGCAAGAGGTCACCTACATGGTGATCGCATCGCCGGTGGGTCCGTATTTCGCCGGTGGGATAAAGCCGGTCAGCATCTGGCAGTCGACCAACTTCACCCGCGCTGCGATGGGCGGCACCGGAGCAGCCAAGTGCGGAGGCAATTATGCGGCCGGCCTGGCAGCGCAGATGGAGGCGACCGAGCAGGGCTGCGACCAGGTGGTGTTCCTCGACGCCGAGGAACATAAGTACATAGAGGAACTTGGCGGCATGAACCTGTACTTCGTGTTCGCCGACGGAACTCTGGTCACACCCGAAACGTCCGGCACCATCCTCGAGGGCATCACGCGGTCGTCCGTCATCGAGTTGGGCAAGGCCATGGGCCTCACGCCTGTTGAGCGGCGCATCAGCATCGACGAATGGAAGGACGGGGTCACGTCAGGTGCCATTCGCGAGGTGTTCGCTTGCGGCACCGCGGCGGTTATCACTCCTGTCGGTCGGCTCGTGTGGGCCGATGGTGAAGTGGGGTCCATGGAGACCGGCGAGGTCACGTCGCAGCTGCGGTCCAAGTTGATCGACATCCAATACGGCCGCACGGCTGACACCAACCACTGGCTGCACCGGCTTGCCTGATCCGCTTGCCGTCGGGCGTGTGCTGGTCACCGGGGTTGGTCGCAGGGCTGGGATCGGTTCCGTTGTAGCAGATCGTCTGCGCGCAGATAGTTTCGACGTCGTCACCACCGGTTGGCGCGGCTACGACGCTCGGATGACCTGGGGCGCCGACGAGGTTGCGATGGCAGATCACGAGGTCGACTTCGCTGATCCAGCGGCGCCCGAAGCGCTGTTCGCGTCACTTGTTGCAGAGGGCCCAATCACGGGCCTTGTGATGTGCCACTGCGAGAGCGTCGACTCCGATATCCGGTCGACCACGGTCGAATCGTTCGACCGGCATTTCGCGGTGAATGCTCGATCCATCTGGCTGCTGATCCGTGCGTTCGCTGCACAGTTCCCTGGTGGCACTTCGCCTGTCCCGGTCGGGCGAATCGTTGGGTTGACCAGCGATCACACGGCGTTCAATCTGCCGTACGGCGCAAGCAAGGGAGCGCTCGACCGGATCGTGTTGGCTGCGGCTGTTGAGCTGGCCGATGTGGGCATTACTGCGAATGTGATCAACCCGGGGCCAAACGACACGGGCTGGATGTCGGCAGCGGTTCGTGCCGCAGTGCTGGATCGCAACCTGCAACCCCGCATCGGGAAGCCTGCAGACACCGCGGACCTGGTCTCGTTCCTCCTGTCGCCAGCGGGCGGCTGGATCAACGGCCAACAGCTCTACTCCAACGGCGGCCTCCGCCCCTAGGCCCCGTAAAGCCAACGTGCCGGGCCGGGCGTGCGTGCAACGGATACGCGCAACTTGCCCCCCACATACGCGCAACTTGGCGTTCCCGGGCAAAAGTTTTCCCCGGATGTGGCGAGTTGCGCGTATGAATGGGGTGAGTTGCGCGTATGTGGTTGGTTTTGGGGTGGGCCGGATGGGAACTCCGGAGGGTCTCGCCTCTGGCAGACTGCACCTCTGTGAGTGCCCCGAAGTTTGTCCCCGTTGCCACCGTCGGTGCCTTTCGGGGTGATAGTGCCCTGCCGCCGGCCGAGGAATGGAAGTCCGATCGCCCGGCCGAGTTGCCAGCGGGGTCGCCAACCGGTGCTCGGATGGGGCGCCCGGGGCCCGGCCAGGGCTACGCCATCAAGCTGGCCAACTCATTCCACGGGAAGCTGCGCCTCACCGAAGGCGAAGACGAGCACGACGCCATCGCCGGCTGCCTCGGCGTGGCAATGAAGCGTGCGTCGATGTTCAGCCGGGCCCCGGTCATCCACGACCTCAAGGTTGCCTTCGCAGCATTCGGCTTCCTCGACGATGCCCCAGCCGAACTGGTTGCGCTTCGCAAGGAACGTTTCGAAGCTGTCGGTCATCACTACGAGTTGCAGCGAGACATCGCAGACCTGGTTCCCGAAGAAACCCTCCGCATGACTCCCGAGGCTGTTTCTCGGCGGGTAGCCGGTGGGAATTGGAAGACCCTTCTGGCGCTGTAAGCCAGGAGCAGTCCATCGGCCGGGTGAAGCTCACCCGCTTCGCCCCCGACGAAAGGGAATCAGTTGGATCTCGGTGCCATCCTCGGCTCTGGCTGGGCCAGCGGGCTGAATCTCTATGGCGTTGTTGCTCTGCTCGGCATCGGCGGGCGCATGGACTGGATCGACACGCCGACAGGTTTGCAGCAATGGTGGGTCATCGGCGTTGCTGTTTTCATGTTCCTCATCGAGTTCGTCGCCGACAAGGTTCCGCTGGTCGACAGCGTATGGGACTCGGTGCACACGTTCGTGCGGCCGGTCGGTGCGGCAACACTCGCCATCATCCTGGCCGGTGATCAACCAAGCGCTCGGAAGGTATTGATGGCGCTGGCATCTGGCACCCTCGCGCTCACCAGCCATGGCGCCAAGGCAACCACCCGCCTGGCGGCTAACACGTCGCCCGAGCCGTTCTCGAACATCGGGCTGAGCGTCATCGAAGACGTCATCGTGGCAGCAATGATCTGGCTGGTTGCCAAAGCTCCGGTTGCCGCTGGTGTGCTGGCCGTGCTGTTGGGGATCCTCTGTGCGCTGATTGTCTGGCGGTTGTGGCGCTTCGCGAAGCGACTGTTCCGCGGTCGCCCCGCTTCGGGCGCGGCCGAGCGGTGAATGGAGGGACGGAGTGAACCCGAGGTGGAGCAACCCATCAAGATCGGTTTCGGCTTGACGAAACCGGTGTGAATCCGGCAGGCTGTCCCCGATGGTCGGTTTCTCCCTTCTGCTTCTCACGTAGACGAATGTCCACATAGGACGTTCGTCCAAACCCTCGTGCCCTCGTGGCCCGGGGGTTTTTTGTTTCCCCAGTAGTTTCTCCCCGCACCCAGCCGCACCGGAAAGTCACTCACATGCCACCCGCAAACGTCGCCCCCAAGCAGATGCCGTTCGACAAGTACCGCCCGTACCCTCGGGTTGAACTTGCTGATCGCACCTGGCCGGACACCCGTATCACCAAGGCTCCGCTGTGGTGCTCGGTCGACCTTCGTGACGGCAACCAGGCACTCATCGACCCGATGGACCCGGCCCGCAAGCTGCGCATGTTCAACACCCTGGTGCAGATGGGGTTCAAAGAGATCGAGGTCGGTTTTCCGTCGGCCAGCCAGCCGGACTTCGATTTCGTGCGCCAGTTGGTCGTGGAAGACCTCATCCCCGACGACGTCACCATCCAGGTGCTGGTGCAGTGCCGCGAAGAACTTATTCAGCGCACATACGAATCGCTGGCGGGCGTGCCGAACGCAATTGTGCACTTCTACAACTCCACGTCCACGTTGCAGCGACGCGTGGTGTTCGGCCTGGACAAGGACGGCATCACAGGGATTGCGACACAGGCAGCGCGGTTGTGCCAGCGCTACGAGGATGGCATGCCGCAGGGCTCGAATGTCCGCTACGAGTACTCGCCAGAGAGCTTCACCGGCACCGAGATCGACTACGCGTTGGAGATCTGCAACGCCGTCATTGCGCAGGTCGATCCGTCGCCTGATCGTCCGCTGATCCTCAACCTGCCGGCTACCGTCGAGATGTCCACCCCCAACCTCTATGCGGACATGATCGAGTACTTCGGCCGCAACGTCGATCGGCGCGACAGCGTGCTCATTTCGCTGCACCCGCACAACGACCGAGGCACGGGCGTGGCTGCGTCAGAGCTCGGCATGATGGCCGGCGCGGACCGCATCGAAGGCACGTTGTTCGGCAACGGCGAACGCACGGGCAACCTGGACCTGGTCAACGTTGCGCTCAACCTGTTCGCGCAGGGCGTCGATCCCGGACTAGATATTTCCAACATCGACAACCTGCGTCGAGTTGCCGAGTACTGCAACCGCCTGCCAGTGCACGAGCGCCATGCTTATGCGGGCGACCTTGTTTACACGTCGTTCTCTGGTTCGCATCAGGACGCCATCAAGAAGGGGTTCGCTGCGCTCAGCCATCCCACGGATTACAGCGAGTGGGGCGTGCCGTATTTGCCCATCGACCCGGCGCACGTCGGTCGCACGTACGAGGCTGTCATCCGCGTCAACAGCCAATCCGGCAAGGGTGGCGTGGCCTACATCATGGAGGCCGAGCACGGCTTCGAGCTGCCTCGGCGCTTGCAGGTCGAGTTCTCGAAGACGATCCAGTCGATCACCGAGGACACCGGCACGGTGATCACACCGGGTGCGATGTGGGACAAGTTCCAGCAGGAGTATCTCCCCGAGAAGTCGCGTGTGCGACTGATCAGCCATGAGACCTCAACCTCGACCGGCGAGCACGGCGACCGGGCTAGGGTCACCGCACAGTTGATCATCGACGACGAGCACAAGACCATCAGTGGCGAGGGTAACGGTCCCATCGACGCGTTCACCCACGCCATTCGCAACGACCTTGGGTTCATCATCGACGTGGTCGACTACCACGAGCACTCCAAATCGGCCGGGGCTGATTCGATGGCGGTCTGCTACCTGGAAACTACAGGGCCCGAGGGCGTGAAGTGGGGTGTCGGCGAAGACGCCTCCATCCTCAACGCATCGTTCAAGGCCCTGTTGTCGGCGCTCAACCGCCACGACTTCGCCTGACGCCTCGACGTCCCGGGGGCGGGCAGCAACACAACCCACATACGCGCAACTCGGGGCCAAAACCCACACAACTCGGCCAAAATGGGCAGATTTTCGGCCCGTTTTGGCCGAGTTGCGCGTATGTGATGGGCGAGTTGCGCGTCTGTGGGGGTGGTTGGGTCGGCGGGGTTTGCCGTGTGGGGGTTTGGTCGGATGGGCGAAGTTGGCCGGTAGCCTGGCCGGGTCATGACTGACCAACCGCCCCGTCTCCGTTTTGCTCCGTCGCCTACTGGCTACTTCCACGTCGGCGGGGCGCGCACCGCGCTGTTCAACTGGTTCATCGCCCGCAAGACCGGTGGCACGTTTGTGCTGCGTATCGAAGACACCGACACCGAACGCAACCGGGACGAGTGGACGCAGGGCATTCAAGACGCCATGCGATGGGTCGGGGTCGACTGGGACGAAGGTCCGTACTTCCAGAGCGAGCGCACTCACCTCTACGCTGCCGCGGTGCAGCAGCTGCTCGATGCAAAGCGCGCATACTTCTGCACCTGCACCGCCGACGATTCCCGTGCCCGCAACATCACTGCCCACGGCAAGCAAGGCGAAGGGCGCGGCTACGACGGGTTCTGCCGAGGCCGAGGTCTCACCACAGGTGCGGTCCGGTTCCGCACTCCCGACGAAGGCATCACCACGGTGATCGATCTCATCCGCGGCGAGCCGCAGTTCGAGAACTCGCTCATCGAAGACTTCGTCATCCGTCGCACGGCAGGAGGCTTCATGTTCTTGCTCGCCAACGTGGTGGACGACATCGACATGCGCATCAGCCACGTGGTGCGTGCTGAAGAACATCTGCCGAACACTCCGAAGGCTGTCCTGCTGTGGCAGGCATTGTCGCCCGATGTGGCGCTGCCGGTGTTTGCGCATCTGCCGGTGATCGTCAACGAGCAGCGCAAGAAGCTGTCGAAGCGCCGTGACAAGGTTGCCGTCGAAGACTTCCGCACGCAGGGCATCCTCGCCCCGGCGATGGCGAACTACCTGGCGCTGCTCGGATGGACGCCGCCCGACGAAGTGGAGATCAAGACCCTCGCTCAGATGACCGCCGAGTTCCGGTTGGAGGGCGTGCACAAAGCGTCGGCGATGTTCGACATCGCCAAGCTCTGTGCTTTCAACGGCGAGTACATCCGTGCCATGACCATCGACGAGTTCACCGATGCAGCGCGCCCATATCTCACCGGCCCGCTCAACCCGATCAACGGCCCGCTGCCAACGGCTGCAGGGTTAGCCGAGGGTCAAGAGCCAGTCACGTTGCCCGGGGCCTTCCCGCCTGATGCCTTCAACGAGACGGTGTTCCGTGCGATCGCGCCCCACGTACAAGACCGGGCGCGCCTGCTGTCCGATGTGCCGGCACTCGTCGATTTTCTGTACGTCGTGACACCGCGAGACGAGGCTGCGTGGGCCAAAACGATGGACGCGCCGGGCTCCAGCGCGATGCTCGACGGGTTCCTGAACGAGGCACCAAGCGTCGAGTGGACGTCCGACGCATTGAAGTCACTCGTTGAGCGCATCGGCGTCGCCAACGAACTGAAACTCGGTAAAGCGCAGGCCCCAATTCGCGTCGCCGTCTCGGGTCGCACGGTCGGGCTGCCGCTGTTCGAGAGTCTCGAGGTGCTGGGCCGGAACGAGACCATGCAGCGCGTGCTGGCGGCTCGCCAAACTGGTTGATCTGTGCGCATACCGCTCTTCGGTTTCGGGCGCATGCTGTCGCCCTGGTGGTGGGTCAAGCGCGTTGCCGCACTGGTAATCGTGATCTACCTGATCAGCGCTGCGGCGTCGGTGTGGGTTGCGTCCAGCCGAGACGAACGCCGCCAGGTGCAGGCCATCGTGGTGCTGGGCGCAGCGCAGTACAACGGCAAGCCCTCGCCTGTGTTGCAGGCCCGCCTCGATCACGCGCTGGTGCTGTACAAAGAGGGCAACGCTCGGCTCATCATCGTCACCGGTGGACGGCAGAAGAGCGACAGCACCACCGAGGCTGCTGCGTCGGCGAAGTACCTCATCCGCAACGGCGTGCCCGATGCGCGTATCCGTCGCGAGGTGCAGGGCCGTGACACCTACGAGTCGCTCGCTGCATCGCAGCGGTTCCTCAGCCGTGAGGGGGTGTGGACCGTGCTCATCGTCACCGACGGCTATCACGCTGCGAGAGCAAGAGCGGTGGCACGCGAGGTTGGGTTGCAGGCCTATGTGTCGCCGGTTCCGTCGGACTCGGCTCAACCCCTTCACCGGATGATCACAGAGTCAGCGGCTGTGGCTGTGGGCCGTCTCGTGGGTTTCCGCAGGGTCACGCAGTTCACCCGTGGCCGGTGAGGTGAAGTACCCGTTTCGCTGCGCCGTGTCGGTCCGCTACAGTACGTGTCGCCCTTTGGGGAATGGTGTAATTGGCAACACAACAGATTCTGATTCTGTTATTTGGGGTTCGAGTCCCTATTCCCCAACGAAGTGAACGCACTCGCAAGGTTGCGCTCATCTCACAGCTGAATACGTATCATCTACCCTGGCCCCATCGTCTAGGGGCCTAGGACATCACCCTCTCAAGGTGGAGACACGGGTTCGAATCCCGTTGGGGCTGCTACGGCAGTACGCGTCAAAACCGGTCTTCGGACCGGTTTTTGATTTCCTCCGCTCAGCGAGTCACGCGCGGTTCAGCCCCGGAGCGAAGCGGCGCCGTGGTGTGTCAGCCTTCCTTGTAGTAGTAGCTGTAGCCGTTGATGGCTGGTGCGCCGCCGAGGTGGGCGTAGAGCACCCGTGAGCCCTCGGGGAAGAACCCTTTGCGGGTGAGGTCGATCATGCCCTGCATGGATTTGCCCTCGTAGACCGGGTCGGTGATCATCGCCTCGGTGCGGGCAGCCAGGCGGATTGCGTCGTTGGTCTCGTCGGACGGCACGCCGTATGCGGGGTAGGCGTAGTCGGGGTTGATCACGATCTCGTCGTCGCGTACCGTGCGGCCGAGTTCGACGAGTTCCGCTGTGTGGTCGACGATCTGGCGTACCTGCGCGCGGGTCTGGTCGAGGGTGCCGGATGCGTCGATGCCGATGACCCGATCGGCGCGATTGTCCTCGGCGAACCCGACGATCATCCCCGCCTGGGTAGAACCCGTCACCACACATACGATGATGTAGTCGAAGGAAAATCCAAGCTCCTTCTCCTGCGCGCGTACTTCTTCGGCGAAGCCGACGTAGCCCAGTCCGCCGAACTTGTGTACCGATGCTCCTGCCGGAATGCCGTAGGGAACACCACCGGCTTCACGCACGGACTGCATGGCGTCTTCCCAACTTTTGCGGATGCCGATGTCGAAACCGTCATCGACCATGCGGCTGTCTGCCCCCATCAGCCGTGTCATGAGTATGTTGCCGACCCGGTCGTACACGGCGTCGTAATGCGGCACCCATTTCTCTTGGATGACCACACACTTCATGCCGATCTTCGCTGCTGTGGCTGCAACCATGCGGGTGTGGTTGGACTGCACGCCGCCGATGGAGACCAGCGTGTCTGCGCCGGACTTGATGGCATCGGGAACGATGTATTCGAGCTTGCGCAGCTTGTTGCCACCCATCGCCAGGCCCGAGTTGCAGTCGTCCCGCTTGGCGTAGATCTGCACCTTCCCGCCAAGTGCGTCGGTGAGGCGGGGGAGGTGTTCAATCGGTGTCGCCCCGAACGTGAGTGGATACCGTTCGAATTTGTCGAGGTTCATGAGCCTCAGATTAGGTGCGGTGAAGCACCGTGTCCGTGTGGGCTGAGCACGAGGGTTGCGGGGTCGCTAGTGGCGAGTCAACTGTGTCGATGAGTCTTTCCTGCTGTCGCCATCTGAGAGTGTTGGTCCCGCGGCCGATCGCTCCCGCCTCCCTCGTCGTCGTGAGGGCCCGTTGTCCGCCGTGATTGCTGCCCCTGGCGAGGGGCTTCTCGCAGAGGATGTGTTTGCCGGCTTCGGCCGCTCGCACCGCCCACTCGGCATGCATGGTGTTCGGCAACGGGATGTAGATGGCGTCCACGTCGGGGTCGGCCACGAGGGTCTCGTAGGAACCGTATGCGCGCGGAATGTTGAAAGTCGAGGCGAACTCGTCGGCTTTGGCCCGGCCTCGGCTGGCCACGGCGACGGTCGTTGCTGTCGCCATGTCTTGTGTGTCCCTCACGAACCCTCGGGCGATGCCAGCGCAGCCGAGCACACCGAGGCGTAGCGGGGTGCCTTGTTGTTCGCTGGGGCGAGCGTTGGTTGGGTTTCCCGACGCCGCTGGTTCGGCTGGAGAGTCTGAGTCGGCTGCTGCGGTCACCATCCCGAGTGTACGGATCGGCAGTTGGTGCCCGTTTCAGTCGCGGAGGTTAGCGAAGGGCCGCATGCCGTGGAGCGAGACGAACTGGGCAATGAGTTGTGATTCCACGAAGGCTGGGTTGTCGCTGGTCGGTAGCCAACACGCGAGTACCTCGGCTGAGTCGGCGAGCTGCCAGATGTACCGGCCGCCCCAATGTCCGATGGGTCGACCCGCTCCGAACTTGGCGTACTGCCCCAGCCGCGCGTGGAGGGAAGTCGCCTTCCCGATGTAGAGAGTGTCCGTGTCCGGAACCCAGTTCGGTTGCAACACGGCAATGTCGACCGTTGGGTCCTTGCCCTTGAAATGTCCACCTGTGCTGATGGCAAGGAACTCGGGCTCGCTCTGCTTCGTTCGCAAGACCGCGTAGACGCCTGGACTCTTCGGGATGGACTTCGCGTCAAGCTGAAGCAACGGCGTGAACCCTAGAAAGCCAGCTATTTCCCATCCCCGCCGCGCGAAGCGTTGCGATTCTGTTTCGTTCACAGTTCTCCTCTTGAGGGTCCACTCCTTGGCCACAAATTCTGCCGGAAGCAATCGAGTTCTGCTGAGTGGGGACATTCAGGTTGATTGAGTGCGCAAATTGTGGGCTCCGGTGGCCTGAGACCACGTGAATCCACAATTGGCCGACGATTCGGCCGTGGGTCAGAGCAGCGCGACGCACGCGCCGCGGCCAAGCATCGCCAACCCGGTGCGATCACCGTTGCCCAGTTTTGTCGCGACGGCGGCGGGGTTCATGATCTGGGTGGTGTCGTCCACGTGCTGCAAGCCCACTAGGTGGCCAAGTTCGTGCACGAGGACTGCCTCGACGTTCGCCCGACCGACTTCTGCCTGGTCGGCAGTGGCGAAGTCACGAAGCGCTTGTGCCAATTGCGGGCCGTCGAGGTACACGATGCCCGTTACGTAGACGCTTCGGGATGCGGTGTCGCCGTTGCCGACTGAGCTGCTTCCGCCAACGCCCGCAATACTCCCTGCGAGGTCTGGAATCGCAGCGGGGTTGGTCCAGGCAATGAGCACCGGCGCCCACTTGTCGCCGTAGCGTTCGGGCTGAAAGGCACGGCGGTTGATCAGTGGTAGCTCGTCGGTTGGACCATCGTCGATGAATTGGAGGCCGGTCGCCGCACTGATCCGCGAGAGTGCGTCAGTCACAAGCACTGCCGATCCCTGAGGACCCGCCTCTGTATTCGTTACGTAATGAATCGGACGACAAGGGTCGTAAGCAACGGGGGATTGATCGGGATGCCTTGCAAGGAAGTCGTGCGGCTCGTCAGTGGGGTCGACAACGGGCGGCCTGCCGAGCGGTGCCGAGGAAGCGCTACGCGTGGGTGTGGGCGTGGCTCCGCCCCACGCTTGATAAATGGCAAGCTCGGTCGACCGACCGATGTCGTTGCGAGCGGCAAGGGCCAAGGCGCTGACTAGCCCAGCAAACACCGCGAAGGCAAGCAAGGACTTTGCCCTTCGTCTGCGGCGGCTTCTTCGTTGTGTTCGAGCCGAGGTTTGCCGTTCATGCAGCAGCCGACCCTGCAAGTGTTCGGCTCGGGCTCGTCGTTCGGCGTCTCTGGTGCGCTGCTGAGCTGAAGGTTCATTGATCCGAGCCTGCGCGATGAACTCGTCATCGAACGAAAGGTCATCCCACGCATCGCCGTGGTCCGCGTCCGTCGCAGCCATCATCGTGACCATAGACGCACCCGTCTTGCCATGTCGATTGCCGGGGCCGTGGCATGACTGGTGTCGATTGCAGTTCACCCACATGATCGCTTTTGCCACGTCGGTAACGGTCTGCGCCTTGGCCGTAGTGACCGAAACTTGGAAAGGCCCGGTTAGTTTGCGCTGTCCCCATGAACTGTTTGCCGCGGTGCGCTCGCTTGACCATCGCCGAGGCCTCCGCCAACTTGCCCGTTCAATAAAGGCTCAGGTATGCCACGCCCTCGCCCCAGCAATCACACTCGGGCGACGAGATGGTCCCTACTCGCCGTAGAGGAGAGCTGGCAGAGCGGGGAGGGCGTTCGCCAACGGGAGAACTCGGATGCCGTCGACCAGGTACTCGGGGTTCCCCCGTAGAAGAAGAATCGCCTGGCTACGGGGTAGTCCTCGCCGAACACCCGCAGCCCGGAGAGGTCTTGTTCTCTGTACTGCGAAGATCGTTTGACTTCGATGGCTACAAGGCCGCGTTCGCCGTACAGCACGAAGTCCACTTCGTGTCCAGAGCGGGTTCGCCAAGAACGACAACTGATAATCCGAGCTGCAATGAGTCGTTCGTGGCGCGCAGATCTTGTGCCACCAGCGTTTCGATGGCGGCACCGTCGGTCTCTTCCTGGGATCTGGCGGCCCCCTTGGCCGAATGGTGCGAAAGACTCCGGCGTCGAAGAAGTA
>JANNBN010000126.1:0-15421 GCA_031385545.1 Acidimicrobiia bacterium | reverse complement strand
CAGAACAGGGGCAGGGTTGGTGTCAGCGGGAGCCATCAGCAGCGAAGCACCGACGCGGGCACCCAGGTCGGTGGCTGCGAACGCGAATCCCTCTGCACCCGCGTCTCCGAAACTGGTTGCGATCGAGACCGAGCACACCGTGGAACCAGGCGACTGTTCAAGGAAGTACGACACACCCGAGATGGCCTGTATCTGGTAGCTGTTGAAGACCGGGAGCAGGTTGGGTTCCTTCGCCCAGCGGCCCTCTTGCGATGCTGGGCTGGCCAGCAGCTGGTTGTCTCGCAGGAACGGCACCGCTGCTTCGGTCGCCGGCGTGCCGAGCACGGACCCGTAGCCGACGACGGACGACTGGGTGGCAGCCAGTTCGACAAGCGTGAGGGCAGGGTCGTAATTCGCATCGCGGTACAAGATCTTGATCGGGTAGCGACCACCCACACCGCCACGTCGGTTGATGGCTGCGATTCGCGCCTCGAACCCGGCCGAGATTGCTTTGGAGATATTGGACCAGGTGGGGTTCGTCGTGGTGCCGATGACGCCCAGCGTAATGGTGCCCCCGTCAAAACCTTGCACAACGGCGGGTGTGACGACCGGGCTGGTCGACGGGATGACAACGCTTTGCCAGACGTACCGCGTGGCTTTTGTACGTGTACATACAACTGTGAGACCGCTCTTGGTGCGACGCTGCACACCGACCTGAGATCTGAGGCACTTCGCGCCGAGGACGGCAAGCGTCCTGTCGGCTCGAACGACGACGGACTTCGATGCAGGAGCGGTCGTCGGACTTGCGGTCGGACTTGCGGTCGGACTTGGAACGGCAACGATTTCGCTTGTGGCTGTGGAGGGAGCAGCAGCCGGGACTGACTGACGAGGAACAGGAACCCTTGCCGCCCGAGTCGCCGGTGCCGGAGTCCGGGCTGGCAGAGTCTGCGGCACGGTCAGCGAAATTGTCGGTGGACCTGTCGGTGGAACTGTCGGTGGAGAGGTCGACGGCACGGTCGGCACCGTCGGGGGGACCGATCCAACGACGAACATGGTGTCGTCGGAGGCAACGACAACGGTGTCGTCCGTGACACCGTTGCCGGCTGGACCATCGACCGCATCGATGCCGATCGGTTCGATGGTCGCCCCGGTCCGCCATGTGGTCGGCGACGCATCGCGCTCCAGCGACCGCTGGGACTCCGCGGCGCACCCGCTGCTGGCCGCCAACGCGGCCGCCACCACGAATGCAAGACTCCGTTGCGTTCCCGTCATGTGCAACATCGGTGTGCCGGACTTGCGCCGGACCTTCGTGCTGAAAATCACGACCGGCTAGCCCCGAACCGCTGCGTACGCCGCACGCACACCGGCAGCGTCGGCCCCTGATGGGCTCGGCGATGTGCCGGGCGCGGTTGCCGGGCCGCTGCCCACATTCCATGCGGCCGCCACGTCTGTGGGTGCCGAGCCGGTGCGCATCGCTGCCGCCTGCACACATGCGCCGGTGGCCACATGCTCGTCTGCGTCGGGGACCTCGATGGGCCGGCCGATCAGGTCGGCTGTGATGTGCCGGTAAGCAACGGAGCGGGCACCTCCGCCGAGCACGAGCACACGTCCGTCGGTCGGCACACCGGCAGCCTTGAGTGAGTCGACGCCGTCCAGCAACCCGCACACCACGCCTTCCACCGAAGCACGCGCAAGTTGTTCGCGCGAGACGTCGGACCGGATGCCCGCAAGGACACCCGTGGCGTCTGGCCGGTTGGGGGTTCGTTCACCGTCGAGGTACGGCAGCAGCACCAGCCCGCCCGATCCGCTTGGCGCTGCGAGTACAAGGTCGTTGAACTCATGCAGGTCGGCACCAAGCAGGCGGGCGACGGCAGCAGTGACCTTGGTGGCGTTCAGCGTGCAGACCAACGGTAGGTAGTTGCCCGACGCATCGGCGAACCCGGCGACGCACCCGGTGGTGTCCCGGGTCGGAGTGGCGCTGACCGCGTAGACGGTGCCCGACGTGCCGTAGCTGATGGCAATGTCGCCGGGGCCGAGGCCGAGGCCCAGCGCTGCCGCCATGTTGTCGCCGGTTCCGGCAGCAACGGAAATCCCGGCGGGCAGCCCCAGCTGACCTGCCGCTTCGGTGCTCAACTGGCCAGCGGCAGCGAGCGGCGTAACGACCCGGGGCAGGATCGAATCCCAGTCCAGCGCCGGGCCGACCGCTGCCAGCAGATCGTTGCGCCAACGACCTGCCGGCGCGTCGTAGTACCCGGTGCCGGACGCATCGCCGCGATCTGTCGTGAATTGCCCCGTGAGGCGGTAGGTGAGCCAGTCGTGCGGCAACAGCACATGAGCTATGCGCGCATAGTGATGGGGTTCATGCTCAGCCAGCCACGCCAATTTGGTGACGGTGAACGCAGCAACCGGGACCGACCCGCAGGCCTGTGCCCAGGTATCGGCACCGAGGCGGCTGACCAGCGCATCGGCCTGTGTGGCAGATTCGGTGTCGTTCCACAACTTTGCCGGGCGGATGACCTGGCCCGCCACGTCGAGCACCACCATGCCGTGCTGCTGACCGGCCACGGACACAGCCGTCACGTCACCGCGATGGGGTCCAGTTTGTGCGAACGCGTCGACCAGCGCTGTCCACCATGCGTGTGGGTTCTGTTCGCTACGGGGTGGCGTGGTGACCGGATGCGCTGCCC
This sequence comes from Acidimicrobiia bacterium, assembly GCA_031385545.1. GTDB lineage: Bacteria > Actinomycetota > Acidimicrobiia > Acidimicrobiales > JANYDT01 > JANNBN01. Next base: position 12,755 of record JANNBN010000126.1, on the reverse strand, counting down.
GACCCGTGGCGACGACGCGCCCCGAGTCTTCGTCTCGCAGTTCGACCTTGACCGACTGAGTGGAGGAATCGATGCCGGCAACCAGGCCCATACACCGAACTTACCGGCGCAACGGCATTCCAGCATGGCAAGAATTGCTGAGCCTGGTGAGGAGGCACCACCTGGTGCGATTACTCCTCCTCAGGCGGTCCCCTCAGGCAGTCCCCTCAGGCAGTCCCCTCAGACGTGGACCGCAGAATTGACGGCAAGCGGGAAATGGCAGGCTACGAAATGGCCCGTGCCAACCTCGGTGAGCTGCGGCTCTTCTGCCGCACACCGCTCGGACGCCGCAGGGCAACGCGTGCGGAACCGACAACCTGAGGGCGGCATCACCGGTGAGGGCAGATCACCTTCGAGCGCGGATGTCTCGTCGGGACGACGGGTGGGGTCTGCCTCGGGGATGGAATCGATGAGCGCACGGGTGTAGTGGTGGCGCGGTTCGGCGTAAAGCACGTCGGGTGGCCCGACCTCGCAGATCTTGCCGAGATACATCACCACGACGCGGTCGCTGACGTTCTTCACCACGGCAAGGTCGTGGGCGATGAACACCAGCGTGAGCCCGTAACGCTGCTTCATCTCTTCGAGCAGGTTGAGAATCTGCGCCTGCACGGACACGTCGAGCGCGGAAACCGGCTCGTCGCAGATGATCACCTTGGGTTCCATCACCAGTGCACGTGCAATGCAGATGCGCTGGCACTGGCCGCCGGAGAACTCGTGCGGCTTGCGGGTGCCGGCCTGGTCCACGTCTATGCCCACCGTGTCGAGGGTGGCGCGGACCTTGGCTTCGCGTTCTGCCTCGGTGCCGACCTTCCAGATGTTGAGCGGCTCGGACACGATGTCCACGATCTTGCGGCGCGGGTTGAGCGACGAGATGGGGTCCTGGAAGATCATCTGCATGCGTGGCCGCATTCTGCGCAGGTCCTCGCTGTCCAAGCCCGTGAGCTCTTGGCCTTCAAGGATGATGGAACCGGACGTGGGCCTGGGCAGCTGCATGATGGCTTTGCCAGTGGTGGACTTGCCGCAGCCGGACTCGCCGACCAGGCCGAGCGTCTCGCCTTCCATCACGTCGAGGCTGATGCCTGACACGGCATTGACCTTGAGGCCGGACCGCCCAACGGGAAACTCGACCACGAGGTCGTTGACGGACAGCAGTGCTGTCCCTGCGGGCCGCAAGTGGGCCTTTCCTGAACCGGCCATATCAGTTGGCTCCTGCTGGGGCGCTTGCAGCCGAAGCATCGGCGGTCTCGGGCTTCGAAGCGATCTTCACCGCGGTGACCGACACCGGGTTCCAGCACCGGAAGAAGTGCCCTGGCGATTCGGGATCTTCGGCCAACGGCGGTAGCTCTTTGTGGCACCAGTCGTCTGCGTACGTACAACGTGGCGCGAACCGGCAACCCGTGGGCGGCGCGATGAGGTTTGGTGGTCGCCCGGGAATGGACTCCAACCTGGTGTGCGAGGGGTCGGACAACTTGGGAATCGACTTGAGCAACGCCTCGGTGTACGGGTGTCGCATGTTGGCAAACAGGTCCGTGGTGTTGGCCTTCTCAACAACCATGCCCGCATACATCACCATGATCTCGTCGGTGCGGCCGGCCACGACGCCGAGGTCGTGGGTGACCAGGATCATGGCCATGTCCCGTTCGCGCTGCTGGCGGGCCAGCAGGTTGAGGATGGTCTTCTGCACGGTGACGTCGAGCGCCGTGGTCGGCTCGTCGGCGAACAGCATCTGCGGTCCGCACGCCAGCGCCGAGGCAATCACCACGCGTTGGCGCATCCCGCCTGACAGCTGGAACGGGTATTCCGATAGTCGGCGCTTCGGCTCGGGGATGCCGACGGAACGCAACAGTTCTTCGGCGGTCTCGCGCGCAACTGACTTCTTGACGTCGAAGTGCTGCGTGAGGCCTTCAGTGAGCTGGCGGCCGATCTTCACCACCGGGTTGAGCGACGTCATGGGGTCTTGGAAGATCATCGCCATGCCAGGCCCGTACAGCTTGCGACTCTCCTTAGAAGACATGGTGCTGGTCACCTTGCCGTCGAACACCACCTCGCCGCTGCGGATCACCCCGCGGCGCGGCAACAGGTTCATGATCGAACGCGAGAGCACGGACTTACCGGACCCCGACTCGCCGACGATGCCGAGAGTCTGGCCGCGGTCAAGTGAGAACGACACACCGTTGACGGCCTGCACGATGCCGCGGTCGGTCTTGAAATGGGTGACCAGATCGGTCACCTCGAGAAGCGCCATGTCACAGGTCCTTTGGACGGAACGAACAGAGAGAACAGCTGAACTGAGAGGGGCAGATGCGATGAAGCAACCACGGACAAATCACAATGCAGCCTGCTTGTTTTCCAGACGCTCGCGCGCTTTGTCTCCGATGTAGTTGAAGGCAAGCACCGTGAGAAACAGCGCGAGCCCAGGGATGAAAGCCACCATCGGCGCCCTCTCGAGGTCAGCGCGCTGCGACGCTGCGGAAATCTGTTTGCCCCAAGCAGTGGTGTCGGTACCCGATCCGACGCCGACGCCGAGGAAACTGAGCCCGCCCTCGATCACCATCACAGCACCTGCGGAAACCAGTCCGTACGCGAGCATCGGCTTGGCCACGTTGGGCAGGATATCGCCCCACAAGATCCGGGGAACCTTTGCCCCCATGGCTCGCGCTGCCATCACAAATTCTCGCTGCGAGAACTGGATGGTGCTGGCCCGAACCACACGAAATATCTGGGGGATCGACAGGATACCGAGTGCCAGCGAAACCTTGCCCACGCTTGAACTGAGGGCCTGGGCTTCACCGGTTCCACCACGGGAACTGAGGACCGCGATCATCAGCAGGATGAACAGCAGCGGAGGCACGCTGAGCAACACGTTGGCAAAGAACGAAAGGATCGTGTCGACTCGTCCGCGGAAGTAGCCAGCCACCATGCCGAGCGTTCCGCCGACGAGAAATCCAAGAATGACCGTCGCAGCAGCGATGACCAGACTGTTCTTCGCACCACGGACGAGGTCGACAAGGATGTCGTTCCCACCGAAGTTGAGGCCGAACGGATGCGTTGCCGAAATCGTTTTGGACCAGCGACCCTCGGTCACGTCAACCGTGCCGAGAAAATCGACTTCCTTCTTCCAGTCGACCAGGTTCGCCACGATGGTGGACACAACGACTGAGACCAACCACCCAACCGCTACCCAGAATGCGAGGCCCCACGGCTTTCTCACCAGTAACGGCGCGGCGACCGATGGTACCGGTTCGGATGTCACGGCAGCAGCCGATTGCTCACGTTGTTCAGCAACCGCTGTCATGCGAGCTTCCTTGCAAATCGGACGCGTGGATCGACGACACCGTACAGCACGTCGATCACCGTGGTGGTGAGGACGAACACCACGGTGATGATGCAGACGACGCCAAGCGTCACCGGATAGTCACGATCGTTGATGGCCTGGAAAACCTTGCCGCCGAGTCCGTTGAGCGTAAAAATTCCCTCGATGATCAGAAGATTGCCGAGGAGTTGTCCGACAGCCACACCGACCACCGTCATCAGCGTGAAACTGGACGGGCGGAACGCGTGGCGAGCAAGGATATAGCGATCACTCATCCCTTTCGATTTTGCCATGAGTACAAAGTCGTCCTGCAGGGTGGTGGCCATATCTGTGCGGATGATTCGGAGGAATCCCGCTGACTGGCTGATTGAAACGGCTACGGCAGGCGCGAACAGCGACTGCAGGCACCTGATCGGGTTATCGAAGAACGGGACGTAATCGCGCAGGAAAATATTCGAAACGGTCCCGTCGTCACCGACGCGTTTGAACAGGGCGCTGAACAGCAACAGCACTGCGAGGCCAGCAACAAAGCCTGGCACGGACAAGGTGCCGAACGCGAACGTGTTGATTGCTCGGTCAAGCCTGCCGCCGACGCGGTAGGCGGAGTAGACACCCAGCGGGATCGCAATCAGCAGGGAGAGTAAGACGCACAAAATGGCGAGGGTGACCGACACCGGGAAGCTCTGCTTCACCAGGTCGATCACCTGTACGCCGTCATATTTCCAACTTGTCCCAAAGTCACCCCGGACGGCATTGCCCGCCCATTTGGCGTACCGGACGGGAAACGGTCGATCGAGACCGAATTCATGACGCTTCTCTGCAAGCAGCTCGGGTGTGGCGTTGACCCCGAGAGCCACCGCCGCTGCGTCGCCCGGGAGCAACGACAGCATGGCGGTGCACAGCATGGTGACCGCAACGAGCACGGGGATCACCATGGCGAAACGGCGCAATATGTACTTCAGCAACTCGATCGACCTGACTTCGGGGGAAAAAAGGGTTCAGCAGTTGACCGGGGTCAGCCGCAGCTCATCTGGGCCAGCGCAGGCGTTGTTCCGCCGTAGAGGGTCCAGACCTTGTCGCCGTTCGGCAGACGGAAATCCTCGACGCCCTTGCAGCCCTTGGCCTGGCCGAGCACCCACTTGGAGTACCAGTTGGGGATGACGTACATCTCTTCACCGAACGCCTGGTTGATTGCTTCTGCGGCCTTCTTGCGCACGGCTGGGTCGGAGTTGCCGCGGATCTGGGTGAACGCCTCGTCGATGGTTGCGTCCTTGAAGCGTGCGAAGTTGAGTGCCAGCGAACCAATTGGCGATGCAGTTTCGGAGTGCCACCAGAGACGCTCGCCATCGGGGTCGTAGCCACCGTGGTTACGCCACGTCAGCCACGTATACGCGCCCGTCAGCGCAGCCGGGATGTAGGTGGCCTGAGGAAGCTCGGCAGTCTTGATGACGAACCCAGCACGCTCGACCATCTGCTTCTTGATGTTGCGGGTCTCGATCGCTTCAGGCGAGGTCGTGGTGGCCATGGTGAACTCGACGTCCTTGCCGCCGTTGGCCGCCTTGCACTTGGCGTATTCCTCCTTGGACTTGTCCAAGTTGTAACCCGGGTTGCCGTTGTTGGCGAGGTTGCCCAAGGTGCCCGGCGAGAACATGCCGTTGGCCTTGGTGAAGCCCTGCGCACGGATCTTGATGAGCGTGTCGAGGTCGAGTGCCAATGTGGCTGCCAGGCGGCAACTCTTGACGTTGAACGGGGCGATCGCATTGTTCAGCATGTCGTAGTTCACCTGGGAAGGACCACCGGACACGAGCTGCGAAATTTTGCCTGCCTTGGCTGCTGCGTCGTACTCGTTGGTGGCCACTGCAGCAGAGGTGTGTGCGAACTGGATCTGGCCGTTCTGCAGCGCAGCGAGGCGTGCGTCGTCGGACAGGATGACCCGGAACTCGACTTCGTCAGCAGCAACTGCACCGCGCCAGTAGGTGGGGTTCTTGGTGGCAACGAATTTTTCGTTCGGCTTCCATTCCTTGAAGATGAACGGGCCGGTGCCGACTGGTGCGTTGCTGATGTTGGCCTTGATCTGGGCCGGAGCGACCATCGCACCCAGCGAGCCAGTCATGAACACCGGGAACGACACCCATGCTGTGCGGGTTGCGCACACGACGACCAGTTCCCCACCGGCCTGACAACCGACCAGGTTGAACAGTGCAGGTCCGGTTGTCCCGCTCTTCTGCACCGACGTGATGTTTGCGACTACCGCGTCGGCGTTGAACAACTCACCGTTGTGGAACTTGATGCCACTGCGAAGCTTGAACGTCCAGGTCTTGTAGTCAGCTGATGGCGAGACGGACTCGGCGAGATAACCGATTGTCTCCCCCTTGTCGTTGACCCCCATCAGGTTTTCGATGACGGACCAGCGGACCTGGGTACCCTCGGGTGCCCAGTTCTGTGTGGCTGGCAACCACCCGTTGGATTCAGCACCAATGCCATAGATGATCTTGCCACCAGTTTTCGCCGGTGTCGGTGTCGCTGCTGCGGCCGTAGTCGGTGCGACGGTGGTGACCTTCTTTTTCGTCGTGGTCTTCTTGACTGCCTTCTTGACTGTCTTCTTGACTGTCTTGGTGGCTGCATCGGCGCCGGCCGGCATCAGCAGCGATGCGGTCAACGCCAGCGCAACGGCGCCGGTGAGCTTTGCTCGGTACGTCATGTGTTCCCTCACAGGTGGTATGGGTTCACTGCCACCGGAAGGCAGCAGGTTGGTGGGTTGACCGATTTCACCGCATGCCGTCGTGCAAGCGTTGTGACCCTGGTCACCCAACATCTTCACCATAGTGGTGCCTTGACCGTAGACACCAGTCATCAGCGTTCACTCAGGTTGTTTTGAGAGTTGTTGTTGTTCACCCGCTGTGGCAAAGCTTCACCGTACGATCAGTCGTACCGTGAAACCGCTCCGCCCAGCAAACGTGATCCACCAGGCATGGGGCCCCGAACCGCTCCGAATACTCGCACCTGGTCTCGCGCTCGTTGGCGTGTCGGCGGGGGTTGCCTTCGTGCTGCACACCAGGGTCGGCGAGCTTTCGCCCCTCACGGCCGCTGTCGTGATCGGCGTCGTGCTGTCCAACACCGGACGCATCCCCGGCCCGTGTTTCGCTGGTATCCAGTGGGCAGCGAAGAAGTTGCTGCGCCTCGGCGTCGTATTGCTGGGGCTGCGGCTCACCGTCACCGACATGTGGAAGCTGGGTGGCAAAGGCCTTGCACTGGTCGTCGGCGTGGTCGCCATCACGTTCTTCGGAACGCAGTGGATGGCCCGCAAACTCGGGCTCAGCCAGGCGCTCGGTCTGCTCGTCGCCACCGGCTTCTCGATCTGCGGAGCGTCTGCGATCGCAGCGATGAAAGGAGTGACTCCCGAGGCCCGCGAGGAGGACGTGGTGTACTCCGTTGCGCTTGTCACGCTGTGCGGATCGCTCGCCATCATCACCCTGCCCGTTGTGGGTCACTGGCTGGGGTTCGACGGCCACACGCTCGGGTCGTGGATCGGCGCGTCGGTCCACGACGTTGCGCAGACAATCGCCACTGCGTCAGCGGCGGGCGGCGACGATGTGAAGGAGGCAGCCACCGTGGTCAAACTCACGCGGGTCGTGCTGCTCGCACCAATGGTGATCGGCGTCAGCGTGTCGCACCGCCGTCATTCGCACGACCCGGCCGAGTTGGGAAGCCGCCCTCCCCTGCTGCCGCTGTTCGTCGGGGGGTTCCTGGCGATGATTGCTGTTCGCACGGCCGGGATCGTGCCGGACGGCGTGCTTCGGACGACGAAGACGATCGAGACGCTGCTGTTCGCGGCGGCGCTCGTCGGCCTGGGCGTGGGCGTGCGGTTCGACAAGCTTCGCCGGGTCGGCATTCGCCCGCTGGTCCTAGGCCTTGCGAGCTGGGCACTGATTGCGGTCGTGTCAGCAGTCGGCGTGAGCATCTTGGGAATCTGAGACCCGGGGGTAGGCCTGATACGACCCACCCCGGATCTTCACAACCGGCGGCGCGGGTGACGACCGACCATCAGCACCAGGCCTGCAGCAATGAGGCCGAACGCTGCGAGCGCAAGACGGCCGACGGTGCTGCCGGTATATGCAATCTGAGCCTCGACCATCTCGACCGGAGCGGTGATCTGTTCGCCGAGCACGGCGACCTGTGCCGCGGTGATTGGCGCAACCGTCGTGACAGCGACTGTCGTTGCGGCAGTGGTCTGGAGTGCCGTCGTGAGCGCAACTGTCCTCGGGGCAATGGTGGACGGTGCGGCCGTCGTGATGACTGGATCGGGGTTCGTCGGCAGAACGGGCTTCAGCGACAACGTCGTCACGGCAGGGGTCGTGGTTACCGCTGTTGTGGTTGCCGCTGTTGTGGTTGCCGCCGTCGTGGCGATCGTGGTTGCGATCGTTGTTGCGATCGTTGTTACCAACGTCGTGCCCGGCTTGGTGGTCGTTGTTACCAACGTCGTGTCCGGCTTGCTGGTCGGCGGAAGAGTTGTCTCAGACGGCCACGTTGTCTCCGGGAGGGTCGTATCGGCCGGCTTGAACAATGCGGCCGTGGCCGAATCTGAAACGGGGTACGACTGCGGACTCGATGCCGTCGCCGTGTTCACGTAGGTGCTCACCGTGAGGTCGCCAGCCACCAGTGCGTGGCTTCCGGTGCAGACGACCGTGGACGCAGGAGCAAGCGTCGCTGGGATCCCCGGCGTGCAGATAAGCGCGGAAATGGCCGGGTCAACAACCGTGACGCCCGCTTGTGGCAGGTTCCCTGTGTTGGTCACGGTGATCGAGTACTGGATCGACTCGCCCAGTTCGAACGGTGACGCAGCGGTATTCGTGATCACCTTGGCAATCGACAGGGAATATCGTGCCGGCTCGACACACGCGCCGATCTGCGTCACATTTCCGGCACCGCCGACGTGGTAATTGTCCCCGAGCACACCCAGCCCGAAGGTGTATCCGGTGCCCCCACCAGTGAATATCTCGAAGGACGAGATGGCGTAGCCGCCTGGGCTCAGCGACACCGGGGTGAGAACCGGGTCCTCTGCTGTACCGCTCTGGGTATATGTCAGGTCTGGGTCGATTCCGATGCTGGCGGTAGCGCCACGAACGAAGGTGCCGTTGATTCCGCCGGTTGACCACCGGTAGTAGACCGCGCCGTTCCCGCAGAAGTCACCTGAAGCCTTGGGCGCGGCGAGCGGGCCGGTCGCTTCTGAGGCCGGATGATCGACGGCACTGGCCTTGATCTGGGCAACGGACACGAACACCAGAGCAGCCGCCAGGGTGGTGCGCAGCGGTGAGCGGGTGAGACCTCGCAACCTGACGGCCGACGATCCTGCATGCTGGTTTTCCGGGGAACTCGTGGAACTGGTGCGGTTCATCATGGTGTCACCTGGGGCGAAGATCTCGTCGAACGCGTCGGGTGTTCGCAGACCCAACACAGTTGCTTGCTAACGAGCAAGCAACGCGGAGGTACCCACTTTGAGCGGCAATGAAACAATCGGCTCCAGCTCGTGCAATAAATCAGTCTGGGACGCTGATCCTTTGCACGAGCTGCACGAGCTGCACGAGCTGAACGGCTACACCCGGGCGATTTCTCGCTCTTCGTAGGTCTCGATGAGGTCGCCGCCCTTGAGGTCCTTGAAGTCCGTGAGGCCGACACCGCACTCGAAGCCCGTCTGGACCTCTCGTACGTCGTCCTTGAACCGCCGCAGCGACGCAATGGCACCCTTCCAGATGACCACGCCTTCGCGAAGGAACCGCACCTTGGAGCCACGGGTGATGGACCCGTTGCGGACCATGCAACCGGCGATGGCACCGATCTTTGGCACGCTGAAGACCTCGCGGACCTCGGCTTCGCCGGTGACCACTTCTTCGAACTCCGGCTTGAGCAGACCAAGCATTGCGGACTGCATGTCCTCGAGCACCTTGTAGATGATGTCGTAGGTGCGAATCTGCACCTTCTCGTCTTCTGCCAGGGAACGCGAATTGCGGTCGGGCCGCACGTTGAAGCCGATGATGGTTGACCCGGTGGTGGCTGCCAACTGCACGTCGTACTGCGTGATACCGCCGACCGCGCGGTGCACGAAGGTGATCTTGACCTCGGGGCGTTCGAGCTTCTTGAGTGACGCAGTGAGCGCCTCCAAGGAACCCTGTACGTCGGCCTTGAGGACGAGGTTGAGCGTTGCTGCTTCGCCCTTCTGGATCTGCTCGAAGAGATCTTCAAGCTTGACGCCGCCGCTGACAGCGGATGCCGAACCGGCAAGACCGGCGAAGCGCTGACGCGACTCTCGCGATTCACCGACGACCTTGGCGATCTTCAGGTTCGGAGCCGCACGCAGCTCGTCGCCTGCACCCGGGACCATGGACAGACCGAGGATCTGTACGGGGGTCGATGGGCCGACGGACTTGACCTGTTCGCCACGGTCGTTGATAAGTGCGCGTACCGAACCCCACGCAGGTCCGGCAACGATTGGATCGCCGACGGACAGCGTGCCCTTTTCGATGAGCACGGTGGCCACAGGACCACGGCCGATGTCGAGGTTGGCTTCGAGGACGGTACCGCGGGCCTTGCCCGTGGGAACGGCCTTGAGGTCTTCGACGTCGGCAACGAGCAGCACCTGCTCGAGGAGGTCGTCGATGCCAAGATTCTGCAGCGCGGACAGCTCCACCATGATGGTGTCGCCGCCCCATGCTTCAGGCACAAGGTCGTGTTCGGCGAGCTGCTGCATGACCCGGTTGGGGTCTGCGCCTGGCACGTCGATCTTGTTGATGGCCACCACGATCGGCACTTCTGCAGCCTTGGCAGCAGCCAGTGCTTCGAGGGTTTGGGGCATCACGCCGTCGTTGGCGGCAACCACCAGGATGACGATGTCGGTGACCTGTGCACCACGCAAACGCATCGACGTGAAGGCCTCGTGGCCCGGGGTGTCGATGAAGGTGATTTCACGGCCATCCTTGACCACCTGATACGCACCGATGTGCTGCGTGATGCCACCGGCTTCACCGGCAACAACGTTGGCGGACCGGATGCGGTCGAGGATGGTGGTCTTGCCATGGTCGACGTGACCCATGACGGTGATGACAGGCGGACGGGTTTCGTATGCGTCGTCGTCGTCTTCGTCGGAGTCGTCTTGGAACAGCTGGAGGAGTTCGACCTCTTCCTGCTGACCCGGATCGACCAGGAGAACCTGGGCACCGATGTCCAGTGCGAACAGCTCGATCATGTCGTCGGTGAGGCTCATGGTGGCCGAGACGAGCTCGCCCTGTGACATGAGGAAGCGGACGACGTCGGCCGCGCTGCGGTTGACCTTTGGACCGAGGTCCTGCGCCGAGGCACCGCGCTCGACAATGACCTCGCCGTCCGGAACCGGAGCGGAGGACTTCTCGTAGCGGGTGATGCGACCCGGCTCGAGCTCTTCGAATGCCTTACGACGCTTCGACCGGCTCTGGCGCTGCTGGGTGGGACGGCCACGACCGCCGCCAGGACCGCCCTTGCCGCCCGGGCCACCGGGGCCGCCTGGCCGCGGGACACCTGCGCCGGGCACGGACTGGCGTGGGAACGAACCACCGCCAGGACGCGAGGGTGTGTAGCCGGGACGACTGCCCGGCGCTCCAGCAGGACGCGCACCGGGAGCGCCTGGACGAGCGCCGGCACCGGGAGGACCTCCCGGGCGGGCTCCGGGACCACCCGGGCGGGCGCCTGGGGCACCCGCCGGCGAGGGCCGACCACCGGGTGGTGGCGGGATAGGACGACCGCTGAACGAACGCGGCGGGCCGGGTGGCGGCGGGATGGGACGACCCGTTGCCGACTTCGGTGGGTCGGCCGGACGCTGGCCGATGGGGTTCTGCAGCGGCGGGCTACCGGCAGGCCGTGGGGCGTGCGGCGCGTGAGCGATGGGGGCAGCAGGACCCGGGACGACCGGAGCCGCTTCGGTTACAGGTGCAGACGCTGCGGCGGCTGCCGGAGTGCCGGTTGGCGCCGACGACGGGGCCGATCCAGCGGCCGCAGGGGCAACGGAGGCCACTGACGACGCAACCGGTGCAGATGACGCCACAGGAGCCGAGACACGCGCACCGACCGACGCGGATGCAGCAGCGGAGGCTGCTGCGCTGCTGGACGGCCCGGTGGCAGCAACGGAGCCTGAGCTGGCCGGGTTGGTGGGTCCCGTGGGGCGTGGCGCACCGTGAGCGGTAGGACGTGCCGAGGACACGATGCGGTTGGCCGACGGCGCAGGAGGCCCGGGGACGACTGAAGGCTCGGCCGCGGATGCGGCGGCCGGTGTCCCGGTCCCTGTTCCCGGTGTGGCAGGACCTGTGGCTGTACCCGTGGCTGTGGCCGCCGGACCTGCTGGCGCGGCTGCGATCGTGGACGGTGCGGACGGTGCGGACGGTTTGGACGATGTGGACGCGGGTGCAGCGTCGGCCGAGGCCTCGGCGGCCGCGTCGGCGCCCTTCTTGGCCGTCTTCTTGCCCGGCTTCTCTTCTTCGGGCTGAACGTCGCGTTTGAGGCCTTCACGTTCGGCCTTACGCCGGGCGCGGTCGGCCTGCGCATCCTCGATGGAAGACGAGTGGCTCTTGACCCCGATCCCCAGCCCGACGCACAGGTCGAGCGTTTCTTTGTTGGTGAGGCCCAGTTCTCGTGCGAGTTCGTGAAGCCTGATCTTGGCAGCCAAAGCGAGTTTCCTTGCGGGTAGGTCGTGCTTGGCGTCGAAAACGCAAGCCCTCTATCGTCGCGCACCTCGGGAGGTCCCGTGGCACGAATCAGCGCGACACCTCATCGCCGTATCGAAATGGTGTCGATTTGTTGAACTGGTACTGCATTTGTCGCTGATCGAGCGCTGCATCTGTTCGCTCGATTGGCACCTCACGAGCCATAGGTCACAGCAGAATCACGTGGCCGGCAGTTCCGTCTGCGCCACCTGACCCGACCCGAGCACCCCGGATCGCTCGAGGACACCACGCACCGCGTCGGGTGACAACGCAGAGCGGTGAAGTCGCAACGTTCGCGTCGCACCACCGGTGCGGTCTGCGTTGCGAGCGCATGCCTCGGACGCGCAGACCCAGGCACCGCGACCGGCCGCTGCCCGCGACACGACCAACTGCGTCGAGACCGGGTCGAGCGCCAACCGGAAGAGCGCGTCGGCGGGAAACCGTTGCCGACAGCCGACGCAGGTTCGGGTCGGGGTTATGCGTCGCCTCCCGGTGCAGCGGCGTCTGCTTCGGGAACCACCTCGGGAACCACCTCGGGAACCACCTCGGGAACCACCTCTGGAACCACCTCGGGAACCACCTCGGGAACCACCTCGGGAACCACCTCTGGAACCACCTCTGGAACCACCTCGGGAACCACCTCTGGAACCACCTCTGGAACCACCTCTGCAGCGTCG
>JANNBN010000117.1:0-17408 GCA_031385545.1 Acidimicrobiia bacterium | reverse complement strand
CCACTGTGGTGCAGATAAGGGACCTGCGCTGCGTCGAGCTTGTGACGCAAGTGCACCCAACGCTCTGGCTCGACCGAAATGGCTAGGTGATGCAACCCGCCCAAAACTTCGGAATACGCGTCAGCGTCCACGCCGGGCAGGTCGAAGAACGCCAGCAGGTTGCCGTGGCCGATGTCAAAGAAGAAGTGCGTGGAACCGGCCAGGTCTCGGTTCTCGAAAATCTCGGTGAGCGGAAACTCCAGCAGACCTTGGTAGAAGTTGATGGTTGCTTCCACGTCATTGCTGATGAGCGCGAGGTGATGAACACCCCGCGCCGAGCTGGCTGGCCGACGTTCCGGAGGAAGGAGATGTGCATCGCGCAGCACGTCTCGTTGCGCGGTGAGCTGCTGACGGCGCTCAGCCGAGATCAGCGAGTGCTTGCCTGCGTCGTTGCTGGTGTCGAGTGCGTCGTCGGTTTCCTCGTTCATGATCGTCAGAATGTCACGGCGCAAGCGACTTGCGGAACAGATCGTGAATCCGAACCCAGTGTCGCTCTGCGGCAGCTTGGTCGTACTGCGGCCGTTCCGGGAACACGAAACCATGTTGCGTGCCCGGGTACCACTCGACGCGGCAGTTGGCGCCGCTTGCCTTGCCAGCAGTATCGAATGCGTCGATCATTTCCGGCGGGGCGTACGAGTCTGTCTCGGCAGCGCCTACGTACAACGCAGCGGTTGTCTCGCCGAGCCGGAGGTGCGGAGAATCGGGAGCGTCGGTCGCCAGCGAGACGCCGTGGAACGACGCAGCGGCCTTCACTGTAGGAATCCCGGATGCGGCAGCAATGGCGAACGGACCGCTCATGCAGTAGCCGACTACGCCGACCCGCGAGACGTCGGCGTAGTCGGCATGGGTTGCAGCGAAATCCAGCATGTAGCGGCAATCCTGAACGGCTTGAGCGTTGGACACGTTGCTCATGAGTTGGAACATGCGATCCCGGTCGCCGGTTTCGAACACGTTGTACGCGGGTACGTCTCGGTAGTAGAGGTTGGAAACCAGCGCAAAGTACCCAGCGCTGGCGATTCGGCGCACCATGGTGTGCAGTTCTTCTCGCTTGCCAGGCGCATCCATCAACAGCAGGACGACGGGTCGAGGACCCCCTTCGTCAGGATGGGCGACGAAGGTGTTCATCGCACCGTCGGGGGTTGTGATGTCCAGATGCTGTTCGATCATCGGCCGAGCGTACGCGCCCCGACCTGAACGGACCCAGCGCAGACTGGGAACATCGCTACGGTGGCTCTCGTCACAGGCCGGGAATGAGGTGTCAGCCGCCCGGCGTGAAAGGCTGGACGGATGGTCACCCGCGCAGGAATCAGTCACCACGCCCACGAGGAGCGTCGTGCACTCGATGATCGCCGTGCCCATGACGATCGGTCTCACAGCGACCACCACGGCCACGAGGAGCGCCACGCGTTCGACAGAGCCGCCATGCTCCGCGCCGGCGTGCTGGGGGCCAACGACGGGCTGCTGTCCACGGCCAGCTTGGTCGTGGGTGTGGCAGGCGCCGGGGCGAGCCGAGGAACGTTGCTCACCACCGGGATCGCCGGCTTGGTGGCTGGAGCGCTGTCGATGGCCGTTGGCGAGTGGTCCTCGGTCAGTTCCCAGCGAGACGCAGAAGTAGCTGACCTGGAGAAGGAACGCCACGAGCTACAACGCGCGCCCGAGGCAGAACGCCACGAGCTTGCGGGTATCTACAAGCGGCGCGGCCTCAGCCACGATCTCGCTGATGCGGTGGCCTCGGAATTGAGTGCGGGCGACGCGTTGCGCCACCATGCACGAGATGAGTTGGGCCTCGACCTTGATGATCTGTCCAAGCCGGCGCAGGCTGCCGTGACGTCCGCGGTGTCCTTTGCGGTCGGTGCCATGGTCCCGGTGCTCGCCGTGCTGCTGGCCCCCCAGTCGCTGCGAGTGCTGTTCGGCTTCGTCTCGGCCCTTGCGGGTCTCGGCACCTTGGGCTTCGTCGGTGCACGGGTCGGCGGTGCCAACTGGGTCAGGCCGACGACGCGCGTGGTGGCCGGTGGCATGGTTGCGATGGCGGTTTCGTACGCCATCGGTAGCCTCATTGGAACAGTGGTCTAGTGACACCAAACGTGTCGATCCCCGTCACGTCGGGGTCAACGGATTCCACGCCGAGGTCCACCGGGGAGATGCTGCAGGGGTCGCGCGAGTTCAAGCTGTTGCTCACCGGGCTTGTCATCACGCTGTTCCTGTCGGCGCTCGACAACACGATCGTGGCGACGGCGATGCCGACCATCGTGGGAGATCTCGGTGGCTTCAAGCGCTACACGTGGGCAACCACGGCGTATGTGGTTGCGTCGACCATCTCCACCCTTGTGCTGGGGAAACTGTCCGACCTCTACGGTCGGCGCAGGGTGTACCTCATCACCATCGTTGTGTTCCTTGCCACCTCGGCGCTGTGCGGGCTGGCGCAGTCCATGAACCAGCTCATCGCGTACCGCACGCTGCAGGGCCTCGGTGGCGGTGGCATCTGGAGCCTCACGTTCGCCGTGGTCGGCGATATCGTCCCGCCCCGAGATCGTGGTCGCTACTTCGGCCTCTTCACCAGCGTGTTTGCTGTCGCCAGCCTCGCAGGCCCATTACTTGGCGGCGTGATCGTCAGCAACCTGTCGTGGCGGTGGATCTTCTACGTCAACCTGCCAATCGGCGCATTGGCCATCTTCATGGTGTTGCGGACACTGCACCTGCCTGCTATCCAGCGCATAGTTCGTCTGGACATCCTCGGCGCGCTGTTGGTGTCTGCGTTCATCATCGCGTTCATGATCGGGCTCGAAGTCGGTTCAGATTCCGGGTGGACCGCGCCGTGGGCAATCGCGTTGTTCGCCGCTGCGATGGTGCTGCTCGCTGGGTTCGTGTGGCAGGAGTTGCGCTTCGACGAACCCATCACGCCGCCACGGCTCTTCCGCAACCCGATCGTGCGGACATCGCTGCTCTTCGGATTTCTCACTGGTTCGGTCATGATGACCGTCGGTCTGTTCTTCGCGCTGTACTACCAGAACGTGCGGCTGCTCTCGCCGCAGGAGTCCGGATTGCGGACCGTGCCACTGATGCTCGGCATGACCGTCGCGTCAACCATGACCGGCCGATACATTTCTTCGTCGGGCCACTACCGCCGAACTGCGCTCATCGGCTTGCCGCTTGCTGCCGTCGGGTTGCTGCTCGGTGGTCTCACGATGCTGCGCAGCACCGTCGATTCTTCACTGGCCCTCTGGCTGCTCGGCGTCGCGTTGCTGGTGGTTGGCACAGGGATGGGAATGACCTTCCCGACTGCTTCGATCAGCATCCAGAATTCTGCGGACGCACGAGACCTGGGCATCGCAACGTCGACGGGCAACTTCTTCCGCAACCTCGGGTCGGCCATCGGCCTTGCGGTGTTCGGGTCGGTGTTCAATGCAATTGTCCGGTCGAACCTCGAGGCAAAGCTACCTGCAAGCGCACGGACCGGTGATGTGTTCTCGGTGATCCGTACGCCGAAGAAGGTACGCGCGCTTCCAGATGATGTTCGCGCAGCTGTCACGGATTCGATCTCGGCCGGTGCAAGCCGCGTGGTACTGATCTCTGTCGTCATGACACTGGTGACGGTGGTGGTGGCCTGGTACCTCCGTGAGGAACCACTGCGCACGACCAACGCCCGCGAACCGCTGGCAGCACCGGCCGAATAGACGGCGCGCCGTCGGCGAATCTGTCTCATCGCAGTGAACGCAAGCTGCCTCGGTACGTTCGGTCCCACGTGTTGTAGGTCGCCCGTAACGCGTCACCTGGCCAGCCCGCTGGGAGCAGTGCTGCCGGCAGGAGGGGGTCGCGCTGAAAATGGCGAAGACATGCCGCCGACAACTCGAAGCACGACGCGAGATTGCCGGGGTCCGACGGGTCCAGGTCAGTCAGCCGGGTCGCAAGGTCGTTAGCGGTTGCTGCCCAATCGCCAAGGTCCCACAGTCTTGGCACGGCGGACTGCAGTGAAAGCGGATCGAACGGGTTCGTCGAATTGAGCGGTGCGGCTCGGATGACGTGGACGTCGTGCAGTTCACTTCGTGCGTCGTTCGCGGCTTCCAGGTTGTCCGGTCTGGCCCACACACCATCGCGGTATTCGGCGAACCGTGAGCGACCAAGGGCCTGGCGGCGTTCAGCGCGTCTCTGCGCCGTTGCGGGCAACGGGCTGACGATCCCCACGAGCCAGGTTCCGTCCCACGCCAGGGTGGCCCCGGTGCGGCTGAGGCGTTGACGGCTCTGGCGGGCGAGGAGCGGCGGGCTGATCAGCTCGTAGGTTCCGTCGTCGGCCCTGACCTCGGCGTTGGCAACCATCCGCGACAGCGCAACGCGTGCACGGTTTTCGTTGATGTCGAATGCCGCTGCCAGCCGCACCAGCTGTGCCACCGGCAGCCGCGGCGGTTCTTCACCCAGCAGCGCGGACGCCAGCACGGACCGGGCGGTGAGGGGGCGATGGCCGGGGAGCGGCCCTAGTGAGATCTTACGACTTGTCGACATCTGTCCGGAAACTGTAATATGTGTCCATGTCCGGAAACATGATCCCGCACCAGTCGATCCGGCCGCAGGTCCTCCCGGCCGATCGATTGCTGGCCAACGGCCTTGCCATACCTGCTGTCCGTGCGCAGTTGCGCAAAATCCCTGATTCGCGCAACGCGTTGAGCGTCGTTGCGGTGTGGTTCTGGATGGCGTTCGTCATCGGGGTCGTTGTGAAGATCGATCGGCCATGGGCGTGGCTTGCTGGAGTGATCGTGATGTCGTCGATCCACGCCCGGCTGCTCATCTTGATGCACGAGGCGGCACACAAGCTGCTGTTCACCAAGAAGCGCACAAATGACTTCGTCGGGACGTGGCTGATTGCATATCCGGGTTGGACTCCGATCTCGGTGTATCGGCGGTCACACTTCGCACATCACCGCGAGGAGTTCGGCCCTGACGAACCGGACATCCCGTTCTACGCCGGGTATCGCACGTCGCCCCGCGTCCTTGGGCGGCGGTTGTTGCGCGATGCGGTCGGTATCTCCGGTTGGAAGAACCTCACCCCGCTGTTCAAGGGCCTTCGGCGCGCCTCGTCGCGCCCCGCCGCTGCGGGCATCCTCGGCGCACAGGCAGTGATGTTCGCAGTGATGTGGGCGGCGACGGGTCGGTGGTACACGTGGGTTGTGCTGTGGTTCGGCTCCTGGATGACCGGGTGGCGCGTCACCAACCGGCTTCGGGCCATCGCCGAACACGGTGGCCTCGGCCACTCCTCTGACCGGCGTGCGACCACGCACCACGTACGACAGTCACTCCTTGCTCGCTTCTGGATGGTGCCCTACAACACCGGCTGGCACCTTGCCCACCATGTCGACATGGGAATCCCGTTCCGCAACCTGCCGGCGTTCCACGCCGAGTTGGTCGCTGCCGGGTACGTCACTCCGGAACTCACCTACCGCAGCTATCTACAGCTCTGGAAGGCTCTTGCGTCCGAGGGCCGCGACCGGTGGCGCCCCGTGCTGACCGTGGCGTGAACAGCGCAGTTGATCCACCCACCGCGCATGTGGTGCTGTTAGCGCCAGAGATTGCTGGAAACACGGGCAACATCATCCGTCTGTGCGCGAACACCGGTGCCGTGCTGCATCTGGTCGAGCCGCTCGGGTTCGTACTCGACGACACGCGTATGAAGCGCGCCGGACTCGACTATCACGAGCGCACATCGCTGTGTGTACATACGGATTTCGAGGCCCTGCTTGCGTCGCTCGGTCATCAGCCTTTTGCTGCCTTTACCGCACGGGGCACAACGCGCTACGACGAGTTGTTGCCAACGACAACTGATGTGTTGGTGTTCGGCTGCGAGGCAACCGGTCTGCCGGAGTACGTGCTGAGCCATCGGCTGTGCGCGGCCACTGTCACGCTGCCGATGATGGCGGGCAACCGCAGCCTCAACCTGGCCAACACGGTCGCCGTCTCGGTGTTCGAACGCTGGCGCCAGATCGGTTTTCCCGCCGCATCGGGCGCGGCTGATCCGATGGCGGTCGAGGACCTGTCGCAGCGACCCCCGAACGACTGAGCTGATCGTGGACTGAGTCAACCTGAGGTTGACTCAGTCCACAAACTTGTCGGTCCACAAACTTGTCAGGCGGCAACCGCTCGTCCGAGGAACGCGGCGAGGCGATCTGATGCTGGTGCTGAGTCGGCGATTTCGACGATTGGCCCGAACGGCGCATGCGGATCTGGGCCTCTGAACTGATCCGGTACGGTCATCCGGGCTTGGGCGAGCAATTGCTCGGCCATTGCCTCGTCCAGGTTCAGTGGCTGCCCGGTTGCCTTCGCAAGGTCCCAGCCGTGGATGAAATGATCCATCGTTGCGAGCCCCATGAACGCCGCACCTGGGAGTTCGCCGAACGGGAGCTTGACTGTTTTCGTCAGCGCCCCATCGGCACTGAAAGCGGCGAGGGCCGCTGCGATGCCGTGGTCGTAGGAACCGAGCATGTCGGCTGCCGCATAGTCGGTGAGTTCAGTCTCATCGACTTCGGGCGACCCACCGGCGTTGGTGCTGATGGCGAACCAATGACTGCCGCCGACAATGTGGTTGATCAGGCGGCGCACGTCCCAAGACACGCAAGGTGTCGGTTTGTCGAACTGGTCGGCCCCGACACCCTCCATGATGCGGCGGGTGCTGGCAAAAGCTGAAGCGAGTCCTTCGGTGCTCATGTTTGTCCTCCTTCGGAAAACATCCCCGGAGCGCGAGAAACGCGGGGTTCCACCATACAAAACGAGTTCGTCTACCGCACGATGAAATCAGAAGCTCGAACGCTTCATGCGCGGGCGACCACCGTCATTGCTCGGACCACCGGCGGTGCAGCGAGGAGACCTTTCATAGCCGGGAGACGACGCTCGCGAAAGCCTGCGTCAGCTCGCGTCGCCGACTCGGCAGAGTCCCAGAGCACAAGTGCCTCGACGGTGTGGGTATCGGTCCCATCAACAAGATAGCGGAGCAGGTAGAGCCCACGAAACCCGACTTCAGCGGTGACGTCGGCGAGGACATGGTGCTCGAAAGCCGCGTCGAACTCGGTTTCACAGCCGTCGGCGACCTGGGCGTGAATCAACCGGGCCTCCATGATCGGTCATGCCTTCCCGGACTCAAGCAGCGACTTGAACCGAGCGAGGTTCACCCCGATCGAGCGGTCCATCCCACCCGGGCCAGCAGCAGCCACCATGCGTCGCGCGGCGGGTCTCTGCGGACTCCACCACGAACGCTGCTCGATGCGAGTTGCGCCATCAGCGGCTTCGAAGGTCACCTCCCAATCGACGGAATTGAAGAATCCGCTGCCGTGAGGAATTCCGGCGTGCCATGCAATGCGTCGGTTCGGTTCGAACGCGGTGATCTCGGCCACGCTGTAGGACTTGCTACCTGACAGCAGTCCCCGGACGAAATGGACCATCATGCGGGCCTTTCGCGCCGTTCCGACCGGTGGCGGGCCTTCGGCCGACTTGAACCGGGATCCAACCCCGATCGGCTCCGACGTGGTGAGTGCCACCTTCGACAGATTTGCGACCCAGTCGGGATGGCGCCGGAAATTCGCGAACGAGGCAAAGACCTCTGCGACGTCGCGTTCGACGGTCACCGTCGCCGCAGCTTCCAGTGCGATGGTTCTGTCCTGGACGGCCGCGGCCGCTGTGCTGGTGATTGAGTTGGGATGATGTGTGCGGTATGTGTTCATGGCCGCACGGTACGGCACGAAGGAGGCTGGAAGCATCGGCAGAAGTGCCTATCGCAATGCCTGTTTGGTGTCGGGCTGGTTGGTGTCAGGCTGGTTGGTGTCGGGCTGATCATGTCGGTCATGCGATCAGACCTGCTTCTCGGGCGGCGTTGACCGCTGCCATCCGAGATGTCGTCGCCAGTTTCGTGTTGGCCGATCGCAGGTGTGCATTGACCGTTCGGACACTCACGAAGAGCCGCTTCGCGATTTCCGCGTCGCTGAGGCCTTCGGAGCACACAGCGAGCACTTCGATCTCACGTCTGCTCAAGAGCGACGAATCATGCGCAGCGCCGATCGCCAACATGATTGCTTGGTCTGCGGCCAACGAGTTCCCGGCCGTGTTCGCCCGCCTGACTGCCGCATCGCCGATCATCGTGGACAGCCGGCGCCGGAGCTCTGCCAGCCACAGCCCCAGTCGTGGCGGAGCGGGAGCGCCAACCGTTGCTCGAAGCTGGTCGGCCAACCCGAGCAGAGTAGCTGCGTCGAAGGCTCGGCCCGGTTCGGCACCAACCGCCAGCGAAAGCACCTCGACGATATACGCCTGCAACAGCTCGTCACCGAGCGAGAGGGCATGGTCCATGGCCTCCGACAAATGGTTGAAGGCCCGGTGAGGCGTCCCGCAGGCGATGTCCGCGCTGGCAAGGTTCACCAACACGAATGCGATTCCCCACCGGTCCCCGACCCGACGCTTGATAGCAAGGCTTTCCTCAAGGAGCGGGACTGCGGCGCTCACGTCTTCTGAAGCGAAGACCAATACCATGCCAAGGCGAGCAAGGGGGTCTGCGATGGATGGGTCCAACGTTGGGCCGGTCCGTGCGCTGCGACGGTCGCTGTCGGCAGGGTTTCCGGCCTGAGTGCCGAGCTGGTCGTCGTCGCGCATGAGCGCGATGGAGTGTTCCAGGAGGACTTTTGCGTCGTCGAACCGACCCTGCCCGCCTGCGACCCAGCCGAGGCCGTCCAGTGTGGTGGCAAGACCGCGACCACCGCCGAGGTGGTCCCAGCGACGGCGAGCATCGGAAAGGTGGCGCAATGCCCCGGCATAGTCCGAGCGTCGGATGGCGAGCAGCCCGGCCGCTGTCGCAGCTTCAGCGAGCGCGTCGGCATCGACACCGTCGCAGTTCGCCCCGACGCTCAGCAGTTCATCGAGCAGGCCGGCACCTTCGGTAAGCGATCCGCGCTGTGCCCACACCCGCCAATAGCGGGCGGCAAGGAGAAGCGCAGTAGAAAGCTCCGGAGCGGTTCTCGCGCCCAATGCGTGGACGACAACACTTCGAATGTTTCCCGATTCGCCGGCGAGCGTGTCCAACCATTCCGCTTGGACCGGCCCCGCCAGTTCTGCTTCGGCGGAACTGACCAGTGCGAGGAGCCAGGAGCTTGCGGCGTTCCGGGCCTCGAACAAGCGTGGGTCCTTGCCGAGGAGTTCATATGCGAACTGACGGGTTGTCTCCAGCATTCTGAGCTTCGCCGAACCGGTGCCGGTATCGACGATCTGGATCAGACTCTTTCTCAGCAGCGACCTCGCCAGTCCGACGATTTCAATCGGGTGTTCCCCCGGCAGCGAGGCAACGACGTCGGCGGCGTCGAGTGTGCACCCAGACGGGAAGACGGCCAGGCGGCGGAAGAGCCGTTGCTCAGAAAGCTCAAGCAGATTGTGACTCCACGTCAAGGTGCTGCGTAGGCTCCGCTGACGTTCGGGAGCATCTCTCGGACCGTCGACCAACAGTGTCAGCGCATGATCGAGGCGGCGCAGCATCGGACGTGCACGAACCAGTGGGACAAGCGAAGCGGCCAACTCTATTGCCAGTGGAAGCCGGTCGAGGCGCTCGACGATCTCACCGACCACCGCAAGATCGTTGGTACCTTTGGAGCCGCCGCTTCGCTGCACAACAAGATTGAACAGCTCGACGGCCGCTGCTGGAGCCAACGCGTCGAGGATCAGGATTCGTTCGGCCCGTAGGTCCAACGCTGTCCTACTCGTGGCGACGATGGTGGCGCCTGGCAGCAGTCGGGCTGCGAGATCGCCGATGGCGAAGGCCGCGTCGATGACGTGTTCGAGGTTGTCGAGGACGACGATTCCCGTTCGACCCAAACCACGGATGATCCGGTCCGCAGCCTTCCCGGACTGAGGAACACACAGCGCGGCGACCGTTTCGAGAACGGCCGACGCGTCGCGTACTTCTGCCAGTTCGACGAACCAGGCCGGACCCTGCGCACGCGCAATCAGTTCCCGCGCCAGACGAGACTTTCCTCCGCCGCCGGGACCAAGGATGGTGATAAGGCGGGTCTCGGGGTCGTCGCACAGGCTGATCAACTCCGCAAGCGCGTGCTCGCGACCGACCAGCCGAGTCGCTCCAACAGCTCCCATCAGTGTCCCGACCGGCGACGGGCTGGCCTCACCATTCATTGGTTCGAAGTATGACGCACGGGGCAGTCCAGTTCGGCTGGGAACGAGCGTGTCCTCGCCGGTAGGTTGCCCGGCATGAGTAGATCTTCGGGTCGCCTGGTCGGCCAGGTCGCAATCGTCACGGGTGCAGGGAATGGCATCGGTCGGGCAGGTGCCATCCGCTTCGCGGAAGAAGGTGCGGCCGTCGTCTGCGCCGACGCATTGAACGACGCTGCCCAGGCCACGGCCGACACGATCTCGGCGGCCGGAGGTCGTGCGGTCGCAATCGGGGGCGATGCTGCCAGCCGGGTCGACAACGAGGCGATTGCGCAGTTGGCCGTCGATTCGTTCGGACGGCTCGACGTGCTCCTCACAGCGGCCGGCATCAGCCACGCGAATTACCGGAGCGGCGACACCGAGAACGAGGTGAAGTACCTCACCCGCAACATGGAGAACGCCGAAACACCGTGGCGCACCTTCATCGAGTTCGAGCTCGAGTCGTGGCAGCGGGTCATCGACGTCAACCTCACCGGAACCTTCCTTGCGATGCAGGCGTGTGTCAGCCGGATGATCGAACTTGGGCATGGCGGCAAGGTGGTGACCATCGCTTCGATCGCCGCGAAGGATCCCGATGCAGGACCGCTGGCCTACACCGTGTCGAAGGCCGGTGTCTGGATGCTCACCAAGAAGTCAGCCCGGCAATTGGCCGGTGCTGGTATCAGGGTCAACGCCATCGGGCCGGGCTTCATCGAGACCAACATGACAGCGCTCATCAAGCTGTTACCCGAAGAACAAGCCCGCGCCGGGTACCTGAGCAAGATCCCGATGGGGCGTGTCGGACAGCCTGTCGAAATCGCCAACGTCGCGCTGTTCCTCGCGTCCGACGAGTCCAGCTACATGACCGGCGAGATCCTGCACCCCGATGGAGGCTGGTTCACCGAATAGGTCGTGGGCGGGGGATCGAAAATCGGCGGGGCCGCCCGATGCACCTCTGCGAGACTGGATGAATGTCCGCCCAGCATCCAGCCGTCGAGGTGAAACATCTCGTCAAGCGCTTCGGTGACAAGACTGCCGTCAACGGCATCAGCCTCGATGTGGCAGCCGGTGCCCGGGTCGGCCTGCTCGGTCCGAACGGGGCGGGGAAAACCACCACGCTGCTGATGCTGCTCGGCGCAGTCACGCCAGACTCGGGGTCGATCCGCCTGAACGGGTTCGGGCTACCTGGCCAACGTGCCCAGGCGCTCACCCAGGTGGGCTTCGTCGCCGGGTACCTGCCGTTGCCTGAGAACCTCAAGGTCAGCGAAGCGCTCAAGGTGTTTGCCGGTTTCTACGGTCTGCGTCGGCCCGACAAGATCATCGCCGACGCAGTCGAGCGGTTCGGCATCGGCGAGTTGTTCAACCAACAGAGCCGCGAATTGTCTTCCGGTCAGCGCACCCTTGTGTCCATCGTGAAGTCGACCCTGCACAACCCCAAATTGCTGGTGCTGGACGAACCCACGGCATCACTTGACCCTGACATCGCCCGGCGAGTGCGTGACGCGCTGCTCGACATCCACCGAGAACGCGGCACGGCTTTGCTGGTCACCAGCCACAACATGCGCGAGGTCGAAACGCTGTGCCAGCGGGTGGTGATCATCGCCCGGGGTTCGGTTGCGGCCGACGGATCTCCCGACGAGATTTCGGCACACTTCGGTACCGACGATCTGGAAGAGGCGTTCCTCGAGATCGCCACCCGGTCCCGTGCCGACGGGCTGTTAGCGCAATGAACCTCTTGCGTGTCGCTGCGGTGATGCGGCGCCATTGGATCGTGCTGCAGCGCGCCCCTCACCGCTGGTTCGAAATTTCGTTCTGGCCGGTGATGGATGTGTTGCTGTGGGGTGCGCTCGGCGTGTACGTCGCCAAGCAGAACGCTCGATCGGGCGCGTCTACGCCGTACCTGCTTGCGGGCATCACGTTGTTCTGGACGTTCACCCAGGCACAGTTCTCCATCGCACTGGGGGTCAACGAAGAGACCTGGACTCGCAACATCCTCAACGTGTTCACGACGCCCATCAAGGAGATCGAATACATCGTCGGGGTTGCAGTCTTCGGGCTGCTGAAGCTGTTCCTGTGTCTGCTCACCTTGTCAGTTGCCACAGAGGTGTTCTTCGGTTGGACGCTCACCGGCGTGGGTTGGATAGCGATCCCGCTCATGGTGCTGCTGGTCATCAACGGCTGGGCCATCGGGTTGGTGGCCGTTGGTCTTGTGCTCCGCTACGGCCAGAGTGCCGAGATTCTCATCTGGGGACTCAACTACATGTTGATGGCGTTCTCCGGTGTGTTCTTCCCGGCGAGCGCGATGCCGAACGGGGTCAGGCAGATCTCGTCGATCCTGCCCACCACGCGCATTTTTGCCGCGATGCGATCGTCGCTTGAAGGCAACGGTGTCTCATGGGGGTCGATGGGCGCTGCAGCACTTGCATCGTTGGTGTTGCTCACGCTGGCGACCCTGTTCTCGATGCGCTTACTGGCTGTGTTCCGCCGACGGGGTTTCGTCACCCGCTACTCCTGATCCGGCCCAAATTCGCACAGTTCCCGGGCCGTTCCGGTCAGCCGGGAATATGCCAGCTGCGAGTGCCTGCGGCCTGCACCAGGCGTGCCGCAGCCATGCCGGGTAGGTGGCACGGAAGAAGCTGTGTGTTGGGCTCCTCGGCCTCGCGCAGCAGCGCGTTGCGTGTTCGTTTCGCGAGGGCCGGGTCGGTGTCGAACACCAGCTCCCATTCGGTCTCGGTGAGTTGCGCCGGGCAGTGGAGCGCGTCGCCCAGCATGATCACCCGCTCGCCGTTGCTGGAAATGACCACGCTGGTGTGGCCGGGTGTATGGCCTGGGGTCAGGCGTGTGGTGATGCCGGGGGCGATGGAGACTCCGTCGGAGTCGATGAGTGTGACGCGCTCCTGCACGACCTTCATACGGTCGGCGCGCTTGGTCCCGAAGCCGACCTGATCAACGACGAAGCCCCATTCCGCAGCGGCAAGGACAATGTCGGCGTTGGGAAACGTCGGAACGCCTCCTTGCTCCAGCCAACCCATGTGATCGGAGTGCAGGTGCGACACGAACACGGTGTCGATGTCGTCCGGTAATACACCGTACGCGCGTATGCTATCCAGCATTGCGCCGCCGGTGAACATTGGGTTGTTCGTGTGTCCAACGCCTGCGTCCAGCAGCACCGTGCGCCCTGCGGTCTTGACCAGGAACCCGCCGACCGGAACCACGATCTCGTTGTTGGCGTCGAGCGCGTGAGGGTGATTCGACCAGTCGGCCGGACGACCGTCGTGGACGAAGTCGGTTGCCTGCAGCCGCGCGGTTCCGTCGTACACCGGCAAGATGGCGAGGTTCCCGACGGGAATTGCAGCGGTGGTGAATCCGTTCACCGATTCACCCTAACTCCGGAGCACCGCGTTGTACCGGGCCGTTCAGCGGCTGGTCAGGCAGCTGCGCGGGTACGGCGCAGGAGGGGGTCGGCGAGAGCGAGCGTCTTGTCGGCGAACCTGAGGACCCGGCCGGCGGCCCCCGGCGTCTGCGAATCGATGAGATTGCCCATGACTGCAAGGGTGATGTCGGCTGCAGCTTGCGTGCCGACTGCGACGCGCAGGCCGGTGCGCAGCAACAACGGGTGGCCGATGATAAAGGCGAACCGTCGACCAGTGCGCAGGAAGCCGTCGTATCGGTCGCCGACCAGTTGGTCATAGCGCGCTGCGGCCGTTGCGGGGTTCAGCACGAATTGGTCTGCTGCAAGCATGCCGCTCTCCAGCCCGTAGTCGATGCCCTCGCCGTTCATCGGGTTCACCAGTCCTGCAGCATCACCGATGGCCATCCAGCCAGGCCCGGACCGCTTCTGCACGCTCATCGGCAAGCGCCACGCGCGCGGCTTCTCGGTGAAAGCGCCGAGACCCCACGGCTCTTTCACAATGCGCGCATAGGAGTCGATGAGCTTGTTGAGATTGAGCTTCTTGAAGCCCTTCATCGTCGACAATGCGCCGACGCCGATGTTGACGGTGCCGTCTCCGCACGGGAACATCCAGCCGTAGCCGGGCACGGCGGTGCCGAACTCGTCGGTGATGCTGAGGCATGCTTCGAGATGGCGATCAGCGTGGCGAGGCGATGGCGCATACGCTCGGATGGCCAGGCCGAACGTTTCGTCTTCCACCCGTTGCGCGCCCAGCAGCCGAGCTGCTGCACCCGGAGCACCGGCTGCCAGGATGGTCATCGGAGCATCCCACCGGTCCGTCCCGACGGTCACACCTGTCACACGTCCGGCTGGGTCGAGCACCGGAAGTGCCTCGTGCCCGAACCGTACGTCGGCGCCTGCGTCGAGCGCCGCGTCGATCAGCTGCGCATCGAGTTGGCGGCGGGGAAGCACGGCACCGTGACCAGGAAACCGGTCCGTGGTGGGCCACGCCAGTTCCCGTGTCTTCTTGCCTGCGATCATGCGCAGCCCATTGATTCGGTGCGCGCCTTCCAGCTCTACTTTCAGTTCCGTCAGCGCCGCGACCGCCCGTGGTGTCAGCCCGTCGCCGCAGGTTTTGTCCCGTCCGTGCGGACCTTTCTCGAACACCACGACCGTGGCTCCCTGACGTGCGGCGGTGATGGCAGCGGCTGCTCCGGCAGGTCCTCCGCCGATGATCAGCAGGTCAGCGGTCTGTGTCATCGGGATCGATTCCCCTGAGCTGTGGTCAGCCAGATGTTGTTGCGTTGCTGCACTGCACTACCTTGCCAGACGCCGAACGCAAAGCGTTACCTCACGGCCCACTCCCCGCGAGGCCTAGAGCGATTCCTCCGGAGGGACGGAAGCGAGCATCGCGTGTCGTTGCAGCAACTCCGCTGTCGCCGAGTCTTCGAGCGCGTATACCCCTCGACCTTCCCTCCAGACGAGCATCTTTTCCTGGAGTGCGGACAGGGCCTGCTGGACGTTCGATGTGTCCGGAATCAGTCCCTCGTCGGGCGACATCGCCACCAACACGGTTCTGTAAGCGGACATTGTTTCCGCAGTGAACGGCGCATAATGCTTCTGACGCGATGCCAGAACGCGAAGCACTGACGACTGCAGCGGTGTCAATGAATTGAGCACTCGCAGGGCCTGGAGCTCAGCGTCGCGGATTTCCTCCTCGACAGCCTCAGCGAACTTCGCGCCAACATCGGCGGGATCAATCCCAAAGACGAAGCGAAGGCGATCGGCCGCTGCGCCCAGAATCTCTGGCCGATACGAGGCTTGTTCAAACAACGCCCAGACAGTTTCGGCGTCCAGCGCAGCGCCGAGTTGTGTTCGATCACAAAACCACCGCACGAAGTCTCGATCGAGAGACGGAAACTCGACCAGCGGGGCCCCGACGAACGCCTGCTCCTTGCTGTTGCGCAGCATCGCAAGCTTGTCCCTGTTTGATCCCGTCGCGACAACACGCAGACCGAAATGCTCCGACGAGTTGAGTTCGTCCCGTGCCGCCTTCAACGCGAACAACGCGTCGTACCCCTTTTGGCTGACGATCGCATGCTGCGCCTCATCGATAATGAGCACGATGGGAGCTTTGATCTCGTCTGACAGTTCCGCTAACGCGTCACTCATTGTGAGTTGTCCGCCGCCGATTGTTTCCAACGAAAACGTCACCGGGCCGGTGGCGACTTCGCGTACTCCGGTCCTTCGAGCGAGCTTTCGCAGCACGCCGTCGAAGCTGGACAGGGCTGCACGGACTGCTGCAACAATCAAGTCCCCCGGGTCAGCCTGCTTGTCCGACCAGAGGTCGACATATAAGACATACGCACCTTTGGCTTCGAGGGCAGGTCGAAGGTCTTCGCGCAAAAACGTCGACTTACCGGTCCGTCTTGGAGCGGCAAGGAAGATGCCTGATGCAGCAGACGAGGTCCGATCAACTGCAAGGACTTGCTCGGCCAACCGGTCCGCCAAGACTTCCGTCGGAAGAACTGACTCTGAGACACTCTTTCCCTCCCGAGAACTACAGTGAATTATAGTCAACTATAGAGCGACGGACTATAGAAGCCTGTAGTTGCGGATCGAGACCGGTTGAGCGCTTGGCTGTTGGCACACGCGAAACAGCCCCGCGTGTCCATGAGGACTGCGGGGCTGCGAGCGGATTGCCGGAACGGTGTGGGCCAGTTGTTAGCGGGTGAGTTCCTTCGCGAAGGACTCGAATACCTCTGAATTGTGATCGGCTTCAGCCTGCGTGTGCTGGACCGAGACGAGCCACTGCTCGTCGAGGCCTGGCGGCAGCAGGATGCCCCGGTTGATGCCGTAGATCCACTGGGCGAACGCGATGTCGAAATCGGTCGCTTTGTAATCCCGATAGTTGCGAACCGGCGTGTCCGACCAGGTGATGCAGCCCTTTGCGCCCATCTGCACGGTGTGCGCAGGCAGGTCGTATTCGTCGATGACCCGCCGAGCGTCGGCAAGCATGCCGGCGTTGAGCACAGCGGTGCGGTCGAAGGCTTCCTGGGTGCAGATGTCGGTAAGCGTGGCCGTTGCTGCGGCCATGGAGAGCGGGTTGCCGTTGAACGTGCCTTGGTGCACCACCTTGAGATCGGTGATCTGCTGCATGAGCTCGGTGCGGGCGCCGAAGGCACCCAGCGGCAGACCGCCACCGATCGACTTGGCCAAACAGGTGATGTCGGGTTTGACACCGAAGTGGCCACCTGCACCACCCATGTGCGCGGTGATACCGGTCTTGACTTCGTCGAAGATCAGCATTGTTCCGTGCGCCGAGCAGAGCTGGCGGACCTTCTGCAGGTAGTTGTCGTCCGGCAGACAGATGCCGATGTTCTCCATGACCGGCTCGACGATGAAGCAGGCCACGTCGTAGGACGACAATGCCCTGCGCAGCGCTTCAGGTTCGTTGAAGGGCACCACGATGACTTGGTCGAGGATGCCAGCAGGGAGGCCGGCCGTGGATGCGAGCGAGTACGGGGCGCCGGCGGGGCCGGCCTTGTCGACTGACGGCTTCATCGACACCATGACAGCGTCGTGGTGGCCGTGATAGCCGCCCTCGACCTTCACGATCTTGGAGCGTCCGGTGAACCCGCGGGCGAGGCGGATGGCGTCCATCGTTGCTTCGGTTCCTGAGTTGGTGAAGCGCCACTGGTCATGGCCGAACCGGCCACGTAAGAGCTCTCCGACGGACGCGTTGCTTTCGCACGGCGTGACATACAGGACACCATCGGCGATCTGACGGTGCAGCGCTGCGGTGAGCAGCGGATGGTGA
>JANNBN010000098.1:0-21473 GCA_031385545.1 Acidimicrobiia bacterium | reverse complement strand
GCCGTCCTCAACGGGATTCCGGTCGACGTGAGCGCTGCACCGTAATTCTCGCACCGAGTCGCTACGGTGAGCCCGTGAAACGAATCCCGATCCCGGTGCTGTTTGTCGGGGTGGCGTTCTGCTGGGGCATGAACTCGGTGGCGATGCGATACGCCGGGCGTTATGGCCCGCCGCTCACCATTGCCGCTGTGCGCGCAGTGGTCGGAGCGTCGGTGTTGCTGCTCCTGGCGCGTCGCAGCGGCGCACGGTGGCCGAAGGGCCGCCAAGAACTGATCGGTGTTGCGTGCATCGGGTTCTTCATGACCGGGATCTCGACCGCCTGTCTGTTCCTCGCTGCGAAGCAGATCCCCGCCGGACTCGTCGCCATCTTCTCCAACACCATGCCTCTGTTCACCGCGTTGATGGCGGTGCTGATCCTCCATGACAAGGTGACGCCGCTGGTAGTCTGTGGACTGATCATCGGCCTTCTCGGTACCGTCATCGTAGGGTGGCGGTCTCTCCACGGGGACATCGGAATCGTCGGCATTCTGTACGGTCTCGGGGGTGGGTTCTTCACCGCTATCGGATCCGTCCTCTACAAGCGATACCCACTGGAAGGACTGGACAAGCGGATGCTGGTCGGCTGCCAGCTGGCGGTGTCCGCAGCGGTCATCGGGGTGATGTCGGTTCCCGACGATCGTTCGACGTTCAACTTCACACCGATGTTCTGGCTGACGTTCGCGTACTTGGCCTTCATCGGGCTTGCACTGTCGTTCGTGATGTACTCGGCGCTGCTGTCGCGCGGATCGGTGATGGCGTCGGGTTCTGCCGCGTACCTCGCAACAGTGTTCGGCGTGCTGTTCGGCTGGTTACTGCTGAGCGAGCGTTTGTCCTGGCTGGTCATCATCGGCGGCGCCGTCACGATCGTCGGTGTTGCACTGGTGCAGTTTGCTCCGTTTCGCGAAGCATCGAAAGTTCGGGCGGCCGTGCGGGGGGAAGCTGTGGCTACGCGTGAGCCGGACGGCGTTCCTGTGCCAAGGACTGAGTAAGCCGGTCCAGCACCATCGCCATCACAACGATGGCGATGCCCACCTCGGCACCCAACCCGGTGTTGGAGCGAGTCAAGGCCTCCACCGCCCGGTACCCCAATGCGCCCGAACCCGTCATGCCGGCGATGACGACCATGGACAGCACCATCATGATGATCTGGTTGAGCGCCAGCATGATGGTCGGCAGCGCTAATGGGAGGCGAACGCCCCACAGCACCTGACGTGGAGACGCACCGAAGCTGGTGGCTGCCTCGATCGGCGATTCCGGTACCTGCCTGATGCCAAGCGCTGCCAACCGAATGCCTGCGGGGATGGCGTAGAGGGAGGAAGCGATGATGCCACCAGGTACCACCGACACACTGAAGATCATCACGAAGGGGATGGTGTAGATCAGCGATGGGATCGTCTGCAGCGCGTCCATCACCGGTGAGACAACAGATTCCAGGCGGGGCCGCCGGCCGATGTACACGCCGGTCGGCAGTGCAATCAGCGCACTGACGACCGTGGCTGTGATCACCTGAACAAGCGTTTCGATGGAGGTGGCCCACATCCCCACCAAGCCGACGATCGTCAGCCCGCATATTATGCCGAGGGCCAACCTCCAGCCCTTTGCAGCGAACCCAAGAAGCGCTGCGACGAGTACCAAGACTGGAGCGGGAACCGTGTCGGTCAGGAAATCCCGTGCTCGAATCAGGATCTCACGAATGATGAAGTCGTTCGTGGGGCGTGTGATCCAGCGCCCGTGATCGCGGATCCACAGAATTGCATCGTCGACCCAGTCAACCAACTTGGTGTCGCCCAGCATCGTTTTGCCCAGTGCCCAGATCGCGAACGCAACCAGAGCCAGGGCCGCCGACCACAGCGCGGTGGAACGAAGCGAGCGGGCACGTCTGCGCCGATCGGTGATGAACGATGCACTTACGCGGTCCAACACCGTGGCCAGCGCGACGATCGCCACTCCGACGAGCATTCCTCTGCCCGGCGACCGGAGCCGCAACGTGCCGAGAACCTCTTGCCCCAGCCCAGCTGCACCGACGAGCGCGGCAACCACGATGATGCCGAGCGCCATCATGATGGTCTGGTTGATGCCCGTGGCGATGGAGGGGAGCGCAAGCGGCAGTTGTACCTGACGCATGAGTTGACGCTTCGACGCACCGAACATGCGGCCGGCCTCAACCGTCTGTTCGGGAACGCTGCGAATACCAAGTGTCGTCAGGCGCACGGCCGGCGGCAGCGCAAAGATGACCGTTGCAACGGCTGCAGGCACGGGGCCGATGCCGAAGAACAGGGATGCAGGAATGAGATACACCGTTGACGGCACGGTCTGCATCGCATCGAGCACCGGTCGCAGCAGCGAATCAACGCGCGCTGACGATGCGGACACGATGCCAAGTGGTACGCCGACCAGCAACGAAACGCCGACCGACACAATCATCAATGCCAACGTCTCCATCGCAGGTTTCGTGAGGTCGAGAAAGTGGGGGAGCGTCGCGATCGCACCCACGATCACTGCGCTGAGCCGCCGTTTCCGAACGAACAGCAGTGCCGCGCTCAAAGCGGGAATCAGCGGCCACGGCAGCCAATTGAGGAAATCTTCGAGGTGTCCAACGGCCCACCGCAGCGATCGAGAGACCGGTGTGAACCCGTATGTGAACAGAGGATGGGTCTGTTGGTTGTTGCGAACCCAACGCTGCAGCCGGTTGATGGGCTCGCCTACCCCGAACCGCCAAGCAACAAGCACGGCGACGGCACAGGCCACGAGAAAAATCACGTCCTGAGGGGCAACCCGCAGCCGGGTGGTCACCCACAACCTTCGTTCGCCGGCTACCGCTGTCATGCCGAGCGACCGGTGAGCGCAGCAGCAACCTGGCTCCCAGAGATCTGCCCGACGGTTGCGCCGGCAGCGTCTCGCACCGCAACGGCGGAAGGGTCGGCAAGAAACAGAGGAACGATGCTCTCCAATGTGTCGGTAGACAACACATGCCGGCCTGAACTGCTTGTGTCGGCAGGCATAGAGGCCATCACCGTATGCACGCGGATGACCTTGGCCACCGATACGTCGCGGGTGAATGCTGTGACGTATGGGGTAGCAGGATGGGCAACAACGGCTTCGGGTGTTCCGACCTGTTCGAACACACCGTCTTTCATCACAGCAATCCGGTCACCGAGCCGCAGCGCCTCATCGAAGTCATGGGTGATGAACACGATGGTGCGACGCTGTTCGGACTGGAGACGCAGCAGCTCGTTCTGCATGTCGTGGCGGATGAGCGGGTCGAGCGCCGAAAATGGCTCATCGAAGAACAGGA
Source organism: Acidimicrobiia bacterium (assembly GCA_031385545.1). GTDB lineage: Bacteria > Actinomycetota > Acidimicrobiia > Acidimicrobiales > JANYDT01 > JANNBN01. The sequence goes on along the minus strand of JANNBN010000098.1, from coordinate 18,139 downwards.
TCTCGGGGTCAAGGGCAAGTGCGCGGGCCAGGCCTACACGCTGCTGCATGCCTCCCGACAACTGATCCGGGTAATGGTCTGCCCAACCGTCCAACCCGACAAGCGAGAGAATTTCGCCGGCCTTTGACCGCCGCCTCTCCTTGCTGACACCCTGGACTTCCAGCCCGTAGGCCGCGTTGTCGATCACCTTGCGATGAGGAAACAGACCGAAGTGCTGGAACACCATCGCGAATTTGGAACGTCGTAATTCGCGGAGCCGGTCCTCGGAAATGCCGACGAGCGAGGTTCCGTCGATGGTGACGTCGCCGCGGGAGATGGCCTGCAGGCCGGACATGCACCTGATCAGCGTGGACTTGCCGCTCCCCGAGAGTCCCATCACCACGAAGGATTCACCCTCGCCGACGTGGAAGGAGACGTCTCGCACCCCGATGGTCTGCCCGGTTGACGACAGGATGTCCGCCCGGCTGGCGCCAGTCTCGGCTGTTGCGATACCTCGGTTGTGGTCACCAGGTCCGAAGACCTTCCACAGCGCGCGGACCTCGATCACGATGTAAACGACCTCACCCCGGCGCTGGTGACGCAACCCGCGTCAGGGCCCCAGGTGGCCGAATCCTATGGGAAAGGGGTTCTTGCCGCTCGCCCGGACGGTTCCATCAGGCAGAACAGGTCCACGATGTGGAACACTGAGTGGCATCGTTCCGACCGGAGGGTTGGATCAGGGGAGGAATAACCATGCGTAAAACCCGTACATTCGCGTCGTTGTTGGCTATCTCGCTGTTCGCCGCTGCATGCGGCAGCTCCGGATCAGGTAGTTCGACTGACGGCACAACCGACACTGCAGCTCCTGGCACCGAGGCGTCCGCTACCCCGACTGGTGACAAAGCGACCATCAAGTTGGTCGAGAACGCCTGGACCGCGTCTGCGGTCAACACCGCAATTGCAGCAGAGCTGATCACCACACAGCTCGGCAACCCAGTGGAGATCGTGAAGATCGATGAGAACACGATGTTCGCCGGCCTCGCTGCGGGTGACGTCGATGCGGTCCTGGAAATCTGGCCGTCCGGCGTCGTTGCCGACGAACAGAAGTACCTCGACGACGGCAGCGTGTCCAACGATGGGCCCCTCGGCGTCATCGGCAAGATCGGCTGGTTCGCTCCCGACTACGTGATCGAGAAGTTCCCATCGCTCAAGACCTGGGAAGGCCTGAAGGACCCAGCTGTTGCCAAGGCGTTCGCGACGGCGGAGACCGGCGACAAGGGCCGCTTCCTCGGCACGGACCCGTCTTACAGCCAGTACGACGAACCGATCATCAAGAACCTCAGCCTTCCACTCGAGGTCAAGTACTCCGGTTCTGAAGCCGCCACCATCGCCGAGCTTGACTCCAAGGTCGCCGCCAAGGAACCGGTCGTCATGTACTGGTGGACCCCAACCGCAGCTGTTGGCAAGTACAACCTGAAGAACATCCCGCTTCCGGCTCACACCGAGGCCTGCTACGCAGACCCGGCCAAGGCTGATTGCGATTATCCGGAAGACGTGCTGTTCAAGGCATCGTCGGCCAAGCTGGCCACCAAGGACGCAGCCGTTGCTGCGTTCTTGAAGAAGTTCCAGCTCTCCAACGAGATCCAGCTGGCTCTGCTGCCTTCGGTCGAGATCGACAAGCAGCCTGCTGCCGATGTTGCGAAGAAGTGGATTGCAGAGAACGAGGCAACGTGGAAGGCGTGGCTGGGCTGAAGCCCAGCCGCACCCCGTCGGTTGTTCTCAGCAGGGTCGAGGTCGAGGTGATCCCCACATGACCGCCGTCCAGTCCGTCGAGCGCGCGTTCGCGATCGTTGGGTGCTTGGCCGGTGGAACGTCTGGGGTCTCCGAGATCGCAGACCGGGTTGCGTTGCCGAAAAGCACCGTGGCCCGGCTCCTCATGACCCTGGTCGATCTCGGCGTGGCCGAGCAGACCGAACCGGGCGGCCGATACCGTCTGGGCAACTACCTCCACGAGCTAGCTGCCCAGGCAACGCCTGTGCGATCACTGATTGCAGGCGCACGGCCGCATCTCGTCGAGTTGGTCAATGCTGTGGGCGAGTCTGCCGGGTTATCAGTTCTCGACGGCGACGATGTGCTGTACCTCGACCAGGTCAACAGCGGTACGGACATCCAGGTGCGGGACTGGACCAACTCGCGTCTCAAGCCTCATGTTGTGTCATCAGGGCTGGTGCTGCTTGCCTGGTCTTCCGAGGCGCAGGTTCGCCAGGTTCTCGCGGACACACTTCCTCTGTACACGGACAAATCTGTCACCGATCCGGACAAGGTGCGGGCCCGTCTCGTCGATGTTCGCTCTACTGGAATCGCATGGGTGGTCGACGAATTGTCGCCTGGCCTCTCGTCGGTTGCTGCACCGGTCTTCGATCGGCACGGCGCAGTGATTGCGGCAGTGCACGTGCACGGCCCAACCTTCCGGTTTCCCGGGGCGCACATCAAGACCATCAACGGCCGGGTCAAAGCCACGGCTGATCGCATCGGAACGGTTTTCAGGCGCCTATGACTACAGACTTCACGCGCCCGTACGACTTCGTTGTCGTCGGAGGAGGCTCTGCGGGGTCCGCACTGGGGGCTCGGCTGAGCGAGGATCCGGCGAATCGGGTGCTGGTGCTCGAGGCCGGGCGACCCGACTACAAATGGGACGTCTTCATCCATATGCCGGCGGCGTTGGCATTTCCGATCGGTTCGAAGTTTTACGACTGGAAGTACGAGACGGAGCCCGAGCCGTTCATGGGTGGCCGAAAGGTGTACCACGCACGGGGCAAGGTGCTGGGCGGTAGCAGCTCGATCAACGGGATGATCTTCCAGCGGGGCAACCCGCTGGACTACGAGCGGTGGGCGGCCGACCCCGGTATGGGCAACTGGTCCTATGCGCACTGCCTTCCGTACTTCAAGAAGATGGAGAATTGCCTCGCCGGCAAAGACGAATGGCGCGGTGGTGATGGCCCGCTCGTGCTGGAACGCGGACCAGCGACGAACCCGTTGTTCAACGCGTTCTTCGATTCGGCGGTGCAAGCCGGTTATAAGCGCACAGATGATGTGAACGGCTTCTGCCAAGAGGGCTTCGGACCGTTCGACCGCAACATCCACCGCGGCCGGCGGATCAGCGCGGCTCAGGCGTACCTGCATCCAGCGATGGGTCGGCCGAACCTCGACGTCGTCACCCGGGCTCAGGTCGAACGGATCCGTTTTGCGGGGACCCGGGCGACGGGCGTGGATGCTTGGATCAAAGGCCGATCGGTGCAGATCGACGCTAAGGAAGTCGTGCTGTGCGGCGGAGCGTTCAACTCGCCCCAACTGCTGCAGCTGTCCGGCGTCGGTGACGCAGACCACCTGGGCAGTGTCGGCATCGAACTTGTTCATCATCTGCCCGGCGTCGGCGAGAATTTGCAGGACCACCTCGAGGTGTACGTGCAGTACGCGTGCACCCAGCCAGTTTCGATGCAGCCGAATCTGAAACTGTGGAAGCGGCCATTCATCGGCATGCAATGGCTCGCACGGCGGGGCCCGGGGGCGACCAACCACTTCGAAGGTGGAGGTTTCGCACGGTCCAATCCGAGCGAGCGGTACCCGAATCTGATGTTCCACTTCCTGCCGATCGCCATCCGCTACGACGGCACTTCGCCTGGTGGGGGGCACGGCGGTGGGCATGGCTACCAGGTGCACGTCGGCCCGATGTATTCCGATGCCCGGGGCAGCGTGCGCATCATCAGCGCCGACCCGATGGCCAAACCGGCAATCCGGTTCAACTATCTCTCCACCGAGCAGGACCGGCGGGAGTGGGTCGAAGCGGTCCGCGCCGCGCGCAACATCCTCACGCAGCCCGCAATGTCGCCGTTCAACGGAGGCGAAACGTCGCCTGGCGGCTCGGTTGAGACAGATGACGAGATTCTTGCGTGGGTGGCAAAGGACGCCGAGACAGCGCTACACCCCAGTTGTACGTGTCGTATGGGTACAGACGACATGAGTGTCATTCATCCCGACTCCATGCGCGTGCACGGCCTCGAAGGCCTTCGGGTTGTCGACGCGTCTTCCATGCCGTACGTGACCAACGGGAACATCTACGCACCAGTCATGATGCTTGCCGAAAAGGCTGCCGACCTCATCCTTGGCAACAAACCGCTGGCCCCTGAGCCCTACCCGTACTACGTGAGCCCAGGCGTTCTCTGAACAACGGCCACTCTTGTCGGGGTTCTCCTGACCGTCGTCCCGCACAGGCACCGATCGCGTGCCGCAACCGTGGCACCGGTGCCGAGAGTTCACCAGCGGCATCGGTCCGACCAAGTGGTCGCTGTCAGGCGGTTTGCGTGGTGTCATGATGAGTTCGATGGGGATCGGGTTCAATCAGCCGCTGGGGCCGTCGACGGGGAAGCCCGGCACGGTGTTGGATCGCGACACCGATACTGTCGATCAGCTCGACCCGGGTCAGCACGCGCACATCGTCGTCAAACCGGGTGAAAACGCAGCTGCGGTGGTGCTTGAAGCGCGGATCATGGGAACCCCGCTCACGGCCCTGTGCGGCCACGTGTTCGTGCCACAACGCGACCCGCAGAAACTGCCGGTGTGCCCGAAGTGCAAAGAGGTCTACGAGCTCATGCGGATGATGAACGAAGACCTCCACGAAACCCCACGCGCCTGACGCCACCCACCGGTAGCGCTTTGAAGGCGGGGGACGGCTCCTCCGGCCACCGCAGGTCCGCCCTGTTGCACCCACCATGCGCGCAACTTGCCCCGTCATACGCGCAACTCGCCCGTTTCGGGCCAGTTTTTCGCCCAAAAGTGCCAAGTTGTGAGTATGTCGGGCCCGAGTTGCGCGTGTGTGCCTTCTGTCATGGTCGCTGGAGCGTCGATCGTCTATGCTGTTCCGCTAGACGGTTTTGTTTCACGATGCGGAACAACCCGGACTAGCAACACAGCAGTCAGCAGTTGATCCCACGCCGGTTAGTGCCGAGGAAAAACCCATGAGCGACACAGACGAACTTGACCTGAACTCCCTCGGCGACGAAGACCTCGTTGCGCAGATGCACGACGACCTGTACGACGGGCTGGCCGATGAGATCTTCCAAGCGACGCAACTGCTCCTCGACCGAGGCTGGGATGCGCAGAAGGTGTTGAGCGACGCACTGGTCGAAGGCATGCGTATCGTCGGCATCGACTTTCGTGACGGAATCCTGTTCGTCCCCGAGGTTCTGCTTTCGGCCAATGCCATGAAGGCTGGCATGGGCCTCTTGCGGCCGATCCTCGCCGAAACGGGGGCGGAGTCCGTCGGTCGGGTCGTCATCGGAACCGTCAAGGGCGACATCCACGACATCGGCAAGAACCTGGTGGCGATGATGCTCGAAGGAGCGGGGTTCGAGGTGTTCGACCTTGGCATCAACACCGACGTCGACAAGTACCTCGCAGCGCTCGCTCTGCACAAGCCGGACATCCTCGGCATGTCGGCGTTGCTCACGACCACGATGCCGTATATGAAAGTGGTCATCGACACGATGAGAGAGCGCGGGCTGCGCAACGATTACATCGTCCTGGTCGGCGGTGCACCGCTCAACGAAGAGTTCGGCACCGCAATCGGAGCCGACGCCTATTGCCGTGACGCTGCTGTGGCTGCCGAGACAGCCAAGACGCTCGTCGCGCGGCGCCGCGCCGCGGCCTGATGAGCAGGACCCGGTCGCATGCCCGAGGAGCCTGAGCCAGCCGGCGACTCGGAGGTTGCCGTGTCGAGCGGTGGTCGTTCTGGTCGGCGCGTCCGTGGAGGCGATGTCTCTCAGATCATCGTCATTTTCTGGCGAGACGTTCCGGCGCAGGTGAACGCGCAACGCGGCCGTGAACGCGAGCAGGTGATCCTGTCGGCGAAGTTCCAGCGTGCCATCGATCGGGCCAAGCGCAAGGCGAACATCTACACCGCTCACGAGGACATTGCTCAATGGCGTCGGGTCAGCCGACCGTGCTCCGACGACCTCGCCACAGAGGCACGTACAGAAGCCGAACTGCTGGAGGACTCCTACACCAAGGAGCACCTCGGTCGGCTTGGGTTCCTGGGCGGATGGGAACCAGGAAACCGACCCGTCGACGAACCGATGCGTGCCAGTACCGGTGCTGACGCCAGCGTCGACGATGACGCCGAAGACCCCGAGGACGAAGACCCCGAAGACGACCCCGAGACTGCCGAAGACGGCCAGTCATCGGACTGGGGAACGTGGTCCACCAAACCAGCACAAGACCCATCTGTTCCCGCAGGCCCCGACGAAGGACACAACACATGACCGATACCGTGATCAGTTCGGCGACGAAAGAAGTCGTCATCGGGTTCGGGCGACCGTTCGTGATGATCGGCGAGAAGATCAACCCCACCGGGCGCAAGATGTTCGGCGACGAATTGAAGCACGGAGACATGAGCCGCATCTCGCTCGACGCGCTTGCCCAGGTCGAAGCCGGAGCACAGATGCTCGACGTCAACTGTGGCGTCCCGCTCGCCGACGAACCGAAGCTGCTCGCCGACGCCATCAGGTTGGTGCAGTCGGTGACCGACGTTCCGCTCTGCATCGATTCGTCGATCATCGAAGCCCTTGAGGCCGGCCTCGCCGTGTATCAAGGCAAGGCGCTTGTCAACTCCACCACGGGCGAAGACGAAGTCATGGAGCGCGTGCTTCCGCTGGTCAAGAAGTACGGCGCAGCGGTGGTGGCCGTCTCCAACGACGAGACAGGCATCGACAACGACATGGAGAAGCGCTTCTTGATTGCCAAGAAGATCGTCGAACGCTGTTCCGACCACGGAATCCCACGCGCCGACGTGGTGGTCGATCCGTTGTTCATGCCCATCGGAGCCGTGCGCCTTGCGGGCCAGAACTCGTTCGGGCTCATCCGGCGTCTGCGTGAAGAACTGAAAGTCAACACAACCGGCGGTGCGTCCAACGTCAGCTTCGGCCTGCCCAACCGTCACCATGTCACCGGGGCGTTCCTGTCGATGGCCATCAGCAACGGGCTCACCTCGGCCATCATGAACCCGATGCACGCCGAAGTGAAGACGGCGGTGATGGCTGCCGACGTGATGGCAGGGCAGGACGAGAACTGCGCTGCGTGGATCCGCGCCAACAGAGACCCCAACGCTCCGGCCGGCCGTGATGGCCGCGGCGGTGGCCGTCGTGCCCGCCGCGACTAATCCAGGCTGATCTCAGGCTGCCAACCGTGCCGCTCGTCGTCTTCACCCCATCGGGTCTCAGCACCGAGGTACCTGTCGGTACGGTGGTGCTTGACGCGGCGCGTCAGCTGGGTGTCGACATCGATTCGGTCTGCGGTGGTCGTGGCATCTGCGGGCGCTGTCAGATCACCCCGTCAACGGGGTCGTTCCCGAAGTGGGGCATCGATGCCCGGGACGCGTCCCTGTCTGCGCCTGGCGACACGGAGGTGAACTATCGGGGCAAGCGCCCCCTTGACCTTGGTAATCGGCTGAGCTGCTCCACTTCGGTGCTCAGCGACGCAGTCATCGACGTCCCCGCGTCGTCTCAGGTGCACCGTCAGGTTGTCCGCAAGTCTGTCGATCTCACGGGCGTTTTGGTCGACCCCAGCGTCACGCTGCATTTCGTCGAACTCGGCCCGAACGACGACGGAATCGCAGCGTCCCAGTTGCTCATCGACGGTCTCCTTGCCCAGCACCGAATCACGGTGGCGGTAGACGGTCGCATCCTTCCCACCATCGTCAGCGCGCTGAGCAAAGAGAAAGGCGATGCAACAATCGCCGTGCAACACATCGCCGGCGGGCTCGTGGCCATCGGTGCGTGGCCCGGGTTCGTCGACGCGCTGTACGGCATGGCCGTTGATATCGGTTCCACCACCATCGCTGGTCATCTGTGCGATTTGTCGACGGGTGACGTTGTGGCAAGCGGTGGTCGCATGAACCCGCAAATTCGCTTCGGTGAAGATCTCATGAGCCGCGTCAGCTACGTGATGATGAACCCCGGTGGCGCGGCCGAGCTGACCAAATCGGTGCGGACGGCGCTGGACGAGCTGGCCGGGGAGCTGTGTGCCGAAGCAGGAATTGGCCGCGATGCAGTGCTGGACTGCGTGTTTGTCGGCAACCCGGTCATGCACCACCTCCTGATGGGTTTCGATCCTGTTCCGCTAGGACAGTCACCGTTCACGTTGGCCACTGCGTCGGCGTTGCACGGCAAGGCGACCGACCTCGATCTTGATCTGCCGTTCGCGTCGTTCTACGTGGGTCCGTGCATCGCCGGCCACGTGGGTGCCGATACGACTGCAGCGATGTTGGCCGAAGGACCACATCGCGGTGCAGCGTGGCAGCTGCTGGTCGACGTAGGGACGAACGCCGAAATCGTGCTCGGCCACGCTGGTGCCAGCTTCGCTGCGTCCAGCCCCACCGGCCCCGCGTTCGAAGGTGCCCAGCTGGTCAGCGGCCAACGCGCAACGGCGGGAGCGATCGAACGGGTGCGCATCGACCCGCTCACGCTCGAGCCCAGTTTCCGTGTCATCGGGTCAGACCTGTGGTCCACCCAACCCGGCTTCGCCGAATCGGTCGAGAAGACAGGAGTCACCGGCATCTGCGGCTCGGGGATCATCGAGGTTGTCGCCGAGATGTACCTCTCCGGTATCTGCGATTCAGAAGGTGTCATCAGCAGCGAAGCGGCCACCCGTAGTGCGCATGTCATTCAGGAAGGCCGTACGTACACCTACGTGTTGTGGTCAGAAGATGATCGCAATATCGTCGTCACCCAGAACGACGTCCGCCAGATTCAGCTGGCGAAGGCGGCGCTGCGCGCCGGAATCGACCTACTCATCGAGCATGCCGGTGGTCCGGTCGTCACCGACATCCGGCTTGCAGGCGCGTTCGGTGCGCATATTGACCCGTTGCATGCCATGGTGCTGGGCCTCGTGCCCGACGCACCACTCGACGGTGTTCGGTCCGTGGGCAATGCCGCGGGCGGGGGAGCGGTCCGTGCTCTGCTCAGCGCGTCACTCAGAACGGAGCTGGAAGCCGCAGCTATCGCCGTAACGAAGATCGAAACGGCAACAGAACCGCGATTCCAGGAATTGTTCGTCGCCGCGATGGCGTTTCCCCACGCCACTGCTGCGCATCCGCATCTCGAAACGCTCGTCAGCTTGCCTCCTCGTTCATCGGCTTCCGCCGATGGCGGTCGTCGCGGTCGACGTGCACGTCCCACGAATTCTTCAGCTCCATCCATCTCTCCCGAGGAGTCGCCATGAATGCTCCACCTCAGGGCCGCCGCAGCGGTGGCCGGGCCGGCCGCCAGGAACTGCGGTCGCATCACGTGATTGCGCGTGAACCATTTCTGACCCGTTCCTTGAAACCGGTCGAGATGGTGTCCGACGAGGGGCTGGAGATCATGGAGGCAAACGCCAACGCATTGCTTGAGGAGGTTGGTGTTGTCATTCGTGAATACCCCAGCGCGCTCGAACGATTCCGCGCAGCGGGGGCTGACGTGCAGGGTGAAACGGTCCGGTTCCCCGATGGGCTGGCGCGCAAGCTCGTCCAGGCAACTGCGCCCTCGCGCTATACGCAACACGCGCGGAACCCAGAGAACAACGTGGTCATCGGTGGCCCGCACACCGTGTTCGCACCGAATTACGGGTCCCCATTCGTGACCGACCTCGACCGGGGTCGCAGGTACGCAACCCTTGAGGATTTTCAGAATTTTGTGAAGCTCGCATACATGTCGCCGAACCTGCACCACTCGGGCGGAACTGTTTGCGAACCTGTCGATGTTCCCGTTTCGAAGCGGCATCTCGACATGGTCTATTCGCATATCAAATACAGCGACAAGGCGTTCATGGGGTCGGTCACAGCCGCATCGCGCGCGGCCGACAGCATCGAGCTGGCGCGCATCGGTTTCGGTGGTGACCTTGGCGACCGCACCGTGATGACCAGCCTCATCAACGCAGCCAGCCCGATGGTCTGGGACGCCACCATGCTCGGTGCTGCCGAAACCTACGCTGCGGCCAATCAGGCGTGCATCATCACCCCGTTCATCCTGGCGGGCGCGATGGCGCCTGTCACCAGCGCCGGAGTGGCAACGCAGACGCTGGCCGAATCGTTGGTTGGCATGGCGTTCACGCAGCTCGTGCGTCCAGGCGCACCGGTGATCTTCGGGTCGTTCGCGTCATCCATGAGCATGCAGACCGGTGCGCCAACGTTCGGCACGCCAGAGCCGGCAATGGTCCTGTACGCCGTTGGCCAGCTCGCTCGCCGCCTGGGCGTCCCGTTCCGTTCAGGGGGGTCGTTGTGTGCTTCGAAGGTGGCCGACGCGCAGGCTGCATACGAGAGTTCTGCAACGCTCATCCCCACGGTGATGGGCGGCGTGAACTTCGTTTTGCATGCAGCGGGATGGCTTGAAGGCGGTCTGTCGATCGGCTACGAGAAGTTCATCATGGATGACGACCAACTGGGCATGATGTCGGTCTTCACGAAGGGCTTCGACATGAGCGAGAACGCGCAGGCGATGAGCGCGTTGCGAACCAATCCTGCGGGCAACCATTTCCTCGGCACCGAGCACACGCTCGCCAACTTCGAGACCGCCTTCTACCGGTCGGAGATCGCGGACAACAACAGCTACGAGCAGTGGAGCGACGAAGGCTCCAAAGATGCGTCGCAGCGGGCCAACGCGATCTTCAAGCGTCGTTTGGCTGCTTACGAACCCCCAGCCCTCGACTCATCGATCGACGAGGAACTGCAGGACTACATCGCCCGCCGCAAGGCCGAACTTCCGAATGAGATGGCCTGACCATGAATTTGCTCAACAGCCCGCGCTACGAGCTGGTGCCGCTCAAATCGGTTGAACAAGCCATCGCCGATCTGCCTCCTGGCGCTACTGCCAGCGTGACCTGCTCCCCGGCGAAGGGAGTCGACACCACCTTGGAACTTGCAGCCAGGGTGATGGGTCTCGGACACCATGCAGTACCGCATATTGCTGCTCGCATGGTGAGCGGCCCCGACCACTGCCGCGCTATCGCTGCTCGCCTACGCTCCATGGACGCAACAGAAATGTTCGTCGTCGCCGGTGATCAGGGCGCACCGCTCGGCCCGTACGCAGACGGCTTGTCGTTCCTGCGCGACTTCCTGGAGACCGACCACGGTCTGCAGATCATCGGGTCAACGGGGTATCCGGACGGGCATGCGCTCATCGACGCCTGCAAGATCACCGAGGCGCTGCACGCCAAGCAAGAGATCATCCTGTCCGCCGGTCTTCGCAGCTTTGTCAGTACACAGATGTGTTTCGACGCCTCCAAGACACTGAACTGGCTTCGTGCCGAACGTGCCGCAGGCCTCACCGTGCCCGTGCATCTCGGGCTGCCCGGAGTGGTCGACCGCACCAAACTTCTCATGCTCGGGGCTCGGCTTGGTATCGGTGCGTCGATGCGATTCTTGACCAAAAACCGCAAGAGCATCACGAAGCTCCTCACTACTGCGAACTACGACCCGATGGAACTCATCACCCCCATCTCTGTCCACGCCGACGCGCTCGGCATCGACTCGTTGCATCTGTTTACGTTCAACGAGGTCGGCGCAACGGCCAAATGGGTCAGTTCGTTCGACCGGTTGAGCACCGTCGCGATGAACTAGTTCACTCAGTCGCTCCAAGAGCGACGGAGTGCACGAGAAGCCAAGGTTTGGTCAGGTGTGGTACACCGGTGTCTACAGTTGACGGCCGGTGAATGCGACCAAGCGGAGCATCGTGTCGGCGTTCGCCGATGGCTGCTGTTCGGGACCGAATGCATCGCCGTTGCGCATTTCTGCGGTGATGGCCTCGCGGGCGAACGCGTCGACTTCGGCCACGAGATGTTCGGGAGGTTGCCAGTCTTGTTGGGTTGCGATGGCGAGGTCCCAGCCGTGAACGAGGCCGTCGAAGGCGACGAGACGGGCGAAGACAGCTCCGGGCATCGGGCCACCGGGGGTCTGGATCGTGCGCTCAAGAGCGCCCGGGCTACTGACGGCTGCGAGCAGCCCGTCCATGGCGTGATTGAACTGGACTGTCGGGGTTGCGTCGCCCGGTAGCGAGCTGACTTCTGCTGGTTCTTCGCCGCGGAACATCGGAGCGAAGCTTGATGCCAGTCCGGTCATGTGGCCGAGCACCCCGGCAACGTCGAATTCGGCACACGGACTTTTTGCTCCGAGTTGGTCGTCGCGGATGCGATCGGCGACGCCTTTCAGCATCGGGATGATCATCGACAATTGTTCACTGCCGTCCATCGGTTGCTCCTTGCATTGTGGGTACGGGTTCGTGGGACTGCTCAGCCGGCGATGCGGGCGAGCATGTGGTCCATGACGGCGCCGTGCTCGGCTTGGGGGCTGAACAGAACCAGTTCGGCATCGTCGACGACGCGCACGCTATGGCCGAGAGGCCAGTAGAAGACGTCGTCGCCGACGCATGACTCGACGGTGCCATCGGTGTAGGAGACGACGAGTGAGCCTGACAGCATGAACCCCCAGTGCGGTGCGTGGCAGGCGTCGTCGTGGAGTCCCTGCAGAAGCGGCGCGATGTCTGTGCCGGCGCCCAGCGTGAAATATTCCGCGCCGAGCATCGAGTAGTTGGACGCGTCACCGAAGCCTGTGGTTTGGCGGGCGAGGGCACCCGGTACGTCGATCTTGGCCGGGATGTCGTTCTTGGTGATGCGCATCGGTCCTCCATTCCTTGGGTGCTGCACGGATGTACGAGCGAGGACTCATTTAAGTTGTCTCGCTGGGGATGTGCATTTCACTCAATACGCTCCACCACGTGTCGCATAGTTCTAATTCTGAACCTGCAATGCTGTTGGGGATGAAGCCGTATGGTCAGTACTGCCCGATCTCGCGGTCCGCTGAGATACTCGGTGACCGTTGGACCATTCACATCATTCGCGACCTGCTCACCGGCACGACCAGGTTCAACGAACTGGTCAGGGGCAACCCGGGACTATCAAGGGCGCTGCTGGCCCAACGGCTCCGCAAGCTACAAGGAGCAGGAGTGATCGAGCAGCACGACAACGGCACCTACGGGCTCACCGACGCAGGCCGCGATCTTCAACCGGTCGTTTTCGGCCTTGCCACTTGGGCGGCACGTTGGACCTTCGGCGAGCCCGCCATCGATGAACTGGACCCCGACCTGCTGTTGTGGTGGCTGCACCGGCAGTTGGACACGACGAAACTTCCGCGTCCGCGTTTCACGGTGTACGTGCCGTTTACCGATCACCCCAAGCGGTACTGGATCGTTGCCGAGGAAGAAGCGTCGCTGTGCCTGGCTGACCCGGGATTCGACGTCGATGTCACCCTACGAACCGATCGGGCCGCGCTCTACCGGACCTACCTCGGCCACTCCTCGCTCGCGGACGCCCGACGCAGCGGTCGGGTGGAGTTGGACGGCTCGAAGCGGGCAGTCCGGGCGTTCTTCGACGCGTTCCAACAATCGCCCGTCGCATCGATCGTCGCGACCGCGATCCGGTAGCGCGGCTTCGGGCCGATGCTTTGCCCTGTGGCAGCGCCTCTTGGAGCAAGGCCGCGCTTCGATCCACCGCCGCACTGCTGCCGGGACTGCACTGTAAGTATTCGACGCGGCTCAGCGGGCGTGGGTCAGCTTCTGATAGGAATCCGCCGATCGGCCGAATCGGCCGTTCGTCTGGGGGCGTACCGATGAATCAGCCGGGGCAGGTCGACGAAAACGAGAAGTTTTTGAAGTCCTATCGATATCTGCGGCTGGGAATGGTGGGAGCGGCGGTTGTCATCTTGGTCGCGGTGCTGATTGAACACCTGAAGACCGATGGGCGTTGCTTTCAGACATCAATCAGCGCGTACTACTACACGCCTGCTCGCGAACTGTTCGTGGGCGGCTTGATGAGCATCGGTCTGGCGCTGTTCGTCATCAAGGGCCGCACCGACTGGGAGGACGCATGGTTGAACTTGGCCGGGATGTGTGCGCCCATCGTGGCGCTGGTGCCAACAACCACTGTGGGGTCGTGCCTGTCCGTCAAGAGCCCGATGGGCGACGTGTCGCCTTCCAATCTTCCGGCTTGGCTCATCTCATCGGTCACTAACAATATGTTGGCATTGTTGTTGTTCTTCGTTGTTGCCTTTGTGGTTGCATTGGTTACCGGTGCGGCCCCGCGCGGCAAGTCCGACAAGGGGTGGGCACCCTCAGTGGGATCGCTTCTTTCCTTGGCGGTAATCTGCGTGGTTGTCGTTGGTGCCTTCAATACCCGCTGGGCGCTTCGGAACCTTCATGGCCCATCAGCCATAGCAATGTTTGTGTTCCTCTGGCTTGCCGTGGGATGCAATGCGCTGGCTACGAAGAAGGCTGGCACGGCACGGTTCTTTCGGGTCTATGTCGGCGTCTTCGTGGCCATGCCCGTGCTTGGAGGGTTGTCACTCCTGATCTTCGGTGGGCATCGGGTGTTCGCTGTCGAGGTCGTCGAAATTCTGTGCTTCGTTGTGTTCTGGGCAGCGCAGACGGCAGCTCCGGCGGAGGTCGCTGTTGGCGGGTCAGCCCGGTAAGTGAGCAGCTCAAGAGGTTTGGCAAACCGGAGGCAGAGGAGTTCGTTCCGACCCGCAACACGTCGTTGTTGGGCCATCCCTTTCAGTAATCGAGTAGCCGTTTGATTGCCGTTTCGATTTCATGCGCGGTCTGCAACGACAAGCGTCCAAGTCGGTGGGATAGGCGGCGCGTGCTGATGGAACGAACGAGTTCACACTGCGCAAAGCTCACGTCTTTGAGGCCAGTAGCGGCACCAGACTCGAGTTCGATATGGAACGAGAGCCGTCGGTGCACCGTTGTCAGCGGAACCACAATGACGAACGGAAGCCCGTCGCCGAACAATCGCGAGGGTCCAACGATTACCGCCGGTCGCTGGTTCGCTGGTTCGCCAGGGAACGGCTCGCCAAAGTCCACCAGCCAGATCTCATCAGGCAATGCCATCTGAAATCGCAATGTCAAACTCGGCAAGGTACGCAGCCCACATCGCTGGATCTTCTCGAAGTGCATCAACCTCTCGGCGAACCGCCTCGGCGAACCGGATTCGCTCTAGTGCGTCGGTTGCATCGGCTACGACATCCACCAGTTGGCGCCCAGTTGCTTCGCTGATCGTTTGCAATCGCTGGTGTACCGACCGGTCAACCCGAATTGTCGTCGTAGTCATGCGAGAAGTCTACAACGACGCATACAAATCGTCCACACATCGGCAATATCAAAAACCGCTCGACGGGCCATGCCTCAGACGATGACCAGCTTGAGTGTCGGATCGAGTAGCGAGATGTCGATGGGATCTGACGTGACGACTTGCTGGGCAGATCGACGGGCACAGATCACGACGTGAGCATCGACGATGTCTGATGTGCCGCTCGCCGCCAGGAGTCGCCCGACGTTGACCGCCTCGAAGCGGTCGAGTGCCACCACGTCGCTTGTCGGTTGACGGATGAGCTTGGAAAGGCGAGCTTGACGCTCGGGACGTCGAATCGCCTGGGCCAACGCAGACGATGGAATCGTTACTCGGCTGTTGGTCTCAACGGTGCGAGCGAGGAGGATGATGACTCGCCGATCATTACGGTCCACCGCTATGAGCCCTCCGGCGTCGAGCGTAATGCCCGCCATCATGCAGCCGAGCGTCGTCGTGCCTTTGGTACACCAAGCGCTTTGTCGGCCCAAGCCCTTTCCGCGGCCGACATGGGGCCACCGCTCTCATCGAGCGCTTGGGCGAGCATTGCCCCCCACCCGGCAACATCGTCAATCGCCACACCCACGGAGTGCTGAACGAAACCTGACACGCTTGCAGCTCGACCAGCGGTGACGAGGTCGTGGATTTGCTGGACCTGTTCGCTACTCAAGGTGATCGTGATCTTCTTCGACGCCATACCAGTCACCATACCGAGCTGCCGGTCCGTCACGCAACAGCTAAATGGCCCGGACCTTCACGTCGACCGTCCGAACGAGCTAATCGTAAGGAGCGCTTCCGTCGCCGAAACGCGGTTTCGTTGGCGTGATGGTAAGTGACGTCTGCGTCCATCTCGCGCAACGTCGCGATGAGGCTCACGGTCGATTCACCGAGACAACATCGACGACAGGATGCAACGGCACGGGTCCGGACGACCTGAGCCACAGACTCAGCAGCCGATCTCGCCCCCGATGGTCAGCTATGCAGACCGCACACTGCAAGCAAAGTAGTGCGGTAGGAATCGGGTGCTACTCTGGGGTTGTGTCAGTTCGAAAGATCTCGGTTGCGCTCGAAACGTCCACGGCTGACGCAGCGGCAGAGACCGCGGCGCGTCACGGCGTGAGCCTTTCGTCGTGGTTGAACCAGGCCGCCGAGCGGGCACTGCGGGTGGAGGCTGGGCTCCTTGCGGTGCAGGCCTGGGAAACCGAACACGGACCATTGACGGCGAACGAGCTTGGCGCGGCCGACCGGTTCTTGGCCAAGAAGCAACGCAAACGGGCGTCGTGAGCTCGTACACCTATGACACCGGTGTGCTCATCGCTGCTGAGCGCAACGATCGTTTCGTCTGGGCGCTTCACCGTCGCCTTCTGGAACGAGGCGATGCGCCTTCTGTTCCCTCGACAGTGCTTGCGCAAGGGTGGCGTGCTGGACCGCAGGCACAATTGTCGAGACTTCTGGCTGGCTGCGAGGTGCGGCCGCTAACGGAAGCCCAAGCCCGAGCCTGTGGGGCACTCCTGGCGCGAACCTCGACAACGGACATCGTGGATGCCAGTGTCGTGGTGGTCGCCCGCGAACGCAACGAAGAAGTCCTGACGAGTGATCCCGACGATCTTGGATTGTTGTCATCGGCGCTCGGCCGACCACTCGTCACCATCCGCTCAATCACCGATCTCTGATCGTGACGCCGCTACTTGGGCCGAAGTGTACGGCCTTAGGTCGCCGCGAGGGCCTTGAAGTAGATAGCCGAGGGGTTGCCCGGCTCCCAGCCAGGAAGCGGGTCGATGCAGTCGATCTGGACAAAACCTCTGGCCTTCCAGAACGCGCGTGTCGCGACGTACGGTTCGTAGCCCGACCTGGCATCTAACCAACTGGATTACTACGCGCTCACACAACCCGAAGCACAGATCGGCGCATCTGAGCTCGTCCCCCAACCGCCGGTTCCCGCTCGGCCGAGTCGCTGCGGCCAGCGCCGAGTGCGCCCATGCACTGACCGGCTCGTCCGTGGCATTTGTCGTACGGTCGCCGCGAGATGATGAGCTCGTACTGCGCCGCTGGGTGTCCCATGCCGCCGGTTATCCATCCCAACTCCGCGAGGCGGGCTTGTGCATGCACATCACTCCGGGCCTTGCGCTTCCGGCGGCGGATCGTCACACTTGCGTCGACATCCGAGGGAGCCAAATGAGGCACTCCTACGAAGAGGCGCTGCCCAGTGGTCTGCCGCGGGTGGACGGCCCGATGGTGTTGGTTGACGGGTGTCGGGTGCAGGTGGCCGAGTGGGGCCCACAGGATGGGACACCGGTGGTCTTCTTCCACGGCTCGCCGGGCTCACGGTGGGTCGGCAACTTTCGGATCGGTGATTTTGCCTTCGTGCACCGGATTATCGCCGTCGTCGGGCGTGGATGGAGCGCATCGACGCTCGACTGCCGGAGCGATGACGTGGAGGTTGCCGATGGGTACCAATGACGAGTTCCCAGAGTCCGGCGCATCCGCCATCGTCGGCCGTGGTGCGGAGCTGGACGCTCTGAACACGTTCGTCGACTCCGTCGACCGCGGTCCGGCGATGCTGGTGCTCGAGGGTGAGCCCGGCCTCGGCAAGACGACGCTCTGGCAGGAGGGTCTCCACGCCGCGGCACGGCGCTCGTTCCCGGTCCTCGGGTGTCGACCGGTCCAGGCGGAGGCGCAGCTGGCGTTCACCGCGCTCTCGGATCTGCTCACCGACGTGCCCCCGGTCGTTTTCGACGAGCTCCCAGTGCCCCAGCGGCGGGCATTGGAGGTGGCACTGCTCCGGGCGGAGCCGGAGGACGACGAGCACTTTCCGCGCGCGGTCGCCCTGGGGTTCCTCGGCGTGCTCGTCGCGCTCGCTCGCTCCGGCCCGCTCGTCGTCGGGATCGACGATGTCCACTGGTTGGACCAGGCGTCGCAACGTGTGCTGGCCTTCGCCGTTCGCCGCGTGCGCGAG
>JANNBN010000021.1:0-6165 GCA_031385545.1 Acidimicrobiia bacterium | reverse complement strand
GCCGTTGTCGAAGAAGGACACGCTCACGCCGTTGGCGAAGCAGATCTTTGCGTCGCTCGCCGATCGCTACATGGTCGACTACGACGAGACCCAGGCGATCGGCAAGCGCTACCGCCGCCAGGACGAGATCGGCACCCCGTTCTGCGTCACGGTGGACTTCGAGTCACTGGAAGACCAGGCGGTCACCATCCGCCATCGCGATTCAATGCAGCAAGAGCGTGTTGCCATCGCCGATTTGGTCGGCCATCTGCACCGCCTCATGAGCTGAAGCACCGCCATCATCGCTTTCATCCGTCACAAAACCGACCAAAAAAGACGGTTTCGTGACGGATCAACCTGCGGCTCGGTGAAAAGATGTCGACGTGGCGGAGCTAGCCGGACTCCATGAAGACAGCGCGAGATTCACCGGCGTGGCCGGGTGGTTCAAAGCGCTGCACCCCGGGGAGATCCTGGCGCTGTGCGGATTGGGGACGTTCTGGTCTCGCATCATCGGAGCGTTTCACTGGGCGTATTTCGTTATGCCTGCAGGCGAATCTGCAACCGGTGAGTCGGTCACCATTGTCGACTTCCTTAACGAATCCAGCACCGCAAGTCGGTTGCGCGTGTTCGGTCAGATGGTCGGAGGCCTCGGCACCACGTTGCTTCTGGTCGCCCTTGGATCTCTGTGGGCGTGGGAAGCCAAGAAGACTCTGGTACGTCTGGCTTTCTGGCGGGTGAGCGCCTCCTCGGCCGCAGTTGGAGTCTTGATCCACGTGGCCCGTCTAGCCGTCGGCAGCGGCGATGGGCGTCCGCGGATTGGGTTTTCGGCCGTGCTGGATCGCCTGGCCGAGGTCGTGCTGTATCTCGGAATATTGGCGGTCGTGATCAAACGCCATCGAGGTGCAACGCCCGTTCATGAGCCGAATGAGTCGCGTGAGTCGACCGATCTACTGGCGTCGCACAGCGAGGCGATGAAATGAGCGGCGAGTCGGGTGAGCCGAACGCTCAGCCAGACCTCGGCGAGGTTCGACCGGACGATGCGGACGAGCCGTTTGCCTACATCAGTAACGAACATCCATACCAGCGCATTCTCCGGTGGTGTGGACCGTATGTGTCCAACGCAAGGCGATCGATAGCGGACTCGTCGCCCTACGTCATGCTCGCCTGGGCTGCTGGCTTGGCCGGCATCCTGCAATTCGGGTCGGTGTTCGGATCATTTGCCCACGTAGAGGACCCGTGGTTTGTGGGAACCGCGCTCGTTGGGCAAGTTCCGATTGCGTTGGTAATTGCACTGGCGCTCGCGAGGGCTCGTCATCCGGTTGCAGTTCTCATTGTCCGCATCACGGCGACGGTGTTGCTTGCCGGCGCCGTGGTCATTGCCGGGTGGACCGCCGTTCGCTTCGTGAACCAGCCAGACCGCTTCGACGGGGCGGGCTACCCCCTGTTGTTCCCCTTGGCGGTGTTGAACCTCATCGCAATCCCGTTTGCCCTTTGGGCTTTGGCGTTTCGCCGCTGAAGAGTCCGGTTTTGCAATTCCAACACGATGCAGCTGCATCGTGTTGGACCGGTTTGGTTGAACCAGATCTGGTCAGCCACCTTCACCACCCCGTAAGTTGACCGCCTATGTCGTGCATGTGAATGCGCAATTGAACGCACGACGATGTAGCGTTTCGCTCATGCGAACGACGGTGGAATTGGATGCTGATACTGCGAAGGTCGTCGAACAGCTGCGAAAGGAAAGCGGCAAGGGTGTCAGCGAAGCCATCAATGAGCTCATCCGCCGCGCAGTTCTTGCTCCTGAAACTTCACGTCCCTTCGTCCAGAGAACCCACCCCCTCGGTTTGATGATCGATGTCTCGAACGTTTCTGACGCGATCGACTTCCTTGAAGTCCCCGAGGCCAGGTAGTGCTTGTCGACGCAAACGTCCTTCTGTACTCGGTTGATGAACCAGCATCTTCCACACTCCGGCATTCGAGTGGGTCAGCACTGCGCTGAACGGATCTCGTCGGGTTGGAATCCCTTGGGTGTCGCTGACAGCGTTCGTACGCATTTCAACGAACCCTCGGGCTAGCTTGCAGCCACTAACTCCATCGCAGGCGTGGCAACACGTCGAGGACTGGATTGATGCCCCGGCCGCCTGGATCCCCAGCGCTGGCAAAGCGCACCAAGAGATCCTGAAGGAACTGATAGTTGGCTGCGACCTTCGTGCGGGGCTCGTCACCGATGCTGTTTTGGTCGCACTGTGCATCGAACACGGGCTCGATATAGTAAGTGCGGATAGCGATTTTGCACGTTTCAAGGAAGTTCGCTGGATCAACCCGGTCGGCCGGTAGCGCTGCGGCTGCGCGTAGGGTGGATCACATGCGGACCGTGGTGGTTGGCACTCGCCCTCCCGAAATCGACGCGCTGATAGCGCAACGCCGGGCCAGGGGCCTCGACTTGTTCGACGAGCTCTGGAATGGCGACTACCACATGAACCCAGCACCACATCCTCGTCATGGCCGCGTCGATCGGCAACTATCGCGTGTCCTTGATCCCATCGCCGAGGCCATCGGACTGGTGCCGGTCAGTGCCTTCAACCTCGGGAGCTCCGAGAACTATCGGGTCCCCGACTCTGGCTACCTGAACCCCACTGTTACGGGTGAGGTGTTCGTGCCGACGGCAGCTGTTGTCATCGAGATCGTCTCGCCGGGCGACGAGACGTTTGAAAAGCTCCCGCACTACGCAGAATTCGGGGTTACCGAAGTGATCGTGGCCGATCCCGAGGCTCACACCGTTCGGGTGTTCCGGGGCCTGCAGGAGGTGCATGACTCGGCTGTGCTCGGCATCACCGCGCAATGGCTGGCCGCACAGGTTGCGTGGCCCGACTAGCCACAACCCCACGGCGTATCGGTCGTTCCCGTGGTGGCAAATTGTGGACTCAGGTGCCCTCAGACCACTGGAGTCCACAACTAGCCCCTGGGTCAGTCGAACTGCCCGAGGAACGCCAGCAGTTCGCGGTTGTACAGGTCCATGGTCGGCGGGTGTTCCCTGATGCCGTGGTCGGCTTCGTTGGCCAGGTCTATTCCGGGCGGCCCGGGAATCCGCACCACGTCCCTGCAGTATGCCCGCTGATACGCAGGGCTGGGGTAGCTTGATCAGATGCGGACCGTGGTGGTTGGCACTCGCCCTCCCGAGATCGACGCGCTGATTGCGCAACGCCGGGCCAGGGGCCTCGACTTGTTCGACGAGCTCTGGAACGGCGATTACCACATGAACCCTGCACCACATCCTCGCCACGGGGAAATCGATCACCAACTTGTCGCTGTGCTCTACACATTGGCAAAGGAGCTGTCCCTTGTCCCGCTGAGCGTGTTCAACCTGGGTACGGCAGACAACTACCGAGTGCCCGACCTTGGCTACTGCCGGAGCCGCCCTGACTCCGTGTTCGTGCCGACGGCGGCGACGGTGATCGAGATCGTGTCGCCCGGCGACGAGACGTTTGACAAGCTGCCGCACTACGCGGAGTTTGGCGTCGATGAAGTGATCGTGGTCGACCCCGAGACGCACACCGTGCGGGTGTTCCGCGGCCTCGACGAGGTGCCGGACTCCAACGTGCTCGGGATCACTGCGCAATGGCTTGCAGCGCAACTCGATTGGCCGGACTGACGATAATCAAACTTTTGTCGATCCACGCCTGATCGGTTCGTCGTATGGTCAGGGACACAGCCAACCGGCGGTGCGCCGACAAGGAGGAACACCGTGGATCCATGGGAAGCAATCGACGCCGACCGCCAGACGCTGGCGACATACCTCGGCGCGCTGACCCCGCAGGAGTGGGCCAGCAAGACCTGGTGCACCGAGTGGACGGTGAAGGACGTCGTTGCACATCTGCTGGTATCGCCGACGATGTCGAAGGGTCAGATCTTCCGTGCGTTCGCCGGGTCCGGATTCAACCTCGACAAGATGTCGGCCAAGCTGGTTGCCGGGATGGCAAGCATGTCGGCCCAGGCCATGACCGACACCACACAGTCCACTGCTGGTGTCCGAAGTGCTCCCCCTGGCTTGAAGCCCGTCGGTGTGCTGGCCGAGGTCCTGGTGCACGCGCAAGACATCGCAGGCGCACTGGGCAAGCCGGTCGCGTTCCCGGCGGAACACGGGCTGATGGCTTTGGACCATCTCAAAAATGTTCAGCCGGTTCTCGGTTGCAGGAAGCGCATCGCCGGGCTGAAGCTGCAGGCCACCGATGCGTCGTGGTCGACCGGCGATGGCCCGGTGGTGGAAGGCTCAATACAGTCGCTGTTGTCCGCCGTCACCGGCCGCAAACAGTCGCTCGACTCGTTGACCGGGCCAGGTGTGGCAACGCTGCGTTCACGGAATTAGTTAGTGCAGGCGGTCCGTGGCCACCCTGGCCGCCCCCGTCGGTGAAGGCCCCGGCTGGGCGTCGGATTTTCGCGCAGGTAAAGGTTTGCTTTGCCGCTGCCGATGATCAAATCGCTTCTCGATATCTCGGGATGGTGATTGCCCAGGACGAGTTTCGACTGGGACCACGGCGATGAAAGCGGCGAACACATGTCCATGGAATTTCGTTATCGGAGTGCTCGGCGCGTCAGCATTCCGGTGGTTTTAGCCTTGTTGTTCGCAAACCTTGCACCGGCTCAAGCCAGCCCTGGCGACGCGACTGCAACAGGAATGCAGGTCGCCGTCAGCGCGTCGGTAGCTTCACTTCCTGTGGTGTCGTTGGCCGCTTCGCTCAGCGCGGCCACGGCCCCGGGAGGGTTAGGCGACTCCGCCGGGGCAACGGGACCTCTCCCGGCTTCGGGTATCGGAATCACGACCCAGGTCACAGTCAATGGGACAACTGCGTCGCGCACGTTGATCGGTTCGACCGCAACCGCAGATCTCGCCGGAGCGAGCGTGACAGTGCTGGGCACGAATGTGATTCAGGCCGCCACAGTGATCGGCGCTGCCAACTGCGCCGTTGGCTACGCGCCGACTGCCTCGCCGATCTCGACGGGTGTCAGTTTGCTCGGCTCGCCGATCGTGGTGGACGGAACCCCGGCCACCAGAGTTGTAGCTCTCACGAATATCAGCAGCGGATCCGGACTTCTGAACGGATCGCTCTCCGCAACGGTCGTGTCGATTGGGAACACGTCGTCAAGCACCGCAAACGCGACCGGAATTCATCTGACGATGCACCTCACGTTGGCCACCGCGCTCGGTGGCGTCCAGGTGCTGGACGCAGACATCGGTACCGTCGAAATGGGCCGGGCCAGTTGCGAAACGCCCTCGGCGTCGGTGCCAGTGTTGTCGGTTGTTGCTCCAGCTCATGTTCCGTCGCGTGGTGGGACGTTGGTGACGTTGACCGGGACTGGGTTTATTCCTGGTGCGACAAGCGTGTTGGTCGACGGTGTCACGGTTGCTGCTGCCGGGGTTTCGGTGAATGGCACTGGTACATCGGCATCGTTTTTGTCGCCCGTTTCCGAGACGACTGGCCCGGTGAACGTGTCAGCTTCTACCGTTGGTGGAAATACTGCGGCGTTGAGCCTTGACTACGACGCGCCCACTATTGGTACGTTGACGCCGGCTTCGGCGCTGACGAATGGTCTGGTCGCGGTGACGATGACTGGGTCCGGGTTCACTGGTGCGACCGATGTGGTGTTCGGTGGTTTGGCTGGCAGCAACCTGTTGGTGTTGAGTGATTCGTTGTTGACGGTGACGAGTCCTGCCCACGCTGCGGGTGCCGTCAGCGTGTCGGTCGTGGTGCCGGGTGCCGATGCGACTCTGGCTGCTGCGTTCACGTTTACCGACCCGTCGCCGGTGTTGTCGCTGGTTGTTCCGGTTCATGGTCCGGCGAGTGGTGGCACGCTGGTGACGTTGACCGGGACCGGGTTTGTTCCTGGTGCGACAAGCGTTTCGGTCGACGGTGTCACGGTTGCTGCTGCCGGGGTTTCGGTGAATGGCACTGGTACATCGGCATCGTTTTTGTCGCCGGTTTCCGAGACGACCGGCCCGGTGAACGTGTCAGCTACAACGGGTGGCGGCAGCACCGCCGCGCTGAGTTTTGACTACGACGCGCCCGTTCTCGGCTCGTTGACACCATCGTCGGGGTTGATCGGTGGCTCGGCTGCAGTCACGCTGACTGGGTCCGGGTTCACCGGTGCGACCGATGTGTTGTTCGGCGGGGTGTCAGGCAGCGATGTCCT
>JANNBN010000014.1:0-1639 GCA_031385545.1 Acidimicrobiia bacterium | reverse complement strand
AGCGGGTACAGGCGGTCCTCCTGCTGCCACATGAGGAACTTCCGAGCCTCATCGGGCGACCAATGCCCGACGACCTTGTGTTGCTGCTTCGGCCTCGGCACGTTGTCCATCGGGCTCCGCCGAACATGCCCCAGCCGCACGGCGTACTTGAAGGCTCCCGACAACGGCGCCCGTGCCAGGCGGATGCTGTTCGGCGACAGCGGCCCCTTCGCCTTCGAGCCGGTCTTGGACAGCCGCTGCTGCCACTTCGCCAACATCTCCGACGTGACATCCCGGATCAGCCGATCCCCGAGATACGGCGCGATGTAGAAGTTCAGGTAGTCCCGGTAGTGGTGCAAGGACTTCTGCGACAGCGCACCTGAGGCCGCAGCGTCGGCGAAGTACGCCTCGATGAGAGCGCTGACCGTCATTGACCCGACGTCGACCGTGGCCGGCACGTCGGCCTCCAGCACGTCACGCCGTGCCTGGCTCGCCTCCAACGCAGTCGCGAAACCACGCCGGGTGACCTGTCGCCACTCCTTGGTCAGCGGGTCCTGAGCGACGCGCACCTTGAAGTACCAGGTACCGCTGGCAGCCTTGTAAACCCCTTCGAACTTCGGCATGCGAGCCTCCGAGAACACGTTGAGAACTTGAGAACACCCGGGATGTTCTCAATTTTGTTCTCACCGAGGCTACCGGAGCCCGTCTCGCTTGTCAGATACCACCTCTGACCTGCGGTTTTGTGGTCGGGCTGGCGGGATTTGAACCCACGACCTCTTGACCCCCAGTCAAGCGCGCTAACCAAGCTGCGCTACAGCCCGTGGACGTCAACTTAGCCGACGCCGCCCCCGCCGCCGCGCCGCTTCCCACCCCGCAACCCGGAAGCCAGCTCCTCGATCTGACGCAGTCCGACGTAGCCCAGCGCAACAGGTACGGCAGGCGTAGACGGCTTCGCCGACGCATCAACAGGCACCGCCGCACGCGGCGCGACACGTGCCGCCGGTGGCTCGGCATCAACCATCACGTGCACGTTCTTGGCCACCAGCGCGGCCCGCACCTTGTCGGCCGGGAGCGACGACACTGCCGTATACGGACCGAGCGCACGCAGCTTCGCCGACTTCACCCGAACCGCAGTGGCGATGGCGACCGGGTCTTCGGACGCAATCACCGTCACGGCCGCACTCAACACCAGCCGACCGCGGGTCCGCTCGACATCGCGTAGCAGATGCTCGACCGGCTGCGGCAGCTGCCGCCCGGATACCAACGTCAACTGTTCCAGCATCGCTTCGACGCCGATGCCCCCGTCCAACCCAGCCCGCACACTGCTCTCCGTCAGCCGATACAACCTCGCGCCAGCCTCGCCCTCCAGAACCGCAATCCGGTCCAACAGCAACCGCGCCTCCAACGACGCCTCGGGAAGCACGGTAACGGTCCGGTCAGCCTGCACGAACACCGTTGCTCCACCGGTACCGTCGGCACCACTGGTCTCAGCTTCGGCTTCGCTGGCAACGTCTTCACCGGCCAGCAATCGACGAGCCTGATCCGTCAACCCAACCGGCCCCGTGGCCGGGACCAACCCCAGAGCGCGAAGCGCATCAATCACCGCAGCCGAGTGCACATCGGAGCGAAAAACACTCGGCCAACGCCCCCACAGCCACGA
>JANNBN010000007.1:0-1677 GCA_031385545.1 Acidimicrobiia bacterium | reverse complement strand
CTTCGCAAGAGGTCAGCGATGGCGAGCCTGTTCACTCGAGGCTCTGCCAGAACTCGCCGGGACTCGGCAAGCCGCGGGTCAACCAGCTGCTCGACAGGGGCATCGAGGTGGCGGTGCATCTGGTCGAATTCAGGGATGGTTGTTCGGTTGGACATTGCGTAGGTGCGTTCGACCTGGTCCGCCATCCATTCGTCACCGCTGGTCTCGACCACCCATGCCTCTTCCGGGTCAGCCAGGAGGAACGACGACCAGTACGGCTTGCGGCCCACGGTGGCTGTGTCGAAACAACTGCCCCCCTGGTCGTAGCGCTCGAGCAGTTCGGTGAGGATGGCAACGCCGGCGGCGGCGTCGGGAGCACGCTCCAGGGTGAGGCGAACCAGGTCCATCCCGGTGAGCGCATCGGGGTACGGACGAGGGTCCTTGACGGTGGTGATGCGGTGGTTGCCGACGGCGACGCATGCCTCATTGACGCCGTGCTCGAACCCCCACCCCCACGCCGGACGGCTGCCGACCACAGCAAACGTCTCGTCGGGTTCGGCCTCGACAGATATGTATGTACACCGACGTTCACCGCGCGCCTCGCGTGCGGTTTGGAACTCCAGGATCTGCTGCTCGGACGCGGGACGATCGCTGTTCTTTGCGAACAGGGTGGGCCCTCCGGTTGCCGCTGGAAGCGCGACCACCGAGTCACACACGCGTCGGGCCTCCGAGGTGCCGGCGGAGAAAGTCGACCTGGAGCAGCAGCATGTTCTCGGCCACCTCTTCCTGCGGCGTCATGTGGGTGACGCCCGACAGCGGAAGAACCTCGTGGGGAATTCCCGCAGCAACAAGCGCGGACGAAAAACGCAGCGTGTTGGCAGCCACCACGTTGTCATCGGCCAGTCCGTGAATGAGTTGGATCGGGCGAGTGAGCGTCGATGCGAGATGGAGCAACGACGAAGCTTCGTAGGGGGCGTCGTCGAGGGCCGGGTTGCCGAGGTACCGCTCGGTGTAACCGGTGTCGTACAGACGCCAGTCGATGACTGGCGCGCCGACCACGGCGCAATGAAAGACATCGGGCCGTTTCAGCACGGCTAGCGCTGCGGTGAAGCCGCCGAAACTCCAGCCGCGAATACCAACACGGGTGAGGTCGAGTTGCGCGAAATTGGCTCCTGCTTCCAGGAGCCCGATCACTTGGTCGGCAAGCACCGGACCCGCGAAATCGAGATGGACCGCTCGTTCGAACGCCGGTCCGATCCCGGGCGTCCCGCGTCCATCGACGATGACAACGGCGAATCCCTGATCGGCAAGCCACTGGCTTGATGCCATCGCAGCCCGGGTGGCCATCACCCGTGGGGCGTGAGGGCCTGCGTACGGGTCCATCAGCACTGGCAGGCGAACGCCCGGTTCGCGCAACGCGGGATCGGACGGCAGCAACACGGCCACAGGGAGGTGCCGGATTCCGGCCTTGAGGAACGCCGGCCGAGGGTTGACGGCTGGAACCTCGGCAAGGTTGGACAGGGTTCCGATGCGCTGACTGCCGTGCATCACGATGTGCTCAGCGCGCTGACGATCCAGCGATGCTGACCGGATGACGACGGTGGTATCGGTAGCGGCTGACACCGAGTGCACCCCTGGGTCTTCGGCGCCACCGGCGAGGAGGATGAAGCCATCGGGTCCGCTGCGGATCACACAGCG
>JANNBN010000172.1:0-20011 GCA_031385545.1 Acidimicrobiia bacterium | reverse complement strand
CGGGCGCTGATGGTTGCGCAAGGTCTCGGTTGCCTTCCGGAGCGGCGTGTCATCATTGGATGCCAGCCGGAAGAAATCGAGACTCTCGCAATCGGCCTCACCGCAACGGTGCGTGCAGCCATCCCGTTCGCGATCGCAGAGATCGACCGGTGCATCGCCGAATGGACCAGTGGGTGGAATGCCGGGCTGGCGATCGACCTGATGGTGCCGGCCGAAATCTCGCCCCCGACTGCGGCACCATCCCACGCAGGCCCTTCCGGTTCGGCCGACAGCGTGCGCGCGCTCGAGGCACGATTGGCGTCGCTGACACCGGCGACTCAACCAGATGTGTGGGCGGTTGCCGCCTATCGGCTGGGAGTTGCCCTCAGCGAGTCTCCGAGCGCAGTCCCTCAGGAAGCGGCGAGACGCGCGTTGTCGCTCTTCGAGCAGGCGTCGATCCTGCTCGATGCCTCACGGGCACCGGTGGAGCATGCGCGCATCGTCAACGCTTCCGGTGCCGTGTGGCGCTCACTGGGTTCCTTCGACCGGGCGATCGACGCCTTCCGCCGTGCCGCAGAGCTGATGGACGGACGAGCCCGCCCCGTCGAGACGGGGGCAGCCTTGTCCAACCTGGGTCTTGCGCTCACCGAAAGCGGTGACGCGCGTGCTGCCGTCGACGTGTTCGAACGAGCCGTGGCTGTTCTGCAACCGCCGCCCCCAGGTCCCGCTCGCGGCCGCGCTGACGATGCTTCGCACAGCGAATTGCTCCGCGCGTACGCTGCGGCCGCGTTGAATCGCGCCCAATCGTTGCTGGCACTTCATCAGCTCGCCGTTGCCACTGATCGGTCCGACTTCGACGGAGACGACCTGGCAACGGCCGTCACAACCATCGATGATGCGATGCAGCATCTCGACGTCAAGACCGCACCGATGCAGGTCGCGATGTTGCAACACACTCGGGGACTGATTGCGATGGAAGTCCACGACTGGGGTGGCGCGTCTGCTGCGTTCACGAGCAGCCTCTCGGTGTTCACGCGTTCCACGTTTCCGTTCCAGCACGCGATCGCCAGCTTCAACCGGGCCCGGGCGTGGCACGACGCCGGCAATCTTGGCCGTGCGCTGATCGACTACGAAGCTGCGGCGCAAGTGTTTGATCCTCGGCTGCACCGCGCCCAATGGCTGGAGGCTGCTTCCCGGTTGGCCGATGTGGAGAAGCAGCTCAGCCTCGGCTACCCGGCGGCGCAACGCCATGACCACATCGTCGAAGTCCTCGTGGGGGCGCTCCCGGCAGAGCGATCCAACCTGCTCCGTGAGCGCCTCACCAGGCTGCTTGGTTGGGCGCCGATGCCACAGCGCGGTGAGTTTGCCAATTACTTCGCGGCCCTCCAGCGGTTGACTCAACGCGACGGTGTGGCCGGTGATGCACTGCTTCGCGAAACCATCGAAGTGTTGATGGAGTTGCCCGAAGAACTGCTGCAGAGCGCGTTGCTGGGACTGCTTGATGCCGAGGCTCCGCTCGCCGCGGATGTGCGTGAGGCGACGGACCGGCGCCTGGATCAAGCGATTCAAGAACTGCTTATGGGTCCGCAGCGCATGCGCATGCGTGACATCCTGTACGCGGCCGGGTGGGAACGTCCGTGAGCGCGGTCGGCGCTGGCGCGCACGAGACGGCGTGCGGGTTCATCAACGCAATCGTCTGGGGCGAACACCTCAGAATCTGGGACTTCCTCAGCCCTGCAGCGCGCGAGCACGTGTTGGACGCAGCGAGCCGCAAAGGGATGGACGCGGTCGCCATCGAGCGCGCCAGACAGGGTACGTGGAACCGCGATGAGGCCGATGTGTTCCTCCGTTCGTTGGTGCGCGGGTTGCGCGTGGATCTGTCCGGCGTCGACCTCGATCATCTGGTCGTGACGAGCACACCAATTGTGTTGGAGGACGGCGCGTTGCGCTTCGATCTGGAGTGTCCGTCGATCCTGCCTGCTGCACTCACCGGTGGGGCGAACTGGGCCGCGGGTGCAGTAATCCTGTGTTCGGTTCCGATCGGTGATCCTTCGGCCACACCGTCGACACAGTCAGAGTCCGAGTGGCGGGTGCGGCGGCTCGTGCCACGTCCGGCGACCCGGCCCGCGTCCTAGGCCCACGTGCCCGACATACCGCTCCAACCTCACCCGTCCGGTTCAACGCGTGACGCCGAGGTGCGGCACTACCCGGTGGGCATCTCGGTCGAACAACTAGCCAGCGGGTGGCTGCGGTCCGAAAACGCCCCGAGTGGATCCACGGTTCTCGTGGACCACGAGATTGGAGGACGCCAGCGCCTCGGTATTCCATGGAAGGTTCCGTCTGCACGGAGCAGCGCGTGTGCAGTGGTACTTCACACACACGTCAGAGCCGAGGACGAAGCACTGCTGTGGACGGTTGCCCTTGTTGCCGCAACCCGTGCGGCTGATGTGCAGCCGGGTTGGCCTGATCTGCTGTTCGACAGTGCAGGCCGCGTGGTGGGTTCCGTTTCGTTGGAGGTGCATTTTGGAGCTGGCATCGTTGAGAGCGCAATCGTGTCGCTTCGCCTTGACGCGGCTTCGCTCGACTCAACCTTGCACGCGTCGGCGGAGATGCGCCGCACGATAGCCATCAGGTTTTCCTCTGCGGTGCGAAGCGCTGTGTTGTCTGCGGAAAGCGACCTGGAGAATCTCCGTGCCGAGTACGACAGCACGTCGCTCCTGATCGGGTCGCGGGTCCGTGCATCGCTGCTGCCGCAAGGCGAAGTGCGAGGCATCGCGACGGGTGTCAGTCCGTCGGGTCTGCTGGTGGTCGAATCGGCGACTGGGATGATTGAGCAGCTCAACCCGATCAACGTGTTGCGGGTCGAGCCGTTGCCATAAGGGTGTCGTTGACGGGTTTACGGCACAGCAATCCGAGCCACGCCCATCAGGGCAATCACTCCAGCGCAATCCGGTGCGGTGTCGAGCGGTGAGAGGCCGTCACGGTCCGCGTCGCCGATGGCCTGATCGAAGGGCACATGCACAATTGGGCGGCCAGGAAATGCGTCCGCGACGCGGGTTTCGTCAGCAGCGTCAACAACGCGGTTCGCGACGATGATTACCGAACCGTTACCGCGTTCGCCAGCGAGCGCGACAGCCCGTTGGGCAACATCGATGGAGCGCGGGGTTGGTTCGACAACGACGACGATGACGTCGATGGAGTGCGGTGACAGCCGGGTGAGGGTGCCGATACCGGCTTCGAGGTCAGCGATGACGATGGTGGGGGTGGAACCGGTGGAACCGAACTGGGCGGAGCCGAGCAACTGCTCGGGCGAAAGACCACATCAAGGTCAACCCGGTTCTGGGTTCTCGATTCTGCTCACCACCGCAAGACGCACACCGTCGGGCGCATCGCTTCCGAACCGATCGATGAGCTCGTGCCAGCTGGGCGCGTGCTCGGATCCCTCGTCGTCGAGTGCTTGCCGTATGGCAGCGAGGCGCTCCGTCTCGGTGTCACCGACGCCCAGTGAAATCCCGAGATTTGGGTTGGTGTCGCAGTCGAGTGCCACGACGGAGAAACCTCTCCGCGCGAGGGTTCGAGCAAGGACACCTGACGTAGTTGTCTTCCCGGACCCACCTTTGCCGACAACGGCAATCTTGATGGCTGAGTCTGTTGGCTTGTCCACCCACTCCAGGGAGATGTCGGTACTAGTTGTCATCTGGCTGAGTCTTTCGCAGGACACGTGTGATGTTGCTGCAATTCTGCGAGCGAGTAGCGGTCGATGCAAGTGCTGACGAGCATATCGACTGCCGCAACGAATGGTCCCGTCGGGTCGGCGTCGAGCGGGGCGATGCCCAAACGGTCGGCGCGGGCGACAGCGTCGTCGCTCGGCAGCGTCGCAATCACCGTGAGCCCCGTGCGGCGCTGGACCAGTTGTGCATCGCCCGTTTCCGTCGCACGGTTCACGACAGCGACTACTTCTCGGTAGTTCCACTTCGACTCGCGCAGTGTGGCGAGCCGAGTTGCCGTGGCGAGCGATTTTGCCGTCGGTTCAACGACGACGATCAATGCATCGGCGTACTTGCCCCACCCGGTCATTGGCTGACGGGTACCACCGGGAAGGTCGCCGATGAGATCAAAGCTGTCTCGGGGGAGTTCGTCGAGGATCTGGCTCCACGCGTGCTGCCCGCGTGCAACGTCGCCCCACTCGCCGCGTGTCTTGCCATACGACAGGAGCTGCACACCATCGGCACCCGTCATGGAGTACCGGCTCAGCGCCGTGGCTGCATCAAGCCCGGGGCGCAATCGGTATCGAGGCCCTGTTTCGCCGTCGCCCTTCTCGACAACGGCATCGTCGGGAATCGGAGAGTCGATGACCGGAAGGCTCAATCCGAAGCACATCCCGGGCATCGGGTCCGAGTCGACGGCAACAACATGGTGCCCCCGGCGTGCCAACAAGCGGGCGAACGTCGAGCCGACCGTGGATTTACCAGCGCCGCCTTTGCCGATGAACGCGATGCGCACTCGCTGGCAGGCCTTCGTGCGCTACGAGCTGGTGACGGTTGTCAGCGCGTAGTTGATGAGCGTGCCGTTGAGCTGGACCCCATGCACCTTCAGCGCATGGTCGGCCACGATGGCGAGGAGCTCATCCTTGGTTGGCGCGCTGACCGAGCATTTGCAGTCGAGCACCCCAACCCTGACGCATGCGAAATTGAGCATTTCAGTCGTCCTTATGCTGCTTGTTCGGATTGTGTTGCCTTCGAGACAGACGCAACGAGCGCCTCAAGCGCGCCGGCGACGGCTCCAAGGTCAGCGTTGATAGCGGTGACGATTTCGGTGACGGGCTCGGTCTGGTGCGCAATGGCCCTCACCCCGAAGGTCACTTTGCCGAGCGTGTCGTTGACGTGGTTCAGGACACGGATGACCTGCACGAGGTACGCGACGATCGCGAGGAGTAGAACGGCGGTGAGGATGAGGGTGACAATTGCAGCGGCTGGCATTTCATATGTCCTTAGACGAGCGGCTGGAGTGCGACGACGTAACGAACAGCGTGGCCTTTTGCGACCACGACCAGTGCCTGCGTGTCGAGCAGCGCCGGGACAGGTTCGAGGTTCTTGGTGAGGCCGACACCATGCTCAAGGATGTCCGATGCATACCGGTCGATCTCGACAGCCGGTCGAATGACTCGATTGGCCAGAAGGATGACGACGGGCACCACAACGAGGAGGAGCACTGCGTTTCCAATCCACCACAGGACCATGCGCTTGCTCCTTACGTCGGTTCGAACGTGTGACAACGGTAACAGGTCTGTATGTTGTACGCATAGAGCAACACGAGGAGCTCCATGAAACCCGGACTGAAGATCGGTGTTGTCGGTAAAGGCGGCGTCGGCAAGACCACCGTCTCGTCGCTGCTGGCGCGTTCGTACGCGGCGAGGGGGCTGCGAGTGGTTGCGGTTGATACGGACTCCAATCCCAACCTGGCCATGTCGTTGGGGCTCGACCTTGCGGCCACCGAAGCGATCCCGGTGCTGCCGAGGTCGCTGGTGGTCGGTAGCCGTGGCGAGTACGCCGTCGACGAACTGCTCGACCAGTTCGGTGTCGTCACTCCGTCCGGTGTGACGGTGCTGTCGGCGCTGCGCGTCACCGAGGCAGCGGCGGGCTGCACGTGCGGAGGGCATTCGACAGTGCGAAGTCTGCTCGGCGAAGCGCTCGAGGCACGCGCCGACGTGACCATTGTCGATATGGAGGCCGGCATCGAACACCTCAGCCGGTCGGGCGGAACCCTCGCGTATGCCGACATCTTGGTGATCGTGATGGACCCCAGCCGAAAGTCGGTTGTCACGGCAGCCCGCACCATCGCGTTGGCGGAAGAACTCGGCATCAGCCGATGCATCGCGATCGGCAACAAGGCCGATCTGCCGGGCGATGCTGACTTCTTCCGCGTCCAGTGCGCCGAGCTTGGTGTGCCGCTGGTCGGCGTGATCCCCATCGATGCGGCGGTCACCACAGCCGATCGGGCAGGCGAAAGAGTCAGCGATGATGCGGCCCCATTGCTATGGGAGCAGATCAATCGTCTCGTCGGAATCATCGAAGCGAACGTGCCAGCCTGAAACCCGATCCTTTCGTCTGCGTTCACGTCCGCGTTCTCGGAGTTGTCCAGGGAGTTGGGTTCAGACCGTTCGTACATCGGCTCGCGACTCGCCTCGGCCTTCGAGGATGGGTCTTGAACGACCATCACGGGGTGTTGATCGAACTGTCCGGTCCAACGACCGACGTCGATCTCTTCCTTCAGGAACTGCGGTCCTCGCCACCGCCCCTGTCTGTCGTCGAATCCGTCCAGGTGGTTCCAGCAGCCGCGGTTGATGGGTTTGCCGCTGACCGGGAAACAACGGGCTTTGTGATTCGGCCGAGTGCACGATCGTCTGAGATTTCAGCTCTTTTGCCCGCCGACGTTCGTACGTGCACAGTGTGTCTGCTCGAGATGCGGGACCCAGGCAACCGCCGGTATCGGCATCCCTTCATCAACTGCACGGACTGTGGGCCGCGCTTCACCATCATCCGCGCCACCCCGTACGACCGGGCCAACACCACAATGTCGGCCTTCGCGATGTGCGAACTGTGTATTGCGGAGTACGCGGACCCAGGCAGCCGTCGCTTTCATGCCGAGCCGATCTGCTGCCCAGCATGCGGTCCCCGATTGCATTTCCGCGCGGTACCAGCAGTGCCATCGGGCGGTGAGGTTCAGGCCACGGAACCAAGCGTGGCGATAGGTCAAACCGACGAGGACGCGCTGACGCTTGCGATTGCTGCATTGCGGGCGGGGCAGATCGTTGCGGTGAAAGGTATCGGTGGATATTCCTTGGCCGTTGATGCGACCAACGACCAGGCAGTAGGCCGATTGCGCGTTCGGAAGCACCGCGACGAAAAACCGTTTGCCCTACTGGTTCGGTCGGTCGCCGCAGCCCGGAATCTTGTCGACCTCTCCGACGAAGAAGTATTCGCGCTGGTAGGCCCGGAGGCCCCCATCGTCCTTGCGTGGCGCCGCGCTGACCACGTCGGTGGTGTGAGTCCTCGGGTTGCTCCCAATAGTCAGACGCTTGGTGTGATGCTGCCGTCGACCGGTCTGCACCATCTCCTTGCAGAGGCGTTTGACGGACCGCTGGTGCTGACCAGCGGAAACCGTTCCGACGAGCCCATCGTGGCGTCTGATGACCTTGTCGACAACCGACTCGGATCAATAGCCGATTCGGTGTTGAGTCACGATCGCCGTATTCATCGGCGTGCAGATGATTCAGTGGTGAAGCGGTTCGACAACACGGTCACAACGCTCCGGCGCGCTCGTGGCTACGTTCCAGTTGCTATCGACCTCGCAGTTGCAGACGAACGCATGGGTGTGCCGGCGATACTTGGGGTAGGTGCCGAGCTGAAGAGCACCGTCTGTGTCAGCCGCGGCAACAAGGCTTTTATGTCTGCACACCTCGGTGACCTTGAACATGTCGAGTCCTATCGAAGCTTCAGCGAGGCGATCGTCGACCTGCGGACGTTCTTCGACGTGAAACCAGCGTTGGTGGTTCACGACCTTCACCCGGAGTATCTCTCCACCAAGTGGGCTCAGGAGCAGCACGTGGAGTTGCTCGCCGTGCAGCATCACCATGCGCACATAGCATCGTGTCTGGCGGACAACTCGATGCGGGGTCCTGTCGTCGGGCTCGCTTTCGATGGTCACGGCTACGGCCCCGACGGAACCCTGTGGGGCGGAGAATTTCTGGTTGCTGACCTTGTCGGTTACGAGCGAGCCGGGCACTTCCGCCCGGTTCCCCTGCCTGGTGGTTCGACGGCCGTTCGCGATCCGTGGCGAATGGCAGCTGCACATCTGCTCGACGCGTATGCGGGCGCCGTTCCGAGCGAGCTCGCCGTGCGGACGAGAAATCAGGATCGTTGGTCCGCTGTGGAGGCTGTCGCACGGCATAGCCAGACGATGCAGACGACCAGCGTCGGAAGGCTGTTCGATGCGATAGCGGCAATCCTCGGAGTCCGCGACTCGGTGTCGTTCGAAGGCCAGGCAGCTATGGAGCTTGAGCAACGGGCGGGCATGGGACGAGCGGACGCCGATGCCGACAGGGTCGAATTGGGAATTGAACCTATCCATGTCGTCGAACACGACGGCGTCGTCGTGCTCGACCCGTCGCGGTTCGTCCGGTCGCTTGCCCAAGCAGTGGGGCCTGGAGCGTCAAGGCCCGCTCTGGTTGACGAACTGGCTTGGATCGCGCACCGGACGATCGCAGACGCCGCGGTACGCGCCGCGGGGATCATCACCAGCCGAGTGGGGCTCAACACCGTTGCACTCAGCGGTGGTGTCTTTCAGAACCAGTTGTTGCAGGGCATGGTGCGGACCGGACTCGAGGCGATCGGGCTGACCGTCCTCGTACACCGCAACGTTCCGCCGAACGACGGTGGCATCAGCCTGGGCCAGGTAGCGATCGGCCGGGCAACTCGTGCACGACTAGGTGCCGAGCGACTTGGGCATGCCATCAAACCGCCCGCGGCGACGCAACGAGGACAGGTATGACCCGCTCCGTCTTCACTCGATATTCCTCATAGGTCGGGAAGACTGCCGCGGCACGTTCCCACCATTGCTGGCGCTCGTCGCCCGAGACCTCTCGGACCGTGACGGGGAATGGTGCAGGACCGTCCTGCAGCATGACGTTGTCGGGGTTGGCGACGAGGTTGGTATACCACTTGGGGTTTTCGGGCCGACCGCCGACGGATGCAACGAGTGCATACGAACCTTCGTGCTCGACTCGCATCAGCGCAATCTTGCGGACATTCCCGCTGGTCTTGCCGATCATGGTCACAAGGACCACTGGGATGCCTGTGTCTCGCAGCGTGTTGCCCTCGGTGCCGTTGCTGCGTTCGTACAGCGCTACCTGATCTGCGACCCAGTCCCAGGTGCTGGGAACGTAGGTGCCGCTGAGGTCGCCTGTCAGGTCGGCTGTGCCGGTCTCTTCGTCGTTGTTCATTCGCCGAGCGTATCGGTGTATCCAGCCGGAAACCCGCTGCGCAACACGCAACGCCCTCGGACGCAACACGCAAACGGGTTTCGGCACACGTTTCACGCAACTTTGCGGACCTGCGTGTTGCGTTTTGCCGTTTGCGTGTTGCGCTTCGCCTGCTCGAACCGTCGCTCGAAAGCTGCGCGTGCTCGGGCCGGGCTGTGTTCGAGCTGATTCGGAGTGAAACTCATCCACGAGTAGCCGAGCAGGTCGTAGGTGGTTTCGCGTGCGTGATCTTCCTCGAATCGGTTGTGATGGAACTCCCGGCTGTCGACCTCGAGTACCAGCCCGTCGGCCGGCAGCACCTGCTGCGGCCTCCAGATGCGTGCGCGGGGTTGGTCGAACGGCACCACGACGTCGACCCGGTGCTTCACTTGGCCGCGTTCGTGAATGGGTACTTGGCGCCAGCAGTAGTACCCCCAGTCACGCAACCACTGAATCTGACGTGTTTCGGCAAAGCTCTCGGCCGGCGGTTCGAAACCTCGCTCGACCAGCACCGAGGCAAGCATTTGGTCGCCCGGGGTGCGGCCCTTCCAGACGCTTGATCGGCGAAGATCGGTAAGGTCCATACCCGTTCGAAGAGCGTGCTCGACCGCAAGTTCAATTCGTTCGAGGTGGCTGATCTTCGGATCGTCCGGAAACCCGCTGACGTCGTTGCCGAGATGACGCAGGATCAGAATTGGATGAGCAAGGAGAAGCCCATCGACGTGCATGGGTGCAAGCCAGTTTCGGGTTCTGACTACTTCAGGGTGAGGACGCACTGTGGCCGGGGCCGTCCACCGACGTGGCCAGGCAATGTCGCGGAATCCGTCCCATTGCAGGTGCGCTGCAGCGAGCGGACCGGTGAGCACCGCGCTTTGGCGCGGACCTTCAGATATGCAGGTTTGTGTAAGAGCGCCCACGGCACCCTCCGTTTTCGTGTGTTGTCAACTCGAACGCGGGGGAGGTGTTTGGCGAACTGAAACCAGTGTGCCATGGGGCTATGACAAGGGAGCAACACGCAAATGGTGGACCGCAACACGCAAAGGCTGTTTCGTCGCCCGAAAACCGTCGAAAGTCGGTTTGCGCGTTGCGCGATTCGGATTTGCGTGTTGCTGCTTAGGCACTGTCAGCGCAACGCACCCGGGTTCCATCATCAAGTCCCCCGGCGAGCACCAGATCTCGCGTTTCTTGGTCACCGAAGTTGGTTTGCCTCTCGGCTGTCATACCCCCTTCTGTACATTCTGGTCCGGCGTGAGAACCGCCGTCAGTCCACCACCTCTTCCCCCTTTGAACGAAAGCGCCTTCAACATGCGAACCAGGAAGTGCATATGCATACTTACCAACGATCGTGGAACTCCGACACCATTGACTATCCGGCGATAGAAGGTTTCACGTTTCGATCCTCCGTCGATGTTGCCGCATGGGCGCAGGTTGACCCGTTGATGGGTTAACGGGGTGGTGCCGAAATCTGGCATCTCGACACCAACGGCTGTTTCAGCTGCTACTCACCGGGAGGGACGTTCGACACGCTCGTCCGATGGGCGTCCAGTCCAGACCGACTGTACAAACCCCGCTCCGAGGGTCTCATGGCGGTGACACCCTGCCCATCTCGATGGCTGCTCATCGACTCCAGGCCGCTGTGGATTGTTCCCCAGCCTCAACCGTCCGACGCAGACATTGAAGCATTTGGTCTGCTGCAACAACTCCTCGCTGCAATCGAAGTCGAGCTTGTCGACGCGATGATTTTCGACGATGAATGTCACTGGTGGTCGATGCGAGAACTCGCAACGGGAGACGGGTCGTGGCCGATCGCCGTCCACGACGAACCCACACCCGGTACCATCGAACCGTTGCCGTGAGCTATTAACTCGAATCCCAAGGGTGGTCGCCGTCGAAGTGCCGAGACCCCATTTCATCCGGTTGTTCTGCGACGATCATCCTGCTGGCTTTGACCATTTCACGCTTTGTCAGTGAGTATCGCTTGCAGCAGTCGACCTGACCCGAGGACCCGGGGATCAGCCCGGTTCTGGAGAGTCGAGGCGGACTTCGCGTATTGTCGGCCGCAGATTAACCGACCGGCGAACAAGAGCCAGGGTCCAGAATGGCCCGATGCGTATTGTTCGTGACGATTTGTCCGGCCCCGAAGTCGCCGCGCTCCTGGAGCTTCACCTGGCGGGGATGCGAGCTACCTCGCCAGCCTGCAGCGTGCATGCGCTGGAGCTCGATGTGCTCCGTGCGCCGGATGTCCATTTCTTCACGGCGTGGGACGGTGAGGAGTTGATGGGCATGGGTGCATTGAAGGTGATTGCCCCGGACCACGGTGAACTGAAATCGATGCGTACCGATGAGCGGTTTGTTCGACGCGGTGTCGGCGCCGGCATCCTCACCCGCCTTCTGGAAGAGGCTCGCCTGCTCGGCATGACCAAAGTGAGTCTTGAGACCGGCACCGGGGAATCATTCGAAGCAGCGCACGCATTGTATGTGCGCTTTGGGTTCAAGCCGACCGGTCCGTTTGGCGATTACACCCTCGACCCCTTCAGCGCGTACTACAGCATCGATTTGTAGATCACGACGGCGATTTCGGATAGGGAAGGTGAGTTCGACCCGCGTCCCCGGGTTGGCAAATCGAACGGTCAACGTTCCTGACAGCCTCTTGGCTCTTCGGAGGCTGTTGAGCCCACCGCCCTGGCCCGACGGTATCCAAGTCGAAACCGACTCCGAC
Source organism: Acidimicrobiia bacterium (assembly GCA_031385545.1). Classification (GTDB taxonomy): domain Bacteria; phylum Actinomycetota; class Acidimicrobiia; order Acidimicrobiales; family JANYDT01; genus JANNBN01. Next base: position 8,294 of record JANNBN010000172.1, on the reverse strand, counting down.
ATCGGCCACGACGACGGACAACTTTGCGCGGGGTCCTGCCCTGCGCAACACTCAACGGAAAGGGTAAATGAGTGAGAATGCCGCAGCGCGTTGGCGGTCATCTCTTGTAGCGCACGGAGCACTTGCAGGGTGCGGTCGGCATCAACTGTTGTCACAGGTGGTGTGTGCAGCGAATCACGGGTGGCCAAGCCTTCGACTGGAGTCCGATTTCGGGAAACGAGTATCGTTTTCCCTCGAACGCTCTCCGTCCAGCCGGTACGCCAAATCGAAGTGGAGTTCACCTCATGCAGCTCAAGCCCGGTTCACGCCTCAAGTCGCAGGTCTGCGACACGCAGGTAGTAGTGGTGAAAGCCCCGAAAGATGATGTCGACCTTCGCTGCGGCGGAGCGCCCATGGTCGATGCGGCCGTCACGCCAGATCCGTCGGTGTCCAGAGACGCAGACCGATCCGCCGGCTCGTTGCTCGGCAAGCGGTATGCAGATGAAGAACTGGCAATCGAGCTGCTGTGCAGCAAGGGCGGCGCCGGGTCGCTCACCATTGGTGACACCGGGCTCGGGGTGAAGGGGGCGAAGGCGCTGCCTTCGTCGGACTGAAGCTGGCCCATGCGCCGGACCGAAGCGGGTAACCCATGAACCTGATGATGCTGCTCGACATGGCAGCCGAGGCTGAACCAGACCGGCTGGCACTTGGTAGGCGCGCAGACGGTCTTACCTATGGCCGGTTGAAGGATCTCGCCGGCAGGGCTGCAGCGTGGTTGGCCGACCAGGGCGACAACGTCATCTACGGCGACGTGTCCACGCCCACGTTGCCGGTGCTCCTGTTCGGCAGCTCGTGGGCAGGCAAACCGTTTGTGCCCGTCAACTTCCGGTTGGCGGTCGATCGCCTGGAAGCCCTGATCGCCACCCAGACGCCGGCGGTCCTTGTCGGCCCGCAGTCCGCACAGCAAGCAATCAGCGCGCATAGCACGTCGTCGGCGGCCAAGGCCATTGCGGGCACCGTTTCATCCGATGCCGACTGGTCGTTCGACGACGAAGACGTCGCCATCGTGCTGCACACCTCGGGCACCAGCGGCGCTCCGAAGCCGGTGATCCTGCGCCAACGCCACCTGGTTGGCTACGTCCTCGGCTCGGTGGACTTCTTGGCGGCAGATCCAAGCGAAGCAACGCTGGTCTCCGTGCCGCCGTACCACATCGCTGGAATGGCAGCCATCCTCACAGCGGTGTTCGGTGGCCGCAGGCTGGTGCAGCTGCCGGTGTTCGAGCCCACCGATTGGATCGCTGCCGTGCGGGAGGAAAGCATCACCCACGCGATGGTTGTGCCAACGATGCTGGCCCGAATCATCGATGCGCTGATAGCGGAAGGTGACTCTTCGGCCGGGCTGCCGACGCTGCGGCTTCTGTCCTACGGCGGTGGCCGTATGCCGATTCCGGTCATCGAACAAGCCATGCAACTACTGCCACATGTCGACTTCGTCAACGCATATGGGCTTACCGAGACCTCGTCATCCGTTTCGGTGCTGGGGCCGGACGACCATCGCCTTGCGGTCTCGTCGGATGACCCTGCGGTCCGAGCCCGGCTCGGTTCGGTCGGCCGACCGTTGCCCATCATCGAGCTCACCATCCGAGACCTCGACGGCCGTGAAGTGCCGCAGGGTGAGCAGGGCGAGGTGTGGGTGCGTGGCGACCAGGTGAGCGGCGAATACGGGTCTCGGTCGTCCCTCGATTCCGCGGGTTGGTTCGCCACGAAAGATGCCGGCTACCTCGACCCCGATGGTTACCTGTTCCTGGCTGGCCGTATCGACGATGTCATCGTGCGCGGCGGAGAAAACCTGTCGCCTGGTGAGATCGAAGACGTACTCATCAACCATCCGTCCATCAAAGAGGCCGCAGTGGTCGGCATCGCAGACGTGGAGTGGGGCGAGGTGCCGGCGTGTGCCGTGGTCTTCGAGGCAGGCGAATCGGTCGACACCGTCGACGTGCAGGCATGGGTGGCCAGCCATCTCCGCAGTGCACGTGTTCCCGCAGTGGTGCACCCGATGGACGAACTGCCCTACAACGACACGGGCAAACTGCTGCGGCGGGAACTGAAGCCCATCCTGCAGGGATTGCATCGGCCGTAAACCCGCCGATGCCCGGATCCTTGGGCGCCACATTCTACAACGCGATTGACGACCCCGACATGCTGGTCGAGATCGCAGATTGGGAGTCGACCGAGGCGCGGGAAGCGGTCATGAACGAGGGCGTGGCCAGCGGAGCATTTGCACCGATGTTCGAACTCTTGGCCGGCCCGCCCAAGGCCACGCTTGTCGAGTCACCCCACTGAAGGCGAGAGATCTCGAGCGGTATCTGATCGATACCGATCGAATCGTGGCCGTGCCACTCAGCGTTATGTGGAACAGCAGATAGCTCGACAGCTGAGCCAGAAAGAGCTCGTGTACCGGTCCGTACTGGATTGCGCCACCTCGCCATAACAGGGTAAGCGGATGCACATCGCGATCGCATTTGCCATGCGAGGTGGCCGCGAAGACTTCGACATTCCAGACCCGCTGATCTGGCTCAGCTACGTCGCCGCGCGGACCAGCCGCATCAAGTTGGCCACGGGAGTGATGATCCTGCCGCAACGCAACCCGATTGTTGTGGCCAAAGAAGTCGCAACACTCGACGCAATGTCCGGTGGACGGGCCGTCCTTGGCGTGGGTGTGGGCAGGCTCGCCGAAGAGTTCGCAGCGCTGGGTGTTCCGTTCAACGAACGCGGGAAGCGAACAGACGAATACATCGCCATCCTGCGCGCGTTGCGGAGCGGCGAGGCCGCCGAGTTCCACGGAGAGTTCTTCGACTTTGGGCCGTGCCATTCACGTCCCACCCCGGTTGCCAAGTCCGTGCCCATCGTCATTGGCGGCCACACCGAGATTGCTGCCCGTCGCGCCGGAAAGTTGGGTGATGGGTTCTTCCCTGGTTCGGGGTCGATCGAAGAGCTGACGCACCTGATCGCCATCGTCCGCGCAACGGCACAGGAACACGGCCGTAACCCCGATGCCATCGAAATCTCCACCGGTGCCATCGCTCGTGGTGCCAAGTTGTACGAACACATCGAAGCGATCGCCAAACTCGGGGTGAAGCGGATAGTGCTCGCCCCATCGAAGCCAGGCGACTTCTCGCAGGCCGAGGACCTGGTGACTCGCTTCGGCGACCTGTAATCCTACGTGTGGGCAATTCGGAGGTGGAGTTGGGCCTTCGGCTAGTACTCAGCCGTCTCATAGCGGGCGACGATTAGCTGTCATCACGGGTAAGCGCATCGTGCTCATTCCGGTATGATGATCGTATGACTCAGCAGAAGCGTCGGCTCACGGTGACGGTCGATCCCGAACCCGTCGAAGCCGCCAACCGTGCGGTGGCCAGCGGCTCGGCCGACTCGCTGAGCGGTTGGGTGAACGCTGCGCTGACAGATCGGGCGCGACGCGACCAACAGTTGGCCCGGCTCGGTGACGCGCTAGCTGACTACGAGGCGGAGTTCGGTGAGATCAGTACCGAGGAGATCGCCCAGCAACGACGATCGGATCGACAACGCGCCGTCGTCGTTCGAGGACCGCATAAGCGCCCGGCCAAAGCCAAGACGGCGTGACCACCATCCTCGACGCCGGCGCATGATCGGGCTCGATCGTAACGACCGTGCGATGTGGGTGAGGCTCAAGGGGCTGCACCTGGCGGGCGAGCGGCCGGTGACGCACGGCGGTGTGGTTGGTCAGGTCTGGCGGGGTGGCCCACGGCAGGCACGACTGGCGACTGCGCTGGCGGGGATGGATGTGAGGTCCCTGGACGAGCGTCTTGGCCGGATCGCCGGGGAACTGTTGGCTTCGACCCGGATGTCCGATGTCGTGGACGCGGCGCTTGTTGCTCTCGCAGCCGACGGCGACGAGATCATCTCACGCTCGACAGTAATGACCTCGGACAGCTCGCTGAGTCCGCTGGTTGCCATGTCGAGTTGATACGTCCCTGACCGGGCGCAACGCCCGAGGTACCGTCGATAAGTCGGGCAATTAGGCGATGGAGTCGATCAGGCCCCATCGAAGTGCTGTTGGGGCATCGATCCGACGCTGCGTGAGCAAGAGCCACGCTGTCTTCTGCGCGCCGATCCGGTTGACGATGCTGATGGTGCCGCCGGCTCCTGGGACGAGTCCAAGGGCTAGTTCTGGCAGCTGAAACGTTGCGGCGGGTGGCGCACTGACTCTGTGAGCAAATGCAGCCAGTTCGACACCTGACCCGGAACAGTTGCCGTGCAGGTGAGCCTGTAAGCGCGATGTAAGTACACAGAGCATCCTGGCGGGACTTCGTTGCAGCCGGACGATGTGCGCAGCGGCAGGCGAAGCGAACGTGTCGAACGCGTCGAGGTCTCCGCCGGTGCAGAAGTGGTTCCCGTTTCCGGTCAACTGGACTGACGTTATAGTCGAGTCGACCAGCGCGATCGTGAGCGCTTCGGTCAACGCATCGCGCAGCGAATTGTCGACCGCGTTGCCGCGCTCGGGTCGGTTCAACCGCACGTGGAGTACGTCGCCCACACGGTCCACCAGCACGGCAGGTTCTCCGGTCCGGGGTACGTCGCGGCGGGGCCGCGCCGCGCGCCATGCCGCGAATTCCGGCCCTGCTTGCAGCATCGAATACGTTGCGGACTCCAGCGCGAACCGCGATCCGGTGCTGGCACTCGTGGGCGTACGAAGGAGAGCGCACAGAGCAGCGCTGGCGATGGGTGAGGCGCGGACCGTCGAGGCAATCTGTTCCCGTTCGGCGCCAGTCGCTGCCAATACATCCGCGCCGATGGCAACGACGGGCTCGGCCCCAAGCAGCGCGGCATCGATCTGCTGATCAAGGTTGATCAACGCGCCGTACGTGTCGGCGAGCGCCCCCCGAGCTGCCAACGTGACCGCCTCGTCGGCGGTGATGCAAGGGATGGTCGTTTCCGTTTCTCCGCTCACGGCGTCACCATACGGCCGCCGACCACGGTGTGCCGCACCGCCGGGGATCGCCGAGCGCCGATCAGCGCCATGAGTTCGGCCTCGGTTGTCGACGTGACAGCAAGGTCGGCGGACATGCCGACATTCAACCTGGGTGCGTTGAGGAACAAGCCGATGGCTTCCAGCGGCGTGAGGTCACGATCGCTGCCGACCCGTTGGCTGCCAGCGGTTCGGTCGACGGCGGCTGAGATGGATGCCCACGGATCGGCAGACCCGTACGGTGCGTCCGTGGCACCAAGTACGTGGACTCCGGCATCGATGAGTGACCCGCACCGCCACAGGTGGGCCTGATCGTCTGCGTCGGTCTGAGCTGCGTGGTCCCTTGCCCGTTCGTACGCCAAGGCCGGGTTGGTTACCACCGTGAGGCCGAGTGCTGCGCATTGCAAAACGGCCTGATGGTCCAGCACGGACCCATGCTCGATCCGGTCTCCTTGCACGGAACCAACCTCGTGCAGTGCAGACAGTGCCAGCCAGGTGGTGGAGCGATCGGTGAGATGGATCGCCACAGGGAGATCTTGAGCGCGGGCCAACATGATCTGTGTACGGACGGATTCGAAACTAGGAGCACGCGCTTCGTCGATGATGATCTTTGCTGCCGGACGTGAAACCCCGATCGTCGCGCTGTGCACTGCTGGTGATCCCATGACTCCCAGGTGCTGCAGAATTCGACCCGTGGTCTTCTGATCCATCAGCCGTTGTAACGCTGCATCGGAGTTGTAGGGGGTGGCATCTGTCAGGTGGGTCACCCCATGCGCAGCCAGCACGGCGGAGACGTGTCTCAGATCGATACCCGGCGTGGTGGTTCCGGGACGTCGTAAGCGGAACGCCAGGCCGTCATCGACTCGGAACAGACGCCCGTCGGGATGGTCGCCCCTGTCGACACGGTGCAGTGCTGCGGAGTTGAGGAACCAGGCCACGCCTGACCGATGCTGAATCCGCACGGGGACATCGGCGCGGATTGTGTCGAGCAGTTCACGCGTGAGATCGCCGGCGGTGGACTCGTAGTACCCGAACCCGCGAACGGTACCATCTGCGCCGACCGTTGCGTCGGCAAGAGCCCGCCCGAACGAGGCGTGATCCGGAGTTGCAGCAGGTGAGCAGTCAACCGATGCCATTGCCGCAGCAAGCGCGAACAGGTGGAGGTGATGATCGTGCAGACCTGGCAGGACGAGGCATCCCGCCGCATCGAGCGAAACGGTCTCGTCGTCTGCGTGGGGACTTCTCTCAGCGTGCGTGGTGAACCGGTCCGGAGTAAGGACCGATGGCTGAAGCGATGATATGAGCGCATTGTTGATGGCGATGTCCCATAGCTGGTCCGAGCCCAGCAGTGCAGCACGCCTGACACGGTGAAGCAGCGGGAAGCTGTCCGCAGGTTTCACCGGGCCGCCAATGCGGCAACAGCGGCCAGGGGCAGGTCCACATGAACGCGGCGGGCAGTGACGATTGCGTAGAGCGCGATAGCTGCGCCGGTCATGCCGGTGAGCGGATCCGCGATGGCGTCGCCGATGAACGTTGGCTGTTGCGCGGTTCCCCCGTACAGCCCGCCTGCGATGGCAGCGTCGTCGCCGAACCCGACTCGATCGGGTTGCACTGCGCCGAAGCCCGATACGGATATCCACGCCTGAACAGGGTTTGCCGTCATGACAGCAAGCGGGTTGATGCCCATCTGTTGAAACGCTCGTGGCCGTGCGCTGGTGATCACCACATCTGCACCAGCAAGCAGGTCGGAGAGTTGCTGCTGACCAGCAGCCGAGCGCAGGTCGATCTGCAGCGACCGGTGCCCGCTATGCAGCGCGTCGAAGAACGAGGGTGCACCGATTCGTGTTCCATCGGGCCGGGTGGGGTCTTCCACGAACGTGACATCGCCGCCGGATTGGTGCAACAGGTGGGCACACAGCGGGCCGGCCCACAGCGCACTGAGATCGAGCACGGTGAATCCGGTCGGCGTCGTGAGGCCTTCGGTAGCGGGCCCGGTGTCCTGGCGGGTGATGTGGCGAACATGAGCCGACGCCAGGGGAGAATGTCGGTGCTCGCCGAGCACTGCACAGCTGAGACCGAGCAACGTCGCCCGTTCTCGTATGTGTGCAGATGAAAGTGATGCGCTCAATCGAGCGATGTGCGACCAGGGTTCCGCCGAACGCGGAAAGTCTGCCTCGAAACAGGCAGCCAGCAGGTCGGTGTCGTCCTCGCGGCTGATAGTGAACGACACCCAGCCGTCGGCGCTACGGATGAACCGGGTAGTGCCGTTGCGGCTGCTCGCCTGTGTCCAGCGGGCCGGCGTCTGCGCGGCCCGCTGCGCGAGAAGCGCGGGGCCGTCCACCGCTACCGTCCAGCCGAGCAACGCGGACGACCGCATGATGGAGTGTGCCGCACGAATTGCAAAACCGACTGCGTTGAGCAGTGCTTGCGGTGGGTCAAATTGCGATGGGTCAAATTGCGATGGGTCCGACAAGGCGGCGCATCCCGATGCCCTCCAGGCGTCTACCGGATCCCGAAGCGACGTGACATGCGTACCGAGTGCTGCGTTCAGCCAATCGGCGTCGACATCGGCGGGATCGGTCATCCAACTTGGGTGCCGTACATGTTCAGCAGCGGATCACTGATGAGCTCGATGCGGGCGCCGTCGGGGTCGTTGAGGTAGAGCGACGATCCACTGTGGTGCAGATAAGGGACCTGCGCTGCGTCGAGCTTGTGACGCAAGTGCACCCAGCGATCTGGTTCAACGGAGATGGCAAGGTGGTGCAGCCCGCCCAGCACTTCCGCGTACGAGCCAGCGTTGACCCCGGGCAGGTCGAAGAAGGCCAGCAGGTTGCCGTTGCCGATGTCGAAGAAGAAGTGCGTGGACCCGGCGAGGTCTCGGTTTTCGAAGATTTCGGTGAGCGGGAACTCCAGCAGGCCTTGGTAGAAGTTGATGGTTGCTTCCACATCGGCGCTGATGAGCGCCACGTGATGGACGCCCCGGGAACTGCTTGCAGGCCGCCGATCCTTCGCAACCAGATGGGCCGACCGCAGCGCGTCGCGCTGCTCGGTGAGCTGTTGGCGGCGCGCGTCGGTGATCAGCGAGTGCTTCGTTGCGTCAGCGCCGGTGTCCAGCGGGGTGACTGGCGCGGGGCTGTCAGATGCGGAGCTGTCCGAAGCGAGGGTGTCCGAGGTTGCCATGGTGTCAGCGTGTCATGGGTTGAGCGCGTTGCGGAACAGATCGTGAATCCGAACCCAGTGTCGCTCTGCGGCAGCTTGGTCGTACTGCGGCCGTTCCGGGAACACGAAACCATGTTGCGTGCCCGGG
>JANNBN010000165.1:0-5314 GCA_031385545.1 Acidimicrobiia bacterium | reverse complement strand
GCAGTTGCCACCTCGGAACAGATTCACGAACTTGCCGAACACTCAGACGCGGTGGTTGCTGCCTACGGGCATTGAGGCAGCTGTACCTCCGGCACCGTGCGTGACGGCATCAACCTGGCGAAACTCGGAATCCCGACCGTCGCGCTCATCACCGAAACGTTCTGGGCGCAGGGCGATTTCGTGAGCAGGTCATTGGGAATGCCAGACATCCCGCGTCTGCGGCTCCCTCACCCTGTTGCGGGATCAGGCTCCGAGGCTATGCTCGAAGTCGCACGGTCGTTTGCGCCGCACATTCTCGTTGCCCTCGGCATCGCAACGCCATGAACTCCGTCCAGGAAAACCTGCAACCCGCTGGACCGGCCGGGATCCGCGCCGACGACAGGCAAATCCTCGAGGCAGTCGACGAACACGCAGCACTCGAAGCGCTGCACGCTGCTGCATGCACCGACGGTCTGCCGGTGGTCGTTCCGACCTCCGCACGGGTAGACCGGATGGTCCTGGCAACTGGTATGGACGCAGATCTTCTCCTTGGCGAGATGGGGCCCGCGTTCGGAGCAGCAACGATCGAAAAGGTCGCAATCGCCGCGGTGATGGCCGGCTGCCTGCCAGACCACGTACCGGTGGTGATCGCAGCGATCAACGCAATGCTGCAGCCCGAGTTCGACCTGTCCGAAGTCCAGTCGACGACCCACTCCATAGCGCCGTTGATCATCGTCAACGGCCCGGCCCGAGAGTTCTGTGGCATCGCCTCCGGTTTCGGTGCGCTCGGGCCCGGCCACCGGGCGAACCTGTCGATCGGACGTGCGGTCCGGCTGGCCATGATCAACATCGGCGGGGCTCGGCCGGGCGTGAGCGACATGGCACTGCTTGGCCACGGCGGCAAACTTGGAATGGTGCTCGGTGAGGACGAGGAACACTCACCGTTCCCGCCGCTGCACACCTCATTGGGTTTCGGCGCGGACGAAGCCGTCGTCACCGTTGTCGGAACCGAGGCGCCGCATTCCGTGATGTCCGTGGGTGACGCCGACGACCCAGCTTCGGCGACTCGCCTCCTTCGTTCTCTCGCTCACAGCGTCGGGAACCTGTGCTCCAACAACGCGTACTTCCACCGGGGAACTGCGGTAGTGGTGCTCAACCCCGAACACGCTGCAATCCTTGCTGCTGCCGGGCTGACCAGGGAGGACACGCAGTCAGCCATCTTCGAGTTCTCGAAGAACCCCCGCTCCGCACTCCGGGCGCTGAACCCGGCCTTCACCGGCCGGGGTGGTGACGATGACGAGCGATTGGCATCGGTTGCCTCGCCTGCCGACATCCTGGTGCTCATGGCCGGGGGTGCCGGTATCTACTCGACCGTGTTTCCGAGTTGGGGCGCTGGTGGCCACGGCAACCCTGCCGTGAGCGTGAGGGTCGAGCTGGGTCAGGCGTGTGAGGTCCCACTGCGCAACGGCTGAACCCGGGTTCTGACTGCTCGGACGCTCTCAACGGCCACGCGTGACGTTCTCCGCGTGCTACTTTGCAAGTCCCTCACGGGGCTATAGCTCAGTTGGCAGAGCGCTTCCATGGCATGGAAGAGGCCAGGGGTTCGAATCCCCTTAGCTCCACTCGATGTTGTTGGAAACACCACGGCTACGTGGTCTTCTCCGGTTTTCGTAAGAGCATGGCGGCGAGCATGCATATGTAGCCGTGGTCGGAGATGGTTTTCAGTCGGCCCGCTGCTTCTTGCAGATCTTGGGCTGCGTCGAACGCATCGTTGGCTTGCGTGACTCCAAAGCCCTTAGCCGAGTCGTAATCGGCATCCAGACGCCAGCCGCGAAGCTTTTGAATGTTCACCGCCACTACCTTTAGGTCAGTCGAAACGGTTCCGGTGAAGCCGTAGTTGGCCGGGAGGTTGTTGGGGTTCTGGAACGCTTTAGCGCAAGCAATCATTTCAGAATGCTTGATCGAGCGTACGTACAACGAGATCGGCACCGCAGCCGAGACGACCAAAGCAAGACTGTCGTCGACGAGTCGATGGAATGCAGAGTAGTAGGACGACGATGCCGAGCGACGCCAGTCTGCTTCTCGAGACTTCTTCCTGAGATCGTCCGCCACGGACAGCAGGTCGTCAGCAAGCGCCATTCAACTCCACCGGCATCCACATGCCACGTTCCCGCGCCTCGAAGCCCTTGTGTTCGGCCCGTGTCCGGCACACTGGAAGGGCAAAACAGCCAAGATCGCGAAGGGCCGAATCGGCCACCTGTCGGGCGAGCTCACACGATTCGCTAGCGGCCTGGTCCCATTCGTCGTGATTGAGAATCAAAACGACCTCAACGACGTCTCCGAGCGCTTCGTCGGTCCAGACCCTGAAGCCGCACGCCTCCAATGAGTCACCGAAGTCAGCGGCGCGAAGCCTCGACGCCACGGCCTCCAGTGTCAAAGTTTTCGTTGCCATGCATACATTGTACGACAGCGTGTCAACCTGGCTAACGGTGCAACTGCGCCCACCAGGCCCGCCTCTAGGCGCCCAGTCGTGTTCGGCGAACGTCTGGTCAGAGTCCAATGTCGTCTCGCACGCTCCGTCAAGGTGGTGTCGCAACGCGCCGATGGTCGAACCGTGACTCCTCGCCTGCGCCACAGCACCTTTCCGACGCATGCCGTCGCCATTGCGCATCTCCTGATGGAACACACGAAGGGTCTGCTGGTGGTCGATCCCGGTGTCCCTGGTTCTCCTCGCTCTGCTGCAACCGTGCGAGACATTTCTCCGCTCACCGCTGCTGCACTCGGCAGCAGCGTCGGCGCGATTGTTGGAACCCCTGTCTGTGACCTCGTGCATCCCAGTTTCCGGGACGTGTTCGATCGTGCCATCCACCGTCCGCAAGACGCTGTGCCGAACGCACCGATCCGGTTCCATCACGCCACACGGGCGAAACCGGTCGACTTCGAGTTCTCGGTCGCCCAGGACATCGACTCCGTTCGGGTCGTGCTGACGGACGTCGCATCGTGGCGCGCGGTGGAATTCGCCAGCCAATTCGACGCCACGACGGTGCCGACCCCAACGGTCAACGCGGACCAACCACGCGAACACAGCCAGTGTTTCGTGCTCCGCCTCGACAATCAGTGCACCCTGACCAGTGCCAACGAAGCGTGGACACAGCTCACCGGGGTACTGATGGAACCCCGGCCCGGCGCATGGATCGGTCCGTCGACCTGGATGAAGGTGTTCGACCGGGACCTGATCAACCGATTCGGGCAGTCGCTGAGCGGCCTCGCAGCCGGCACGCCCTTCACGGCCGATGGTGTCATGCTCGACGGGCGCGGCGGCACCCGTCCGGTCACCGTCGCAGCCTGTGCGCTCGATGCGGGCCGGTCAGGGTTCGTGCTGGTGGGTGTCGAACGAGGCCCAGCAGCGCAAGCCCTGACAGTGCAGCCCGAGGCTCCGACCAAAGACTGCTCACCCATGGCATCGCACATTGAGAGAACAGCCCCGGTACCGGTGCGGACCGGTCCTGATCGGCAGCTCGATCCGCGGACCCGGGCCATCATTGCAACCGTGCTGTCAGCAGCACGGACCGCCACCCCAGCCGACACCCGAGGCGACACCCCAGCCGACACCTCTTCAGGCGACGCCTCAGGCGACACCTCGTGCGACGAAGCCGGCCTCTTCGACAAACCCTCTGCCGATGATGGTGCCTGCGAGGCCCCGTTCATGATCAGCCCCACGCTGGGTTCTGCGGCACGAGACACCCTTGCCGAGCACCTGGCAGCGTTGCACGACGACGGATTGGATGCGGTCGTGTCGATCGCCTTGCTCCTGATCGAAGTCGAGCTGTCCACACAGACCGCCGAGGACGAAGACTACGAAATGGGCGTCCTTGAGCGGCGACTGCGTTCCGCGATCCGAGATCACGAATACGCAGATCGCCACGACCCTCGTGGTTTCGTGGTTGCTGCGCGCGGGGGCTTCGGCCACACCGACTTACAAGCACTTGCGCTGCGCATCGCGAACCGATTGCAGGCACCGATGCGCGGCCACGAGGCAACCGATCTCATCTCGCTGCGGGTCTCGGCGGTCCGTTCCCGCCCAGGCGAGACTGATCAGCTGTTGATCACCCGAGCTGAGGAAGCATCAGCTCACGCAGCTGACCGCGACCTGATCGTCTACGTGCCGACACAGACTTCGTAACGTCCTACACCATCGGCCCTTTCGGGCCCCGGCCCTCTCAGGTCAGACCGCAGTACGTGATCTCGCCATGGCTCGGGCCAGCACGACATCGAGCAGCGAGAGCACGGTCTTCTTCACATCTTCGCGGTTCCTGGCGTCGGTCGTCACGACCGGGATGGACTCGTCGATGTCAAGCGCAGCGCGAATCTCATCGACGTCGTGGTAGGTCGACCCACCGAAGCGGTTGACGGCGACGACGAACGGGATGTCACGGTTCTCGAAGTAGTCGAGGGCGGGGAAGCAGTCCTCGAGACGGCGAGAGTCGACCAGCACAACAGAACCGAGCGCACCGGTGATGAGGTCGTCCCACATGAAGCCGAAGCGGTCCTGCCCAGGTGTCCCGAACATGTACATGACAAGCGAATCGTCGATGGCGGTGCGCCCGAAGTCCATGGCCACCGTGGTGGTGGTCTTTGACGTGACCTCACCGCGATTGTCGACGTCGTTGGACAACGTCGTCATGTTCGCTTCGGTCGTGAGTGGCGGAATATCGGAGACGGCCCCTACGAACGTGGTCTTTCCGACGCCGAAGCCGCCGGCGACGACGATCTTGACTGGAATCGGCTTGGGTTTAGAGAGATCGGACACCGTTGATCAACCTTGTGAGGAGGGATACATCGTCTGACAGGTTTGCGTTGCTGTGGTGATGCTCGAGCAGGTCTGCGCCAACCATGTCGGCGCAGAGGACCTGGGTGACTCCGAGAGGTATTCGGAGGGTTGCGGCAATCTCGGCCACGGACTGGGATTGCTGGCTGACGAGGCGAGCGATCTTGGCTCGTTCGAATTGCAGGGAAACAACGCTTGCTCGTCCCCAGTCGGTCAGCGAGACCATGGACTCGAATGCGAGATGAATCCGCGTGTCAGCCAGTTGGCCCGGGTGGGCCGACGAGGTTCCGGCGGTCATCATGTACGCACGCACCACCGTCGTCTCCGGCGTATCGTCTTCCGTCCGGGTATCGACCATCGAACCGGTCGCGCCGGGGCGTGACAGGAAGGGTCTGAGGAAGGGTTCCGGCTCGTCGGTCATGATTGCGTTTGCTGCTGCTCCGGCTGTCAGACGCCGAGGCTGTGCTTGAGTTCTGAAATCAATTCGGGCGTGAGCTGTGTTCCCAC
>JANNBN010000158.1:0-1686 GCA_031385545.1 Acidimicrobiia bacterium | reverse complement strand
GTTCGCAGTGTTGTTCGTCGATCTCGATCGTTTCAAGATGGTGAACGACACGATGGGACACGACGCAGGCGACGCGCTGCTCGGCGCCGCTGCGGCACGGGTGCGGGCATGTGTTCCGCACGCTGACCAAGTGGCGCGGCTTGGTGGTGACGAATTCGCTCTCGTCCATCCGGTCACGACAACAGCGGAGGCGAAAATGTTCGCCGAGCGAGTCCGGATTCGTTTGGAGCACCCGTTCGTCATCGACGGCATCGAGTACTACGTGTCGGCCAGCATTGGCATCGCTGTGTCCGCCGAACGGTCGACGCCGCAATCGCTTCTTGCCGAGGCAGACGCTGCGATGTACGCGGCGAAAGACGCCGGCCGCAACGGTTGTGCACTATTCGACATGGAACTGCGTGAACGGATGACTGACTGGTCAGACGTGCAACGAGACCTGCACCACGCGATCGACGACGACCAGATCGAGTTGGACTACCAGCCGATCATCGACTTTCGCACCGGGGCCGTGGAGTACGAGGCTCTCGCACGGTGGAACCACCCAACCCGAGGTCGACTGGCGCCCGGGGCGTTCATCGATGTGGCTGAGGAATCAGGTCTGATCGTACGCCTGGGGGCGCACATCTTGGAGATGGGGGCACTCCACGCCGCCCAGTTGGGGATGCCTGTCAGCGTGAATGTCTCGGTGAGACAGTTCAATCGCACGCTTGTGCAACAAGTGTCATCGTTGATCTCTCGTCACAACCTGCGGCCGGGACAACTGGTCATCGAGGTGACCGAGTCAGCCGTTGGCGACACCGACCACGCTCGCACGGTGTTGGATGGACTTCGCGATGCCGGTGCCCGGATCTGGATCGACGATTTCGGGACCGGCTTCTCGTCGCTTGCCCGGCTCAACTCGTTGACCTTCGATGGTCTGAAGCTGGCACGTGAATTCGTGAACAGCCTCGATTCGCCGCACGGTTGGGGTATCGCCGTGGCGATCGTCGGTATTGCCCGCGCGCTCGATATCCCGGTCATTGCCGAGGGTGTCGAGACGCAGCGTCAGCTGGCACAGGTCCGTAAACTTGGGTGCGCGATGGCCCAGGGTTACCTCCTTGGCCGGCCAGCCCCGTTCGCCGACCGCCCGAATTGGCCGGCGATGAACCTTGCTCGATTCGCGTCCGAGGACGAGTGGGCAGGTTTCGAGCGGATCTAGCCATCGGCCGGGGTCCTTGTCGGAGAGCCCGATACTGTCACTGGCTCGTGTGAGGATGGCGGGATGCCTCCGAAACGCCCGGCCAAAGTGAAACAATCCATCGCCAAGCTGCGTGGTGTCGACCGGGACCGTGCAATGCATGCCGAGGACCTGGTCTCCAACCAAGGATGGGGCCGCGAGCCAGCCGATCTGGTTGCGTTCGTGGTGTACCCGCTCGATGACGACGTGGCCACCACTCCTGCGTTCGCCAACGAAATCGGCTCGCTGTCGATGGACGCCGCTGCGTTTGCCGAGACCGCCACATCTGGTGCTGCTGTCCATGCCGCAGCCATGGCCATGCACGCGTTCCGCACCGTCGCAGAATCCCACCAGCAGGCCTACTACCTGGCCCGCTTCGACCGCCTCCTCATCGACGTCCCCAGCATCGAGGGTCGCTTCGGCGATTGAGCCGACGGTCCAAGTTTATTCGTCGAGCTTGAGTGCTGAGA
>JANNBN010000153.1:0-20674 GCA_031385545.1 Acidimicrobiia bacterium | reverse complement strand
GGTGGGCGGGTGAAGAAAAGCTGGCAGTCCATGCACCGCCTGACTGCAAGAGGACTGAAACGAACCTTCTTGATTGATTCGCCAGCGCACAACGGACACCGTCTGAAAGCGTCGTCAGCTTCCGGCGCGATCATTTGCCCTCCGCACGAGGAATGGCGCGGGCAGGGTTACCCGCGACGAACGAGTCAGGCGGCACATCCTTGTTGACCATCGACCCTGCCGAGACCGTGGCGCGATCACCCACCGTGACACCCTGGAAGATGACAGCGGAGGACCCGACGAAACAGTGGTTCCCGATGTTCGATCCTCCGGCCAGCACCACGTGCGGTGAAACGACCGAGGCGGTGCCGAGTACCCCATCGTGGCCAATCATGCAGTGAATGTTCAAGATGGAGTGGTCGTGAAGGACCGCTCCCGGGCCGATGGTGCAGAACGGTGCGACGACAACGCCACGGCCGATGGTCGCACTGCGCGAAACCACCGCTGATGGGTGTACCAGCGTTGTGTAGGAAACACCCGGCCCCAGGCGGGCGATCAGCAGTCGGCGTACCTCGGCCGAACCCACCGCGATCAGGAGATCGGCATCAAGAGCATCGGCATCGGATATCCCGCCCGCTCTGGTTACCACTGACGTGTCGTCGTCCAGGAAACCGACGAAGGTGCGTCCGGCATCGGCAAGGTAGTCCTGAATCTCACGCCCCAGCCCCCCACCACCAACAATGGCCACCGGCCTTATCCGCTCCATCTGGGACAGACTACCCGCCGTCACCCTAAGTCCTCCGGCGCTCGGGCGTCGGGCAGCATTTCGGGCCGGTCTTCTGCGAGTGGATGTAGCGTTGTCCGTGGAAGGAGCAACATGAAGGATTTGCTCGAACCACTCAAGGCTTCAGTTGGCAGGTGCGACACACTCCTCCGGCGCGTTCTCGCCGGCGTTCGGCGCAGCGCGACCCCGCCGTGTCCACCGGACCTGGCCACAATCACCGGTGCTCAGGCCAACCACACGGTCACGCTGTCATGGACTGATCCCTGCGCTACAGCACCGAACCGCGCAACGAAATACGCCATCGAAGTGGACGACAAGAACGGTACGCGTGTTGCAACTGAGCCTGTTCTGAAGGCGACCACCTATGCCATCACGTCAGGTGTCATCTACTACGGTTCGCTTTACCGGTGGTCGGTTACCGCCACGGCTGCCAACGGGATGACAGCGAAGACCGACGGCGCTTTCCAGACCTTGGGACCTCCGCCAGCCACCCTCATCGTGGCACGAGACGGAAGCAACATCAGGGCGACCGGCAGCGGCTACCCACGCAACAGAACGATCAACATCACGGTGCAGACCTCGTGGCAAGGTTCCGCAGCTCACTCGGATATCGACAACCGCGGCCCGAATGTTCTCCACCCTGTCACGGCCACATCGGACGGCGACGGGAAACTCTCCTACTCGTTCCCTGCGCAATCAGCGCTGGAAGTCAGCAGCGCAACGCAACAGCCAGCAGACCCGCACATCGGCGCAACCGTGAAGGTAGCCGTGCAGGCGGTCGTCGTCCCTGCGGAACCGACCGGCTCGACCAACATCGTCCACGGCCAGTTCACCTGGGTGTGAACCGGCCCAGCCGTCGGGTGCGGCCCCTTTCTGTTTGACAGCTTGACAGTTGAGCGGTACGGTACGACATATGGCCCGGACACGCGACCCCCAATCAGAGTCGACCAGCGGTCAAATCGTCACCCAGGGCCGTCAAGGCGCTATCAAGGCGAGTAACCCGAGTCAAGGGACGCTTGGCAAGCGCAGTCCAACGCAAGTGAGCGACCGCGGAGGCAAGTCTGCCCGCGCCGTTGTCGTCCCTGGACACGGGACGGCGAAAGATTTGAAGGACCCCTTTTCACTGCAGCTTCCACTTCGACAGAGTCGGGGTTCCGGTCGCTCAGTCCGTGCTTATTTGGACGCGATCTCTGCCGTGATTCGGGTACAGCCCGAACTGGCGCCCCTTGTTGGGTCGTTCGCTAAAACTCTGGAGCAGTCCGGTGTCGTGATCGCAGATAAGGCACTCGCTGTTGTGGTGGGCGACGAGGCTGCACGCCAGATCATCGCCCAGCGGCGATGGGCCGCATTGGTCGGTGAAACACTCGACACCGCGGAGGTGCGCCAACTGCTCGATCTCACGAGACAGGCGCTGGAAGCCAGACGGCGCAACGGCTCACTGCTCGGGTTGGCATCAGACCGCAGCGGAACGCGCTTTCCCGCTTGGCAGTTCGATCCCGTTCACAAGCGGGTTCGTCCCGAGGTCGCATCGGTCGTTGCGAAGTTTCGCGACGAAGCAGAAGACATCACCGAAGCAACCATCGTGTCGTGGGCGTCCACCAACCAACCGGACCTCGACGGTGAGACACCGGCGTCGTGGCTGCTCGCAGGCAAGGACCCCGACAGGTTGCTCGTCGCAGCCACGCGGGCGGCGGCACGTCTCGCCCAATGAGCGACTACCCGGACACCAGTCTCGACTGGGCCCGGTTTCCAGCCCGAACCGTTTCCACTTCAGTTGATCTGTACCGGATACATCGCAACGACAAGGTGTTCGCTGGTTCGGCGGTCGACCGATCTTCCGTTTCGACCCACCGGCGTCTCGCAGTTCTCAATTCGGCACGTGCTACTTCAGTTACGCGCCGATTGGTGCGTTCATGGAGACGTTGGGACGGACACGAATCGTCAACTACAACACAGAGATCGAGGTGCGGGCCCTGACGGCGACCCGGCTCGCCAGCGAACGACGGGTCGCCGACTTGACAAGCCGACGTGCCGCTGAGTTCGGGATAGACAATGCGTATTCCGCCAGTGCCGATTACAGACCGTCTCAGGAATTGGCTGCGCTACTTTTCGATGCCGGGTTCGAAGGAGTCCGCTACAAAATCAGACACGATCCCGCCCAGGGACTCGAAGCACTTGCGCTGTTCCACAGTGCACCGGGTGAACATCCCGAACTGTTCGCCACCCAGAAAGCATCGCCGATTCCAATCGATGTGATCGAACTGGCCGAGAGAGAGTTTGGCATTACGGTTCAATCAACGACCACGTTGCCCTGAAGGTCGCTCTGTTCCGCAGTCGCCGTCGGAGTCGCCCAGCATCGAGAGCATCTTCAGCGGTGGTCGCTCACCGATCCGATAGATCGGGTACGGGTCTTTCCTCTGGGGCGTTGCGATTGCGGACCGGACCCTTGGCTCTTGGCTCTGGGGTTAGCGCAGTGCTCGGAGCCGGATGCCGCGAATGGGTTCGAAGTGTTTCCGATTTCCGGTGACAACAGACAGGTCGTGCTCGAGAGCCGTCGCAGCGATCAGTGCGTCGGGAAGCCTCACACTGAACTCTCGAACGATGCGACCGGCCCGTTCGGCGACGCTTCGATCAACAGCCAACTCCCGAAACGGTGCGAGTAGCTGAGCGATCAAATGTGTTGCCGTGTTCCCGGCGAAGAGCTCAGCACGAGTGACAACGGAATAGTGCAGCCGATGACGTCCCGCCCTCAGTTCGACGGCTCCGCGTAGGTGGTCGATGAAGACGTCCGTGTCAACGAGGAGGTCAGCCACGTTGCCAGTCGTCTCGCGATCCGACGACTGCGTCGGGAGCGGCACCGAAGGTCCGGGCAAGCACTTCACTTGGGTCGACTTCGTCCGAGAGGTACTGATCAACTGCTGCACGGACAAGTTCAGCCATGGTGATGCCCTTCGTGGCAGCAGCGCTGTCGATCCTGTTGCGCTGCTCTTCGGTGAAGTAGATCTGAGTTCGTGTCGCTGACATACATCAGTAACATACATCACCTGTCCAGCGGCCAACAAGTCGACGCTCGCCCTACTTTCCGCCCCTCTTGTTCGGCTGAACGGGTTCGATGTGATCACCGCGTCACCACGTCGGAGGGCACCCTCACGCCATGCTTCGGCCACCACAGGCGACGGCAGCACCGTTTCTGTTTCGTCCGCGCGCCTACATCACTGCTGGCGGTCCGGGAGAACTGCAGTCTTTGTTCAGGCGGAACTCGGGGTTGGAGTGTTCAGGCCGAGGTCTGGACTTGGAGCTGGGCCATGAGTTGCCCCGTGTCCAGGTAACGCCGGTGGCGGGCGATTTGGCCGGCGTCGTCGATCTCGATGAACTCGGCAGAATCGATCGCAACTCGGTTGCCGGTCGCGGGGAGCACACCCGTTGGGGATTGCATCTCGGCAGTGTGCACGGCCCCGATTCGCAGCCCGGCAGATGCCAGGTTCCCGGCGGTGACCATCCACTCGATGTCGGCGTGAACGTCGCTGAACGCAGCGAACATCGACGACTCGAACTCGAGGATCGACTGGCGGCTGGTGAGCGGCGTGGGAAGGAATGGCTGGTGGTACTCGGTCACGTCGGCGTAGTTCGACACGAGGTCATCGAGCGCGGCACGGTTGAAGGCATCGACGTAGCTGCGGAGAGTCTGTTCAGCGTTCATGTTCAATCCTTTATGGTAAGGGTACCTGACGAGTTACACACTGTCCGGTACCCTTACGAAAGTCAAGATGTCTGCTCAACAACCGTCGCCAAAGTTCGCCAGCCAACCCGATCACATCGGGCGACTTGTCCGAAACGCGTTCTCGCATCTCACCGCGGAACTCAACGAGCGTCTGAGTGGGACGCATCCGGGTGTGACCCCGGCTCAGAACCGCGTCCTGGTCCTGATCGAGCCTGAGGGCAGCAGACCCGCTGTTCTCGCGTCACGAGCCGAGATGACTCGTCAGTCGATGCACGAACTGCTGATGACGATGGCGGCGGCTGGGCTCATTGAACTTCGCCCCGACCCAACCGACGGTCGGGCAAAGCTCGCCGTGCTGACCGCCGCCGGCTGGGACGCAGAACGCGAAGGGCTGCGCGCCGTGCTTGCGCTTCACACCCACTGGGAAACCACGCTCGGCGCTGCCAAAATGCACACGCTGATCGGCCTCCTTCGGGAGCTGCTCGACGGTCTCGCAGACGAACCGAACTCCACCGCGTAACACTCCCGGCGACCCGACCGAGTGGCTCTCCCGGCTCGACACCGCTACAGCCTGCCTGATGGACACACCATGATCTCGCCAGCCATTGTTCGCGGCTACCAGCAAGCCATCAAAAACTGCCATTGCAAGGAGGCCAAATGACGAGCTACACCGCACAGGTGACTCGAGACGACAAATGGTGGCTTATTACGGTTGCCGGCATTGACGGACTGTCTCAGGCACGCCGTCTCAGCAACGCTGAACACAATGCCCGGGAACTCGTCTGCGCAGCCACCGGAGCATCCCCCGACTCGTTCACAATCAGCGTCGAGGTGGACACCGTCGGAACAATAAAGGTGGCCAGACGACTCGCGGCCGTCACCGACAAGCGCCACCGCGCTGCAGAGCTTGAAACTGCCGCAACCGTTGGGGCTCGCGCACTCGCAAACGATCTCGCCGCCCAAGGCATCCCGCTCAGGGACATCGGGACTCTGCTTGGCGTTTCTTTTCAACGAGTGCACCAACTCACCAGCGCTTAGCGTCTGCGCGCCTCCTTCAGATTCGCGTGGGTCATCTCCAGAGCGGTACACCCGGGGCGACGTTGGCTGCCGCGCCGCTCGCTGCGGATGCAGGCTGCCGATTCCGGCGGTGGCCAGATTCACAATCGGCAGACCCAATGGGCACCGAGCACGGTTCTCAGATTGTCGCTAGTCTCCGACCACTTCATGCGGTAATCGCAGACGAGCCAGCACATCGACGGAGAAAGGCGGTTCCTCAATGGCGAAGCCCAAACAGGGGTACGGGTTTCGACTGGGTTGGCTTATCAAAGCCGGGCTGTCGACCGTTCTCGTCGTCGTTGTCGCGAGTCGAGCCTTCGGCCCTTGGAAGCCGCTACCGGTCCGGGTGGATTCACGGGTATTGGTCGCGGTGGCCGTCGTCGCACTGGTTTACATCTGGTCCGATCGTGCCGTGGCCCGGGGTCTGACCGCAGTGTTGGGCGCCGTCGGATTCGGTGCCGCCGCCAGGTGGGCAACCCTTGGCCCCGACCGGGTCACCAGAACAGCATGGGCTTTGGTGGTTGCGTGCGTGCTGATCTTTTTCGTCGCCACCGAGTGGGCTCCGCGGGCCTTCGTCGCAGCGGTCGCAGGCATCGCCGTCGTGTGCGCCTTGCTCATCTCCGGCGTGGGCCGGATCGAGCTGAACAGACGTTCCCTCAGCGACGCGGGAAGGACTCTGGAGGAGTTTGCGACGCAGAAGACTGCGCTCGCCGCGCAACAGATTGATCAACTGACCGAAGCACAGCGGCAGGCGGAGAAAGCCATCGCGGGCCTCACGGTGGCCGAAAAGGATGTACACATTGCAGTCACCTCCAGCGCCGCAACACCGTGTCCGAAACTCGACGAAGCTTCGAAACAAGCCCGGGCGGCTGTCGCCGTAGAAGACGACCTGACTTCAATAGTTTGTTCCGATACAGACCTGAGGTGGGCCGGCGCCATCGCTGCGTTGAACACAGCCAACAACGCTCTGAAGGCTGCCGACACAGCGCTAGCCACGCGCGTCGATCCGAAGACCCTGGACCCTTTGCAACACACGCTCACCCAGGCCACGTGTGCAATCGATTCGATTGCAAAATCGAGGAAGGCCGACAAAACGGAGACCGGGGGGACCAACGCGGAACGAATCGAGGTGCGTCGCCTCGTGCGCGTGGCGCAGGTGCAACTTGTGCAACTGCGAGCCGAAGTAACCGGCGCCGAGGCCGACAAGAAGGACCTCGCAGCCCTTCGAACCACGGCCACCGACCCCGTTCCGGAGGAGAACATCACCACCGTCGACGCACTGGTCGCCGGAGGACAGCGCCTGCTCGAAGGGAGCCGAGCGGACCTCAGCAAACCGTTTGGAGATTCCAGCAGTAGGACCGTCGCTCTACGTGGGCCGCTTGCGTGGGCCGCAATCGCACTTGCACTGATTGGGCTACTGCTGTGGATGCTGCGACGAACCGCACACCAGTTGCCGGGCCCGATCCACCTCGATGACCACGATGCGATTTTTCGTATTGCGCTCCTGCAGAACCTGACTGAACCCGGCATCGTCCCAGGAGCCGAGGCGCTGGCACCTGTCACCGACATGTTGGCGACGTCTCCCAGTCTTGCGACAACCAAGAAACTCGTCGAGATCATCACCACCTATCTGCAAAAGGTGTGGAAGCCCGGCTACCGGGTCTCCATTGATCGCATGCCCGAGAAGACCACAAAAAAGCCTGCTGAGGCAGCCACCGCGGACTCTGCGTTACCCGCTGCGTTCAGCGTGAGGAGCGGTCCAGTACCAACGGTGCTCGGCACAGCCGCTCCTACCGAAAAGCCGATGTCTCACTGTGGACTCGTTCGGGTGTCGTTGGCCAGTTCAGGCGCAATGGTCGGCTCGAAAAACGTGCAGGCCGAATCGACCGAGGCCTTGTCACGCACAGCCGGCCTGTGGGCAGCAGGTCTGATACTCAGTCGATCGCCGCGGGTCCCGTCCTGGGCAAGTTGGAACGAAGACACCGCGCACGGCGTATCGGCCGTGCTGGAACCATCGCCCAGCGTCGAACGTTTGGAGGAAGCGGTCCGAGCTGCTCCCTCAAGTGGAATGTTGCTGGTTCACCTGGGCAATGCCTATGAGTTGGCTGGCCGCCGACTGGATGCTCTCAGTGTTTACGGGCGCGCAGTCCAGGCACACCCTCGGTATCTGGCTGCGCGCTACCGCTTGGCCGGAGCACTAAATATGGCTGACCATGAACTGATCGACGAGTTTTTAAGGGCAGCCATTGACGAGCCGACGCGAACGGCAATGCGTCGCACCTGGACGTGGGACGGCGAGCCCGTTGCAGAACCAGACGCCAGCGACCTCAAGGGCTTCTTGCAGCAATGGTTCAGAGACCAGGCCCGCGGACACTTCTGGCGGTTGGCGTGGCGCACGTCATGGCTCGGTGTCTTGTTCTCGTCGCTGCGGCGCGACGAACGAATCTCATGGACGCAACCTGGCGCATGGAGCCGGCGGCGGTACCGTGCCCTCAGCATCCGCACCTGCATTTCCATCGCAGCCGGAGACAAGGCACGACCCGTACTTATCCAGTGGGCACACAGGCATTGCGAAGGCGAAGGCGGGGCCTGGCAGCAGTTGGCGAAGTCCCAACGGTGGTGCGACAACTGGGTGCAGGACCTCCACCTGAAGCACGTCGAACGCATCGCACACCGATACAGCACGAACTGGAACGTGTCGTACAACTTGGCTTGCCTGAATTCGCGGCGAGGTGAGTACCCCAAAGCCCTGATCTTGCTCGAGCGTTGCGTCACCCAACCTGGCGTTGAGGCGCTCAGCCGCCAATGGCTGGAACGGGACAATGACTTGAAGCACCTACAGCAACAGCCACGATTTATCGCTTTGAAGGATTGCTTCCGAGAGGAGGAAGACTGACATGTCATCACTCAGCCGACGGCTCGAATTCCACTGGGCCGAAATTCTCAAGCACGCCAACGCGACGCTCGAAACAGCCGAGAAGCGGTTCGCCAACGCGCTCGTGGCGAAAGGAGTGGACGCTTCGGCCGAGACTCGCCCTGTCTTGGTACCTGCGGTGGTGGCCCAACCGCCTGGACTACCGGATGAACTGCCAGCCGACACGCACGCCGTTCGGGGTTCTACCTTTCCGCCAACGTACGAGTACTCGCACACGGTCGAACTGTGCCGAGACGAACTGGATCAATCGAGGCTGCCCATCAGTACGGTCACCAAGATCAGCGAAGCCGTCACGTACGCCTGTGCCTGGAAGCTGCGGCTGCTGTGCTTCCTTGCACCTGAATTGATACCGGCAGATCCCCCGCTCGAGACGGCATCGGGATTGACGGTTCACGCCCTGGCTCTGAAGACTCCACCCGACGGTTGGAAGGCACGTCGACCGGACGGGATCTCGGCATGGACGACCGAGCTGATCGACCCTGGAATGGATGAATCCGCTTCGACCGTCCCGGCACTGCTTTTGGACGCCGGGGTCGGCCCTCGTCTATTCGTCACTCGTGCCTGGATGCTTGATTGGGACATCGGCGGGAGCAGCAATGCCGCCGGTGCAACCCTCCTGATCAGCCAACGGGCGGTAGTCCACAGTTCCGACCGCCTGTTCCGATCAGATTTTCCACCACTACCTTCGTCACCACCCGCCGTTGATGGCGCGTCAGCCCAACCCGTAACTACCGACCAGTCGCCAGCAACTGACGCAACCGCATTGCAGTGAGCGCAACGCAAGCCGTTATCAGCCAGCGTCGCGCCGAAAGAGAAAATGCGATCAGCTCTGGTCGCCCGTGAATTCGGGCATGGTGACATGGCCATCGGCGCTGATGCCGTCTTTGCTGATCACCGACTTCACGGTGCGGGCGATGATCGAAACGTCCTGACGGAGGCTCATCGAGTCGACGTACTGCACATCAAGGGCGAACCGGTCGGCCCAGCTGAGCGCGTTGCGGCCACTCACTTGGGCGAGGCCGGTGATCCCTGGACGCACCTCGTGGCGGCGGGCCTGAGCAGGCGAATAACGCTCCAGGTAACGAACATGCAACGGGCGTGGGCCGACGATGCTCATGTCACCGCGCAACACATTCCACAGCTCGGGTAACTCGTCCAGGCTGAGCGAGCGTAAGCGCGCACCGAACGGGGTGATCCGGACGGCATCGGGCAGCACGTTCCCGCCGGCGTCACGGGCGTCGGTCATGGTGCGGAACTTGTACAGCTTGAACACCTCCGCATGGCGACCCGGCCGGGCCTGGCTGAACACCACCGGCGACCCCAGCTTCAGTCGCACGACCATTGCGACCGCTGCGAGCAGCGGCGACAACACAACCAAGGCCGCGGCGCTGAGGACGACGTCCATTGCCCGCTTCACCATTGCGTACGAGGCGCGCTTCTTCGTGGTCGGCGGTTGGGGGGTCATACGAGTGTTGCGGCGATGATGGCGATGACCCGGTCCACGTCGGCATCGGTCATCGACGATCCGCTTGGCAGGCACAGGCCAGTGTGGAACAGGCGCTCGGACACGCCGTTCACCAGCGCAGGCGCATCGGCGAACACCGGCTGCAGATGCATCGGCTTCCACATCGGCCGGCACTCGATGTCTTCGGCATCCAACGCCGCCCGGACCCGATCGCATGCGCACATACCATTCACTGTTGCTTGCACCGCAGGGTCCAACACCATGCACGTCAGCCAGTTGTTCGGCCGAGACCATTCCGGAATCGGCTGCCAGCTCAGACCTGGCTGATTGAGCGCGGCACGGTACCGGATGTTGATCTCCGTGCGGCGCGCCACCTTGCCAGGCAATGACTCCAACTGACCCCGGCCGACAGCCGCCAGCAGGTTGGACATGCGGTAGTTGAAGCCGATGTCAGTGTGCTCGTAATGCACCACAGGCATACGGGCCTGGGTGGACAGGTAGCGGACACGATCAGCAAACGCAGCATCGTCAGTGACCAGCGCCCCTCCCCCGCCGGTGGTGATGATCTTGTTGCCGTTGAACGACACCGCAGCCCAATCACCGAAACTGCCAGCGCGCTTACCAAACGCTGACGCACCCACCGCTTCGGCAGCGTCTTCGTAGACCGGCACGCCATACGGTTCGCACGCTGCCTGCAAGGCAGGCAGGTTGGCTGATTGCCCATACAGATCAACCGCCAGCACAGCAGCGGGCTGCTTCTCCCCCGCCTTGGCACGCCGGGCCAACTCATCGGCCACCAACGCCGGGTCCATGTTCCACGACTCGGTGTCGCTGTCCACCAGCACCGGGACAGCACCCAGGTATGCCACCGGGTTCACGGACCCCGCGAAGGTGAACGAACTCACCATCACATGGTCACCCCGCTCCACCCCGCTGATGAGCAGACCCAGGTGAATGGCAGCCGTACCGCTGGAGAGCGCCACCGCATACTTGCGACCGCAACGATCAGCCAGCGCTTCTTCGAACAGGCCCAGGTCAGGGCCTGCAGGTGCAACCCAGTTGGAATCGAACGCAGCCAGCAGCAGCTCGCGCTCCCGCGGCCCAACATCGGGAGGAGACAAATACAGGCGAGCCATCAGTTCAGCTTCTCACTCCGAAACACAGGGACCCGTAGGACCACTCCGCAAGCACGACAAACAAGGAGCCAAGTGTCCGACAAATGTCAGGGTTTACTATCGACAAATATCGGAGTACGCTCTCCGCATCGCTTCCTCCCTCCTTCCCCGCCATGCGGAAGCAGTCGCAAAACGTCGTCTAGCCACGAGCCGAATCCTCATCATCAACGGGCCCCGCCAATCGGGCAAGACCAGCCTGTTGCGGCTGCTCCACCAAGAAACCGGTGGTTCGTTCCTTTCGTTGGACGAGGCGCCGATGCTCCGCACCGCACGAACCGACCCGGGCGGCTTCGTGCGCGAAGCCTTGCGGCCCACCTTCATCGACGAAGTACAACGGGGCGGCGACCCGCTGGTCCTTGCGGTGAAAGGCGTCGTCGATAGAGACAATGCCCGTGGTCAATTCCTTCTTGCTGGTTCCACCCGATTCCTCTTCGAACCGCGCCTCAGCGATTCGCTCGCTGGAAGGGCCCTGTTCGTGGACCTGTGGCCACTCAGCCAAGGCGAGATCGGACGGATCCACGACGATCTGATCACTGCACTGTTCAGCGGGCCCGATGCGGTTCGATCACTCAACTGCGTTCCCGAATCGCGGCTGGAAACATTCCGCCGTGTATGCCGGGGCGGAATGCCTGAAACAATCGGCGTCACCGACCGGGAGCGTTCAGAACTCCTGGCTGCCTACGTTCGAACACTCGCCTCGCGAGACGCTCCAGAGATTGGCCGGCTGCCCAGAACTGTGGACCTGACCACCGTCATTGGCGTGCTCGCTGCGCGCACCGCGCAGGAATTCAACGGACTCGCGTTGGGCAACATGCTCGGCATCAGCGGCGACGTTATCCGGAGAGTCGCGACGATGCTCGAAACCGTCTATGTGCACTACGCCATCCCAGCGTGGTCAAGGAACCTCACCGGAAAGGCCATCCGGCGGCCGAAGATTCACATGGTCGATTCCGGAGTTGCAGCGGTGGTGTGCGGGGTCGATGCCGAACGGTTGCGACGCCCCGAAGAAAGGTTCAGCGGTGCGTTGCTGGAAACCTTCGTGGCGGGTGAAATCAGCCGACAACTCACCTGGAGTCACACAGATGCCCGCCTCTTTCACTGGCGAGACCGCGATGGCTCCGAAGTTGATCTCGTACTGGAACGCCCATCGGGCGAAGTCGCCTGCATCGAAGTGAAAGCCGCCCACGACGTTGATCCCTCCGACGCAAAAGGACTGCGTACCCTTCGAGACAAGTTGGGTGACCGCTTCATCGTGGGCGTGATCCTTCATTGCGGCGACGAGATCCGCTGGCTGGAAGACCGCATACTTGCGGCTCCAGTCTCCCTGCTCTGGGCGCAGAGCCAGCGTTGAGTTGCACGATGTGTCGGGCTTTTGAATCACTCAGATGTCAGTTTTCGCGGGTTGCGGTCCAAAAAGTGACACTTCAACTCGCCGACGTCGAAGAGGCGGGTCACACGTAACGGACCTAGCCGATGTGTTCGTGAACGTCTCGGCAGCCGTCTACCTGAGGATGAATGGTCCACTGCTGCGAACGCAGGCCCTGCGATGTGTGGACGGGGTCGGAGAACGCTTCAGTGATCAGTTCGCACCAACGATCCTTCAGCCAGATCGTGCGACGACGAAACGCGTCGGACTCCAGGCCCCGGACCAGATCATCGGAAGTGAGCGGCGCACCACCGGCCGGGTCCACGTCCTTCAGGTTCGGGTTGGCAGGATCCCACTGCAGATACCAGGCCCACTCCTCGTGCGGGATACGCATCACCAGCTTCAACGGGTGGATCTCGTTCCATCCGTCGTGGAAACCGTCGTAGACATGCGTACCAAAAACCGCGACACGGTCACCCTGCACAATCGGATCCTTCGGCCGGTCACCGATGTGGGTGTCCTCCACCTCGCCAGGGTTGGCGTCATACACACCTTGCAACGCGGCCTTCAACGCCACATAGGTCAGCGCTGCCGGGATAGCAGTGGCGATGGCAATCACGATCACCGCCACGATGAAACAGATCAGCCAGAACAACCCCGCCGCAGCACAAATTGCAGCAGCGGCAGCAACACCTGCAAGGGCACCCGCTGCCGTGGCTGCGGCGCCGACGCCGGCCAACGCCGCGATGGCCGAAGCAAGGTCGTTCATGCGCACCCAGAAGTCACCCTCGGCTTCACAGTGCACATACAACTCTTCAGTCTTCGAATACCCCAACGCCTTCGTCACGCCCGCCACGGAACGCATGAGCGCAACACCCTGCGGGTTACCAAGGTGCAGATCATTGGCAGGATGCGAGTCCAGCAAGCTCTGTTCGCCCGGCCCGGTGACCCGCCCAACCTTGCCGTTCTCCCAGTCGCCGCGTTCGGTATAGAGCCAGCCAGCACCCGTTGGGTAGGGCATCGGAGCCAGCTCGAAGTACTCGTCGTTGTCGAAGTTGCCCAGCCCGCCGTCCTCTGGCGACTTCAACACGGTCCCAACCGCGCACACGTCGCCGCCGAGGCAGACCAGCCGATGGTTGAGCCACTTGTTCGAGACATCGGCAATTGCCATCGACATACCGACATAGACACCACTGAACACCCCGACGAGCAGCCCGACGATGGCACCGACCGGTCCACCGATCAGCAGCCCCACAACAATTCCCGTCAGCGCGCCGAAGAACGCGCCCAGCGCCCCGTTCTTCAGACCTACCCACGCCTCGTCCTTTTCGTTGAACGGCTTGTCGTCGCCGTCTTTGTACGTGAAGCACTTTGTGTATTGGCGGAACATCAAGCCACCTGCCCGTTCACGATTCGCAGCGTGACGCCACCCAAGTGATTGCGTGCGTCCTCGAGAACACCGAACACGTTGACGTTCAACACCGCCGAACGCTGCCCGTCATGCCAACGCGGTTCCACGTCCACTTGGATGGTGGCTGACTCACCCGGAGAGAGCAGCGGACGGTCAGGAGTCATGGTCAGCGCCCATGACTGCGGCACCGGCCAATCCTCTCGTCGATTGTGGGACCGTGCCTCGTCGAGTTGTCGGATGCTCCGATCGCGCAGCGATTCCGGACGTCGGCGTGCCGGTAGATCTGAGCAGGGTCGTTGGGTGGGTAGTACGTACACATCGGGTTCGAACTCGATCCACCGTCGCTGTGACGCGGTGTTGCGCACCTCGAAACGGAACGTGGCCGGTGAGTGTGCCGTAGCGACCTGGATGTTCTTCTGGCCAAGGTTGTTCCACGGGTTCGCATCGTCGGGCCAGATCAGCAGTGCCTGGATGCAATAGTGGCCGCCACCTTCCGGCGTAGTCCACAAGAACCAGGCATGAGCAGGGCTGTGCGGCGACCCTTTCACCCCCAGGCTGATCTGCTGCGTGCCGATCGGATTCGACGTGATGCCAGCCCCGAAATCGAGATACGACAGCGCAACGGGTAAACCCGCCGCGGGTGCATCGGATGACCCGTTCCACACCTGCACCCGAACCCAGTAGCGGGTATTGGGTTCAAGGGCACCAGTGGCAACCAACGCACCACGGTGATCAGCATCGGCCGGATCAAACTCGAACACATCGATGTCAGGGTTATCCCACGTGACCGCCAGCCCGAGGCCCATCAGGTAGTACTGCGAATACAACAGCGGGTCGGGCCGGCGATAGATGTTGGTGAGCTCGAGGCAGCAGTCGTCGGCGGACCTGGAAGATCTCGACGGTTCACGCCGCCCGACGTGGAGCGCGTTGCGCATGGACGTCCAGAGGCCATTCAGCAGGATCGCTAATCCACGCAGCAGATGTGGGCCCGGCACGACCGTGCGTGCACGGGCGGCGATGTTCACGCCGAGTCCGGAAGGTCAGCGCGATAACGAAGCACGCTGCGGTCGCGCAGCGCTGCCCAGGATGCGGCCGCCGCAACCAGGAAACAGACCACCGGAATGAACCACTCGGTTTCACCCGAACCACCATCGGGCGAGGCACCCAAGAGCTGCTCGATCCACTGCGGGGCCATCAGTGCAGCAACCGTGGCCGCTGCCCCGAAGACGGCCAGCACTGCTTCGACCCGCATGCGCTGCTTCCGTCGGCGTTGCGTCATCTCTTCAACTCCTGCCTGGCCGTCACCCGGTCCGTTGCACGATGTGCGCTTATCTTCTGCCCCGGTCACCAGAATGACAAGCGCCGTGTGTTGGCACGGGTTCATGCAGGACCGAGCGTTTTGTGCAGGTCAGGCCTAGCTACACGCCCTCGAGGCGGAAGCGAATCACGAACTGTTCCGTGACCTGAGCGGGTCGGGCTGACTTTTGCAGATGGGCCTAGGGTCGCGTCCCACAGGAGCTGTTCGCGTCCCAACAGTGTCGTCACTCTGGGGACGCGAAGGACTTCCCAGGACGCGACCTTCTGCGTTCCCCAGGCACGCCAGCGAGATCAAACCTCGACGATGTTTGCCACTGCACCCAACGTGGCCAGCAGGTGCCGGATGCCGCCGGCGTCGGAGGTCAGCACAGACACCGTGCTCCTACGAGCCAGTCCTGCGGCTGTCAAGGCGATCGACGCATCAACAATGTCGGCAGTCTTCGATTGGCCGCACAACAGGCCAGCGGCGCGCGCGCCAGAACCAAAGAGTGCGATCTCGTCGCAATGCTGCAACGCCCGGACCAACAACACTTGCCGACGACCGTCTCGCCATGCTTGCGCGATTGCGCCCGCCGGAACGTGAACGCCATGACCAGCGTCGGACGCAACACGCAGCATCGCCCAGGTGGCCCGATCGTTGCGATCGAGAGCGATCAGCGCACCGGTATCAAGCACCAGCGAGGTCACCTCAGTCGTTCCCGAGCTACCGCTAGTTCCTCATCCGTGAAGGACCCGTGTTCCGCCTCCCACAGCGCAACAACATCTCCGCTCAGATCTCTGCGCGCTTACGAGTCGAACCAGAAGGACACCTCGACCGCAGACTTCTTCAGATACGACGGGTTCTGCCAGGCATCGGTCGTGATGAGCCCGCGCCACTTGGGCTTGGGCTTCGGTGTTCCGGCGACAGGTTGCACAGCTGGCTTCTCCCTCAGACCCTTCTCGTAGCGCCATCGATAGTGGTCGTAGGTGTTCATGATGTACACCGCGAACTCCTGCGCCAGGCCGGGCGCATTCTCGATGATGAGCAGGTTGTCGTCGTTCTTCCCGCTGGCCTTGGTCCCCAGGTTGTGGCTCCCGGTGATCACCACCGGATGGTCGCCGAACGGGTCAAGCACAACGGTCTTGGAATGGATCAGCACCCCCTTCGTTGCCAGTTCCTTATCGAGTGCACCCACAGCTTCCGACAGCCGCGCCGGAAGCAAAAGCGACGGGTTCGTCGACAGCGCCTTGGCCGATTTGTTGAAAAAATCGATTGTCGGAGCGGTCCGCTTGCCGAAGGCGTTCTGGTTCACCACTCCCCTGATGAACTTCCCCTTTTCGTACAAGCTTTTGATGTCCTCGATCAGCGTGTCGTTGTCGCCCGGGCGGAACATCAGGAACAGCGCACCGTGTTGAGCATTGCGGATCAGCGCGCGTGCATCGGCCATGTCGGCCTGCTTCGCAACCGGTGTGAACCAGGCCCTCGTCGACACGGCACCGGCTGTTCCCTGACCTGGCAGCGCGTTGCCGGCTTTGAACGACTCGGGGTAGTCGCTCTTGGCAGCGCGAATACGATCCCAATAGGCGGCGTACGCATCGGCCAGCGCCGGGTCTTCGATCAGCACCGCGTGGTTGGCCTGGGTACACAAGCCTGACGGCGTCCAGTTGGTGGACCCTGTCAACACCCGCCGTGTCGCGCCCGATCCGAACACCACGAACTTGTTGTGCGCGAAATGGCCCGACTGGACCAACCGCCTGGTCACATCGACCTTGGCCTTTCGCAATCGCTTGGCCGCGTCCGCGTTGGGGTCGGGATCTTCGTCGTCGAAAGCGCCATTGGCCAGCACGACGTGCGCTCGCGGGCCGGCAGCACACAACAGCTCGATCAGTTCGTCATCACGCAACTCATACAGCGCTGCGTACAGTTCCTCCTTGCGTTTCGCGGCCAGGGCGAACTGGGCACGGAACGCCTCGAGCACCTGACCTGCAAGCCTCTTGCGGAGTCCGTCGCCCGGCGTCGAGATCGCAGCGGCAAGGAGCGCAGCGTCAGTCGATCCTGGTGAAGCTGTGCGGCGTTCGTCGATCTCGTCCTCGACCCACTGCGACGCGACAATCCCGCGGTTGGGGAACAACGAAATGCCGGGGGTCGAGGTGGTGTCGCAGCGAACCCACGGAGTCCACCCGCTCG
This sequence comes from Acidimicrobiia bacterium, assembly GCA_031385545.1. Lineage (GTDB taxonomy): Bacteria > Actinomycetota > Acidimicrobiia > Acidimicrobiales > JANYDT01 > JANNBN01. The sequence continues at coordinate 3,298 of JANNBN010000153.1, read as the reverse complement.
CCTCGGCCACCTTCGACGGCTCGGTGGAGTCGACCGTGCCACCGACCGGCCGGACCCGGTACCGAACATCGACACCTTTGGGCGCGAGGTGATCGGTCCAGACGAAACGCTGGATCGGCCACCGCGTGGACGGCCGTCGCTCACCTTTGGTCGACTGCTGGCCGGCGAACGGCAACTCGGTTTCGAGATAGGCGGCAGTGTCGCCCCGGACTTGTCGCTCGACCGCAAACCCGAGACACCCGTTGATGCGGTCCGTGCGCCAGGCAAGGACGACATCGTCGCCATTCGGCCGCGCCACGATCTGGATTGCCTTCATCGGAACTCCGATCAGCTGCATATCGTTCACTCGGGACGCTATCAACGTGCAGATGAGCCAAGCGGGTCTCTGTGCGAAATCGGTGGAACACCCGAGACGAGCCGGTTGTTCGGCAGGACCCGATTCGCTCCGAACGAGCCCCGACTGGGCCTTACGTCACATCTCCGGTCGTACTGATGCCCATCACAGATCAAGCGGGGCGTTGCGTTCAGTGTCGAGGACCGAGCCGTCACCGTGACGCTCGAGGTCATCGAAGGAGCATTCCCATGATCGCTGTACAGGACGTCTCGATCTACAGACCCGAAAACAAGCTCGTCGGCTCAGCCAAAACTGGTTCGCTCACGCTCAACACCGACGGCGCGTCACTGACGACCCGTCTCGTTCTGCCGGGCGCATCATCGGCCGACGTCTCGACCCGGCAGACGTACTACGCGCTCGGACGAACCTCTGACGGGGCACCGTTCCGGACCGAGACTGCCCCATGCGACGACACCTCGAATGGCATCGGGCTGTGCGGGGTCGTCACCCGCGACGTGCCGGCGTCTCGTCCTGCGGTGACCCGGTCAGTGGCGATCGACGAGTCCGACATGTTGATCAAGTACACCAACTACTCGCCCGTCCAGTACAACCTCGGCATCAGCGGCTCCAACCTCCAGACCGGGTTCGGCGCGCTGACCCACTCCCCGGCCCGTACCTGCTGGCGGATTCCGGGCAGTCGTCCATCGGTGCAAGCCAACGCCTCTCTGGGCTGGACGAAGGACCAGCAGATGTGTGGCTGGAATGGATCAACCCGGCCAACGGGGTGAAGTTCGGAGTGTGGATCCACGGCAGTGAAGTAAGCGAACAGACGACTGACATGCCAGCTCTACTCATCGGGATCGTCAACGGATCCTGGGTCGCACGCGTTGCGAACACCAACATCTCCTACACATTCGCTGGCGTCGACCTCGCCGATCAGGTGACCGTGATGCGCGGTTTCGCCGAAACCATGTCCGAGGGCAACGAAGCCGTCGGCGACTTCTTCGATCTGAGAGCAATCGACCCGCAAATCGTCGGACCGCAACTGTTCGGCACGACCGACTCGATCGTCTTCGGGGGAAATCCGATCTACACAGCCATCGGCGACGAAATGATCGCCGATGATCTCGAAGCGGCCGGAGAAATCCTCGCAGCGTTCGTGTAGCGGAGGCGGCGGTCGACGTGCGTTTTGCGGGCGTCGGACATTCACCGCAGCAACCCATGAACTTGGTGCCGGGATTTACGAAGTTGTGCCGGGATTTACGACCGTATTTCTCGGCACAACCGCGTATTTCCCGGCACAACATCGGACCCATGACCCACCCGTCGCTTCCACCCGTCTTCGTGGTCTCGCTTCAGCTGGTTTCGAGGTCTACGAAGCCTTCGGCCAGTGCCGCATTGCAGAGCCTTTTGTCGAAGGCAGCGAACGAGTCGACCGATGGATCCGATTCACGCGCGGCGAGAGCGCACGCAAGCTGAACTGCGTCGAAGGCACGCAACCCGTGCAGCGCCGCTAGCCGGGCTCCGCTGATAAGGACTGACTCGTCAGCAGTCACGATGACGAAGACCGAGCCGGCATGGTCGTCGCCGTGATAGTCGAACTCGAAGGCACGGACAAGCAGCGCAGCATCCACCGGAGTCAACTCGCCGGCCCGAACCTTGCCCCACAACGCAGCTGGCACTTCGACACGCGCCAGTGTGGCGACAACGAGAGGAAACGGGATTGCCCGGACGGTCTCGTGGCCTTGTTCAGCGACGTACAGCTTCACCAGCGCCGACGAGTCGGCGAATACGGTCACCGGCCGTCAGAGACAAATTCGCTGAGGGCGCGACCGGTAGCGGCCCGGGCCCCCGCTGCGGCCACGGCTTCGGGCGAGGGGCGCTGTCCAAGCATCGGCGATGGCACCGCAAGCAGCCCAGTCTCCGACAACCTCTCCCGCAGGCGGGCGGCCGCCGTACCTGCAAGGTCGGGGTTGGTAGCCGCGTCGAGAACCGAGGTCACGTACTCGTTCATCGAACGCCCCATGCCGGCGGCCGACCGTTTGATGCGGCCGATGAGTTCCTCGTCGGCCCGAATGGTGAGTTGTGCCATGAATGCACGGTAGCAGGCATGCCTGCGTAAGGACCGCCGACAGTCACGCTGAACCCGTCAATGCCGGGATTGGTGTATTTCTCCATCGGCCCACCGCCTCCAAGTGAGTGATGCCCAACTCAGTGCTTCCGGCAAACGGCGAGAGTGACTTCGATGTGGCCGTGGTCGGGTCTGGCTTCGGGGCGTCTGTGATGGCATGCCGATTCGCCGAAGCCGGATGGTCTGTTGTCGTCCTTGAGCGCGGCAAGCCGTATCCACCCGGGTCGTTCCCACGGCAACCCGTCGACATGCGAACCAACTTCTGGAATCCGACGCACGGTTTGTTGGGCCTGTTCGATGTCCACTCGTTCCGCGGGTTGGAGGCGATCACCTCGGCCGGGCTGGGCGGTGGTTCGCTGATCTACGCCAACGTGCTGCTGCGCAAGGACGAACGGTGGTTCGTGGACGACCTCCCCGACGGCACCACGGCGCCGTGGCCGATCACATTGGCCGACCTTGCCCCCCACTACAAGTCCGCCGAGGACGTACTGGGCGCGACCCTCTATCCCTTCGGCGTCGCCCCGTACAACGAGACGGCGAAGACCAAAGCCATGGCATCAGCAGCAAGGGCCAGAGGCATGGAATGGAACCTGGTCCCCCTTGCCGTGTCGTTTGCCCCCAACAAGGAGGAAACTGCGCGGCCCGGCGTACATCTCGACGACCCGCTGACCAACATCCACGGGGCGCAGCGGCGAACCTGTCGGCTGTGCGGCGAATGCGACATCGGCTGCAACGACGGCGCGAAAAACACACTGGACCACACCTATCTGTCACGCGCTGCGATGCACGGCGCAGACGTCCGCACGCTGTGCGAGGTCACGACGATCCGCCCC
>JANNBN010000144.1:0-4685 GCA_031385545.1 Acidimicrobiia bacterium | reverse complement strand
TGTGGCCGGGTGCGCCAACGACGTTGAGCCCCGGGGCGAGGGTGGAGTCCGCTTCCCAGAACTCCATCCGGTCCGTGAGCGGAGCAAGCTTCGCGGCTGCCTTCGGATCGTCGCCGGTCACGAAGTGGTCCCAGTCGGCTCGGTGGCACCGGTGGGTTGCGTTCGCGAAGACGACCCTGCCGTGTTGTGTGGCCCATCCGACATGGTCGAAGTGGAGGTGTGTGAACAACACATCGGTGACGTCGTCGGGTGACACTCCGTACGCGCGCAGACTATCGAGCATCTGGCCACCCTTAAAGGGTGGCCTGTCGACCATTCCTACTCCGAGGTCGACGAGCACGACACGTTCGCCCATCCGGATGAGAAACCCACCGAGCGAAAGGTCAAGAAAGGTCCCGTCGACGAGGAACTGCTCATGGGCCGCCCAAGCCTGGGTCCCCTCTGATCCGACGCGCCGCAATGCATCGGAGGCAGGCACCCTGGCGCTGCCGTCGAGTACGGGAAGAACTTCGAGTGAACCGACGCGCACCGCCTCCTACCGTCCGTGCGAGGCCACGACGTCGGCGATCTGTGCTTCGTACGCGCGCAGGTTGCGCATCTTGACACCTTCGAAACCGCGGACCTGATCGACGAGGCCGGCAATCTTGACCGCACCTTCGTGATCCGACGCCAGCGTCGGAAGGAGCGACTCGATGAGCGCGCGGTAGTCGTCGATCAGCTTGCGCTCCGCCTTTCGCACTTCGGCGTAACCGAAGACATCGAACGGTGTCCCGCGAAGACGCTTCAGTGGTTTGAGCGCGGCGATCGCTGGCTTCAGCCGCGGCGTGAACTTGATCTTCTTGTCCATGCCGATCGAACGGAGCATGGGCGGCTGAAGGTTCCACGTCATCGATTCGACCGGTGAACCAAGGGAGTCCTCGATGCGGTCCTGTGAATCCATCAGCAATCGAGCCACTTCGTATTCGTCCTTGTAGGCCATCACCCGATGGAGTTGGTGGGCCACCATTTCGGTGAATGACCCGTCGCCCTTCGCGGCCTGCTCTGCCTGATCGACCTTCGCGATGAAGTCGACGAAGCGCTGTGCGTACCCAGCGTTTTGGTACTCGCGAAGTTCGCCACGGCGAATGGCGACGCTACGGATGAGTTCTTCAGAACTCAAACCTTCGAGTCCTTTTCGGTCGGGCGTCGGTCCGGCCTGCTCCCGTGCCGCTGCTTCGACGCCCTGGGGGTCAACGACCCACCGTCGACCCCAGCGGAACGACGAGAGGTTCGCCTCGACTGCCGTGCCGTTGAGTTCGATTGCCCGTTCGATGGACTCGGCGTTCAACGGAATCGTGCCTGATTGGAACGCCACTCCGAGGAGGAACACATTCGAGGTCAACCCGTTCCCGAGAAGACCAATCGTAAGTGCACTTGCGTTTACGTATTTGTTCGAATCGGCCTTCGATCGAGAGTCGAGCTCGGTGCGGTATCCGCTGATGTCGAGCGACGCCGTTGCAACCTTCCCAATCATGCGTCCGGTCGGTGTGACATGTGTGTTCGCAATCACATGGCTCCACTCGGCGTCGAGCCCGTCGACGTTGGCCGGCGTGACCGAGGTCAAGATATCGAAGATCAAGGCGGTTTCGACTCGGGCTGGCGTCGGTGCGCCGAAGTACACCGTCGACAGCACCGGCCCGGCCTTCTGGCTGAGCCCCGTTTGATCGATGGCGTTCGCAGTGACCCCGTCGATCTTCGCGGCCGTGAGGAGCATCTGCGAGATGGTCACGACGCCGGTGCCGCCGATACCGGGCATCCGAACCGTCATGTCCGACGGTACGACGCGAACCGGTTCGGGCAGCGCGTCGGTCATCGCTGCTTTGGTCGACTTCTTCTTCGCTTTCGATGGGACGACGGTGACGAAGGCCGGACAATCACCCTTGAGACACGACATGTCGATGTTGCAACTGGCCTGATCGATTTTTGTCTTGCGTCCGAACTCCGTATCGAGGGGTTCGAGGCTCAAGCAGTTGGACTTCACGCCGCAGTCGCCGCAACCCTCACAGACTCGATGGTCGATGACGATGCGAGTCTTCGGAACTTCGAGAATGCCGCGTTTGCGATCGCGACGCTTCTCCGCTGCACACTGCTGATCGTGAATGAGGGTCGTGACGCCCGGAATATCACGGAGCCGTTCCTGCACCTTCACCAAGTTGTCACGATGCTCAACGGTGACACCCGGCGCAAGCGCAACGCCCTTGTACTTCTCGACATCGTCGGTCGTGATCACCACTTCCTTCACGCCCTCCGCCATGAGCTTGGCAGCGACCTGGGGAACCCCGAGCAACCCTGTGGCGTCTTGGCCACCGGTCATGGCGACCGCGGCGTTGTACAACAGCTTGTAGGTCATGTTGGCGCCCGAGGCGATCGCCGCCTGAATGGCGAGCTGACCGGAGTGAAAGAACGTTCCGTCGCCCAGGTTTTGAAACATGTGTGGCGTATCGACGAAGGGCGACATGCCGACCCAGTGCATTCCTTCGCCGCCCATCTGGGCGATGCCGGTGAACTCGCCGCGGTCGCCATTCTGCACGCCCGTGACCATGCCGTGACAGCCGATGCCGACCCCAACGAGGGAGCCTTCGGGTACGACGGTGCTCGTGTTGTGCGGACAGCCGGAGCAGAAGTACGCACCACGGACAGCTTCGGGGCTGATGGTGAGTGCGATGGGCCGACGTTGCTTGGGCAGCGTCAAACGCTCCTCCGAGATCGTGGTCGTAAGCACACGGATCATCGGCTCGAGAAGCGTGTCGGAACCCAGCGCGCCGCTCAAGGGCACGAGTGCCTTTCCGTTCTCATCGAGTTTCCCGATCACGGCCGGGCGTTCGTTGGTCGCATACAGCGCGTCACGGACGAGCGTCTCGATATAGCCGCGTTTGTCTTCGACGACCAGCAGGGTCTTTAACCCTTTCGCAAGCTGACGAATCGCGTCGACGTCGAAGGGGTGAACCGCACGCAGCTTCAGGATGCGAATACCCAGAGTCGCGGCCTGTGACTCGTCGATTCCCAGGGCCCGGAGCGTTTTGGTGACGAGTTCCGCGTTGTACCCCGAGGCGACGATCCCGAGCCACGCATCGGTGGGGTTCACGATCATTTCGTTTATCTTGTTCTGGCGGATGTACTCCATCGCCATATCGAGGCGGATACCGAAGACTTCGGCCTCCTGATATAGGGAGGAAGGAGCCAGCGTAAACGGGCTGACGCTCGGCACCCATGGCTTCCCGTCGACCTCGAAGGTCGGAATGATCGGTCGAAATCGATCGGCACCGACCGACGCAAGCCCGGTACCGTCGGCAACCGGTGTGACGATCCGCATGCCGACCCAGAGGCCACTCGCCCGCGACATCGCGATGCCGTGCATCCCGAGGTCAAGAATGTCTTGCATGGTTCCCGGGTCGAGAAACGGCAAACCAAGCGCGCTTACGGCTGGATCTGAACGAGAGGGGAGCGTCGATGACTTGCACGCAGGGTCGTCGCCGACGAGTGCAAGGACGCCACCGAGACGAGACGCCCCGACGAAGTTCGCGTGGCGAATAGCGTCGCCCGCCCGATCAAGCCCGGGACCCTTGCCGTACCAATATCCGGCAACCCCATCCTTGTTCGCAGTCCTTTGTTTCGACACGAGTTGGCTACCGACGATCGACGTGGCCGCAAGCTCCTCGTTCAGTCCGGAGAGGTGCACGACGTTGAGCTCTCGACACAAATCGGCTTGGGCGATGAGCTCGCGGTCATAACCTCCGAGCGGTGAACCCTGGTACCCCGAAATGAATGCGCCGGTGTTGTGGCCAGCGGCTCGGTCCGCGCGCATTTGATCGAACGGAACCCGGACGAGGGCCTGTACCCCGGTAACGAGAATCTCGCCTTCGAGGGTGACATACCGGTCGGTCAGCCGAAAGTCATGGTCGGGTGAAAGGTTCATGGTTCCATTGTGCTCCCGAAACGGCAGTGGTGCCTACCCACTGTTCCGTTCTCAGGAATGGTCCGCTCGCGAACGCCGTTTCCCCGTATCGTTGGCTCGATGAACGGACGGGCACCAGCAACCGAGCGGGTCGTGGTCCAGATCCGTGAGCGTCATTCGCTGGCGATCCGATGGCTTCACTGGATCAACTTCCCGCTGCTCACCATCTTGATGTGGAGCGGACTCCTCATCTACTGGGCGAACCGGGTTCACGAGATACGTCTGTTCGGATTCGTGATTCACTTCTTCCCGAAGGGATTCTTTGAAGCCCTGAACGTGCCGTTTCGACTCGCCACGGGCCTCCGGTACCACCTGACGTTTTCGTGGCTGTTCACGCTCAACGGTCTGTTCTATGTGTTGTATCTCGCGGTCAGCGGGAAATGGCGAGATATCGCCCCGAGGCGGGGCGCCGTTCGAGACTCGCTCTACGTGGTGCTTCATGATCTGCACCTCCGCAAGACAAAGCCGGAAACCGACGGATACAACGCGGCGCAGCGCATTGCCTACTCCGCGATCGTGATCATGGGAGTTCTCGCCGTGCTCACCGGGCTCGCCATTGCGAAGTCAGCCCGGTTCGGCATCCTCACTGCAGCCTTTGGTGGGTACCGCACGGCCAAGCTCATCCACTTCACACTCGCCCTTGGTTTCGTGGCGTTCTTCTTCGTGCATGTCCTGCAGGTGGTGCTGGCGG
>JANNBN010000120.1:0-13764 GCA_031385545.1 Acidimicrobiia bacterium | reverse complement strand
GCTTCGACGTGCTCAGCTCACCGCCAGATATCCTCCTCGCCGCACAGCACCTGCAACGCGACCTCGCGCATCACCGTGGTCTTTGGCACCGCCGGCCGATCCCGGACCTCCTCATCGCCGTGACCGCCCTGCACCACGACGTCGGCGTCGTCCACGCCGACAACGACTTCGACCTCATCGCAAAGGTACGTCCTCTGCGATCCTGGAAGCTCGATGTTGCGTGAACCGCGGACGTCAGGAACGCGCAGGCTGATGATCTCCGTGCAGAGATCGTCGAATACGAGCGGTTGCGTAGCGGTGAGCAGGTCTCGTTCGCCGCCGGTTCGCTTGCTGAGCTCGCAACGGTGTTGGTCAAAGCGCGCATCGCTCGCGGGTGGACGCAACGCCAGTTGGCCGAGGCCCTCGGGATGGCCGAACAGCAGATCCAACGCTACGAAGCCAACGACTATCGCTCGACCAGTTTGGCCAGACTGTGCGACATCGCTGATGCACTCGGCGTTCGAGTCGAGCCACGCGGCGAACTCTGCCCCTCGGCGGCGTAGAACAGTCGTGGGTATGACGGAACATGGTGACGGAATAGTGGCGACGCGGCCGTCGGGAACGGTGACGTTTCTTTCACCGATTAGTCGCAACTATTCAGTCCATTGGTCAGCGCGACTAAAAGCCTCGGCAGATTGTGCGTTGATGGGCTCGAGCGACCAGTCGTTTCGCGCGTGCGCCGCGTACGAGTAGCGTTCCGTTGAGTGTCGCCGGCGGCGGACAGTTTCCACGTTCATGAGCAACAGAACTCGTTCACATTTAGCGTAATAGTGTTCGTAACTCAGATCTGCAAGCGCACTCCGAGAGACGCTAATGCGCTGACGAATACGATCGTTCAGCGTGTTCTCAAAACGAGTGCGGGTAGTGCCCTTTGCCGCGAGGACCAGCTCGCGAATCGAGCCACCGGTTGCCACGAGGTATCCGATCTTGTGGAACAAATCGCGATCGTCGAACCACCCTGCACCAGCGAGTGCAAATCGATCACCTCATCCCAGACGTCTTCGGCAGATCGGATTTCAGCACGGGCCTTGTGAGCCGATGGAGTTTCAGCGGGAAACAGGCGACAGCGGCACTCCCGCCACGATTGACCTCGTCGGCCCCGGCCACCCCGCCGACCGTCGTCGGCAATTCGCAGCCTCCCTCGAACGACTGGCCGCTACTCCGGGCCGCAAGGTGGTGACGTGCGTCCCCGCTCCGGGGCACGAGCACGACATCACCGTGGCACTACCCAGCCTCACTGCCGATCGGTCGGTGCTCGCGACTTTCGTTGTCGCCGCATACACGCCCCCCGAACCAGCGACGGTCCCCCAGGCCCTCCCCGAAGGATCCGACGCCAGCATCTCCTTCGACCCTGCTCGCGTCAAGGCCCGACATCGCCCACGCCGCCCGCGCCGCGCTTGCCGACTACGCCGTCATCGAGCCCGGTTTCGCGCTACGAGACCCGAACACGTTCAACGACCCAAGCGCCGCCCAACTGGCCCAGGCGCTCGTGCGCTACCTCACACACTCATTCCGACCCTTCGAACTGTTCTCCGCATCACCAGCAGCCGACACCCCGATCGCGGAACTCCTCGACACCGTCGAGGACCTTCTCGGCCTATGGACCCGCCCGACCATGCCGCCGTGTTCTGCTTCGACGAAAAAGCCCAGATCCAAGCTTTGGACCGGACGCAGCCGTCGTTCCCAATGACCAAGGGCCGGGGCCGGACCATGACACACGACTACAAACGCAACGGGGTCATCGACTTGTTCGCAGCGTTGAACGTCGGCACCGGCGAAGTCCTTCACACCACCCGCAAAACCCATGCCGGCAAAGACATCCTCGCCTTCTTCAAATGGATCGACGCGCACGTCCCCCGAGAACTCGACGTCCATGTCGTGCTCGACAACCTCTCCGCCCACAAATCCGAACCAGTCCGCAACTTGCTCGCCCTCCCCACCCAATCCCGATGGCATCTCCACTGCACGCCGACATCGTCATCGTGGCTGAACCTCGTCGAATGCTGGTTCTCCGTCCACACCCGCAAACGCCTCACCAACACCGCGTTCAAGTCCGTCAAACAGCTACAAGATGCGCTCGACACCTGGATCGAACACTGGAACGACAACCCCACACCCTTCATCTGGAAAAAAACCGCCGACGAAATCCTCGAAAGACTCCGCAGATATTGCGAGCGCATTTCTAACTCAGGACACCAGACGGCCACCCTGCGAGCAAACAGCGGGCTGCTGCACAGCCAGTAGTTCGACCGCTACTTCGTGTCGCAGGCCCGAGCCGAGCGAGCGTCTTCAACATCGGGGGTGTGTCCGGCCTGACCCGGCTCCAGCGAGTTGTTCACGTAGTGTTCGGGATCGACCTGCCACGTAATCTATCGACGGCCAGCGAAATCTGTTTCGACCCGACGCTGAGCATCGCCGTTTCATCGACACGCCCGAATGCGTGGGTGTCGTGACACCGCTTCGTATCGTCGTAATGGGTGTCGCTGCGTGCGGGAAGTCGAGCGTGGCAGCGGAGATGGCGATTCGACTCGGGGCCCGTTATGTCGAGGGTGACGATCACCATCTCGCCGCGAGCGTCGAGAAGATGTCGCATGGTGTTGCCTTGACGGACGACGACCGGTGGCCCTGGCTCGCGCTGCTGGAGCGCGAGCTTCGTTGCGAAGGACCCGTCGTGGTGTCGTGCTCGGCTCTGCGCAAGCCGTATCGAGACGCGCTTCGGCGTGTAGGTGACGTGAGGTTCGTGTTCCTCGACGTGCCACGCGAGGTGATCGAGCAACGGATTGCGGCGCGGTCCGGCCACTTCATGGGCGCATCAATGGTGGCGAGCCAGTTTGCCGCGCTCGAACGACCCGACGGCGAGCCTGATGTTGCCACGGTCGATGCGGGCGGTGACCTCGGAAGCGTGGTCGAGCAAGCGATGGCCTCCGTGTGCGGACCCGCTGGCGGGCGTTGAGCAACCGACCCCTGCTCGCCGACGGCGGCCCACCGCGGGTTATCACTGCCGGGGAACTACGCGCGCATAGATCATCTCGCCTCGACAGGGAGCGTCACCGAGCGCGGAAGTCCATCTGGACTTTCAGCGACTGCGGGTCGTCGGCCACGACGAACGCATTTGCCGCATCCGCCGCAGCGATCGTGCCACTGAGCAACGGCGAAAGATCGAGACCCTCACCAATGAGGTCCACGGCCTGAACAAACTCGCCGTGGTTGAACCGGAACGAGCCGACCACATCGATCTCACGCGGGATCGCGAAGGACAGCGGCATGGCCACAGGCGCTCCGTGTGGCAGGCCGACCATCACGAAACGACCACCACGACGAACGCGAGTAACCGCGTCCTGGATCGCGGGGGCCGCGCCCGATGCCTCAAAGACCAAGTCGTAGTCGTTGCCAGCATCCTGCTGCCCGGCGAGCACGGTGATATGTGCTCCGACCTGCTTGGCCCGCTCCAGCCGTGACTCGTCGAGATCCGTCACGGTGATCTCCGCGGCACCCATCGCACCGGCGGACGACACCAACAGCGCACCGATCGGTCCCGCCCCGACCACCAGGATCCGCGCGCCGCCCACTCCACCGGACCTGTTGATCGCGTGCACCGTGACAGCGAGCGGTTCGGCGAACACGGCTTGTCGTGACAACGTGCCCTCCGGGACCGCTACGAGGTTCTGGCGACGTGCGGCGACGAACGAGGCAAACCCGCCATCGGTATGGGGAGTCGTCGACGCGCTGCCAAGAAAGCGCGGACGCTCACATATGTTCGATCGACCTTCCCTGCAGCGATCACAAGCGCCACACGGCGACGACGGATCCACCAGCACGTGAGCACCGTCGTCGAGCCCGCGCACACCAGACCCGGCGTCACGGACATGGCCCACAATCTCGTGCCCGAGAATCATCGGGGCAACAACCTTGAAGTCTCCGACCGCGCCCTTACGGTAATAACTCAGGTCCGACCCGCAGATGCCACCCAACTCGACGCGCACCAGCACGTCGCCGTCGCCGAGGACCGGCGTCGGACGCTCCTCCACGCGGACGTCGTGGGCACCGTGAATAACGACGGCGTAGTTGTGTTCATGATGGTCGGCCATGTTGTGCTCCTGGTTTCGGTTCTAAACGACGGCGGTCATGCCACCGTCGACGTACAGGATCTGTCCATTTACGAAGCTCGACGCGTCGCTCGCAAAGAACACGACGGCACCGCCGAGCTCGTCGACGTCGCCCCACCGCCCTGCGGGGGTGCGCTTCTCGACCCAGGCAGAGAACTCGGGGTCGGCGACCAAGGCCGAGGTGAGTTCAGTCGCGAAATACCCGGGCGCCAGCGCATTCACCTGAATGCCGAGTGGGCCGAGGTCGGCGCACATCCCACGAGTGAGGAGCTTCAGACCACCCTTGGTCGCCGTGTACGGAGCGATACTCGGCCGTCCGAGTTCGGACTGTACGGAGCAGATGTTGATGATCTTGCCGTGGCCACGCTGCGCCATGGCCCTGGCGACTGCCTTGCCCACGACGAACGCCGACACGAGGTTCACCTCGATCAGCTCCCGGAAGTCGGCGAGGGGAAACTCCAAGAACGGGGCTCGACGCTGGATGCCGGCGTTGTTCACGAGGACGTTGATGGGTCCGACGTCCGACTCGATGTCGGCCACGGCCGCTTCGACAGCGGCTGGGTCGCACACGTCGAAGCACGCGACGTACACGCGGTGGCCTTGCGCTTCGAGCCCGGACGCGGCCGCCTCTAGCGCATCGCGGTGGCGTGCGTTGAGCACGACAGTGGCTCCTGCCTGTGCGAGCGCCCTCGCCAGCGCCAGGCCGATTCCGCGACTGGAACCCGTCACGAGAGCGACGCGACCCTCGAGATCGAAGCGAGCGGGAACGGTGCGTTTGTCCATCCGGTCGGACAAGGTACAACATGGTGTACGTCCCGGTCGTGTTGACAGGGCGGAAAGGCAGCGTTGAACGACGAATCTTTCCCACCGGTGGAGGTCCTCGACGAACGAATGCGTTCGCTCGTGGGCACCGAGAGCCGGCTCGTCCGGCTGTGCACGGGCGCGGTATGGTCCGAGGGACCGGTGTACCTGCCGGCCGATGGGTCGGTGGTGTGGAGCGACATCCCCAACAACCGCATGCTCCGCTGGTCGCCCGACGAGGGCATGGATGTCTTCCGGTCGCCGTCAGAGTTTGTGAACGGCAACACGCTCGACCGCGAGGGTCGCATGGTGCACTGCTCGCATGGGCAGCGCTCCATCAACCGAACCGAGCCCGACGGCACCACCCATGTTCTCGTGGACCGATGGGAGGGACGACGACTGAACTCGCCGAATGACCTCGTGGTGCACATTGATGGCAGCATCTGGTTCACCGACCCGCCCTACGGGATCCTGTCGAACGTCGAGGGCTACCAGGCGGAAAGCGAGATCGGGGCCAACCACATCTATCGTTTCGACCCGGACTCCGGCGAGCTACGCGTGGTCGTGACCGACGTGGAGGAACCGAACGGCCTTGGCTTCTCTCCAGACGGATCGCTGCTGTACGTCGCCGATACCAGCGCAGCGGTCCGCACCGACGGCACGGGGAACCATCACATCCGCGTGTACCGCGTCAGCAGCAGCCGAGCACTCGACGGTCGCCTGTTCTGCGTGGTGGACCCGGGACTCGCCGACGGGTTCCGCCTCGATAGGCACGGCAACGTCTTCACGTCGTCGGAGGACGCCATCCAGGTGTTCGCACCCGACGGCACCCGCATCGGACGTATTCCGGTACCGGAAAAGGTGTCGAACTGTTGCTGGGGCGGACCGGGCAAGGACGTTCTGTTCATCACGGCGAGCACGTCGCTGTACTCGATCGCCACAACCACCGTCGGCGCAGGGCTGCACTGGTGAGCGCCATCGAGCAGGCGGTGGCCGAGCAGGTGGGGGTCGTCGGCACCGGCCTCATGGGAGCGCCGATGGCGCGCCGCCTCCTTGCGGCAGGCCGCGAGGTGCTGGTGTTCAACCGGAGCTCCACAAAGGCGGTTGCACTGGAGCCGGCAGGCGCCCGCGTCTCCCCGACCCTCGGGGAGCTCGCGATGGCAACGGGCACCGTGCTGCTCGCGTTGCCCGCCGGCGGCGAGGTGACAGCAGCACTCGACGTTCTCGTGCCGCTCCTTCGAGTGGGGTCGATCGTGGTGGACACCTCGACGATCGCCCCCCACGAGTCACGCACGAACCACACACGCTGCGGCAGCTCCGGCATCGCATACGTCGACGCGCCGGTGTCGGGCGGACCTGTTGCTATAGCGGCAGGCACGCTGTCGGTAATGGCGGGCGGTGACGACGACGCGTTGGACCGGGCAGCTGCGCTGTGTGCCGCGTTCGCCGGCAGATTCGTGCGCTGTGGAACATCGGGTGCCGGCTCGGTGGCGAAGGCGTGCAATCAACTGGTCGTGGCTGCCACGATCGAGATCGTGGCGGAGGCACTGGTGTTGGCAAAGGCGGCGGGCGTCGACCCGGCACTGGTCCGTGACGCACTGCTCGGGGGGTTCGCCGCGAGCCGAATTCTCGAACTGCACGGGGCCCGGATGCTCGCAGGCGACTACGTTCCCGGCGGCAAGGCCAGACTTCAGCTCAAGGACATCGACATCATCAGGTCGCTCGCCGGCGCCGTCGGCGTTCCGTTGGACGCGTTCAGTGCGGCGGCCTTGCGCTTCGAGCGTCTCGTGGCCGACGGTGGGGGCGAACTCGACCACTCGGCCGTTGCAATGCTGCTCGAACGCGACAGCGGCGTCGTTCTGACGTCATCGAACGAAGGCGAGACGTGAGCCTCGACGCCCAACGTTCAGCTGGCTGGACGCGCTAGGATCATCGCCGTGCCAAGGCCTCACGCGAAACCGCTCCGGACGACCACGTCGATCCCCGCCGCGACGGACGCACCCGCGGCCACGGATCAGACACCATCGTCACCGGCACCAGCAGTGACCCGCGCAGTAGCATTGCTCGACGAACTCGCCCGGGCCGAGGAACCGCTCGGACTCTCGGACATTGCCCGGCGCCTCGGCATCGCCAAGTCGTCGGCGGCCAACCTGTGCGTTGCACTCGAAGAGAGCGCGCTCATCCGTCGCGTGGAGACCCGTTTCACGCTCGGCCACAAGGTCGTGGAGCTCGCCGGTTCGTATCTGCGCAAGGTCGACCTTCTGAGCGAGTTCCACGGTCTGGCTCGTTCGCTTCCGACGGTTTCGAGTGAGACAATGCTTCTCGGCCTGCTCGACGGCGCCGACGTGTTGTACCTGGCCAGACACGATGGAACGCAGCCCATCCGTCTCGCTTCCGACGTGGGACGGCGAATGCCAGCGGTGTGTACTGCGCTCGGCAAGGCCATGCTGGCGACGTTGAGCACGGATGAGATCGTCAAACGTGTGGGCAACTTGGCGCCGTTTCCTGTGCTCGCACCCAATGGCGCGCAAAACCTCGGTGAGCTCCTCGACGACATCGAGCGGACCCGCCAGCGCGGGTACGCGTTCGACGATGAGGAGAACACGGTCGGCGTGTGCTGTCTCGCGTTCGCGCTTCCCGGCGGCGGCAGTCCGCCTCACGCTGTGAGCGCGACGCTGCTGAAGGCCCGGCTGAACGAACGGCATCGTGAACACCTCGTGGAGGATCTTCGGACGCTCGCCCAAGGCCTCCCGAAGCGGCTTGACCTGATGGGTGAAGACTTGCATCAGGCCTGAGTTTCGTCTTATCCTCTGAACGTCGTTCAGCATGTGGTTCGCTTCGAGAGGAGGCCGGTAGTGCAGGACATTGCGTTGCAGAACCCCGTGGACCAGCCAGTGCTCCAGTTCCGACAAGTTGACAAAACGTTCGGCGGGACCCGTGCACTCGACAACGTGAGCCTGGATTGCCGTGCAGGAGAGATCGTCGCACTGCTGGGTGAAAACGGTGCAGGAAAATCCACCTTGATCAAGATTCTTGCCGGCGTCTATCGGCGTGATCGTGGTGAGGTGCTCTTCGGCGGCGTAGACGTTACCGAGCCAGGTGCGCGCGACGGACTGGCGTTCATCCATCAAGATCTCGGACTCATCGAGTGGATGACGGTCGCAGAGAACATGGCAATGGGATGTGGGTTCGGCACCCGGTCTAAGTACCGACCATTCCGGCAACGATCGCTCGACCAGCAGGCCCGTCACGCACTGGAGCTTGTGGGCGGCAACATCGATCCCCATGCGCGTGTGTTCGACCTCACGCGAGCGGAAAAAAGCCTTCTGGCGATTGCGCGTGCGCTGGCCCTCGAAGCGACGTTCCTCGTTCTCGACGAGCCCACGGCGAGCCTTCCGCAGACCGAAGTAGTAGCGCTGTTCGATGTGCTGCGTCGCCTTCGATCCAAGGGTGTCGGCATGATCTACGTGTCGCATCGTCTCGACGAGGTGTTCGCCATCGCGGACCGCGTTGCGGTGATGCGCAATGGGAAACTCGTCGGCGACCACGCCGTGGCATCCACCACGCAGGACGCCCTCGTCACACTCATCGTGGGCCACGAGCTGGAACGCCACCGCGCCACCGGGGCGCCCGGACCCGGCGCAGCGGTGCGAGTGTCACTACGCCAGGCAATGGTGGCTGACGTCGGTCCCGTCGATCTCGACGTACGCGCCGGTGAGATCGTCGGCCTGGTCGGCCTTCGCGGTGCCGGTCAGGCT
This sequence comes from Acidimicrobiia bacterium, assembly GCA_031385545.1. Taxonomy (GTDB): domain Bacteria; phylum Actinomycetota; class Acidimicrobiia; order Acidimicrobiales; family JANYDT01; genus JANNBN01. Next base: position 5,060 of record JANNBN010000120.1, on the reverse strand, counting down.
GCGGTCGGCCGAGCGATCGCTGGTGTTGAGCGGCTCGGGCGTGGGACGGTCGTCCTCGACGGCACCGAGGTTCGCCTGCGCACACCACGCGACGCCGCTCTCGCCGGCGTCTCGTTCGCCACGTCGAACCGGGAGACGGAAGGATTGTCGAACGGCATGAGCGTGCGAGAGAACATCTTCGTGAACCCGCGCCTCTGGAACCGCGATCTCCTCGCGCCGCGGCGACGGCGGACCGAACGTGTCGACGCGACGCGCGTCGTGGACCGCTTCGGCGTTCGACCGCGAGACACCGAGAAGATCGCCGACACGCTGTCAGGGGGAAATCAGCAGAAGGTGATCCTCGCCCGCTGGTTCGGCATTGCGCGACTCGCCCTCGTGCTGGAGGAACCAACCATGGGCGTCGACGTTGGCGCGAAGGCCGACATCTACGGTCTCATCGCGGAGACGATCGCGACCGGCACGGCCATCGTCGTCATCAGCACGGACTTCGAAGAAGTCGCCACGATCTGCCACCGGGTGATCGTGTTCAGCCGTGGCGTCCCCGTCACCGAACTCACGCGTGACCAGCTGTCCGTTGCGTCCTTGCTCGCAGCGGCGTCTCTCACTGCGACGGCGAGCGCGGCATGAGCGGCACCTCCATCCACTCGACAGCGCTGGAGCCAGCTGCGGGAACGCCGCTGAGTCGGCGTCTTTTCACCGTCTACGGGCTCGTCTTCCTGTTGCTGATCCTGCTTGGCCTGTTCAGCGTCCTCCAGCCGTCGACGTTTCCTACGTGGCTCAACTTCCGCCTGACGGCGGGAGGGAAGGCCGTCCAAATCCTCGTCGCCATCGCCGTCACGATTCCGATGGTCGCCGGCAAGATCGACCTTTCGGTCGGGTACGCACTCGGCCTGTGGCAGGTGCTTTCGCTCACCTTGCAGACCCGCTTCGCCATGCCGTGGTGGCTGGCGTGCCTCGTGGTGCTCGTGCTGGGTGCCGTGGTCGGTCTCGTCAACGCGCTGCTCGTGGAGCTGGCGCAGGTCGACGCGTTCATCGCGACGCTCGCAACCGGGCAGGTCCTCTACGGCATCACGCTGTGGCACACCAAGGGCCAGCAGGTAGTCGACCGTGCAGGAGTTCGTGGACACACGTTCGATCAGCTCGGCAGCTGGTCTCTAGGCGGACGCAACGGTATCCCAGGTCCGCTCATCATGGCCCTCGCGATCGGCGTGGTCCTCTACTTCATCCTTGAGTACCTGCCCGTGGGACGCTACCTCTACGCGGTCGGTGCCAACCCGCGTTCAGCCGAGTTGTCGGGCATCGCTCGGCGACGGTACGTGATCGGCGCGTTCGTGGCCTCGGGAGTGATTATCGCGATTGGCGGCATCACCCTCGAGTCGCGACTCGGGGGCGTGGCACAGGCCAACATCGGACCCGAGTACCTGTTCCCCGCATTGGTCGCCGCGTTCCTTGGCTCTACCACCATCCGGCCGGGGCGCGTGAACGCGCTCGGCACCATCGTCGGAATCTCGATCGCTACCGTCGGGCTCAGTGGGCTGCTCCAACAGTTCCCGGGCCGCGACTACTTCTTGGGGCCGCTCTTCAACGGCCTCACCCTCATCGCGGCGATCACGATCGCCTCGACGGCAGGACGCCGGAGGATCACCGCCTCCGAGCGGCACGCCAACCCGAGCGTTGCGGATCCCATTGCCGCAAGCTCCGACACCACCAAGAAAGGCTGAACACACATGAAGATGACCACCCTGAGGCGAATCGCACCAGCGCTCGCCCTCGTCACCGCCGGCGTCCTCATGGCGTCGTGCAGCAGCGACAAGTCTTCGGACACCACCGTCGCCGCCGCCGACACCACCGCTGCCGCGCCCGCCGACACCGTAGCCGCCGCTCCGGCCGAGACTGCTGCCCCTGCAGCGGACACCGCCGCCGCGCCAGACACTACGGCTGCTGCCGCCGACACGACAGCCGCGGCTGCTGCGTCGGGCGACATCGTCGCCGAGGCGAAGGCATTCGTCGACGGACAGCTCCAGGGCTCCGGCGGCTTCGAAGGCCCGAAGGAAGGCCCGAAGGCCGCCGAAGCGAAGAAGATCGTCTACGTCGCCTCGGATCTCACCAACGGCGGTATCACCGCCGTGGCCGAAGGTGCGAAGGAAGCAGCGAAGGCCATCGGCTGGACCATGGAGGTCCTCGATGGCAAAGCGACCGCGCTGGGCCGCACCGACGCGCTCAACGCAGCGATTGCCTCGAAGCCCGACGGCATCATCCTCGGCGGCTTCGATGCTGTCGAGCAGAAGACGGCCATAGCGCAAGCCACTGATCAGAAGATCCCGGTGGTCGGCTGGCATGCCGGTGCGACCCCAGGACCGATCCCCGATGCCGGGATCTTCACCAACGTCACGACCGATCCGCTCGAGGTGTCGAAGATCGCCGCGTACTACGCGATCGCCGACTCCAACGGCACGGCTGGCGTCGTGATCTTCACCGACACGCAGTACGAGATCGCCGTGAAGAAGGCCGACACGATGCGCGACATCATCAAGCAGTGCGCAGGCTGCTCCGTGCTGTCGTATGAGAACAGCCCGATCGCCGAGGCCGACTCCAAGATGCCGCCGCTGGTGGCGTCGCTGCTCCAGAAGTACGGCGACAAGCTCACGTACATGCTCGCGATCAATGGCAACTACTACGGCGGTTCGCGCCAAGCCCTTAAGGACGCCGGCAAGGACCCCGCAGGCCCGCCGAAGCAGATTGCAGCCGGAGATGGCGATGCAGCCGAGTTCAAGCGCATCCGAGAGGGCGACTACCAGACCGCCACGGTCGCTGAGCCGCTCTACCTGCAGGGCTGGCAGCTCGTCGACGAGGTCAACCGTGCACTCAACAACGCTCCAGCGTCGGGCTACCTGGCTCCTCCGGGACTCGTCGTGAAGGGCAACGTCGGCACCGGTGACGTGTTCGATCCCGCAGCCAAATACCGCGACAACTACAAGGCCATCTGGGGCAAGTAATTCGTGCGGACCGGTCGAGGGCTCCCTTCACTCTCGGCCGGTCCACTCCTGTTGTCCCACCCTTGCGCACCCGTCCTTCAACCCTTCACAAGTTGCGAAAGCGAACCGTTTCATGATCCCTCGCAGCTCTGACGGAGCGCGTCCCCTCGTTGTCGTAAGTCGACCGTCGCTACCCGGTCACGGCATTGACTCGCTGCGCGAGCACTTCGACGTGCGCGTCTGGGAGGGACCAGATTCCCCCGACGCCACGCAGCTCGCGGCCTTTCTCGGCGACGCCACCGGCCTGCTCGGCGTCGCCAAGGACAAAGTCGACGCCACACTGCTCGAGCGCTGTCCGGCGCTGCGGTCCATCGCCATCGCGAGCACCGGCTACGACAGCGTCGATGTCGCCGCCGTTCGCAGCGGCGGGGTTCAGGTGACCCACACTCCCGCAGTGCTCTCGGGGGCCGTTGCCGACCACGCCTTCTTCCTGATGACCGGAGCGCGGCGTCGAGCGCAGGAGCACATGACGATGTTCCGGACCGGCGCCTGGGACCACCACCTCGCACTCGACGAGCTCCTCGGTCTCGACGTGCACGGCCAGACGCTGGGGCTCGTCGGCTATGGACAGGTCGGCAAGGCCATCGCCCGCCGCGCCGTCGGTTACGACATGGAGGTCATCGAGTACTCCCGAGGACCGCACGACGCCAACGCGCAGTCGGTCGAGCTCGACGACCTCCTGTCGCGTGCCGACATTGTGGTGCTGTGTCTTCCCCTGGTCCCCGAGACTTACCACCTCATCGGGGTGGCGCAGCTCCGTTCGATGAAGCCCACCGCCACGCTGGTGAACGTCGGCCGCGGTGCCACGCTCGATCAAGAAGCGCTCGTCGTCGCGCTGCGCGAGGGATGGATCCATTCGGCGGGTATCGACGTATTCGAGACCGAGCCGATCGCCGATCCCGCGCACCCGCTGCTCCAGCTCCCGAATGCCTTCGTCACCCCTCACATGGCATCGGCAACCCTCGCCGCGCGTGCGTCCATGGTGTCAATCGCGGCCGACGATCTTGCGGCGATGATGCAGGGCCGGGCACCAAGGCACCTCATCGCAGAACTGCGCTAACAGGTGCCCGCGGGCCAAGGACGGCCGGACTCATCGGACTTGACCTTCGCTGACCTTTCTTGAGACCCTCATCCCTGATGCTCGCTGTCGTGCTCGTCGAAATAGTTCGCTCCCCAACTCCTAATCGGTCGGGTCCGGCCGTGTCACCGAAGTAGCGCTTTACGAAGTCGTCGTAGGCGATTACTCATATCTTGGCTTGGGTCGAGGAGCCATTGAATCTGCAGGCCGTCCATTAGGCGTCGCGTGCGGACCCGCTGAGGTTTTCGAAACGATCCGAGAAGATCCTTTCGTTATTCGGGGAGTTGCGCATGCCCAGTTCGAAACGATCCATCCTTTCGCCGACGGAAACGGCCGACTGGGCCGCGTCCTCATCGGATGGATCCTCACTCGACGCCTGAACGTCACGATCCCGCCCCCGGTTTCGGTGCAGATGGCACGCGACATCGGCGGTTGCCAGTCCGGACTGACCTTGTTCCGCCAGGACCTGATCGAGCCATGGGTAACCTGGTTCGCCGATGCAATCGTTGCAGCTGCCACCCGCACTACTGAGGTGCTGGGCGATGTGGCCGCTTTCCAAGACGATTGGCGGGTACGCACCGCCGACCTACGCGTCCATTCCGGCACCCGACGCTTGTGTGACCAGCTCCCTGGCGCGCCCGTTCGACAACGGGTAGAACCTGTGCGATCGATGTGCTCGACAGAGTCGGTAAGGGCCGATTCCCCCCAACCCAGGTCGTCGCAAGAAACAACCTTGGTGGGGAACGAACGGCGTCGAACGATCATGGAACGAGCATGATTGCTGAATGGACGTAGACGGTGCCGGTGCTGCACGCGAGGTAGGAACGGTCACGGTGATGTTCACCGATCTGGCCGGGAGCACGGCCATGCGGGCTCGGCTCGGGGAGGAGGCGGCCGACCGGCTCCGCGGGGTGCACGATGCGCTACTCACCGGCGCGATCAGGACC
>JANNBN010000068.1:0-15853 GCA_031385545.1 Acidimicrobiia bacterium | reverse complement strand
TCACCCGGGTGGTGGTGCCCAACCTTTGGGCCCCCTTTTTTGTGCTTCGGGTCCCCCCGGGCCCCCCCAAACGCCCAACCATCAACCGGTTTCGGTCCTGGTTCACGGTTCACGCTCGACCATCCCTAGCATTGAGTGCATGAATGGTTCTTTTCGTCCCCGCACCGTTGCTGTCACGGGTGCCACAGGCCTCATCGGCACGTCACTGTGCACGCACCTGAGAGCCGCAGGCCATACGGTCAAACGAGTGGTGCGGACCAACCCCACCGGGAACGACGTGCTGTGGAACCCTGCGGCCGGCACCATCGACGCCGACTCGCTGGAAGGTGTCGACGCAGTTGTCCACCTTGCGGGCCACGGCATCGGCGATGGTAAGTGGACAGAGGAACACAAGCGCAAGGTGCTTGATTCGCGAGTGCAGGGAACCACCTTGATTGCCGAGACGATCGCCGCGCTGAAGCAAAAGCCCAGCGTGTTCGCCAGCGGGTCGGCGATCGGTTTCTACGGCGACCGCGGCTCGATGATTCTGGACGAGGACTCCCCCGTCGGCGCGGGTTTCCTGGCTGACGTGGTCGACAAGTGGGAGGCGTGCACCAAGGCAGCACAGGACGCAGGTATTCGAACCGTGAAGCTGCGCACCGGCATCGTGCTGTCGACAAAGGGCGGTGCCCTCAAGCAGCAACTTTTGCCGTTCAAACTCGGCGTCGGCGGGCGTCTCGGCCCTGGCACGCAATATCTGCCGTGGATCACCATCACCGACGAAGTGCGCGCCATCGACCATGTCCTGTTCGGCGATGCAGCACATCCGATCGAGGGGCCGGTCAACATCACGGCGCCCGCTCCGGTCACGAACTCGGTGTTCACCAAGGCCCTGGGCCGGGCCTTGAAGCGACCCACGCTGATCCCGATCCCGCTGGCACCGTTGAAGCTTCTGTACGGCAGCGAAATGGTGAAGGAGATGCTGCTCTCCGGTGCAAACGTGATGCCCACAAAGCTGCTGAACTCCGGTTTCACGTTCCAGCACAGCAACATCGCCGCAGCCCTGTCGGCAGTTATTGGCGAGAAACTCTGATCGCTATGTCAACATACGATTTCGACGCAGTCATCGTCGGTGCGGGGCTTGCCGGTTTGGCCGCTGCGAAAGAACTGACGGCAGCAGGCAAACGGGTGCAGATCGTGGAAGCGTCTGACGGTGTCGGTGGACGCGTGCGCACCGATGTGGTCAAGGGGCATCTGCTTGACCGTGGCTTCCAAGTCTTGCTGGCCGCATACCCCGAGGCCCAGCGGGTGCTCGACTATTCGGCGTTGGATCTGAAGCGGTTCGACCCTGGTGCGATGGTGCAGATGGCCGAAGGACGGGTCATCGTCAGCGATCCACTACGCCAGCCACGCCACGCGCTGGCCACCGCCAGAGCACCGATTGGCTCGGTCCGCGACAAGCTGCGCATCGCCAAGTTGCAGCAGACGGTGCAGCGGATGTCGCTCGACGACCTCTGGGCACAACCGGAATCCACCACCCTGGAGCGGTTTCGGTCCGCCGGGTTTTCCGAGCGGATGATCTCGTCGTTCTTGCAGCCGCTGTTCGCAGGGATCTCGCTCGATGCGTCGCTCGGCGCATCGAGCCGCATGTTCGACTTCGTGTTTCGCATGCTGGCACAGGGCAGCAGCGTCGTCCCCGCGAACGGTATGCACGTCATCCCCCAGCAATTGGCGGCCGCACTTCCGCGTGACACCATCCGGCTGCAGGCTGCCGTTTCCGGGGTTGGGTCTCACGAAGTTCAGGTGGGCAAGGAGACCATCTCGGCGCGCAGTGTTGTCGTGGCGACGGACGGTCCGGCGGCGGTTGCGCTGCTGGCAACGGCCGGGGTCTCGCTACCAGCGGTGGGTTCCCAGTCGGTCTCGTCGGTATATTTCTCGGCCGAGGCAGCGCCGCTGGATGACAAGTTGGTGGTGCTGAACGGCGTCGGGCCGGTCAACGGGCCGGTTACCAACCTGGCGGTGATGTCGAACGTCGCACCCGCATATGCCCCGCCTGGGCGGCACCTCGTGGTGGCAGCGGTGCTTGGCGACGGCTCACCGACGCTTGAAGCGGACGTGCGTGCGCAGCTGCGTACGTGGTTCGGCAAGGACGTCGACAACTGGGACCATCTGCGCACGTACAACATTCACCATGCCCAGCCCACTCAGCGCACCCTGTCGCCGTTCGAACGGCCGGTAACCATGTGCGGGTTGTTCGTAGCCGGAGACCATCGCGACCAGGCCAGCATCCAAGGTGCGCTTCGCAGCGGAGCCCGAGTAGCTGCAGCGGTTCTGCAGGCTCAGGACTGAGCCGTGGGGCGACGAGCGACCCGGACCTGCGGACTTCACACTTCAGGCCGGCAGGAGCCCGCCTGCAACGTCAGTCGTCGATGCGGTGCGAGACGATTTTGTCGATGAGACCGTACTCCAGCGCCTCTTCGGCGGTGAACCAGCGGTCACGGTCGGCGTCGGCTTCGATGCGTTCGACCGTTTGACCGGTCGCGTCGGCGGTGAGCTTGGCCATGAGCTTCTTGGTCTTGATGATCTGCGCGGCGTGGATCTGGATGTCGGCGGCAGTGCCCTGCATCTGGCCGAGCGGCTGGTGCATGAGGATGCGACCGTTCGGCAGGCAGTAGCGCTTGCCCTTGGTGCCCGCGCTGAGGAGGAACTGGCCCATCGAGGCGGCCATACCCATGCAGAACGTGGCGACGTCGGACTTGACGAAGTTCATGGTGTCGTAGATGGCCATGCCCGCGTATACAGATCCACCAGGGGAATTGATGTAGAGCGAGATGTCCTTGGTCGAGTCCTCGGCGTCGAGGAGCAGCAGTTTGGCGTTGATCTCGTTGGCGACCTTGTCGTCGACAGAAGTGCCCAGGAAGACAATGCGTTCCTTCAGCAAACGTTCGAAGACGTCGCCCTGGGGCATACCGTTGGCCGACGAAGCGGTGAACTCGGGAAGTGACATGGCGGAGATGCTACGTGAGGTTGCACCGTTAACTGAGCCTCAGGGTGGGTGAAAAGGGTGCAAACTGTAGGACGAGTCCATCTCTGCGGGTGTGGCGAAAGTGGCAGACGCGCCAGGTTTAGGTCCTGGTGTCGAAAGACGTGCAGGTTCAAGTCCTGTCGCCCGCACAAGCTCGTGACCAGGCGAAATGCTGGTTCGGCACACCTGGCCCGACGGCCGGTCTGGCCAATTGCTAACGGATTGCTACCGGACTCGGTACGCTTTGGGTGTGAAGGGGCACTTCGAGAAGCGCGGCGAGTAGTGGTACTTCTAGGCTGAGCTCGATCCGGGGCCCGACGGAAAGCGTCGGCAGGTGTCCCGCTGCGGGTTTCGCACCCGACGGGAGGCCGAGGCTGGCTTCGCTGAGTACCGGGATGAGGTGCGGCGGGGTGGACACGTCGACACGTCTCGGGTTCGGCTCGGCGAGTACCTCGTTGACGAGTGGCTCCCGGCGATCAAGGCGAGTGTGAAGGAGTCGACGCATGCGCACTACCGGCGCAACGTGCGTCAGCACCTGGTCCCGCGCTTGGGCGCACAGCGCTTGTCGGCATTGTCGCCCGCCGCGCTGAATGCCATGTACGCAGATCTTCTTGCCAACGGCCGAGCCGACGGTACCGGCGGGCTGGCGCCGAAGAGCGTCAAGGAGGTTCACACGATCCTGCACAAGGCGCTGCACGACGCGGTGCGGTGGGGCCGCATCGGCCGGAACCCGGCCGACCTCGCCGAGCCACCGACGGCACGTTCGCCGGAGATGAAGATCTGGAGCGCCGAGCAGCTCCGGACGTTCCTTGCGTTCGTTGCCGACGATCGTCTCTACGCGATGTGGTTGCTGCTGGCGACCACCGGCATGCGACGAGGCGAGATGCTCGCACCGCGATGGCGTGATGTGGATCATCGGAACTCGCGGGTCCAGGTCATGCGGGCGTTGAACGTGGTGGAGTACAAGCTCGTCTTCTCCGAACCGAAGACCAACAAGGCCCGGCGGTCGGTGGCACTCGATCCGGTGACCGCAGGTGCGTTGCGTTCACATCGGGCAGCGCAGGCGACAGAGCGGCTGGCGTGGGGCGAAGGCTGGACCGACAACGGGCTCGTGTTCACCAACGAAGACGGCACACCAACCAACCCGCAACGGATCAGCCGAGTGTTCGTGCGGAACGGCGAGCGGGCGGGACTACCGGCGATCCGCTTGCACGACGTGCGCCACAGCTACGCCTCGGCGGCGCTGGCCGGCAACGTGCCGGCGAAGGTTGTCAGCGAACGGTTGGGACACGCCAACATCGCCATCACACTCGACACGTACTCCCACGTTCTACCTGCGCTTCAGGAAGACGCCGCGGCGAAGGTTGCAGCGTTGATTCTTGGAGGTCCGGCGGTATGACTCCCTTGCCCCATGCGTCAACGGCGTTTCGACTGGCGATCGCGCAAAGCCCAGTCACCCTCGATGTCCGGAACAACGGCTCGACCATCCGTGCACTGATGGCAGAGGCGAAGAGTCTCGGAGCGAAACTCATTCACTTTCCCGAAGGCTCGTTGTCCGGTTACCCCGGCGACCCTGCTTCGAAAAACGCTCTCGCCGACTGGCGGGTCGATTGGGACGCCCTCGCCGAGGAGATCGAGCTGGTCGCTCGAGCCGCTGGAGAACTCGGCGTGTGGGTCGTGTTCGGCGCGAATCACTACAACGGGCCAGACTGCCGCCCGAACAACTCGCTCTACGTCGTCGACGGCTCCGGCAAGATGCTGGCCCGCTACGACAAGCGACTCCTCTCGTTCACCGAGATCACGGACTGGTATGCAGCCGGACAGTCGGCGATCACGTTCGATGTCGACGGCTACCGATTCGGATGCGCGCTTTGCATCGAGCTTCAATACTCCGAGCTGTTCCTTGCATACGAACAATTGGGCGTCGACATCATGCTCGTGTCGTCATATTCGGATGACCCAGCCTTCGCACTCCTCGCACAAGGCCACGCCGCGTTGAACAGCTACTGGGTCAGCCTCGCAGTGCCTGCCCAGTACAGCCACGCGGCCCCGTCCGGCCTCGCCGACCCGAACGGCGAATGGACAGCCAGTTGCTCGCACGATGCCAGCTCCGAACTCATTGTCGTCGACATCGACCGCGACAATCCGAGCGTAGATATCGCGGTGAACAAACGGCGACCCTGGCGACGGGTCGCCCGCCAAGGCGACATCTACGTCAGCGGCGGAAGTTAGGGGAGATCGGTATTCGTCCGGAGTCGGGCGTACGACGACACTGCCCTCAACGCAGCATCGGTTGCCATACCCATGCTCACCACCATTGCGACGTCGCTGGACTCGATGCGTGCGACAGCGTGATCGTTTCGGTCGAACTCGGTTTGTCGAGTTGCATTCAGCAGAAGCGCCCATTGTTTGCCATGGGCGAAGCCCGAGTAGTAACGATAAAGCCACGACCCTTTGACTTCAACGGTGCTCTCGAACTCATCGAATAGAGGGACCGCCTTCGGAAGGGGCACCGTCGGTACGAGAACGCCTTTTGCGTTCACCTTGGCGAACCACTCGCGCCGGCTACCTGCAACAGAGCCTCGATCCGGTCGGCAGCAGTAGTCCCTTTCGCCTGTCCTCCGTGAGCAAAGCAGACCTCGAACCTGCGTCGCTCCTCGTAGTCGGCGAGCTGCGCACCGACACCTCGCGCTACGCGCTCGTCGTCGGAAATCGTTGGGTCGAGAAGCCAGTTCGCGACGAGAGCGCACTCGTGGCCAGTGCGAAGAAGCGACATAAGCGAAAAGGCTGGAATCACAGCGGTCTGAACTACTTGGGCGACCGTGCGGAGGTGATCCAGAGCAGACGCGATGTTGCTGGCACCGAGGTGGAAGGCGTACGTCGCAAGGGGGTCCGATGCAGCGGCCGCTGCACGCGTGTGAGACGCCCCTGTCCCTTCGAGCGCAAACCGCGTCATGACGCGCTCAGCGTCGAGGATCGCATTGCCGTGCTCAATGACCCTCGCGTAGTCGGGCGCGTTCGGGGCAACGCTGGTCTCGTCTCGCCCTGATCCTTCGGTCATCGAACAAACGTATCGGCGGAAGGTGAGAATGGGACGTTCGTTTCCCTGGTTCGCACCGATCCGACCTCGCCACGCAGCCGATGAGTCATTAACCATGGCCAAACCGCCCCTGAGGCCTTAAGCTGGAGGCCATGAGTCGTGGTCGTCTGCTGGTCGGTGAGGAGGAGGTCCTTGCCGCGCTCCGCGGCATGCCGCCGCTGACCGACCTCGTGGCCTTCGGGCTGATTCTGTCGTACGACGAGGACGCAGACGAGCAAATCGCAAACGTGGTGGTCGTCCTCGGCTCCGACAAATGGGATGACAACGCAATGAAGGCATACAACGCGGCCCGAGCTGCTGCGTGGGATGCGCTTTCGCCGTTGAGCGTGATTCCAAGTCTCTTGTTCCGAACACGCGCCGAGCACGCAGAATTCAGCAAGTCAGAACCAGCCTGGCTCGCCATTGCTGATGGCGACCGCTGACGAATTTCTGGAGGCCTCCGGGCTCTGATCGATGCACCTTCGACTGGTCTAGGGCATTGGCGGCGCTCGATCTCGACTTCGTACTACGCAGCGTTTCATTGCCTCGTCGAAGGAACGGTTGAAGTGCTGTTCCGGAATGGATCGCTCGCAACCGAGGTCCGCCAGTGGTTCGATCACAAGGCCTTAAGCGAAGTCTCTGGGACGCTCTCCAGCATGCCTCTCGGGTCGAACTTTGCGAGCTGGTCCGGAGCCAGAACATTCGGACTTGCGACGCCAGATCCTGGCTTCCAACAATTCGGTCAGGGCATGCGCTCGCTGTACGACATGCGACACGCTGCGGACTACTTCAAGTCAGAGGCTCTCAGCTATGGGGAGAGCTATGGGGAGAGCGATGCGAGGACCGCCTTGGCCGATGCCCGCGCCGTCTGCGCAGCAGTGGACACATGGCGAACGGAGCGGAATCCAACGTTTGAACGGATTGCGTTTGCGTTCCTCAAGAAGTCGGTAAAGGCCTCTGACCGATAGCGACGGTTCAACTACGTTGGACCGATACCACCCGGCCTCTACTAGAGGCCGGGTCTTCTTTTTCTGCCGCGGTCGATCAGCGCATTCGGAGTCCTCGGCTTGCTCGTGGTGGCGCACGCACCCAGGTACACGGTGCCGAAGAGGTAGAGCGAAGCGACGAACCGCGCGTGGAGAGGTGGAAGCGCAGCCCATGTGAATGACTTGTCCATGCGCTTCGGAGCAACGAACCCGAGGTACGCGACGAACAACGCCGCGACCGTGATCGTGCCAAGGTAGGCACGCTCGAATCCTCGAATGACTGATGCGTTCACCGTGGAGCTGTGCATGGTTCCTCCTGGTCCGGGGCCGGCGTGTTCACCAGCGACGGCATCAGTCTGAACATCCAAGGCCAGTTTCGCCCCCGTGCGCGCACGGATTCCCACCTCGACCCGATCCATTCCGTCGGTCAGGCGCTCGTCCCGTGTTCCTTACGGGTCAGCCTTGGGTCACGTCGAACACCGTCGGTGTCCAATCCGTGGCGCCGAACTTGAGCTTCAGGGACACCTTCATCGACACCCGCGTGGGCGTGGCGTACGCGAAGCGAACCGTGGCGCCCACATTGACGTCGGCTTTTCCACAGGTGACACGGGCGTTAATGTTGCCGCTGAAGCCGATGGCGAGGCTGTCCCGGGTTCCGGAGATCGATCCGTTGAACAACCCCGAGGCGTTGTACCTGACAGTGCAGATGACGATGTCCTGGCTGCCGCTCCATGGACCTGCTACAGCGAGCACGCCGAAGCTGTAGCTGTTGTCGGAGTTGATCATGCCGAACACTTCGACCGTGCCTTTGATAGCCAGGATGTCTTGTGCTTTGACATAGAAGGAAAGGGATCGCGTCGCGCCCTTGTTCTGGTACCAGAGGCTGGCGGTCGGATTGCCCAACACGGAACCAATACGCCCGTTCATCGAAGCGAAGAACACAAACTCCAGGTCTTCGCCGTTGACGACCATATAGGCCGTACCACTGGAGATTCCCGGTATAGCGATCGTCAATTGGACGGAGACTGCAGACCCACCGTTTCCGTCACGGTAGATGTGGAAGGTCCCGGTCCCGAAGTTGTACCCGCCGGGCTTGACCTCTCCCACTCCGGTGAGATCGAACGTCGTCCCCGTCGTGTTGTTCCGGGAGAACGTCCCACGGAAGCGCACCGAAGTCAGCTTCGGAACGTCGAAGGTGACGTCAGCGGACACGGTGTACGAGGTGCCAGCGCGGACGATGCTGAACGTGCCCGAGGGCAGCTGCGAGTTGGCGACCTTGAGCTGAGCGCTCCCGTTGAGGGTGAAGTCGCCGTTCGAGGCGAACGAACCGACGACGGTGATCGAGCCTTCGTTGCCCGGTACGCCGAGGGTCAGGTTGGAGGCGATCTCGGCCCAGAACGTGCCGCCGACCTTGCCGATGGTGAGGTTTGCGTTGAGCGCGAATCCCGAGACGGTGAGCCCGAGGTTGGTGGCATCAAAGCGGAAGTCGCCCTGCTGGGCAGTGACGAAGGTGCCGGCACGATTCTTGATGGACATCGTGGAAGTGCCGTCGGACTTCCAAGCGATCGCACCAGATACCGTGGGGGTGCCGGCGAAGATGCCGGTCGGCAGGGTGACCGTGGCGGCGAACGTCAACCCACCACGGGTCAACGTTCCCTCCACGGCGGTCATCGATCGGCCCTGGACCGAGGCCGTGCCCTTCAGGGTGATTTCCGGGAACTGACCCTGGACGAAGTGGAAATGACCCGTTCCAGTGATGGTCAAGTCGTTGATCGGGATGTTGATGTCCGCGTCCGCCGTGGCTTCCCTGATCACGCCGTTGACGGCCGCGAACGTGAAGCTCACCGACTGTGGTGCACCGAGGATCTTGACCTGGAGGAGGGCGGAAGCGACCAGGGTCCGTTTCGTGGGCGTCTGTTCGAGGCGAAATTTCACGGTGAAGTTGCTCAGTTCGAACCCGCCGAGGTTGGGCGCCGTGACGTCACCCGAAAGCTCGGCGACCGTGCTGGTGGGTGTCTTGGTGAACGCGCCTGATACCGCGACGCTGACACCGAACACGTTGCCGCTGGCCGAAAACGCCACGGCCTTCACCGTGGGTGTGTAGGTGATCAGGAGGTGAGCACCGTCGAGGGTGAAGTCCGAGGTGCTGATCGAGCCGAGGCTGGCGTCGAGGCTGAACGACAGCGGCGTTCCGGGTGTCACCGAGGCATTGACGCTGAGCGGGGTGCCGAGCACCTTGCCATCGAATATCAACGACACGCCAGGCAGGATGGTCTTGGTGCCGACCGTGCAGCCCGACGGTGCGATCTCGAAGCTGACGTAGCTCGCGGTGAGCGCGCCTGCGTTCATCATGTCGAGCACGGTGGTGCTAGAGCCTGCGGTGCCTGCGCTGATGCCGAAGCATGACGCTGTTACGCCGAGCGCCGCTGTCACCTTGATGGACGTGCCGGGCGTGAGTCCGATGAGGTTCGACCAGTCGGTCGGGAGCACGACACCGCCACTGAAACCGACATTGGCGTTGGCGCCGAGTGTGACGCTCATCGTCGGGTCCGTGATGGTCAGGCCGTTGATGCCGAACGCATTTGACCATGCCCCGTTGAATGTGACCGACCCGGTGAGACTCGCCGTGAGCGGCTGGAACGTGGCGTCCAGGGTGACGTCGAAGACGGTCGGGATTCCGCCACCGTTGAAGTTCGGCATCGTGAGCGATCCGTCGCTCGACAAGCTGGTGAGGATGGAACCATCCGTCTTCTGGACGCCGAGCGACACACTGGAGACCCGCAGCGTTACCTTGCCGTTGTTGACAGAGAACAGCGCCGGGTTGGCCGGCAGGTCGATGGAGATTTGAATGTCGAAATTGCCCGTGACCAGGTCGATTTGGCCCTGCACGACCATCCGTCCCACCGGGGTCTTCACCAGGTCGGACAGCCACTTCGGCGCCAATGTCGTGCCGGTGAGGTACACCGTGTTTGGAACGAGGTCGAGCGTGGTGCCCCCGACGACGGGGTGGGCCTCGTAGGTGGCGAACATGATCGAGGCGCCGTTGAACGCTGGTGAACCGGTGGCCGGGGTCCAGTTCCCGAGAATGACCTGTACAAAGATTCCAGCATCGTCGACCGTGACCTTCGCACTCACGGAAAGCGTCAGCACGACGACAGCACCGGTAAAGGACACGCTTCGCGTCTGACCATTCCCACTCGAGATGGTCAGCGTGGACGCGTTGATGGTGAGCCCGTTGAACGGTTTGATCGCGCCGAGTGTGGCGGTGACCGAAAACGCACCGGTTGCCATGTCGAGCGAACCGCTGAGGGTCGCGGTGACGGCTGACATTGAGCCGACTGCCACTCGAACCCCACCCGAAGCGGCGAACGTAGGCCGGCAAGGCGTGCCGGCCACACAGCTTGCATTCATGTTCAAGCGGAGGTTCGACAGCGTGACCGGCCGGGTGGCTGGGCTGCCCGATGACGGACCGAACCCGACGCCGGACGCGCCGATCAAGATGGCAAGTGTGGTTGTCGTCGCTGCTCGGGAGATCGTTCCCTCGACTGTCAGGTCCGTGAGAGCGATACCGTCCGCCGGCGTCCACGTCCCACTCGTCGCTACGGACAACGCTGCCGACCAGTCCCGAGCGTCAGTGAAATTGAACGCCGCGGTGATCGCCAGGCGCTGCTCATTCGCGGTGACTGCGAGCGACCCTGAACCCGTGAACGTTTGTCCGTCCCACGACAACGCTGCGGTCTCGAGGACGACACCCGAGCCCAGTGTGACCGGGCCGGCAAGCGCAGCGGAAGCAGTGATGGTGGTCGCCGCGCCTGTCGCGCGAGCCACGGTCCCGGCAAAGTTCAATCCCGAGCTTGCGAACGTGACGAGTCCGGTTGACGACAATGCGAACGAGAACGTCCTGTCGGTTGCCATCGAACCCTGCAACGCCAATCGGGATGCGTTCGCGGGCGGAACCGGAAGGGCATCGGGTGACGTGGTCGCGGTCCCCGCGCTGGAGTCCCAGGCGACTGCATCGAAACTGATGCGTTGGACGCCGCCGGAAGATGAGAAACCAATCTGGGAGCCGGCCCGCCAGCTGCCCGGCAGGCGCAGAAATGGAAGGGAATCGGCGATCACACGTCCGGCAATGTTGATCTCGCCGCCTGCTGCGTTCAGCGGTATGTGCAGACCATCGCTGAGGACTCGGAAGTTCATACCCGCCAACGTAGGATCGCCTGTCGCGCTCAGCGTTCCCCCAGAGATGTCGACTGCGGTATTGGTGATGTGCACGTTGACGCCTTCGATGCGCAACCAATCAAACAGCTCGATGCTGGCGCCGGTGATGTCGATCACGGTGGCGGTACTACAGGTGGCCGAGGTCACGGTGGCGTTGGCGAAGGTCAGGCGCAGGTGTGGGTTGCTCAGGGAGATGTCGACGCTTCCGGAGCCTTGGCTCGTGACGGCTGTGAGGAGGCGGCACAGAGTTGCCGATGGGGTTCCGCCGCCGCCCCCAGTCGCAGCGAGGACTGGGCCGACGAGATTGCTGTTCGCAGACGCGCTGGTGTCGGAGAAGAGGGCGGTCTCGACCACGCGGATCTGGCCGCCCAGTTGGTTCGCAGTCGGGATGAACGAAGATCCGGTGGCGCCAGCGATTGGTCCGCCGGGGCATGTCGCGCCGCCTCCGGAGCACTGCCATTGGTACTCAGTCGCCCTGATGGTCGGGAAACGTGACCACGTACCGCCCACTGCGCTCAGCGCGGTGCCGACTCGCACTCCTGCTGCGGGCACCACGATGCTTGGTGGCGTGATGTTACGGGGTTCGTTAGCACTGACCGCCCCGGTGGGGGCCGACTGCGCGGTCACGCCCGCCGGGTTGGCTGTCACAGCGACCCGCAGCACGCTGCCGTTCGCGGTCTGGTCGTTGACCGTGATGAAGTAGAAGTTGTTCGTGGCACCGGCGATGGCAGCGCACACAGTTTGGGCGTCGAAGTTGCAGCGCAACCATTGATAAGAGAACGAGCTGACCGCCTGGTCCCAGGTGCCTGGTGAAGTTGTCAGTGACTGACCGAGGAACGGATTTCCCGTGATGATGGGCAGGGTCAGGTTCTGGACCTGCGGCACGACTTGAGTGAGCACGATCGAGTTCGTCCGAGGGGAGGCTGGGGATCTCTCGAATCTGCGCGGGGCCGCGTTCAGGTATTGCGTCAGCGTGTCGGCGAGCCCAAATGAGTTGGTCGCCCCAAAGGCCGACAGGCGGAACACACTTGCAACCGGGAACACACTTGCAACCGGCAGGACTGGCGGCGCTGGAGTTGTCGTCTCCCAACCGGTCTGGCCACCCGGAGGGACCACCGGCAGCGGTTGGACAAGAACGGTCACGGCCGCAGAGGACGTGGTCGTGCCATCGCTGACGGTGAGCTGGAAGTGAAGCGTCTTTGTTGCCGTCACGACAGGCGCCGCGAAACTCGCGATTCGACCGTTGCCGCCGCTGTCGAAGACGACGGTGGGTTCGCCAGCCAGGGGTGTCTGAGTCCAGGCGGAAGTTGCGTCGATCGCGCTGCTGGCGAGACCGTCCAACACAACCACAGGTTGTGGCAGTCCGGACGGAAGGTTTGTGACCGTAGAGGGTGTCGCTGTCCCCTGGGCCGACAGGGCTGGCAAGACTGGAAGGCTGAACCTGGTGGTCACGGCCACAGCGGGCAGGCTGTAGGGCAGCGTGGACACCGTGACCAGTGATGGGTTCGCGGCCAACACCGAAGCCGTGACGTTGATGACGAGCGGTGGAGCCGCCGCGCCCGCGGGGATCGGAGTCAGCGTCGTGCACGCCACATCGATTCCGAACGGTCCACGGGGGAACTGGATGCAACCTGCGGGCACCGGTGCAGCCGCGGTGAGGCCGAGGGGCAGCGACATCGTGGTGACCGCACCGGGCGACGCGAGCGTGCCGGTGTTGCGGACGGTGACAGTGAATGTGCCAGCGCGTCCGCCCACACGAGGTGCGGTCGTGAGCTCGCCGAAGACGGTGATCTTCGGCGCGGCAGCCTCCGCGTGGGAAACCACCGCCGAGACCGTTGCAGCGGCGGCGAGCGGCGGCATCGAGGGCGCCCCGAGTGCGAGCGAGAGCGACGTCGGACCATCTGTCGCCGAGTTCGCAACGGTGAGTTGGGCTTTGAGGCGCGGGAGCGCACCGCCGATCGCGACGGCGCCGCTGGTGCGTACGGTGCAGGACAGGCGACTGCGGTCGGTGAGGGTCGTCGTCGAACAACTCCAAGCGGGGGAGCCGTTGTCGGTCGATGTCGACGTCGTGGTGCCCTTGGGGAGATCAAGCGTGAGCGTGAGGTCGGTCGAAGCAGGAATCGGCGCGCTGCCGGCGTTCGTTGCGTCGATGCCCAGCGCAGTCGAACGACCGGCCACGAGGGCGAGGGCCTGGCCGTCATACGGGCTCACCGTGCTCCCCGTGGTCCCTGTGTAGTTCCACAGTCGCAGCGTCGTTGCCGGAGTCGGCCGATCGGTGACTTGGATCTGGGCGGTGGCGTTGTTGTCGGCGAGCGTCGTCTGCGGTTCCCCTGGGACGGACACCCTGAACGACAACGGAGTAATGCCCACTGTTGCAGTGGGGGAGACGCCAAGGGTGATCGTCAGTTCGCTTCCGGTGGACTGCTGGTAGTCGGCTGACCGGGAACAGGTCAGCTCCCTGCCGGCAACGGTGCAGGTCCAGGCGTCGGTCGAGCTGCGGGTTTGATACGCGAAACCAACCGGGAGCGTCAGAGCGATCGAGACGGTCCGGGTGGGGTAGACCAGCTGTTGGCCGTGCGTGCGGAGCAAAACCGTTGCGCTCGCCGGTGCCTCGACCGAGGCCAGCGATGTCACGATCGCCTCTAGTGACACGTCGGGAGGGGAGGGCGCGGCGACGCTGGCGTCGATCGTGGTCGTGTCGACGGTCGCCGTGCCGCCTCCGGTCGGTGAGGCGCTGACGGTGCGCGTCCAGGTGAGCGGGGCACCCGTTACGGTGACCGTTGTCGGCGCAGTGAACGAGATCGTCAGGGCCGGAACGGTCTGGCCTCTTGCCACCGTCGAGCCTGTCCAGGTGCACCGCAGGTCGCCGGCGTTCTTACAGGTCCAACCCGTTCCGGCCGCCGTCCACGCCGTCGAGCCTGGTGGCATAACCCCGGTCGCCGTGATGGTCGAGCGGCTGCCGCCCAGCGTTCCTGGTCCGAGGTTGCGGATCGTGGTCGTCACCGACGAGGGAAGCCCAGCTGTGAAACCGCCGATGTCGTCGCTGAGGGCGATGGCGGTCTTCAGGCCTGCTGCCAACGGTGCGAACGTGATGGTTGCCGATGCTTGGGTCAGGTCGGGCGGAGTGCCGGCACCGGCGGGCGCGCTGACGGCGACCCCGACGCGAAGCCCGGCGCCCAGTGAAACGGTGGGAGCGATCGAGAATGTGAGACCTGCGACGGTCAGGTCCTCGTTGTTCAAGGCGACCGACGAGGAGTCAGTGCTCGACTGCAGGAAGCACGTCGCCCCCGTGGTGGTGGCGCCGCACTGCCATTTCGTGCCCGGCAGCGCATCGGCTGACTGCAACGCCACGCCGCTCGGCATGGTGAGGGTCATCGCCAGCGGCGTGGACGTCGCCGCGCCTCCGGTGTTCTGGACCAGCACGGTCGCCAAGGACAGGCCACCCGCTGCTGCCGGCGACTGTGCCTTGGCAGTCGTGACGATCTTCGGGCCAACTGAGGACTGTGCGAACGTCGGTCCGGCCGGCACGGAGACCAGAGCGGTTGTCACAACCACAAAAGGTACGAACCCGCGGATGACGGAAACCGTCACACCAGCGAACGATCGAGAAACTTTTCCGCGTCGGTTCATCTCTGTGCCCCTTGCTTCGGTGTAGCGAAATTGTGGGAACTATGGCGCGACCCAACGGCATCGCTGCGGCGACTCTCAAACCACGAAATTGAAACGAAATTCCAGGTCAACGCATGTGGCGACGGTATTAGTCAAGCGACTAAGTGTCAAGGGATTCGTCTCTGTTGGCACAGGCGACCCGTATATTGAGTGGGATGACTGGGAGTCCGCCATCGCAGCGCGGGCGCGAAGCGAGTGAGCGGGCGCTGATCGATGCGGCGATGCAGCTGTTCGCCGAGAGGGGTATGCGGGCGGTGTCGGTACGCGCAATCGCCGAGCTCGCCGGGGTCAATCACGGCATGGTGCACCACTACTTCGGCTCCAAGTCCGGGCTGGTGACGGCAGTGCTGGACGAACTCGCCTTACGCTTGGGGACGCTGGTCGGGCCTCTCGGGGATGACTCAGACGGGCGGAGGTTCGTTGAGAACGCCGATGAGGCCCACGTCCATGTGCGGGTGTTGGCGTATGCGATTTTGGAAGATGAATCCGTCGGGTTCCAGAATTCGTTCCCGATTGTCGAGCGCTTCGCCGCCGCCGCTCACCATGTCTTCGGACTTGACGAGGAAACCGCCCGGCTGCGCTCCGTGCAGGCGGCAGCCATGATCTTCGGGTGGATGATGATGGAGCCGTGGTTGCTCAAAGCGGGAGGTTTCGACCCGGCCGCGGCCAGCGATTTGCGCCCGCGGATCGTCGAGGGCATTTTGCGCCTCGCCGCGCACGATGCTCCACTGCCGAATTTCGCTGCGCCACCGACGCTTCCGACTGACTGAGCAACCCGGTGCTGAGCTATCACCGAGCTCGACGCTGCCGTGGCAGGTTGCTCGGACCCGAGAACGTGTCCAGCACGCGGGTTTCGTGGCAGGACCTTCGGAGCGGTAGCGACCGGGCAGTACCGCA
>JANNBN010000046.1:0-12449 GCA_031385545.1 Acidimicrobiia bacterium | reverse complement strand
GAACGGGGAAAACGGAGCTGGCCAAATCGGTCGCAGCCATGCTTGGTGCACGGCTCATCAGGCTTCAGTGCTACGAGGGTCTCGACGAGTCCAAGGCACTGTACGAGTGGAACTACAAGAAGCAACTGCTCCGTATCCAGGCCCAGCGGGTCACCGAAGGTGAAGGGGGCAACTGGAACGACATCGAAGACGACATCTTCGGCGAAGACTTCCTGATGACCCGTCCACTGCTCGAAGCCATCCGTGCCGAAGACCCGGTGGTACTGCTCATCGACGAGGTCGACCGGGTCGAGGTCGAGACCGAGGCCTTGCTCCTCGAGATCCTGTCTGAATACCAGGTGTCGATCCCCGAGTTGGGGACGGTCAAGGCGACACAGATCCCGCTGGTGTTCCTCACCTCGAACAACACACGCGAACTGTCCGAAGCGTTGAAGCGGCGGTGCCTGTTCCTCCACATCGACTACCCGCAGATGGACCGCGAGAAGGAGATCGTGCTCACCCGCGTGCCAGACATCACCGAGCATCTCGCAGACCAGGTGGTGCGCATCGTGCGCTCGATCCGGCAGATCGAGCTGAAGAAGAGCCCCAGCGTTTCTGAGACGCTCGATTGGGCCCGCACGTTGTTGCTCCTGGGCGTCAACGACATCGACGCGCAGACGGCCAAGGAAACGCTGCATATCCTGCTGAAATACCAGACCGACATCACGAAGGCAGCCAAAGAGCTGTCCTCGATGAAATAGCGGATGACCTAAGCGGAACGGTCCAGGTCCTCCTCATGCTCGATGTTCTCAACGGGTTCGTCAACGAACTCCGGGCTGCCGGCATCCCCGTCAGCCTCACCGAAACCATCGACGCGATGGCGGCGGTGAAAGAGATCCCGCTTGAGGACCGCGGCGCGTTCAAAGCAGCGCTCGGCTGCACGATGGTGAAGAACCAGTCGCACTACCGGGCGTTCGAAACGGTGTTCGAGGTGTACTTCAGTCTTCGTGGCATGTCGGCCAAGGAGCTGCAAAACCTTGACGACCTCGAC
Source organism: Acidimicrobiia bacterium (assembly GCA_031385545.1). Classification (GTDB taxonomy): domain Bacteria; phylum Actinomycetota; class Acidimicrobiia; order Acidimicrobiales; family JANYDT01; genus JANNBN01. The sequence continues at coordinate 11,419 of JANNBN010000046.1, read as the reverse complement.
CCCGAGGCCATGGCTGGCGAAGAGTTGCGCCAGATGATGCAGGCCGATTCGCAGGGCGGTATGGAGGGGCTCAGTCCTGAAGAGCTGGCCCAGATGTTGTATCAGGCGTTGCTGAACGCTGACCAGCAGATGATGCGTGCGCTTGCCAAAGCGTCCGTCACCCGCTTCAGTGGCATGGAGCCCGGCCGTCCGGTCGGCGGTACCTATTACCTGTATCGCACACTGCGCCAGCTCGACCTCGACGGCATGCTGGAACGGCTGATGGAGGAATCACGTCAGCAGGCCGGGGGCGAGCTCACCGACCTCGAAGAGCGCCTGGAGCGCGACGAGTTCGAAAGTCGCATCACGCAGATGCGCCAAGAGATCGAGGCCGAAATCCGCCGGCGGTTGGTCGCCGACCGCGGTGCCGAAGCGATGGCCAAGACCCTGCGCAAGCCGTTGCCCGAAGACGTCGACTTCATGCACGCCACCCGCGAGGAAATGGTGTCACTCCGCAAAGCGATCTTCCCGCTCACACGCAAGTTGGCGGTCCGCCTGGCGCGTAAGCGTCGTCATGGCCGCAAGGGGGCGCTCGATTTCCGGCGTACGGTTCGTACGTCGCTCAGTTACGGCGGCGTTCCGGCCGACCCGAAGTTCAAGTATCCCAAGCCACACAAACCAGAGATCGTCGTCATCGCTGACATCTCCGGATCGGTGGCAGCGTTCGCCCGGTTCACGCTGCAGTTGGTCTACGCAATTCAGAACCAGTTCTCGAAGGTGCGCAGTTTTGTCTTCATCGATGGGATCGACGAAGTGACTCGGTTCTTCGACGGGTGCGAAGACATCGGCGAGGCGATCCATCGGGTCAACACCGAAGCCGACGTGATCTGGGTCGACGGCCATTCGGACTACGGTCACGCGTTCGAGGCGTATTGGGAGAAGTGGGGTAAGGAAATCACCCCCAAGACCACGGTGCTGCTGCTCGGCGACGCGCGCAACAACTACCACGCGTCGCAGGCGTGGGTGGTGAAGGAGATCGCGAAGCGAGCGCGCCATGTCTATTGGCTCAATCCCGAGCCGCGTAGCTATTGGGACACGGGCGACTCGATCCATAGCGAGTACGCATCGCACACAGACGGTGCATTTGAGTGCCGCAATCTGCGCCAGCTTGAGAAGTTCGTCGAGAATCTCGCCTGAACCTGCGACCTGGGTCGCTGGCGGGTAGCTCGCGGTAGCTCGCAGACAGCTTTACCTTTCGTAAGGACCGGATTGCGGGTAGCTTTGCCCGATGTCCTTCGTTGGTCGGTCCGATGCCGTCGTGGCCCTGCGTTCCTTTTCCCGTCGCTACACCGAGGCCATCAGCGGCCCGGCCGACGACGAAGCATGGGACCGCCTCGTGCGCCATCAGGGGTTGGGCGGGCGTTCAGCGCTTGGCCATGTCACGGCTGCCGTCGCTGAGCTCAACACGCTCACGGCGCTGCTTCGATCCATGACACAGACCGCGGCGCCCACGTCGACCTCGCCCAAGGCAGCGGAGCCCGACGCCGATAGTTCGATCGATTCGCTGAAGGCGGAGGTACATGCTGCTGCGTCCGCTGCAGCTGATGCGTTGGACGACCGACGCAACGACGATTACGACTCTGTGGTCGTCGTCGACGGGCGCCAACACAGCTTGGGTGACCACGTCAGCAACGTGGTGAACCGGCTCTCGGTCGGACTGCGGCTGATCGAAGCCAGTATCGAGTCCGCTCGGTCCTAGACGGAAAAGCGGCGTCAAACAGTCTGTGGCAGATCGCGGCGATCCCACCCCAGCAGGGTGAGTGCTTGAGAGAACGCAAACCGGTCTGTCATGCCGCCGACGTAGGTCACGGCAGCGTGGATGGCTTCGGGGGAGCCCGCTGAACAACCACCCCGATGGGCTACATCTGGGATGAGGTTCGGCCGGTCGATGTAGTGGTCGGTCAGAGCGCGAAGAACCGTGATGACCTGGGCAGCCTGCGCTTGCGAAGCAGGCCGGAGATAGATGCGTTCGTAGTTCGTCCGGCGAAAGGCCGCCAACGCGTCTGCCATGGCGGGTGCCATGCCGATTTGGCCGGTAGCGGATGCGCATCCGACCACCGCACGGATGAACGCGTTGAGCTGGCTGGAGCGACTGACGCCGCACACCGCCCTGACATCCTCAGGCAGCACATTGTGCGTGACGATGCCGGCGGCAACCGCATCTTCGAAGTCGTGGCACACATAGGCGATGCGGTCGGCCCAGGACACCACCTCGCCCTCGGGGGTGGATGGCGCCGGCCGAGACCACGAGTGGTTGCGAATGCCATCGATCGTCTGCGCGCAGAGGTTCAGCGGGGCGAGTACGACGTCGGCACCCCACACCGCATGGTCGTAGCCGCCTTCGAGGTACGGGGATAACGCGTCTTCGCTGGCGTGGCCGCCTGGCCCGTGACCACAGTCGTGACCGATTGCAATCGCTTCGGCGAGGGCCACATTGAGGCGCAAGGCCTGCGCGATGGATCGTGCGACCTGGGCAACCTCGATGGCGTGTGTCAGCCGTGTGCGTTGATGGTCGTTCGGTGCCACGAACACCTGGGTCTTGCCGGCGAGGCGCCGGTAGGCCGACGAATGCAGAATACGGTCACGGTCGCGCTCGAAGCACGTACGAACCGGGTCTGGATCCTCGCCGATCCGTCGCTCTCCAGCTCCGCCACTCCGGGTGGCACCGGTGCTGAGCGTGTCGGCTTCGGCTGCTTCTCGTTCTTCCCGCATCACCGGAGTTGGGGTTCCGATGCGCACCGAAGTGTCTCGGTGGGCGAGCCGGGCCTGGCCGTCTTCGTGACCGTCCATGGTTGCGGCCCAGGCACGGGACCGTTCGGACACGACTTGTGCGTCGATCCAGGTTTCGTCGGCAAGGCCACTCATGGATCAGAGCCTAGAAGCGGGGGTGCGACACTTTCGCGTGGACCAAGGTCGAACATGCCACCAAGGTCGATCATGCCAAACAGAGTCGGTCAGGGTCAGGCTGATCAGGCGATGCCGTCTTCGGCGAACCGAGACCGCAACTCCGGGGAAGGAAGCCAACATTCGCTGTGCTGCCCGAACCAGCGATAGCGATGACGAGCCAGGACCCGATACCCGGCGTCTCGAAGCTGGCGAGGAAGGACACGCAGGACCCGAGCGCCAACACCGTAGCGGCCACCGAGCGCAAGGCCGATGGTGATGAGCGCGTCGCTGTGCAACAGCGCCCGGCCGCCTGACACGACGACGACAGAATCGACCTCAGCGGGGACGCCGAAGCTGCGTGTGAGGTGACTTCCTCGCCGGGACTGCAACGATGCGAACTTCAGCCGACCGTGGACATCTCGTGGGACCAGGTACTGGACAACGCCGGAGCACAGATTGCACTGCCCGTCGAACAGAACGAGCACATCGCTTCGGTCAGGCAGGTGCCGGTTCATGCGGTCCAACGGTAGATCCCACGGGCGATCGACCGATACCCAGGCAGGCAAAACCGGCAACGATGGCCATCACTCCGCCGACGACGAACGAGGTCTGAAAACTTCCGGTTCGGTCTCTGCTCCACGCGGCAAGTGCGGCTGCTGCGCCACCCCCGAGTTGATGTCCGGCGAACACCCACCCGTACACCACGGTGCCGCGGCCGGGGAAGAGCTCGTTCGCCAGGCGAACCGTTGGCGGCACGGTGGCTACCCAGTCGAGACCGTAGAGGGCGACGGCGCCGAAGAGCAAGATGCGCGATCCGCTCGCATCGAGGACACCGTCGAACAACAGCAGCGATACCCCGCGGAGCGTGTAGAAGCAGAACAGGAGCGTGCGTGCGTCGAATCGGTCAGCCAGCCACCCGCCTCCGATCACACCGATCAGGTCGAACACGCCAATGACGACGACCAGCGATGCTGCTGCGGTTCGAGTGATGCCATGATCACCGGCAGCATCGATGAAGTGAACTTGCACGATGCCCGATGTGGTGATTCCACACACAGTGAAACTTCCGAGCAGCACCCAGAAGATGCCGGAATGCAGCGATGTCACCAGCCCGGTCCACGCCAGCTTCAGCGGGTTGCGGGGGATAGGAGGTGCCACGTGCCCAGGCGGCGCGCCGAGCGCGGTGACACCGATCTGTTCGGGTCGATCGACGACGAACAGCAGCACGAGCGGGACAGCCAAGATGCACGCGGTTGCGATGAGGTAGCTGACGCGGGTCCACGAGTAGTTGTCCACCAGCCACCGGTTGAGCGGCAGGAACACGAGTGTGCCGGCAGTGCCTGCTGCGATCAGTACGCCACTCACCATCGCACGGCGCTCGACGAACCAGACACTGGCCACCGTGGCTGCAAGCACCGTGGCAACACAACCCTGCCCGATCCCCATCAACCCTCCCCAGGCCAACCAGAGATGCCACGGGTGCGTCGACAATGTTGCCAGGACTGCACCAGCAGCGATGGTCGTAAGCGCGCTGACAAGTACTTTTCGAAGACCGAAGCGGATCATCATCGCAGCCGCGATCGGCCCCATGAGGCCGAACAGCACGAGGTTGATCGTCGAGGCGGTGGCGATGGAGGTGCGCGACCATCCGTACTGCTCATGCAGCGGGTCGATGAGCAGTCCAAACGCTCCTCGAACCGAAGCGGTGAGCATCAGAATCACGAACGTGGTGGCGGCGACGACCCACGCCGGGTGCAGTCGCCCGGTTCGACGGCCGGTCAGTGTGGGAATCACAGCACCAGCAGTCGGAATGCGGCAATCAAACCGACGGTCGCGACCAGGCCACGGAGCACCCGTGGAGCGATGCGCCGCCCGACCCGCGCACCGAGCAGGCCGCCGGTGATGGATCCGGATGCAAGGAACGCGACAGCGGTCCATGGAACCGACATTTTCGTCAGAAACACCACACCTGCGACGAGGGCGACGACCGTCACCAGAACGTTTTTCACTGCGTTCAACCGCAAAAGCGGTTCGTCGAGCATGATGCCCATGATTCCGATCAGGATGACCCCTTGGGCTGCCCCGAAATACCCGCCGTACACGCCGGTCGCGCAGACGGCCAACCACAGCACCGGGGTGACACGGCGTGCTTCAGCGTGATCAGAATCGGAGCGACGCAACCGAAGCCGGGACACGAGGAGCGGTTGAACGAGGACAAGGGCGACGCCGGTGAGTATCAGGAACGGGACGACGACTTTGAACGTGTTGGGAGACAGCCGAAACAGCAGCAACGCACCGAACAGGCCTCCGACGCCCGATGCAGATGCGAGCAATCCCACGGTGCGCCAATACCCGCGGAGTTCGTGGCGGAACCCCCAGGACGCGCTGGCCGAGCCGGGGAACAGCCCGATGTTGTTGGCGACGTTGGCCGTGATCTTGTCGAAACCCACGCCGACCAGCGTGGGGAACGAGATCAGTGTGCCGGTGCCGACGATCGAATTGATGAAGCCGGCCCCTCCGCCCGCAGCGACGATTGCGATCGCCCGACCGATCGTGAGGTCGGGGACCGTCACGGCTGCAACAGGTTGGCGGCGTTGAACGCCAGGTCGAGCGACTGTCGGGCGTTGAGACGTGGATCGCAGATCGTTCGGTAGTTACCGGACAGATGGTCGGCCTCGACGGCGATGGAGCCGCCCAGACATTCGGTGACGTTGTCGCCCGTCAGTTCCAGGTGCAGGCCGCCTGGATGGACTCCGGATGCGTGGCACGCGGCGAAGAACTGCTGTACCTCGCTGAGCACGTCGTCGAAGCGCCGGGTCTTGTGGCCAGACGGCGCGGAGAAGGTGTTGCCATGGCATGGGTCGCAGGCCCACACGACCGGGTGCTCAGAATCGCGGACTGCTTCGAGAATGGGCGGCAACGCAGCGGAAATCTTGGTGGCGCCCATGCGCACGATCAGCGTGAGGCGACCCGGGACGCGGTCAGGGTTGAGCACCTCGCAGAGTGCAATCACGTCAGCGGCTTGGGCTGTCGGCCCCACCTTGCACCCAAGAGGGTTCTTCACACCTTTGAGGAACTGGACATGCGCGTGGTCGATGCGTCGGGTGCGCTCACCGATCCAGAGCATGTGTGCCGAGCAGTCGTACCAATCGCCGGAGGTGGTGTCGCTGCGAGTGAGCGCTTCTTCGTAATGCAGGAGAAGCGCTTCGTGGCTGGTCCACAGATCGACCTGTTGGAGTTGAGCCTCTTTCTCGAGATCGATTCCGCAGGCCCGCATGAACCGGATCGCCTTGTCGATTCCGGCGGCCAGTTCTGCGTACCGCTGACCTTCTGGCGATGCCGCCACGAACTCTTGCGTCCACGCATGGACCCGGGAGATATCTGCGTAGCCGCCCTTGGTGAATGCCCGCAGCAGGTTGAGTGTCTGTGCCGATTGTTGGTACGCAGCGATGAGGCGCTCGGGGTCAGGAGTGCGCGCATCGGCGAACGGTGCATCGTCGTTGACGATGTGGCCGCGAAACGACGGAAGCTCGACACCGTCGATGACTTCGGTGTCGGCACTGCGTGGCTTGGCGAACTGGCCGGCGATGCGACCAACCTTGACGACAGGTAGACCGCCCGAATACGTCAGCACTGCCGCCATTTGCAAGATGACCTTGAGCCGTTCGCGGATGGATGCAGCAGTCTGATCGTGAAAGCTCTCTGCACAATCACCGGCCTGCAGCAGGAACGCCCGTCCGGCTACGACCTCGCCAAGTGCTTTTGTCAGTGACCGAGCCTCACCTGCGAACACGAGCGGCGGCAGTGTCGAGAGGCGCTTGGTGACCGAATCGAGGTGACCGGCATCAGGCCAGTTCGGCTGTTGGAGGGCCGGATAGTCGCGCCAGGCCGTTGGGGTCCACGGTTCGCTGCTATGGCCGGAGGATGCAACTGGTTCGGTCATGTGCGACAGCCTACCGGCGCTGTTCGATCTTCTCGGGAGGTCTGCTTCGGAGGGTGCGCCGGAGGGTTGCCGGTCGTGCGGAGACAGAACGGATTGTGGTGGCAGCTCTACAGTTGTCCGCGTGCACCCTTTCAGGTTCGGTATCCAACTCCGTCAGGCCAACACGGGTGACGCCTGGCGGACGTTGGCGCGCCGGGCAGAAGCCGCCGGCTACTCCACGCTTTTTCTTCCGGATCACTTCGGAGACACGTGGAGCCCGACCGTCCCATTGACGGTTGCGGCCGAAGTCACGACGTCGTTGAAGGTGGGAGCGTTGGTCTACGACAACGATTACCGCCACCCGCTGGTGCTTTCGCGAGATGTTGCGGCGATGGACCTGATGTTCCCCGGTCGGGTGGAGTTCGGCATCGGTGCGGGTTGGATGACCACCGATTATGAGCAGTCGGGAATCCCGCTCGACTCACCGAAGATCCGAATCGAGCGGATGGGTGAGGCGATCGAGGTGATCAAACGCCTGTGGACCGAGGAGTCCGTCACCTTTGCCGGGTCGCACTACACGCTCAACGGAGCACATTGCTTTCCGAAACCCGCAACGCCGGGCGGACCGAAAATCATCGTGGGTGGGGGAGGTCCGAAAGTCCTCGCAATGGCCGCACGTCACGCCGACATCATCGGGGTCAACCCTGAACTCACCAGCGGAGTTGCCGGCGTCGAGGCTGCTCGCACCGCCGTTGCTGATCGCTACCTGGAACGTATCGGATGGATCAAAGCCGCTGCGGGTGACCGGTTCGAGGCGATCGAACTGCAGATTCTGGGTGCGATGGAGCAGATCACCGACGATCGGGTCGGCTACGCCGAGAAGATCGCCCCGCTGTTCGGACTGGAGCCGTCCGCAGCGCTGGACATGCCCATCGTGATGGTCGGTACCGTCGACGAGATCTGCGACGACCTCATCCGTCGGCGTGAACAGTTCGGGTTCAACTACGTGGTGGTGCACGACCTCGAAGCGTTTGCCCCTGTGGTTGCTCGGCTCGCCGGTACCTGACGAGTGCTTCGGCGTGCTTCGGCGAGTGTTTCGGTGGGTGCTGCGGTGAAACGTATCGGCGTCTTCGGCGGCACGTTCGACCCCATCCACAACGCACACCTTGCCGTTGCGGTGGCCGCCCGCCATCAACTGCGTCTCGACGAGGTGCGTTTCGTGGTGGCCAATGTTCCCTGGCAGAAGGCGAAGCTGCGACGCATCAGCAGCGCTAATGATCGGCTGGCCATGGTGGAGTGCGCCGTCGGGGGACGCCCGGGTCTGATGGCTTCGGACCTGGAGATCCGGCGGGGTGGCGACTCCTACACGGCCGACACGCTCGCGCAGCTCCTCGCAGCGGAACCCGGGTCGGAGCTCTTCCTCATTGTCGGGTCCGACCTCGTCGATGATCTACCGACCTGGCAGCGATGGACAGAAATCCCCGCACTCTGCACGCTTGCCATTGCGTATCGTCCGGGCGAGCCGAACCGTGCAGATCTGGCCCCCGGCTGGCGCAGCGTCGAGATCCGACTGCCGGCGCTCGAACTGTCCAGCACCGAGTTGCGTGACATGGCCGCTGCCGGCCGCCCGCTGGATTTCCTGGTGCCGGACAGCGTCCTTGCGTACGTGTCCGAACATGGGTTGTACCGTTGACTGCGCCGCAGCGATTGCGCAACCCGAACTGATGACCACCAACTGATGACCATTGACCCTGTTCCCCTGACTTCGTCCTACATCCCCCTGGCGTCCGTCGCAGCCCGCGCTGCCGACGCGAAAAAGGCAACCGACGTTGTCATCCTCGACGTGGGCGACCTTCTCGGCATCACCGACCTGTTCGTCATCGCGTCCGCATCGAACCGACGGCTGGCGCTGACCGTGGCCGACGAGATGGAGTTGGCCGTCAAGCGTGCCGGCGGTCCAGCCCCGATCTCCGTCGAAGGTCTCGAAGAGGCGACGTGGATCCTGATCGACTTCGGCCCGTTCGTCGTGCACGTCTTCCAGCAGGAGGCCCGAGAGTTCTACGACCTCGAGCGTCTGTGGCGCGACGCTCCTCGGGTTGCGTGGGTGCCAGATCCACCAGCGCCTGTTGTCGCCACCGAAGACGCCACTGCCTGAACCTGCCTGAACACAGCGTCAGTTTCCGAAAAGCCGTTCAAGTTCATCCCCTCTGCTGCCGAGAAATGAGACACACCTCCGACCAGGGGTGAACGAACTCTCGATTTCGGAAGCAAAGGGGCCGTTGTGCTCGGACGACTCAGCATTACCCAGAAGCTTGCAACAGCAGTGGTGGCGCCGCTGGTTGCGCTCGCCGGTCTTTCCGGCGTCGGATTCAGCACCTTCAACCGGGTAAAGGTGAACGGTCCCGAGTACCAGAAGCTCGCCACGACCGCCGATCTGGTTGCCGATGTGCTGCCACCTCCGCTGTACTTCATCGAGTCGCACTTCATCGCGCAGAGCATGCTGCAGGCAAACGCCGGAGAGTTTCCCGAGCTCGTGAGCCGCTCCCGGTCGCTGCAGAAGGGCTTCGAGCAGCGCCACAAGTACTGGACCACCAATCTCGCCATCATCGGTGAACCGGAACTGACTGACCCGTTCCTCAACGATTCCTGGAAGGCCGGCGAGGAGTACTTCAAGATTTTCAACAACGAGTTCGTTCCGTCGTTGCGCGCTGCATACTCACGAGGGTGGGACCCGGACGAGGTGCAGGTTGTCATCAATGAACCAGCCGTGAAGGCGCAGCGGATCTTCGACACGAAGCTCGATCCGTTGTACCGGGACCATCGCGCAGCCATTGACAAGACGGTCCAGATCGCCAGCAAACGGCGGACCAGCTTGGAGTCAGACGTCTCCAGCACGGTGAACCGGCGCCTGTTCGGGCTGGCACTGATCGCCTTCTCCGGGGCAGTCGCGACGTTCCTTCTCAGCTCGTTCGTGGCCAGAGCCATCCGCCGCCCGATCAAGCAGCTGACCGACGCAGCGAACCGTGCGGCGTCCGAGGACTTGCCGTTGATGGTTGCTGCAGCACAGGCCGGTGAAGACGCGCCATCCATGGGCGCCCGGCTGGTCGAGGTCGAGTCCAACGACGAGATCGCCGAGTTGGCTGCCGCGTTCGCTTCGATGCAGGGCACAGCGGTTGGCCTTGCACGGGAGCAGGCGCTGATCCGCCGCAACGTCGGCGAGAACCTGGTCAACCTGGCCCGCCGCAACCAATCGCTGCTCGGCCGGTCACTCAACGTTCTGACCCGCCTCGAACAGGACGAGCGTGACCAGGACAGGCTGCAGGACCTCTTCAAGGTCGATCACCTCACCACCCGCATGCGCCGCAACGCCGAATCGCTGCTCGTGCTTGCTGGCGCGGAACCGAATCGCAAGTGGTCTGCAGCGGTCGAGATGGGCGACGTCGTCCGGGCCGCAGTCTCCGCGATCGAGGCCTTCGACCGGGTCGACATCGTCGGGCTTGACGACGTGCAGGTGCGCGGTGCTGCGGTCAACGACGTGGCTCATCTTTTGGCCGAGCTCATTGAGAACGCAGCCAACTTCTCGCCGCCTGACAGTCGCGTCGCCGTGGTCGGTAAGGCTTTAGCAGATGGCTATCTGCTTGTCGTCACCGACGACGGCCTCGGAATGACCGAAGAGGATCTTGCCGCGGCGAACGCCCGGATTGCCGAGACTTCGGCATTCGAAGCAAGCCCGACGAAAGTGCTGGGCCTCAACGTGGTCGGTCGGCTTGCCGATCGGTACGGAATCGACGTGTCGCTTGCGACAAGTTCGACCGCAGGAATTGCAGCTCGGATTCAGCTCCCTGTCGCGCTGATCGAGTCGAGTGCTGACCAACCGGCTGGTGCGTCGCAACAGGACGAGGTATCGGTCGGTGCAGGCGCTGAGCTGGGGCTCGATGAGGTGGACCCGATCGGAGCGACGGTTGAAGAACACGACATTCCGGAGTGGCTGCAGAACGTGGCCGGGGTGTCCATGGAATCAGATTCGGATCTCGATGCCGATACCGATGCCGAATCCGCTGGCGGTGCGGGCGGTGCGCGGTTCGCGGTACCGAACAACGTTCGTCTGCTGCGGCCCGAGTCGGCAACGAACCCGGCCCTGACCCGCCGGATCAAGGGAACCAACAGCATCGATTCCGGCCAGACCCCGTCGGCATCCGAGGAGACTCCCGGCGTTGAACGCGCAGGCAGCGTGCTGAGTTCGCTCTCCGGCCTGCAGCACGGGATGGCGAAGGGGCGATCCCTCCATCCAAGTGAAGTTCCGCTGACTGGAACCGGCACCGAAGACTCCGACCCGTTGCGCACAGAAACGGCCCTCGACGTGTCTCCGGCTGCCTCCGCCACAGCCTCGACGGACGCAGGTGAATTCCCCGTCGGGAAACTGGTCAAGCGGGTCAAGGGTGCCCAAATGGTCGACACCGGTCCGGACAATTTCGACCACGGTCGAGATGAGCCCTCGCAGGATCCTGACCGCGCAGATACGGTGAAGCGAGCGTTGACCGGACTCCAGCGCGGCGTCGAGCGTGGTCGCGC
>JANNBN010000044.1:0-6602 GCA_031385545.1 Acidimicrobiia bacterium | reverse complement strand
TCACCATCTGGGCGAATACCCATTTCGACAACGCAATCGACGCGGATCTCACTTATATCCTCGGTGGACTTGCGCTGATCGTCACCGCGATCCTCAATCCGATGGGTATCGCCCCAAAGTTTCAGCCCGTGGTCCAGCGTCTCGGCAGGTTCATCCGAAGCGCCGGCATCCACGACTGGACCGACGCGGTGAGAAGAGTGGCGCCAGGGGCTGTTCTGGCCGGCACGCCGGTGATCGTGCTGCTCTGGACTAAGGCGGAAGAATGGAGGAACTGGTTTCTGCTCCTTGTACCGGCGTTGTCGCTCGTCATCCGAAGCATCGTCGCAAAGCTGGCTGGCTTCCGACTTCTCGGATCACCGGCTCACAGAATCCGGCGCAATGCGGCGCACGCGGCGCGAGCGAACGACATGGACACCCCAGTGAGGTAGGGAGCCGGCGCGGGTTCGTTGGTGCATTCACCGAGGAGTGCACCGGAGAGCGTGTGCACCGGAGAGCGGTTTAGAGACAACTGGCCATTTGGCGGAGTTATCCACAACCCTCGCAAGTCCCTGACCTACGGAAATCCTGCCAAATACTGGTGTCGAAGGGGGGACTTGAACTCCAGAACTACGTGTACTTACTAGTCCTGTGGAGAACCCGTTTGTCCTGGTCAGAGGGCACTTTTGCCACTACGTGCGCTTACGTTCTGACGTCTGATACCCGCTCGTTTCGGGTCGTTCGCGGACAAAGTGATGACAAATTGCTGACAAGCGACACAAGATTGCGAAGCCCCTGAGGTATCCGATAGGATACGAGGCTTGAGTACTGCCGCCGAGCTGATTTCCGAAGCCCGCGACCGCGCGCAGCTCACGCAGGACGAGCTTGCGAAGCTGGCTGGTACGTCGCGGCCGACCGTCTCGGCGTACGAGTCCGGAACGAAGGACCCGCGGGCCGACACGCTTGGCCGCATCCTCGAAGCTACGGGTCACCGTCTCGTCACCCGCGCTCGGCCGACATGGACCGTCGTGGGTTCGGGACGAAAGTCGGCGTACATACCGAGTGCGCTACCCGAACTCTCGAACGACGCTGCACTCGCTGAGGTGACGCTCGGGCCACACCTTGCGTGGAGCGGTGAGCGGACGTTCCGGCTGGCCGATCGACACGACCGTCAACGCGCCTACGAAATCGTGCTTCGCGAAGGCGGACCGGAAGACATCGAGCAGTACATCGACGGCGCCCTCCTCTTCGACAGCTGGAATGAACTGTTCCTACCGAAATGGATCCGCGCCGGTTGGCAACCGCTGATCGACCGCCTTGTTAGTGCGTGACGAAGTCCTGCCGTTCGAATGGCGAAACGAGCTAGTCACTTTCGGACCGATCGCTACAGCCCGGAAGAGTACAGGGGAGTTTTTGACTCCCGACTCTCGATGCGACTGGGTATGCTGATATCACCATGTCGACACATCAGCTTCCGGTCCGGCTTCCTGAGGACGTGTACATCGCACTAAAAGCGCACGCAACCTATTCAGAACGATCGATGAACGACATCACGATCGAAGCGCTGCGGACGCACCTCGGCGACGAGGGTCGCCGCGCCGACATCGAAGCTGCTGCCGATCGAATCCGCAAGCGGTATCGGGGCGCCCTCGACCGCCTAGCGGAGTAGTGGACGTCCGGTACCTCGAAGTCGACGAGGTTCTTCGCCTGCATTTGCTCGAGGTGGGCGAAGGTGTCGGACTTCGGGATCGAAATCTCCTTGAGGCGGCAGTCGAGCGACCCCGTCAGAGCGCGTTCGGCGAGGACGCCTATCCGACGATCGAATCGAAAGCTGCCGCGCTCCTCGACTCGCTCGCCCGCAATCACCCGTTCATCGACGGCAACAAACGAATCGCCGTCCTCGCTTCCTTCGTCTTTCTCGAGACCAACGGCTACGAAGTATCAACATCCAACGACGAGGTCGTCGACACCGTGCTGGCGTTGATTGTCCGTGACATCGACTTTGATCAACTCGTCGATCGAATCAGCTCCTGGATCCAACGCGCCGAAAACACCTGACGACAATGGAGGTCAGCGCACGTAGTAGTCGCGATTGACTCCGTCGAAGCCTCCGGTGTTCCGGCAGCAGTTGCCGAAGCGCTTGAACGAACCGCAAGGGTAGGGGTCGCGCCGTCCAAGCTTCTCGGACAGCTCCTTGGTGCCTCTGACGATCCGCGTCCCCTTTTTCACCTGGGACTCGCTAAAGGGAACCCCTTGCGTCGCTTGCTGCTGAACTCAAAAGGAGCTCTCGTTGTCGTCGTGCTTGCCCATGATGGCCCCCTGAATCGACACGAGCGTACCGAAAGCCTCGCCGGGGACCGCAGCAATTTCAGGCGTCTGGCACTTCCCGTCCCGGTGGATGGAGTGCAGCTCGGACGGGTTCGAACTCGAGCAGCGCGTCCGTCTGGGTTGCGCGCCATCGCTGCCGGTGACCTGTCACAGCGAGGCGGTAATAGACGATTTGGCGGAGCGGGTTCCACATGTTGCCGCTCTGATTGTGGGCGAGGAGATAGTGGGCCAGAAGCACATCGCCACGTCTAGCGAGGACGGGTTGGCCCGGCCCGAAGTCTGGAGGCTCGCTCAGCAGGCACGCATGTCCACCCTGCGACTCGGGCGACAACAGCACGTCCTCGCCACGCTCACGGAAGAGCCTCTCGTGCTCGAGGTGAGAACCGGGCCAGACCCAAAGGTTCCCTCGACCGGGCTTGGACTCGTCCCCGAGGTAGATGGCGGCGAGCAGCGTGAACGTGTGTGGATCGGTTTGGCTGGCGATGCCGTAGCCGTCGACGTGCCCACCGCCGGGCGCGTGGTCCCAGCCATAGATGCTTGTCGCTATTTGGATGTGGTCGAAGGCGAGATCGATTGCCAGGGGTGCGACCAACTCACCTGCGAGCGACAAGACGCCGGATTCTCGGAGCGCCCGATCAGCGACCGGCACCGTAGACGGCGACTCGAAGTAGTGATGGGCACCCACCTTGCCGGGGGGTGCTGGCTTTCGGTCGACGAGCGAGGCGGCCTCTTTGGTGAGCTCCGCCAGCGTTCGCTCATCTACGAAGTCGCGAACGACGATGAACCCATCGCGTCCGAAGACCCGCAATTGATCGGCGCTGAGCTTCACGCCTGATCCACTCTGGCGATGAGCCCAACGACGTAGTCCGTTGCTTCCTCGACGGTGGCTGGTGCACCCGCAACTTCTGCTGCGATCTTCGGGTAGTCCTTCCGCCACGTGTTCGTGATGACCGGCGTTGGTGGCCAGGCGTGCTTTGCTCGGCGCTGAAAGGTGTCGATCGCCTCGGTGCGGACTTCCGCGAGTCCTCCAGCTGACAGCAACGACTCAAGCAGCCAAAGGTCAGCGAGGTCGCGCGCACGATCGTTTTCGCGCCCTTCGCCATCGTATTGGTCGGTGCATGCGTGGAGCTTCTGCGCCATCTGCACCGCGATGCTCAGACAGGGGATCGACGGGGCATCGATCCCGAACCAGCCGAGGTCGATACCGTCGATCAAGTCATCGTGACCGGCACCCGACAGCCCGTCGAGGGCCAGCTCGATTCGAACGGTCGAGAACGCTTTGCCGGCGTATTGAAGCTGCACGTCGAAGCGTTGCGGCCGGTAGCGCACGCCGGGGACCTTGATCTCCTCGGGCTCGTTCTTGCGGTGCGCGTCGAATCCGTTCCAGGCGCCTTCGAGCAGTGCGCCGTCGAAGTGATCGAGCCAGGCGCGAGCGCTACCGCGAAACAGCAGATCAAGATCGGTGGTGGCGCGGGCGGTGAGCCCGAGACGGAGTTGCATCGCCGACCCACCTTTCGCGACGAACAGATGCCCGCCGTCGGTCCCGCGAACGCGGTCCATCATCGAGCAGACGACAACGACACCGATGGCGTGACGAGCGCGAGAGACGGGCATGCCGTCGGTGCGCTTCGAATACTCAGTGAGCAGCTTGTTGAAATGCGGCAGATTCGACGGAAGCTTTCGCTCAGCCATGATCGGTTTCCAGTTGTGCGCGGGCGACCTTCGCTTGCGACTTGGTGATCCATCCAAGCCGACGCGCTCGATCGATCGCATCGAATATCAGCGCGGTGCCGACGCCCTGCTCCGTCGCACCTTCGATCGCGGCAAGCACGTTGACAACTCGAACGCCTTCGAAGGTCCGGGTGTTCTGCGCGCTGAGCGGTGCGTGATGCACTCGGTAGTGCTCTCCTCCGGCGCGTTCGATGCGGTAGTCGGTCGGCACGGTGATGTCGATGGCCACGGGGTTTACGTCGGCCAACTCATACAGGGCGAGCGCGGTCTCATGGGAGATGACTCCGCGCTCGTTGGTCCAGAGCACGGCACGGAGTAGGTCGTCGTTCCGGTCGACGGGGAAACCAGGAATTCGATACAGACCGTGTCCGACGCGTTCCAACGCGCCGCGGCGAGCGAGGGTAACGAGACGCGCAGGAAGGAGACCCTGTTCCCTCGCGAGGCGGGTGGGTACGTATCCGCCGCGATCAGCGGCGACATCCATGAGTCGGGTCATCGTCGCCGTGTCCACATGAAAAGTATGTCACCAAGACATACTTTCCGCAAGCGGTGATTCCTGCGTCCTGGGTGATGGTGGCCGTCCGGGGTCCACCCTCAGTCGTTGGGGTTCCCGTCATCGCCCTGCGGCACCGTCTCTCGCCCTCTCGGCGAGGGAGCGCAACACACAGAACTCGTTCCCCTCTGGGTCAGCCATCACGACCCACGTAACGTCGATCTGTCCGATGTCGACGCGGCGCGCTCCAAGACTCTCGAGTCGTTCGACTTCGGCTCGCTGATCATGCGGGCGAAGATCGAAGTGGACTCCGTTCTTCGTGGACTTCGCACCTCGAGACGGCATCAGGCCGAGACGACGGTCAGACCCATCACGCGCTGCAAGAAGATACCCGCCCGACGGTCCCGTCCACACGTGTTTAAGCTCGAGCGCCTCGCACCAGAATTCGGTCATCACATCAAGGTCGACACAATCAATCAGCACGCAGTCGATCACCAGTGACATCCACTCATGATTGCAGTCACGCTCCCCGGAGCCCGATGAATTGGTGTGCCGTCAGCCGCCAGCAGCGCTTGGTCGGCTCCATCGTTTCGCACCGGCGGGCGGGGTCAAGTTTGCCTCCAATCGATCTCGTGCCGTTGCGAATAGTGATCACGACACCGGAGGCGCGTCGGAGAAGTTGCGTGCCGCCGGGGGCGAGCAGCGTGGTCGCCGGCGGGATGGTGATCGGCAGCGAGCGAAGGCCATCGGGTCCGAGAATGTCGACGACGCCGCCGGTCGACGAGGTGAAGCGGTGCACGACGTTGTCGACACCACTCCCCACCCAACCCGCACCAACAAGACCCGTGGACGCCAGTCGCGCTGCGTCGGGACGAGCACGGACATCGACAATCGTGTCGGCATCAATGGTCACGCGTGGGAACGGAAGATCCGCAATAAAGAGGTGCAGTGCAACCATCTGTCCGCCAGCGAGTGCCCATCCAGAACTGCCCAACGTTTCGGCGATGACAGCGACGCCCTTCTACGACTCGAACTGTCGGGTCGTCGCGTCAACGACGACTGGTATGTCCGTCATCGATTCCAGATCCTCAGCGCCGCTTCGATCGGGCGGGCACCACCAAGTTCTGCGATGTCGACGGCTGCGGCACGCGCCGGCACGAACCGGCCAGGCTGCGAGCGAAGCGCACGGGCGATGTCGTCGCCAACGACGTGGGCGAGGATCCTCGGCGATGGCGATGGGACGAGCCAATGGCGATCGCGCCACGCGTCGTACGACGAGGCTCCGACGTAGACAACGTTCAGCTGCGATCGGTCGTCGTCAAGTAGCTCGTCGAATGACTGGGCGGCGACCCATCCGCCGCGCCGAACGCCTGGGTCGTTCAGGCTGGCTTCGATGTCCGGGCCGTTGAGTTCGTGGCGCTCCGAGCGACCGCGGTAGCGCGATCTGAGCAGCGCTGCGTTCGCGACCGGGACCTGACGATCACCCAACAGCTCCGCCCAGGCAGAGTTGGGGTTGAGTGGCCTTCCTGCCGACCGCTCACCGTCAACGCATCCCAGCGCACTCGGTTCGATCATCCACGCACGGCAGAGTCGTTGCGCCCTCAGACGACCCGAATCGATCATTGCGCGAACCCGACGATCACTCACGCCAAGGCGCTCAGCGGCATCGTGGACAGAAAGCATGACACAACTATACCGCTATCGGAATAGTTAATCAACCTTGTAGCGCTTGTTCGCTTGACCCAGCCAAACGCACGGCCGCGCCGTCAAAAGGGTGGGCACGGCGCGCTTCTCGACCCCGGTGACCTCCGCAACAGTCTCGACGAAGTGCGAGAGATCGAGGTACCCGACCTTCACGTGGCGAGGCGTTCGAGCAGCTCCTGGTCTTCCTTCACGATCCGCCGAAGGCTCGTCCGAAACGCCGGGTCCTTGCGGCGACGATCGATCGCCTCGATAAGTGCCTGCTTGACGGTCTCGTTGACGCTGGCGCCCTCCACGCGAGCGACCGCCTCCGCGTCGGCAGCGATGTCGTCCGGGAGCCGAACAGTGAGGTTCTTCGCCATGATGGCATATT
>JANNBN010000022.1:0-15536 GCA_031385545.1 Acidimicrobiia bacterium | reverse complement strand
GGCGGTCGAGATCCCGGTCATGAAGAACCCGATGCACGCAACACCGATCAGTTCTTGGCGGCCCTTCGGCCACCGAGCTCCGCTGCGGCGGGCAAGGAGCAGCAACATCGACGCGCCAACCACTGCGCGCACTGCCGCGATGGTGAGCGGAGGACCGAACCGTCCGGCATACCGCATGGCCACCGAGTTCATGCCCCAGCAGAATGCGACCCCGACAAACAGCACCGGGATCGGGATTCGCCTCATCGGTTCACCGTAGCGACTCGGTGCGAGAATTACGGTGCAGCGCTCACGTCGACCGGAATCCCGTTGAGGACGGCGTTGTTGGAGACGGTGTCAAGCAAGTCGCCTGGCGACAAGACGTTCGTGTTCACTCCTGGGTACCGGGCCCCGACCGCCAGTCGCATCCCAGCGCCGTCGTTGCCCCAACCGTGCGGCAGGCTTACAACTCCGGGGGCGATGTCGTCGGATACGTCGACCGCAATCTTCACGCTTCCAGTACTGGAACTGACAACGACAACGTCACCGGGAGAAAGACCCCGGACTGCGGCGTCGGCGGGATGCATCTGCAGCCGTGACCGATCACGACCCTTCAGAAGCACTTCGACGTTGTGCATCCACGAGTTGAGCGAGCGCACGTTGCGGCGGCTCACAAGCACGAGGCCATTTGTCTGCCGCTGCTCACGCTCCTCGAACCGTTTCAGATCGTTGACGATCTTTGCCGGCGCCAACTCGACCCGGCCTGAATCGGTCGTCAGCACTTCTTTCAGCCGCGCAACGGCTGGTCCGCGGTCGATGGCGTTGGGTTGGGCCTTGATGTCACACAGGGTGAGCCCACCGGGGTTCGCGCCGTACCGGTCCCCCCACGGCCCCATCCGCACCGAAAGGTCAACCAGCCGCTCGGGTCCGGCGGTGGGCGCACGCTTCACGATCTCAGCCGGGTCCAGACCTTGCGCTGCGCAGTACACGCCGAAGTACTCGTCGTCCAGCTGTTGCACGTCGATGTCGGCGTTGCGCACTCCGTTGCACATGGCACCCAGCCGGTGCATCAACTCCCACTCCTGCACCCATCCGGTTGGAAGATCGAACACGGCGTCAGCCCATTTCGATCCACTTCGCAACGCAAAGATCCACGACCAGACATCGAAGTTGGGGTGCTCGAGCGGAGACCCTCCGGGCAGGATCACGTGCGCATGGCGTGTGGTGTGGTTGATGTAGTTATCGACGCTGATCATGCACTCGAGACTTGCGAGCGCAGCGTTGAGGCGATTGGAGTCTGGGGCGCTGGCAACTGGGTTGCACCCGATGGTGATGACCCCGCGAATCTGGCCCTCACCCGGCGTGTCGATTTCCTCGGCAAAGCAAGAAGCTGGCACCTCGCCAAGCACTTCTGGCGTCCCGCGCACCCGGGTCTTCCACGTGCCGATTGTCGGCTTACGTGCTGGGAGCAGACTGTTGAACGGTGACACCGGGTTGGGAAACATCAGCGTTCCGGGCCGATCGAAGTTGCCACTCAGTATTGCGACAACGTCGGTGAGCCACGATGCAAGTGTGCCGAACTCCTGCGTGCACAGGCCGATCCGACCGTAAATGGCGGCTGACTTGGCATCGGAAAGCTCACGAGCGACGCGAACAATGGTGTCGGCATCGATCCCGCAGATGACGGCTGCGCGTGTGGGCGTCCAGGCGGTCGATATCTGACGAAGTTCGTCGACACCGTTGACCATGTCTTCGAGAGCGCCAAGTCTCACTCGGTCCTCAGCGTAGAGCACGTGGACGATCGCCAGCAGGAACGCCGCGTCGGTGCCAGGCACGATGGGCAACCATTCATCTGCGCGCTTTGCAGTGCCCGTGTTGACCGGATCAATCACGACGGTCGTGCCACCGCGTTCTTTGATGCGGTCGATCTCGCTCATCACGTCGGGGAACGACAGAATGCTGCCTTGCGACGCATGCGGGTTGGCGCCCATGACTAAGAAGTAGTCGGTGCGGGCAATGTCTGGGACTGGGATCGTCCACGCGTTGCCATACATCAAGGCACACGCAAGATTCTTCGGCTGCTGATCGACGACTGACGACCCGTACCGCGCGATCCGGGCCGCCATCATGAACGCACCGACATACCTGGGCAACTGGTAGCTCCGGCCCACCATGTTGCCGGTTCGAACCGCAAGGGCTCCTCTGCCGTGGCGGGCAAGCACGCCGTGGAGGAGTTCCTCGCAACGTGCGAGGGCGTCGTCCCAGGAGACCGCTCGCCAGTCGTCGCCGTCTCGGATCATTGGTGTGCGGAGGCGGTCTGGGTCGTCGTGGAGTTTGCCTGGTCGGGATCTGACACACCTCGATGGACCCGCTGCGCTACCGCGATCGACAGAACCTCCGCCCACGACAGGTGGAACAGAGCAACCTTCTTCACCTTGCGCTTGTCAACGTCGACGGGGTGCGCGTCCTGCGACGGTGCGATCGGATTCGAGATTGTCAGCACGGCGTCAAACCCGTTGTCCCGAGCAACATCGAGATACGACTCCACTTGCTCCCGAGCCAAATCCGAGGACCCGGTCTTCACCTCGACTAGCGCCGTCCACGTCTTCGCGCCGCGAGACACTCGAATCACGCCGTCTGGCCGAACCTTCCGACCATCTGCAAGGTTGAACTGCACCTCGATGAACGTTGCGATGGTCCCCGCCGGGGCATCGAGCGGTCGCAATACCGCCGCGCCGAACTCTTTCACTGAGCTCACCACCGCCAAGAGCGCAGACGTTGCCCGCATCTCCTGCTCGTCCTGTCCACTGATTCCCGTCGTCGGAATTAACCCAGCGTTAGGCCGGCAAGCAGAAGACACAGGGGCGAGTCACAGCGAAAGTCGTGACGGCGGAAGGCGGCCGACGAGTTGACCAGATTAACTTCGGAGACGACGCGCCCAGAGCAATGCTCGCCGTCTCGCTCGCACACCGGCAGACAAGGGCCGTCTTTGCAGCGGCACATTGTGGACGGCGGCTTCGAGGCCGTCGAATGCATCTTCGATGAGCGCATCGTGAAGCGGCTCGACGAGAAATGGCCACTTCAACACCATTGCGCCGGATGCGACCCCGGCCACGGTGTGGACGATCTCGACGCGCTGGCCGCCGACATCTCGCCACTCAAGCGCGTGTGTTCCGTCGATTCCCATCGACAGATCGAAACGGAACACGATTCGGCCGGGTTCAAGCGTTTCCACGCGGTATCGGACCGGGCCATGCCCTCCGGAGGAACCGGTGACCAGACCGTTGTCCAGTTTCATCGCGGGCCATCGGTCCGACGGCCACACCACGTCTTCGTTGCTGGCAAGGCGAGCCATCAGCTCGTTCACTTGCCCCGGAGCGACCGGAGCGAGCACTCGCCGGTGCACATTGCTGATCGGCTTTGACACCTGAAACGCCTCACTCATTCCATACGGTTGCGTACGGAAAGCACCGTACGGTACCGTATGTTGAGATGTCAACCCGCCGCACCACACGGACACGGCTCGATCCCATCGCTTGGACCGATGCGGCATTACGAGCTGTCGCTGACGGCGGTATCGACGCGATTGCGGTGGAGCCGATCGCAGCACAGCTCGGGGCCACGAAGGGAAGCTTCTACTGGCACTTCGAGAACCGCGACGCGCTCATCAGCGCCGCTCTGCAGCGATGGGAGGAAGTCGCCACCCAACAGGTCATCACCTTGTTGGAGGCGACCCCCGACCCGCTCACCAGGCTTCGCCGTCTGGCGCTGATCACCACCCGCTCACCCGAAGAAGACCGTCTCGAGGCTGCAATCCTGTTTGCGCCCGATCATCGGCTTGTGACCCCGGTGGTCGAGAGAGTCACGCAGCAGCGCACCGAGTTCGTCGTGGACATCTTCCGGGCACTCGGGTACTCGAAGAGCGTGGCCCAACGGCGAGCACAGATCATGATGGCTGCCTATGTCGGCCGACTCCGATTCGACCACATCGGTGCTCGCGACACCGGCAGGGGCTACATGCGAGAACTCATTCGTGTGCTGACCGTCGACCGGCCAGCGTAAAAGGAGGCACACCACCTTGACCAATCGTCCCAGCAAGTGGTTCACCGACAAAGCCCACCTTGCGGCCGAGGCATACGGTGACAACCAACGTCTTGCCGACCGAGGAGCGGTCTACCGCTACCTTCAACTCCAATCTGTCGATCTCGGCACCCACCCGTTTCGAGGTCCGGGCGTTGTTGGGTTGGTATCGACGTTCCTCGACCCGGCACTCACGGGGCCGGGGCTGGATATCGGGTGCGGCACCGGGCAGTACTTGCCGCTGCTTGCTTCGCAATGCGAGCACGTGGTTGCCGCAGACTTGTCCGAGGGCATGCTCGCAGCGTTACCCGACGGACCCTGGGAACGACGGGTTGCAGACGTCGAAGCCTTGCCGTTCGCCGACAACTCTTTCCAGGTCGTCCTCGCCAATCACATGCTCTACCACTGCCCTGACCTCACGACTGCGTTGAGCGAGCTGCACCGTGTGCTGCGGCCTGGAGGAACCCTCATCGCCACCACCAACGCAGGCGGCAATTTTGCCGAGGCATATGCGTTGCTCGCACAGGCAGCGTCGGACGTACGGGGGACGGCCGCACCGGCACTGACTCCCGCTGATGAACGGTTCACAGTCGAATCGGGCGCTGAACTGCTGGGCACGCTCTTCGGAGACGTCAGCGCCCATTCTGCGCGGGGAATCCTGACATTCCAGGACGCCGAGTCGCTCGACGCCCTGCGCGCATACTTTCGGAGCGTCAGGGAAGAGTGGGCCTTTCGCTACCAGCTCGACTGGCCAAGTCTCGAAACTGCACTCAACCGCCGCATCGACGAGCACGCTGCCTCGGACCCAATCACGATCAGCACCCGATCCGGCACCCTGGTCGCCCTTCGAGAATAACCGTGCGAAAACTCGGTTCCAAGCCGATTTGGTGCACAACTTGGGTCGTGTGCCGAGGGGTGGGTGCCTGTCAGACTTGCTCGGTGCCTGACGTCATCGTGTCCCGATCAATTCCAGCGAGTGCTGCAGCCCTGTGGGCCCTAGTTTCCGATCTCCCGCGTATGGGTGAGTGGTCACCGGAGAACGTGGGCGGCTCGTGGCAGAAGGGCGCAACGGGACCGAGCGTCGGCGCGAAGTTCACCGGAAACAACAAGAACGGTACGAAGAGCTGGTCCACCACTGTCACCGTTACCGAGTGCGATCCGGGCGAGCAGTTCGGGTTCTGCGTCACGGTCGGGCCCATCAAAGTTGCCCGGTGGCACTACCTGTTTACCGATAACGGTGACGGCACCACAACCGTGACCGAGTCGTGGACCGAGCAGCGGCCGGGTTTCGCAAAACTGATTGGCGGCAAGGCAAGCGGTGTCGCAGACCGGGCAGCATTCAACCGGACCAGCATGGAAACCACGCTGCGCAACCTCGAGGCCGCCGTCTGCTGACATCAGCCGACATCGACCACGGACTAATCGTGCGCCGATTGAATCCACGCCGATTTAGTGCACACGCTGCGGTTAGGCCGGAAGCGCACCTTGCATGCGGGCGGCGCTGAGCGTGTTTTCCATCAGACAAGAGATGGTCATCGGACCCGTGCCACCCGGCATCGGGGTGATGAAACCCGCAACCGCCTGCACGGCCTGGAAGTCAACGTCGCCGACCACCCCTGCTGCGGTGCGCGAGATACCTACGTCGACAACGGCGGCCCCCGGCTTCACGTGATCGGCAGTGATCATGCGAGCCTGGCCAGCGCACGCCACGATGATGTCAGCAGCGCGGCAGATCTCCACCATGTCAGCCGACGACGTGCGCGAGTGCGCAAGCGTCACCGTGCAGTCGATCCCCTTACGGCCGAGCAGCAGCACCTGCGGCAACCCGGTCAGTGTGGAGCGCCCCACAACGACAGCGCGCTTACCACTGGTGGCAACTCCGTAGCGTTCCAGCAGACGCATCACGCCGAGCGGCGTGCAACCCACGTGGCCGTTCTGCCCACGCAGCAGACGGCCCATGGACCTCTCGGTGAGGCCATCGACGTCTTTCACTGCGGGGATGAGTTCCAGCACCTGCTCCATGTCCAGCCCTGCCGGAAGCGGGAACTGGCACAGGATCCCATGCACCGACGGATCAGCCGCAAGGGCCGCGATGGTGTCGTTGACCTGGGATTGCGATGCGGTGGAAGGCAGATCGGTATGGCGCGACACGATGCCTGCCTCGCCAGCCTTCTTCTGCTTGGACTTGATGTACGACTGGCTGGGCTTGTCGTCACCGACCAGCACCGTAGCCAGGCACACATGCGGTGAACCTGCTGCTTCGATCTTGACCTTCAGCGCGGCGATGGTCTCGTCACGCAGGCGGACTCCGTCCATCAGGACCGCGCCGCCCGGCGTGCGGTCGAACGGCAACGCAGCGGACACAGAAGCAGCAGACTCGGGCATCAGCTCAACCCTACGATCTCGCCGTTCTCGTCCAGGTCGATGATCGACGCAGCAGGAGCCGAACCGAGACCTGGCATGGTGGTCATGTCGCCACAGATCGGGTAAATGAATCCTGCGCCGACCGAAGCACGCACTTCACGCACGTTGACGGTATGGCCGGTTGGGGCCCCCTTCAGCGTGGGATCGGACGAGATGGACAGGTGGGTCTTAGCGATACAGACGGGCAGCGAACCGAAGCCGTTCGCCTCGTAGTTGGCGAGCTGCTTATTGGCCGCTGCGGTATAGGTCACCTTGGCTGCGCCATAGATCTTGGTGGCAACCGTTTCGATCTTCTCTTTCAGCGTGGCCGTGTCCGGGTACAGGAACGTGAACGTGGACGGCTCTTCGCACGCCTCGACGACGGCCCGGGCCAAGTCGGTTGCGCCCGCGCCACCATCGGAGAAGTGTGTGCACACAGCAACGCGCGCGCCAGCTGATTCTGCGATGCGGCGGATCGCTTCGTGCTCGCTGGCATGGTCGGTTGGGAACGCGTTGATGGCAACGACAGGCGACACGCCATGGGCCTTCACGTTTTCGATCTGCTTCACTAAGTTGGCTGCACCAGCCTCGACGTCGGCCGGGCTCTCCGCTAGTAGTTCAGGAGGAAGCGCCTTGCCTGCGACGATGCGGTACTTGCCGCTATGAGCCTTCAGCGCGCGTACGGTTGCCACAAGTACGGCAGCGTCGGGCACCAGGCCGCTGTTGCGGCACTTGATGTTGAAGAACCGTTCCGCACCCATGTCGGCACCGAACCCAGCTTCGGTGATGAGGTACTCGCCGGCACGGATGCCGATGAGGTCGCCAACGATGGACGAGTTGCCGTGCGCAATGTTGCCGAACGGGCCGGCGTGCACGATGACAGGCGTGTTCTCCAATGTCTGCAACAGGTTCGGCTTCAGCGCATCCTTCATAATTACGGCCATCGAGCCGGCACCCCTGAGCTGTTCGGCAGTGACCGGCGTGCCGGTCTTCGTATAGCCGACCACGATGCGGCCGAGCCGAGCACGAAGATCTTTCAGCGATGTGGCGAGCGCGAGCACGGCCATCACTTCGGAGGCGGCCGTGATGTCGAAACCGGTCTGACGGACCACGCCGTCCATCGACGTGCCCATGCCGACCACCAGGTTGCGAAGCGATCGGTCGTTCACGTCAAGCACCCGGCGCCACGTGATGTTGTGTATGTCGAGGCCGAGTTGGTTGCCCTGGTGCAGGTGGTTGTCGACCATCGCCGACAGCAGGTTGTGTGCTGCTGTCACAGCGTGGAAATCACCGGTGAGGTGCAGATTGAGCTGCTCCATCGGAATCACCTGGCTATAACCGCCACCAGCGGCGCCACCCTTGATGCCGAACGTGGGACCCATCGACGGTTGGCGCAACGAGATGACCGAGCGTTTGCCGATGTGCTTCATCGCCTGTCCCAGGCCGACCGTGGTGGTTGTCTTGCCTTCGCCAAGCGGCGTGGGCGTGATGGCAGTGACCACCACGTACTTGCCCATCGGCTTGTCCTTCAGGTGATCGATCGCCTCCAGCGAGATCTTCGCCAGCGACCGGCCGTAGGGTTCGAGGAACTCCTCACCGATGCCCATCTGGCCAGCGATGTCGGTCAGCGGGATCGGCTTGCCTGCGCGAGCAATTTCAAGATCTGATGGGAATGCCATGGTTGCCCTCCTGGGCTAAGGCTGTGACTCCCGTTACACTGTCACAGTCCACGATACGGAACCGTTCCACACTGTGGAACCGTCCCGGCCGTGGAAGAGTGAACACGCCAGCCCAAAGGGGACCCCAGGGAAATCGAATGAATATGTCCTATCATACGAACATGAACCCCACCCGATCCAGGGGACGCAAGTCCTCTTCGTTGACACGCATCACCACACCGCTGGTGCGAGACAACGGGGTCCTACGCGAAGCCACCTGGGACGAGGCCATGAGCCGCGCCGCCGCCGGTTTCTCACAGATCAAGGCTGACCACGGCAAGAACGCGATCGGCGTGTTCTCCTGCTCGAAGAGCACGAACGAGATGAACTACATCGCGCAGAAGTGGATCCGAGCAGTCATCGGCTCCAACAACATCGACTCCTGCAACAGAACTTGACACGCTCCTTCGGTGGTCGGTCTGGCCACAGCGTTCGGAGCAGGCGGCGGCACCTCCAGTTACACCGAGGTGGAGCAGGCAAATGTCATCGTGATGTGGGGTTCTAACGCCCGCAACGCGCACCCGATCTTTTTTCAGCACGTCTTGAAGGCCGTTCACGGTGGCGCCAAATTGTTCGCGGTCGACCCACGTCGCTCCGAGACCGCGCAGTGGGCCGACCTGTGGTGCGGCTTGCATGTGGGCACCGACATCGCGCTGGCCAATACGCTGGCCCGCGAGATCATCCACGCCGGGTTGGTGAACCAGTCGTTCATCGATCGGGCGACCTCAGGGTTCCACGAGT
Source organism: Acidimicrobiia bacterium (assembly GCA_031385545.1). GTDB lineage: Bacteria > Actinomycetota > Acidimicrobiia > Acidimicrobiales > JANYDT01 > JANNBN01. The sequence continues at coordinate 6,615 of JANNBN010000022.1, read as the reverse complement.
TCGCAGACTCCGTCGAAGAGTGGACGCTCGAGACGGGATCGCAGGTCACCGGGGTCCCGGTCGAATCGATCCGAGAGCTGGCGCACACCTACGCCACGGCGGACAAGGCGCAGATCTGCTGGACCCTCGGCATCACCGAGCATCACAACGGCGTCGACAACGTCCTCTCGCTCATCAACCTTGCGTTGCTCACCGGTCACGTGGGCCGCTGGGGTTCTGGGCTTTCCCCGCTTCGTGGCCAGAACAACGTGCAGGGCGGCGGCGACATGGGGGCCATCCCGAATCGCATGACCGGCTTCCAGGACATCATCGACGCCGACGTGCGCGCCAAGTTCGACACGGCATGGGGCCTCACCGGCACCGATTGCGCCATCCAGGAGACCTACGGCTGGCACCTCACACAGATGTTCGAGGCGATGGGCCGCGGTGATCTGCGCGCTGTCTATGTGATCGGTGAAAACCCGGCGCAGTCCGAAGCCGATTCCACGCATGCGGTCAAACTGCTGAAGGGCCTCGATCATCTCGTGGTGCAAGACCTCTTCCTCACCAAGACGGCCGAACTCGCCGATGTTGTCCTGCCCGGGTCAGCTTCGTGGTGCGAAAGCGAAGGCACGGTCACCAACTCGGAGCGGCGAGTCCAGCGCACCCGCAAGGCGCTCAACCCGCCTGGCCAGGCGCGCGACGACATGGCGATCATCATCGACATGGCGAATCGGATGGGTGCCGACTGGGACTACGGCGACACGCCGATGCAGATGGCCGAGATGATCTGGAACGAACTACGGCAGCTCTCCCCCATGCATGCGGGTATGTCATATGCGCGCTTGGAAGAACTCGACGGTATCCAGTGGCCATGCCCCAGCGATGATTCGCTTGAACCTCCGTTCCTGCATGGTCGTCTGTGGAGCGAAAACCCGGCCGTACTGGGGCGGCCTGCTCCGTTCTCCGTCGTCGTCGACGATCCTCCCGTCGAGTCGCTCACTGAGGAGTTCCCGTTCAGGCTCACGACCGGGCGCCGTCTCGACAGCTACAACACCGGCGTGCAGAGCGGCTCGTATTCCTCGCCGCTTCGTTTCGGCGAGACCGTCGACGTGTCGCCTGAAGATGCGGTGCGGATGGGAATCGCCGACGGCGAAGTCGTGCTCATCTCGTCCCGTCGCGGTTCGATCGAAGCCCCGGCGCGCGTCGATGACTCGCTCCGTCCGGGCCTCGTCTTCATGACGTTCCACTACCCCGAACAGGTCGATGTGAACCAGCTCACCATCGAGGCGACCGACCCCAAGAGCGGCACCGCCGAATTCAAGGCAGCTGCCGTACGCATCGACCGAATCGCTCACACTGCATACCCCGACCGTCAACTTGCGGCCGGCAACTGATCCCGTTTCTCGTCCGACCACGAAGGCACCAACTCCCCCATGGATCTCGTCATCTCCTCAGCGACGGCCAGCACGATCGAACGCGCGGCCATCGATGCTGTGCTCGGCCCGGCGACCGACGGTTGGCGTGGTGGCGAACGGACCGAAGCTGACCACCACGTTGCCCGCGCCGGGCAGGCGTTCCGAGACCTCCGGCCACGGCTGCTCGAACTGCTCCACGCAGTCAACGACGCGGCCGGCTGGGTTTCCCCAGGGGCCGTCAACGAGATCTCTTTGCGGACCGACATCGCACCTGCAGAAGTGTTCTCGGTGGCCAGCTTTTACGCGCTGTTCCACCTGGCTGGTCCTGACCTGCGCCAGCTCCACGTGTGTGTCGACGCGGCCTGCCGCGCAGCCGGGTCAACCGATTCGTCTTTGCCTGCCGGGGCACATGCGTCGCCCTGCCTCGGCGCATGCGAACGTGCTCCGGTGGCGCTGCTCATCGAGGCCGGTACACCGGCAGTGCACTCGCTGGTCGAGAACGCCATTCCAACAACGATCGATGCCGTATTGGCCGGTGCCACGCCGATCCCAGAGTCAGCCGTCGCAGCGTCGGTCCCCCAGTCAGGTTCGGCCGACCTCGTCCTGCTGCGCCGAATCGGCCAGGTCGACCCGTTGTCGCTCGATGACTACCGGGCTCATAGCGGTTACGAGGCGCTTCAACGAGCCTTTGCACTTGGGACCACCGCCACGATCGACGAGGTGACTGCTGCCAAACTGGTCGGCCGCGGTGGTGCTGCGTTCCCCACAGGACGCAAGTGGGCAGCGGTCGCCGGGCAGCCTGTGTTCCCCCATCACCTGGTGTGCAACGCAGACGAGAGCGAACCCGGCACTTTCAAGGACCGTGTGGTGATGGAGGGCGACCCGTTCTCGTTGATCGAAGCGATGACCATCGCAGCGTTTGCCACCGGATGTGCGCACGGCTGGATCTACCTGCGTGGCGAGTACCCGCGGGCCATGGCCACGCTGCAGGCTGCGTTGGTGGCGGCACGGTCCGCCGGGCTGCTCGGCGACGACATCCTTGGGTCCGGGTTCTCGTTCGATATCGAGATCACCCGTGGTGCCGGTGCATACATCTGCGGCGAAGAAACGGCGATCTTCAACTCCATCGAGGGCTACCGTGGCGAGCCTCGCAACAAGCCACCGTTCCCGGTGGAAAAGGGCTTGTTCAACAAACCGACGGTCGTCAACAACGTAGAGACACTTATCAACGTGCTACCCATCCTGTTGGAAGGCGGCGCGGCCTACGGGGCACGTGGCACCGAGGGGTCAGCCGGGCAGAAGCTCTTCTGTTTGTCAGGAGCGGTGCGTCGCCCTGGGGTGTACGAAGTCACCTATGGCGCAACGTTGCGTGAGCTCATTGAGCTGGGCGGCGGGCTCGTTGAAAGCCGCTCGGTGCAAGCGGTGTTGTTGGGCGGTGCGGCTGGTTCGTTCGTCGGGCCGGGCTCGCTCGACATGCCGCTCACGATGGAGGCCACACGGGCGGCAGGGGCGTCCCTCGGTTCGGGTGTGGTGTGCGTCTACGACGACAAAGTTGACATGGTCGACCAGGTCAGGCGCATCGCCGCGTTCTTCCGCAACGAATCCTGTGGGCAGTGTGTTCCGTGCCGTGTGGGCACCGTTCGACAACAGGAGACGCTCACGCGGATTGTGACGGGCACCCGCCCAGACCGGTCCAGGGCAGACGAGCTGGCGTTGTTGTCCGACCTTGGCCAGGTCATGAAAGACGCATCCATCTGTGGACTCGGCCAGACCGCACACAACGCCATCGATTCGGCAATCAAACTCGGAGTTCTGTCATGAACGGCCCCAACACGAACGGCGTGCCGCTACCGATGCCGAAGCGCCTGGTAGAGGCAACTATCGACGATCGGGTTGTGCGAGTACCGGAGGGCACCACCATCTTCGAGGCGTGCCGCAATGATGGAGTCGAGATTCCGGTGCTGTGCCGTGGCGAGACGCTTACGCCGAAGAACGCGTGCCGCGTGTGCATGGTCGAGGTTGAGGGGTCACGTACCTTGGTACCGTCGTGCTCGCGTCCTGTTGAGCCTGGCATGGTCGTACGTACACGTAGCGAACGGGTGGATACGTCGCGTCGCATGGTGCTGGAGTTGCTCGGGTCGTCGGTCGACTTGTCCACCACCCCCAACGTGGAGCGATGGAACGGCGAGTACGGCGTCGATACCGCTCGTCACGGCGGGGCTGATGCGCCGAAGACGGACCGTGACGCACGGGCGACCGGTCATCATCACGCCACCGATGCGCGCACGGCCGAGACGGTCAGCCAGCCGGTGAAGGACGACAACGACCTCTATGTGCGTGACTACTCGAAGTGCATCATGTGTTACCAGTGCGTCGACGCGTGCGGCTCGCAGTGGCAGAACACGTTCGCCATCGGCACCGCCGGCCGCGGCTTCGACATTCGTATCTCCACCGAGTACAACGCGCCCCTGACCGACTCGGCGTGCGTCTATTGCGGCAACTGCGTGCAGGTGTGCCCCACCGGTGCCCTGATGTTCCGCAGCGAACACACTATGCGCGCGGAGGGAACGTGGAACGAGGCTGAACAGACACAGACCGACACCATCTGCCCGTACTGCGGGGTCGGCTGCCAGCTCACGTTGCATGTGCAGGACGAACGCATCGTGAAGGTCACCTCGCCCGCTGAACATTCCGTCACTCACGGCAACCTGTGCGTGAAGGGCCGCTTCGGCTTCGAGTTCGTTCAAAGCTGATGAGCGCGCAACCGACTGTCGTCCAAGGGCAGTGCCTCTGTGAAGGCGTCGCGTTCAGTGTTTCGGGCCCTCTGCGCGACGTGATCGACTGCCACTGCCATCGCTGTCGTCGGTGGACCGGGCACCACATGGCAGGTACCGCCGCACCACCGGAGAACATTGAGTTCAGTGCTCGGGAGTCCCTGCGTTGGTACTCTCCCGAACCCACCGTGGAGTATGGCTTCTGTCAGGTCTGTGGCTCGTCATTGTTCTGGAACATCGTGGGCCGCACGTCGCATTGGACCATCTGCGCCGGCGTACTCGACCCGCCTACGGGATTGCGCACCACGTCAGCCTGGTACCTCGAAGAAGCCAGCGACTACGCGGACCCCTCCCCTGGCATCCCCGACCGCCACGCCACGGAGTAACGCCAGGGGCGCTCGACACTCCCAACCGCCGAATTCAACCCGTGCAAGAAAGGCATGCGAGGTACTCCAACGTTGCGCTGCCGGCAACCAACGTTGTGATTCGGGTGCTCGGATCGGCCCGGATTTCAAACGTTGGTTGCTACGCGCTCAACGTTGGTTGCTGGCAGAGCGACGTTGGTTCTGGAAAACGGGGTTTGGGCGTGAGGCGGTGATTGGCCTTGAGTACGCGGCTGAGGATCCGGTGAGATTCGTTCATCGGAAGGCTCGAACGATGCAGCTGCATCGTGTTTGCACGATTATCCGGGGACCAGTTGTCACAGAATGTGGCTAGAGTTCTGTACATGAAGGTCGTGACGCTTGCCGAAGCTCGACAGTCCTTGAGTGCACTCATCCACGAAGTCGAGACATTCGACGAGCATGTATTGATCACCAAGAACGGGCGACCCACCGCAGTGATCGTCTCGGCCGACGAGTGGGAAGCGATCGAGGACACAGCGTTCTGGCGGTCCGTCCCCGATATTGCGAACGACGTCGCAACGGCGCGGAGCGAACCTGGAGTTGCCCTCGACAACTACCTTGCGGCGAGGGCCAAGAAACGCCGGTGACGTATCGCGTCGAGATTCGTTCCCCAGCGCAACGGAACTTGAATCAGCTTCCGGAGAAGGCCTTCGACGCAGTGATCGCATTCATTGCGGGTCCGCTGGCTGAGAATCCACAACGCGTCGGCAAACCACTACGCCACGAGTTCGAAGGCACCTACTCCGCACGGGTCGGGCCGTACCGAATCCTCTACGAGATCGACGACGTGGTCCGTGTGTTGGCAGTCATCCGACTCGCTCATCGTGCCGACGTCTACCGCTGAACGCAACACGCAAACTGGCCGGGCGCAACACGCAGCGGCCGATTTCGGCCCGCTGAGCACCGAAAAAGGGCTTTGCGTGTTGCGCGTCAGCGGAGAGCTGGGTCGAACTCTTCGCCCGGCTGAATCAGCTCGACTAGCACCATTGCCCGGGTCATCACGAACACGATGGGACCCTTGAAGTACACCGATGCAGCGGCATCGCTGGTCGGGCGTCCGCCGACTGTTCGCATTGATGCCAGCGCGGCGTCGAGATGGGGAACCAGCCATGCCTGGTGATACACAGTCGGCATCCGCCGCAGTATCCATGGCGCAACCGTTTCACGCCCGGGTAGGTCTGCAAGGAGCTCGTAACGCGGACCGTTCCCCACGTAGAACGCACCGGCCACGCCTTGGATGGGATCCTCGAACGTCGACTCGAGCTGATAACCGAGCGACGTGTACGCGCCCGAGGCCCGGTCAATCGAACCGCACGCCACTCCAAGATGGTGAAAGGTCCACGTGGTGTCCATCTCAACAGCCTGCCTCAACGAAGTACATCACCAGTTCGTCAGCCGACCTCGTCCAACAGCTCGAGCACCTCGCCGATGTTGGTGAGATCAACCTTCGCGCCGAGCGCAGAAGTACGGAGGCCAGCGGAGCGGATCTCACGGTCGAACGCGCGCACATGTTCCTCCACCAGTTTCGCGGCACCGTCGGCATCGTGCGCTCGCAGGGAGCGCAGCACCGCTTGGTGCTCATCGAGCGCACGGTGCATGTCTGCAACATTGCGCAGATACAGATGCCACACGCGTTCGCTATGCGTGTAGAGCGTGTCGACCGTGCTGGTGAGGTAGGGGTTCTCCGCTGCTGACCACATGATCTCGTGGCAGCGGCGATCGAGCACCAGCAACTTCGACGGGTCAGCGATGCGGGCAGAGTTGGCAAGAACACCGGCCATCTCATCCCAGTGTGCGTCGGTTCCGCGAACGGCAGCAAGCCTGGCGGCATACGGTTCGACAACTTCCCTGCAAGTTGTCAACCAATACGACAACCAGCTAAAACGCGCCATCGAACTTCTTCCGCAAGCCAAACAACTGGCAATCGAAGGCGCGAAGGCAAACGCCAGGAAAATGCCGACCGAAGTTAATCGGTAGTTTTCTAAGGTCAAGAGGAAAAAAATCAAAAGGCAAAGTTGAATTATAATTCAACTTTGCCTT
>JANNBN010000143.1:0-43406 GCA_031385545.1 Acidimicrobiia bacterium | reverse complement strand
CACGGCCGCCGGGTGACAGGCGGGGCGTTCCCAGCCGACATCTTCGGCCGGTTCATGAACGAGCAGGTGGCAAACCTCTCGACCGGTGAGTTCGCCGAGCCAGATCAAGCAGCGCTCGGAGTGGTAATCCAGCCCAAGCTCCAGTCGCAGCCCGTCAAGAAGAAGAAGCGGACCACCACCGTTGTGGATACGTCGCTCCCTCCCGACGCGACCGACGTCCCGAACGACGCGGTGCCCATACCGGAGACAGCTCCGCCGATCGACCCGGTGCCAGCCGGCAACCGGGACCTCTCACCCGGCCCGGCGCAGGCGCCCACACAGGCGGAGTCTTCGAAGCCGGTGGTGCAACCAAATTCCGGGGTAGGTCCGGTTGAGGTCGCACCACCCGTGGTCGTGGTCGAGCCGGCGGCCTCGTCAGGCTGAGCGCTTCGCTGAGTCCGTGGTCGACCCCACAGCGTCCGACGGGTTGACCTCACAGCGTCCGACGGGTTGACCTCGCTGGGTTGACCGGCTGTGTTGTCCAATCTGACTGCCACATGACATCCGCGGTCCGAATCTGTACAGTTCTGATTACTGCTGGCAGCCATCGTGGCGCTGGACGGTAAGGAGAACCACTGATGAACGGACGCCCAAAGGGGCCGGGTCGCCTGACTGCACCGGGCATTCAGGCCCGCAAGTTGCCGCGTGACAGCCATACCGGCGGTGACGATGGTCGGCCTAAGGCGTCCGGTGACCGTTTGGTGATGATCACCGCTTACGACTCGCCCAGCGCTCGGACCGCGCACCAGGCTGGTGTCGACATGATCCTCGTCGGTGATTCGCTCGCCATGGTCATGCTCGGCTACGACGACACGCTGCAGGTCACCGTCGCCGATATCGCTCATCACACTGCAGCTGTTGCTCGCGGGCTCGCCTCGTCGGAAGCGAGCGGCGTCGGGTTCATGCGGCCGCTGGTCGTTGGCGACTTGCCTTGGATGGGGTACCACACCGATCTTACCGAAGCCGTGAAGAACGCCGCGGCGTTGGTGCGGGCGGGCGCCGGTGCCGTCAAGCTCGAAGGCGGCCGCAAGCGGCTGCCGGTCATCAAGGCAATCCTCGACGCCGAGATCCCGGTGATGGGTCACATCGGCCTGACGCCGCAGTCGGTCAACGCAATGGGCGGGTTCAAGGTACAGGGCAAGGCGTTGGCGCAGGCCCGTGAATTGATCGACGACGCCGTGGCATTGGCCGACGCCGGATGCTTCGCGATCGTCCTTGAAGGCGTTCCCGACGTGCTCGGGAAAGTCATTTCCGAAACCATCGACATTCCAGTCATCGGAATCGGTGCAGGTGCTGGGTGCGACGGCCAGGTCCTCGTGTGGCACGACCTGTTGGGAATCGAAGACCGCATGGCACCGAAGTTCGTCCGTCGTTTCGCCGAGGTCGGCCCAGTCGTGCTGGCCGGGGTGCAGGCGTATGTCGCAGCCGTGCGCGATGCAACGTTCCCGACCTCCGCAGAGAGCTACGCGGCGTCGGAAGAACTTCAGACGGCCCTTCTCGCCGGCACCAGCTCGGCCGGGATCGCGGCCGCCGGCCGGTCGATCTCCCTCGATGCCGAAGAGTTCCTTGCCGGGCTGTACGGCGGCTCGGCAGGCTGGTAGCCCTCCAGTCGTCGGGGCGTCGGGGCGACGGGGATATCGCGGCGCTTTCCCGTGCCCAGGAACGGTCGTAGCGAATGCAAGGATGAGCGGGTGACAACGCATCGTGCACCCAGGAGAGCCGTTGCGCGGTTCGCCGTGCTGCTGTGCGTTCTCGGGTTGTTCGGCGTACTGATGACAGGCTGTTCCGACGCGTCGAACGCAGCAACCCGCAACACCACACGGGCGAGAACGACAGTCCGGACTCGAACCACTGCGAAGCCGCGTGCCATCACCGCGCCGACGACCAAACAGCGCCCGACGACCACGCCCGTTCCCACGCCCATGCCCACGATTGCCGTGACGGGTTCGACCCGAGTGCTGACGGTTGTCCCGTCGTCGCTGGTCGCAGCGACCCGGGCCAGAGCGCCGTTCGAACAGTTCGGCGAGGTCCGGTTCGTCATCACCAACGCGCAGGGCAAGGACGAGGAGTACTGCGCGCTGCTGGCTGACACCGCCGAGAACCAGCAGCGCGGCCTGATGGGCCGCAGCGACCTCGGCGGGTATGACGCGATGCTTTTCAGCTGGCCGGTCGACGTCAACGGTGGGTTCTGGATGCGTACTGTCCCGGTCTGGCTGTCGATCGCCTGGTGGGACCGCACCGGTCGCCTGGTCACAGCTCTGGACATGGCACCGTGCGGTGACTTTGCCGATTGTCCGAATTACAACCCGACCGGGCCGTACCGGGTGGCCATGGAGACACTGCGAGGTGGTCTTGAGCCCCTCGGCGTGAGCCCGAAGGCCTTGCTTCAGGTGGGCGGCGCCTGCCGAAAGACCTAAGTCTCAGCCACCCACGGGCCGGGCGGTCGTGCGCGGACGGAGATGCGGCTAGCCTTGTCAGCCGGACTTGTCGACCTCGTCGGTGAGTCCGCCCGCCTCAGACCGTCTGGGGCCCCGCCGTCGTGCGGGTCCATGGGAGGTACACATATGGCCACAACGCGGGCCTACGAAGTAGTCATCATCGTCGATTCGTCTCTCGACGACCAGGTGATCGAGGGTGTCGTCAAGCGCACCGTCGGAACCATCACCGCTCAGGGCGGTTCCGTCGGGCGCATTGAGCGCTGGGGTCGGCGCAAGTTGGCCTATCCGATCGCCAAGAAGGCCGACGGGTATTACGCCATCCTCGAGTCGTCCATCGTTCCGGCGACCGTCGCAGAGGTCGAGCGGCAGATGCACCTCTCCGACGAGATCCTCCGGCACAAGATCATCCAGATCCCTGCCAAGTCCACCGGCCGTACGCTCAACGCTCCGCCCAGCCTCGACGAGATCGCAGCTGCACAGCGCGAGGCCCGTGCCAACGCTCCCCGCGCCGGTCGCGGCGGACCGCGCGAACGGGACTGATCACCATGTCCGGGAACAACGTCACCATCATCGGCAACGTCACCCGCGACCCCGAACTGCGCTTCACTGCCTCCGGGCAGGCAAACACAACGTTCGGTGTGGCAGTCAACCGCCGCTGGCAGAACCGCCAGACCAACGAGTGGGAAGAGCAGGTGTCGTACTTCAACGTCGTCCTGTGGCGCGAACTGGCCGAGAACTCGGCCGAGTCGCTCTCCAAGGGCACACGGGTCATCGTGACCGGTCGCATCGAGCAGCGCTCGTATGAGACGCAGGACGGCGACAAGCGCAACGTCGTCGAAATCATCGCCGACGAGGTCGGCCCAAGTCTGCGCTGGGCAACAGCACAGGTCCAGCGCAGCGAACGCCGCGGTGCCGAAGCGGGGGATGCTCCTGCAGCCCCTCGCACCACCGGTGCGAGTGGCGGCCCAAGCCGTCCGGCACCGCAAGCAGAACCAGCCAGTTACTACGACGAGGAGCCCTTCTGATGGCCCGCAATAACGACCGCGACCGGAGCACCAGCACCAAGCGCGCGCCGAAAGACGACAAGCGTCGTCCGATGAAGAAGAAGGCGTCCCCGGTTCCTGAGGGCTCCTACGTCGACTGGAAGGACATCAACCTCCTTCGCAAGTTCACCAGTGATCGCGGCAAGATCCGTGCTCGCCGGGTCACCGGTCTTTCGGTGCAGATGCAGCGTGACGTCGCCCTCGCGGTGAAGAACGCCCGTGAACTCGCGCTGTTGCCGTTTGCTGCAACCGGGGTAGCCGAGCGTGGACCCCGCCGTCCGCGCCAGGGCGGCGGTCGCTTCGGTGAGAACACCGAAGCAGCCGAGACCACCGGAGCCGAAGTTGATGCCGACGGCGACGCCGACGACGAAGGCGAGGAATGATCGCAATGGGCAAAATCATTCTCCGTGCCGACGTGAAGGGCCTTGGGAAACGCGGCGACATCGTCGACGTTGCCGACGGTTTCGCTCGCAACTACCTGGTCCCCCGATCGCTGGCTATGCCGGCGGCCGCTGGGACCGTGGCGCAAGCAGCATCCATGCGCCGTGCGCGCGACCTGCGTGACGCCAAGGACCGCGCTGGGGCAGAAACCATCGCCCGCGAACTGGTCACCAAAACAGTCACGATCAGCGCCAAATCTCACGGCGAGCGGCTGTTCGGTTCAGTGGGTTCCGCCGAGATCGCCGACGCAATCGCAAAGCAGACTGGCGTCACGCTGGAGCGTCGTCAGGTCAACCTGCCCGAGCCACTCAAGACGCTGGGCGCCCACGAGGTGTCCGTCCGCTTGCACAGCGATGTGCAGTTCAGTGTCAACGTGGAGATCGTGTCGGCGTAGTAGCCCGTCATAGCGCTGCACAAACGCACCGACCGGCGAAGCATCGCTGGGCTGACCGAATTTCGAAACGACCCGCCCCTGTGGCGGGTCGTTTCCGTTTTGCTCGTCCTCGGCGCTCTGCGCCCCGGGGTGTGTCCCGCGTCTCACCTGATCGTTCGCGTCCCACCAGTGACGGCGCCAGGAGGACGCGAAGGACCACCAGGGACGCGAACCGACGCTGGCGGGTTCTGGTTGTTCGCCTCGGAACCCCCAGATCGATACCGGCGTCGTCACCGGGCCCGGTCGACGAACATTCGTTCGGGAGATCGCTATGCTGTGGACAACCCAAGCGGTCCAGACAAGTTGTCCCAGCGTTGTCCACAGAATCGCCGCGTTGTCCCCAGATTTGGAGTCGGTTATCCCACGTGAATCCCTAGAGCCGTACCCAGCTTTGCCCTGTCAGGATCGTTGACCCGAACCACGTTGCTGCCGTCCACCCGGTCGTCCACCAGGTCGTCCACCCGGTCGTCCACCCGGTCGTCTCCGTGTTCGTATCCCCGTCTACCCTCTCGTCCAACCCGTCCAACCCGTCCAACCCGTCCGCACCCGCCTTACCTCGCTCACGTTCGCAGGCTTCCAACCATGGTCCAATCGCTCGAAGACGTCAGACGCCGCCAGCAGGCTCCGGCAGCCGTGCCCGCCGGCCGGTTGCTGCCACATAACATCGAGGCGGAGGAGTCCCTCCTCGGGGCCATGCTGCTCAGTCGCGACGCCGTGTCGGCCGGTCTGGAGAAATTGTCGGCAGAACACTTTTACAAGCCGGCGCACGGCCATGTTTTCGCGGCGATCAACAGCCTGTCGGCCCGCGGGAACGCCATTGATGCCGTGACCGTAGCGGAGGAACTGAGACGCGCCGACCTGCTCGAAGCCATCGGGGGGTCCGCGGTCCTCATTGATCTGCAGGCTGGCACGCCGTCCACGTCCAACGCGTCCCTGTACGCCGTCATCGTCTACGAGCACTTCATGCTCCGCCGCCTGATCGGTGTCGCCGGTGAGATCGCCGATCTGGGTTACAGCCTTCCCGAAGATGTCGCCCGCGCCCTGGACCGCGCCGAGCAATTGGTGTTCGACGTTGCACAGGGCCGGGTTACCGACACACTGGTTCCGTTGCATGATCTGCTGGGTGCCAGCCTTGACCGGTTGGAGGAGCTGTACAACCGAGGTGATTCCATCACCGGCGTCCCGACCGGTTTTTTTGACCTCGATGATCAGCTCAACGGGCTGCAGCGCGGTGCGCTGTACATTGTGGGCGCTCGTCCTGCGATGGGAAAGTCCGCCTTTGCGCTCGGGATCGCCTCGCATGTCGGAATCAAGGTTGGCAAGCCGGCGATGATCTTCTCGTTGGAAATGAGCCACCTCGAGCTCACGCAGCGTCTGTTGTGCGCCGACGCCAAAGTCGACTCGCGGCGGATGCGCAACGGGCGGCTCGACGCGTCTGACTGGCCGAAGATCACCTCTGCCATCAGCCGCATGGCCGAGACCCCGATTTACATCGATGACAACGCTCAGCTCACCGTGATGGAGATCCGGTCCAAGGCGCGGCGCCTGAAGAGCCGGTTGGGCGAGATCGGCGTCATCGTTATCGACTACCTCCAACTCATGACCGGCAGGTCCGGCGCAGAGAGCCGCCAGGTCGAGGTGTCAGAGATCAGCCGAGGACTAAAGATCTTGGCCCGCGAACTCGACGTACCAGTCATCGCCCTGTCGCAGTTGTCCCGTAACTTGGAGCAACGCCAGGACAAGCGGCCCATGCTCTCGGACCTGCGCGAATCCGGTTCGCTGGAACAGGATGCCGACGTCGTCATGTTCCTGTACCGGGACGACTACTACAACCCCGATTCTCCGGACAAGGGCCTCGCCGAAATCATCGTGGCCAAGCATCGTTCCGGTGCTGTCGGTTCGAGCAAGCTCGTCTTCCTCGACCAGTACACGAAGTTCGACAACGCAGCTCGCGGGTAGGCGCTGTGGTTCGGTCTGCCATCGCCCGGTCCGCCGCGGCCATCTGCTTGCTCGGGTCCTGCGCAGCACCGTTCGCTCCACCGAGCAGCGACCCGCTTGACACGACACTGCCTGCAGCCGACAGCGCCGTCCGCCGAATGCAGGAACAAGCGTCCGCGTCGATGGCTGCGTTGGGTGATGCATATCGACAGGCAATCGTCGAGGCCGAGGTGACCGATGCCGTGCTCCTGCTGCTCACCGACGGTTTCGCCGGCACGGCCCGAGATGCTGAGGAAGCAAACCTGCGCGATGCGATCCAAAGCCGGAACTCGCTCGCTCGCACACCGGCGGACCCGGCCCTCATCATCGATATCGTCACCGACGAGACCGACGACTGCAGGATCGCCGAGGCCGAGTTCGACGATCGCCCGCTTCTCGCGTTCCCGACTGCGATTGCCGGGATAGCTGTTGTCGTTCGGATGCGGTCCGACCCCGATGATCAACTCTGGCGTATCGACGAACTGTTTTCTGCGGTTCAGGCCGATGACAATCCCGTGCGGTGCCCAGCGCCCGGTGAGGTCAGTCCATTGCGGCCCGCCTTGACTGTTGCGTCCTCGCTTCCCTAACGGACACGATGCAGCGCAGCTTGGTCGGTGCAGTCCCAGTGTTGTTTCCGACCCCGAATGGGCGGCAACCCGAGGCCGATGAAAGGTGGGTAGGTTTCACGTCAACCATGAACGCCAAGGGAGGGCGCCGTGCTCGGTGGAGCGAATCTGTTGGTGATGCTGGTCATGGCCCTCGGCCTGGCCCTGTGCGTCGGAAATCTCGCTGCGTTGACGCGGCCCCGGCGGGCACTTCGTCCTGGTGAATTGCGCAGAGCCCCTCGCCGCCGGTCGCTCGCCATGGCGTCGGTCGGACTGCTCGTGTTCGTCTGGGGTCTGGCCTCACTAACCAGCCGCTGATCCAGCCGGTTGATCCAGCGGCCGACGACGCCTCACGCCGCTAGTGTCGGAGGTCGTGATCCTGTCCGACCGGTCTATTCGTGAAGCGCTGGAGAACGGTCGGATCTCGATCGACCCGCTCGAACCGGCCAACATTCAACCGTCGTCAGTTGACTTGCGTCTCGACCGCTTCTTCCGGGTCTTTCGCAACCACACGCATCGTGTGATCGATGTGAAAGAGAACCAGGAGGATCTCACCGAACTGGTTGAGATCTCCGACGGGGCGGCCTTCATCCTGCACCCCGGCGAGTTCGTGCTCGGGTCAACCGCTGAGCGCGTCAGCCTTGGCGACGATTTGGTCGGTCGCATCGAGGGGAAATCGTCCTTGGGACGGTTGGGCCTACTCATCCATTCGACTGCAGGCTTCATCGATCCGGGTTTCGACGGTCACATCACGCTGGAACTGTCGAACGTTGCCAATCTACCGATCACTCTGTACGCGGGCATGCGGGTCGGGCAGGTCAGCTTCCTCAACATGACGACCCCTGCCGACAACCCGTATGGGTCCACCTCGATCGGGTCGAAGTACCAAGGGCAGCGCGGGCCTACTCCGTCGCGCTATTTCGAGAACTTCAATCGCTGAGTTGGTCGGTGACTTTCTCACCGATCGCGTCAGGTTCTGACAGACGCGACGGACCGGAGTGATTCCGGTTGTATACGGACGGTTCGAGATAGATCATTGTTGCGATGGGAACTGCGGCGCGGATACGAGCCTCGACGTCGTCGATGGTCCGAGCCACCCCAGCTGCATCAAGGTCTCCGCTCATCTCGACCTTGGCTGCCAGCAGCACGTCTTCGGGACCCTGATGGACTGTGCGCATATGAATGAGCCGGGTGACGTTCGGCGATGACTCGATGGCGGCAGTCATCTTTTCGACATCCTCGCGCGTCGCACTTTCACCAAGTAGAAGTCCCCGCATCTCGATGATGAGGATCACTGCGATGATCAGCAGCAGTGCACCGATGCCGAGGGTGCCGTAGCCATCCCAGACGGGGTTGTCGGTAACGAGTGACAGGGTGATGGCACCAAGTGCGATGAGGAGCCCCATCAGCGCACCGAAGTCTTCCAGTAGGAGCACGGGAAGTTCGGGGACACGCGACGTCTTGATGAACCGCCACCAGGATTGCGAACCTTTCAATGGGATCGATTCCTTGATTGCCGTCCAGAAGGAAAACGACTCCAACCCAACGGCAACGATGAGGATGCCGATGGCGACGCTCGGCCTGTCGAGTTCCTCGGGATGCTGCACCTTGTGCAGACCCTCGTAGATGGCGAAGAGCCCACCAAGGGAGAACAGTACGAGCGCAACCACGAAAGACCAGAAGTAGCGCGTCCTGCCGTATCCAAAGGGGTGCCGTTCGTCTTCGTCTCGTTTCGCCTGCTTGTTGCCAAGCAGCAAGAGGCACTGGTTGGTGGTGTCGGCCAGCGAGTGGACACTTTCGGCGAGCATCGATGCAGCCCCGGTGATCAGGAAGCCGATGAACTTTGCGATGGAGATTCCGAGGTTGGCCCCAAGTGCAGCAAGGATTGCCCTCGTACCGCCATTTCCGTGTCCCGACATGGGAAGACACTGTAGAAGAGCCGATGACCTCATGATGTGAGGCGTGACCCGGTCACGGCTGGTGAGACGTCCGAAGGTAGGGTCAACGGATGACCGAATCGCCAACTGTGTCCGGCTTGCTCGAGTTCTCGTGTCCTCGCTGTGGCGTCGCGGCTCAGTCCGAGTTCTACGGACCCTGCTCCGGGTGCATCTCCAGCCTGCACGTGACTCAGGCCCTCGATCGGTCCGCGGTTGCTGTTGCCGCCTATATCCCCAAGATGAACGTCACTCCTAACGCGGTGGCCACCAAAGACTGAAGCCGATCTTGGCGAAAGCCCGCTTTGCTCTTACCGGACTCTCGGAGACCGCAGCCAAAATGGCTCTATGAAACAGCGATCCGAATCCCATTCTTCGCCTGGCCACCATCACGACGATCCGTTCGATCGCGGGCTTGCGTTCGACCTCGACCGGCTGCTGGGTCGTCGCAACGTGCTGAGGCTGTTTGCTGGGGCAGGCGCTGCGGTCCTGGTCGCCGCATGTTCGTCTTCTTCGGAGTCGGTGACTTCGCTTGCCGACACATCCCTTGCTTCATCGTCTGACACGGTCACCGTTGCAGGGTCCGAAGCATCGCTCGCCGCTGCTGCTGCTGCTGAGGCAGGTCCGTGTGCTGTCATCCCCGACGAGACGGCCGGTCCGTATCCGGGCGATGGGTCGAACGGTCCCAACGTCCTCGCCGATCGTGCGGTGGTCCGCTCCGACATGCGTGGAAGTTTCGGGTCGTTCAGCGGCACTGCCGACGGCACCGAAACGAAGATCTCATTCCGCCTGCTCGGCTCGGGGAACGGGTGTGCTCCGATGGCGGGTGCCGCCGTCTACGTCTGGCACTGTGATCGCGATGGCAACTACTCGATGTACACCGCGCCTGATGCCAACTATCTGCGTGCGGTCGGCGAGACTGACGCCGACGGAACCGTCACGTTCACGTCGATTTTTCCCGGTTGCTACGACGGCCGGTGGCCACACATCCACTTCGAGGTGTACCCCAGCGTCGACGATGCCCTGAGCGCAAGCAACGTCCTGAAGACCTCGCAGATGGCGCTGCCGCAGGCCGCTTGCGAAGACGCGTACGTGGCCGTTGGGTACGAGTCCAGCTCGGCCAACCTGTCCCGGGCATCGCTGGCGAGCGACAATGTGTTCTCTGACGGGTGGGATGAAGAACTGGGTACAGCGTCGGGCGACGATGCAAGCGGACGGTCGTTGTCGTTGACTCTTACGGTGTAACGCTGCTGGCCCGTGCTCGGGTGTAGTCACTTGGAGTGGGGAGAGCGGATGACGGGAATCGAACCCGCATTCTCAGCTTGGGAAGCTGATGTCCTACCATTGAACGACATCCGCAGGACTGCTGGTCTTCGCTCGGAAGAGGTGTCTCGCACCCGACCGCCGAAGTTGGCAGATGGTAAGTGTACCAAGGTGCCGATGACCGTTTCGGCTGGTTCTGCGGCGAGTGGTTTTGGTTCACTCCCAGCGCAGTACGTGCGACGCAGGTTGGTCCATAACCATATGCCCGCGTACTACCAGCGCAGGGGTCGGCACCATGACCCCGAACGACGGTGAGTACCAGCCGGGACCCGCGGGGTGTCCTGTGACCTGTTCGACGGACCAACCGGGAGCGGCCTCGAA
The DNA here is from genome assembly GCA_031385545.1 of Acidimicrobiia bacterium. Classification (GTDB taxonomy): domain Bacteria; phylum Actinomycetota; class Acidimicrobiia; order Acidimicrobiales; family JANYDT01; genus JANNBN01. Next base: position 32,852 of record JANNBN010000143.1, on the reverse strand, counting down.
CCAGACTGTTCGGCTGTCCGCCTTTACGGTCGAACCGCCGTTGGAAGCAGGCTTCGCTTGCACGGAAACGGTGATGGCGGGATCGAATGTCAGCGTGATCGCTGCGGTCACCGATTGCCCGGCCGTGGGCGGTTTCCGGAGCGAAGCGCCGAGTACGTCGGTGATGGTCAGCTGTTGGTCGGTCATCGCCAGCGTGCGCATCGTCTCGTAGCCGGCGGCGCTGTAACCATCGTGCGAGGCAGTCGCGGTCGGTATGGCCGCGGTCGGTTGATACGTCGTGAGCCAAGCAGTTGGGGCAGTGCCCCAGAGAAACGGCCCCCAGTACTCGGCCTGGTCCTGCCCGTCGAGGACGAGGCAATTGTGCGCTGCCGAGGACCGGAGATAGCGGCGCCAGGCCGGATGGCTGTCGTAGCAAAACGTGCCTGGGTCGACGAGGACGGGTCTGCCTTCGACCTGGAGTTGGAAAGACGTGAGATCGGCGTGCCCGTGCGCTGCAACCGCAAGGTAGCCAAGCGAGCCTGTTCGCATGGTGGCGATCGTTCGTCCGGCTCGGAGCGTTGCAATCCAACTCTTCGTAGCCAACGCAAGATCGTCGGGCGGTGAGACTGTTTGTGAATGAACCAGAGCTGCGTGACCTGTCGCTGAGCTGCGTAACAGACGGGCCGCCATTGACTCTCGGTCAGCATCGCCAGGAGGCAGACCGAGCACTGCGCAGCTGAGGTCGAGCGCGTGGACGAGTGGCGGTCGAGAATCCGAGCCGAACACGGTGGAATCGTCGCCGTCGCCGAACCGGGGGGAACCGAGTTCGACGAGAGCAGCGCCCGCGGCGTGCATCCGAGCAAGCGTGTGCCACAACTCGCATGGACGGTTCTGCCCAGGCTCGTTGGACGCTGCAACGGGTGCCATCCAGTCGGAAACCGCAACTGTCATCGCCACAACGGCAGTAATGAAGCCGTGGTAGTCGGTGGCCTTTTCCTTGGTCAGCCCTGCGCCGTCAAGTTGTTCATCCAATCGTTTGATCAAACGGTCGAGCCCGATCCGCTGCCACTCACCCGCCTTGCCGCTGGGCGCGAAGACGACCGAACCGACAAGAAGACCGGCTGCTTCGACGAGCGCGTGATTGTTGGCGGAAGAGAACCGGCTCGGGAAGCGCGCCAAACGGTCAAGGTGTCGATCAATCGTCCAACGGAGGTCCTCGTGCGATTCGAGCCGCTGCATAGCGTCCGGTTCGTCTGTCAGCAGACCGATGATCTGGCTGATGGCGATGATCCGCAAACCCGCTTCGACGCCACTTCCCCACAGGACACTCGAACGGTCTCGCATTGCGGCGGCCCAGCTGTCGAGAAGGTCAACGGCTCGCGCCGCGTACCTGGGGTCACCGCTCACTTTGAATGCGATGCAGAGATCAACGACCGGAGCGAGGCGTGACAGCTCCCACACGTGCTTCAGGCTGACGTTTGCCTCGGAGCCGTCGAGGTCCTTGCCCATCGCTGATGAGGATCCCTCATCAGACGCCCAGTCCGGGCCGTCGAGGTCTTGTCGCGCAACCCCGAGCAGCGTGATCGTTCCGGCCAGGATCCGGTCCGCCTGACCAAGCGCAGTCAGAACAGAAGCCCGGTTGCACGGGTCGGTGGAATCGAACGGAGTTGCGAAGCACCTCAGAGCGGTCGAAAGGTCCACTCGCACCGGAACTTCGCGGTGGTTCCAGCGAGTGACGGCAACCATGTGAAGAACCCGCCAGGCGGCCTCCGCAGGACCGCCGCGGCTGATTCGGCGGAGTGTCCATCGCCACCCGCGTAGCTTTGCGACGTCGGAGTTCAAGTTCAGTCCGGATTGATGGACCGGAGGTAGACCTCGAGCGTCATGAGCGGCCAGATCTTCTTGGTCAGGTCTTTGCCGTCGCGATGGGCACGCAGCAGTTCCAGCCCGTATTCGCTGTTGATGTACGAATGTGAACGGTTGGACTTCGGGTCAAGCAATGCACGGACCGGTTCATAGAGGTCTGTGCGAAGCCACTTGTCGAGTGGGACGCGAAAGCCGATCTTTGGACGGTCGATCAGCGAAGCGGACACGTAGCGGCGGGCCACCTCGCGCACAGGCCATTTGTTCGTACGCTTATGGAGTTTGACGGAATGATCAAGTTGAAGCGCGAATTCGATGATGCGCGGGTCAAGGAACGGCGGACGCAGTTCAAGGCTGGCTGACATCGTCATGCGGTCGCCTCGCTCCAGCAGGTTGTCCGGGAGCCAGGCAAGAAGGTCGGCGACCTCCATCCGTTGTAGCGGAGAGCCCGACGGCGAAGCGTGCATCGAGCGTGGGGCGGGAAGCCGGAGTCGCTGTGCATCGGTTGCGTTGAGTGGTGAGAACCAACCGGTGAGTCGCTCCTCTGCAGTGGCGCCTTGCAGGCTCTGCCATAGTGAAGCGCCGCGTGGGCCAGCCACACCGCGTTCGGAGAGGACCTTTGCAATCGGGTTGCGAAGAACACCGGGAACGTGGCCGAGTGCTGCACTGACCGAGGCCAGTCGGTACTTGGGATAGCCAGCGAACAGCTCGTCGCTGCCTTCGCCCGACAGCACCACTTTGACGTCCTTGACGGCCTGGGCCGCGAGGGCCGCAACTGCAATATCCGACACCTCTGAAACCGGGGCGCCGCGAAACCGGGTGAGTGTGACCAGGCTTTGCAAGAAGTGGCTCGCGTCGACCACGACTTCGTGATGGTCGGTCCCTATGGTCTCGGCGACCAGCGCTGCGTGGTGCCGTTCGTCGTCCGGTCCGCCGAAGCCGGCACAAAACGTCTTGATGGGCTGGGACGTGTGTCGCGCTGCGATGGCCACGATCAGACTTGAGTCGACACCGCCGGACAAATACGCACCCACCGGAACATCAGCGATCAGATTTTCTGCCACCGACAAGTTCAGCAATTCATCGAGGCGGTCAACCGCAGCATCGGGTTTCATCTTCATGATCGGACGTTGAGTCGTGGCTTTCCAGAACGATTCGCTTCCCACGTGGCCGTGAGCGTCGAACGTCATCCATGTGCCGGGGATTACCTTCTTGACCCCGGCGATGGTGGTGTGCGGGGCCGGTACCGCCCGGCGACGGAGCAGGTCGCCGAGACAGTGCGGGTCGAAGGCGAACGCTTCGAGCGCCGCTCGAAGCGAGGGCAGTTCGGAGGAGAACGCAAGCCGAAGCCCAGAAACGGAGTAGTAGAGTGGAAGGACACCCAGCCGGTCCCGCGACAGCAAGAGCGATTCTTCCTTCCGGTCCCAGAAGGCAAACGCGAATTGGCCTCGGAGCTGCGCAAGTGCGTCGGTTCCGAAGCGCTGCAGCATACGAAGCAGTACTTCGGTGTCACCGTCTGTGACGCAGCTCAGTTGGTGGTCCTTGCGGAGCTGTTGGTAATTGACGATTTCGCCGTTGAACACGAGGGTGTGGCGTGCATCGTCGCTGTGCATGGGCTGGGGCGAGCCGGCAACGTCGATGATCGCTAAGCGGGTGTGTGCCAACCACGCTGGTCCGTCATCGGTGTAGCCACGACCGTCTGGGCCGCGATGGTCGAGCAGATCGGCCATTGCACGGCTGGTCCCGGCCATGATTGCGGGGTCGAGGGAATTGGAATGGTCGACCACTCCGGCGATGCCACACATGCTGGCTCCTTACGAGAACGTCGGGCGCGTCGCGAGTGCTGCAACGACCCGGTCTGCAGTCTTGCCGTCCCAGAGTTCGGGGCGACGCCGAATGACGGGTTCCGACAGTCGGGCCACTGCCCGCTCGAGCGCACGCTGCGGGTTCACGCCGACAACTTCGTTGGTCCCGTGCGAGACGGTGACCGGGCGTTCGGTCGACTCGCGCAGGGTGAGACAGGGGACGCCGAGGCAAGTGGTCTCCTCCTGGACACCGCCTGAGTCGGTCAGGACGATCGATGCGTCGGCTTGGCACGCGACGAAGTCGAGATAGGTAAGCGGCTCGGTGAGGTGCAGGCCTGGTCCAGGGCTGAGCCCGAGGGTCTTGATCATGTTGGCGGTTCGCGGGTGGACCGGAAAGACGAGGGGCAGTGTCTCGCTCAGCGTGTTCATCGATCTGATCACGTCGGCGAGCTTGGCGGCGTCGTCGACCAACGCGGCGCGGTGCAGCGTCATCAATCCGTACTTGGACCCGGTGAGACCGAGGCGGTCGATCGTGGTGACTTCGGGGCGGCGTTTACGGGCATCGAACAGGCTGTCAACCATGATGTTCCCGACGCGTCGGATCCGCGATTCGTGCGCTCCTTCGGAACGCAGGTTGTCATCGGCATCGGCCGAGGGCGTGAGGAGCCAGTCGGCGACGGAGTCCACGAGGATGCGGTTGATCTCTTCTGGCATGGTGCGATCGCCGGAGCGGAGACCAGCTTCGACGTGGGCAACCGGGATGCCGCGCTTCGTCCCGACCAGGGTGCAGGCGAGTGTCGAGTTGACGTCGCCGACCACGATGACGGTGTCGATTGCAGGGTTTGCGTCGAGCCACGCATCGAAGGCGTCCATCACGGCGGCAGTCTGGTGGGCATGGCTACCAGAACCGACACCCAGATTTGCATCGGGCGGTTGTATGTCGAGGTCACGGAAGAACGAGGCTGACATCGATTCGTCGTAGTGCTGTCCGGTGTGGATGAGTTTCGGATCGATCCCAGATCTGCGGAGCGCCTTGAGAAGTGGCCCGACCTTCACGAAGTTCGGCCGAGCGCCGGCGATGACCGCTGGTCTCATCTGGTTCCCTTCAACTTCTTTCGTTCCTGGATGACGAGCTTGATAAAGGCGGTGTTCCCCTTCAGGTACCGCTTGAACATCCGGCGCGGTTCCTGGATCAAACGCCAGGTCCACTCGAGACCGGTCTTCTGCAGCACGAGTGGAGCGCGACTGGTTTTTCCGGCGACGACGTCGAACGACCCGCCGACGCCCATGACGAAGGGCACGCCGAGGGTCTCAAGATGCTGGTTCAACCAGTACTCCTTGCGAGGGCTCGGGATCGCCAGGAACAGATAGGTGGGGTCGGCATCGCGGATTGCTGTGATCAGCGCTGAATCATCGGTCCAGAATCCGTTATGAACACCCGCAACCTTGAGTGACGGGTGCTTCAGGGACATGACCGCTGCTACTTTTCGCACGACGTCTTCCTCGGCGCCGAGGAAGAACACGGAGTCCCCGTCGCCGGCGGCTGCCTCGACCAGCTTGACGAACAGGTCGATGCCGGCCACTCGTTCGGGGACCTTCTTGCCCAACAACCGTGCGGCCCAGACAACCGCCATACCGTCAGCATTCACCAAGCCGCACGAACGGATGATCGTCCGCAATCGCTCGTCGGACTGAAGTGTCACCATCTTCGCCGCGTTCAGCACTACATGCTGGACGGGCTTCGATCCATGAGCAAGCTCTCGGCACCGATCGATCGTCTCGGCCATTGTCAATGCGTCGAGGGGAACTCCCATGAAGTCCACGCGGCGATCGACGTTGGTGAGGTCGATCGTGCGGTCGCTCGATTGCTTAGCGCCGCTCGCAAGCATGCGAGCGTGGTTGTTCATCATGTTGCTCCCGGTGGGTTTGTCGTCTCACTTCATTCGCCCCAGTGACGCAGGTCGAAGTGATGAGGACGTTATCGGCAGCTGATCGGCCGGCCTTCGCGCAAATTGGGGAACTGTTCGAAAGTTCGGTTGTGATTATCCGCTCGAAAGTGAACGCCGGATCATCGGTGATACCTAATTCGTGTGAACCTTGGCCAGAACCCTTCCGGAAAGGCGCTGCGGTCGATAGGTTGCGGGCCATGTCGCAGAAGGTTGTTGTCATCGGCCAGGGTTATGTGGGTCTCCCGCTCGCCGTTCGTGCAGTGGAGGTAGGCCACGACGTGGTGGGCGTCGACGTCGACAAGCGCAGGGTAGAGGCCCTCAACGAGGGAGTTTCGTTCGTCGAAGACATCACCGACGACCGCCTCGGCGAAGCTCGGGCCACGGGGCGCTACCGGGCCACCACGGACTACGGTGCCATCGGCGGGTTCGACATCGCGGTGATCACGGTTCCCACACCGTTGAAGGATTCCCTTCCCGACCTGTCGTTCATCGAGGCAGCCGGCAATTCCCTGGCGACGGGCCTTCGCAAGGGTGGCCTCGTTGTACTTGAGTCCACAACGTATCCAGGTACGACCGAGGAGGTCCTCATACCGTTGCTCGAGGCCGGCTCCGGTCTGAAGGCCGGTCCAGACTTCATGGTGGGTTTCAGCCCTGAACGCATCGACCCCGGCAACCAGACCTACCGGTTGGAGAACACCCCGAAAATTGTGGCGGGCATCGACGAACAATCGGGCGAGGCAGTGTCTGCGTTCTACAAGACGATCGTCGAGCACGTGGTCCCGGTGTCGTCGTGCGGCGTTGCCGAACTGGCGAAGCTCATCGAGAACACGTTCCGCACTGTCAACATCGCGTTGATGAACGAGCTGGCCATGTACAGCCACGATCTGGGGCTCGACCTCTGGGAAGCCATCGATGCAGCCTCGACCAAGCCGTTCGGCTACATGCGTTTCACGCCCGGACCGGGCGTCGGCGGCCACTGCCTCCCGATCGACCCGAGCTATCTCAGCTGGCGTGTGCGGCAGGCTCTCGGCCAGTCGTTCCGTTTCGTCGAACTGGCTACCGATGTCAACGAGCACATGCCCGACTACGTCGTCCGCCGGGTGATGTACGGCCTCAATCAGCGCGGCAAAGCGCTCAACGGTGCGCGAATTCTTGCGTTCGGCTTGACGTACAAGGCAAACACAAGCGACGCCCGCGAGTCGCCGGCCATTCACGTCATCGAACGCCTGGTGAAGATGGGCGCCGTTGTGACCTCGGTCGATCCGCATGTCGAACCGGGCAACCGCAACGTGCCGGTCGGGGTGGAGCACATCAAGTCCGCCGACGGCGTGCTTGGCGAGTTCGATTGTTCGTTGATGCTGACGAACCACGCTCAGTTCGACTTCGCTGCGATCACTGCTCAATCGGCGTATGTCCTCGACACTCGCCGTTGCGTCCCTGCCGGCGAGAACGTCGAATACCTGTAGTCCTCCCTCCACCTGCTCGACACGTGGAACGGATCTGTGACTCTGGATGCGCTGCCACCAGGCACTACGGTTGAGAGCGCTATGTCCGCATCAGCTGACCACGGTTCATCCTCCGCCGGCCCCTCTTCGTCTCGTGCGAAGTTCGGTCCCGCCCAGATTTCCATCGCGATCGGGGCGGGTCTCGCGCTCGTCACCGCCGTTTCGGGGGTGACCGGTGCACTGAACTCTGCTCATCCGGACAACCCCGTCAGTCGCGAGGTTTTCTGGAACGTCCCTGACCCGGTGGAGTTGGGTTTCTATGTCGCACTTCCGCTGCTGTTCCTGTTCGGCGGTTTCGCGATGGCCAACCGCGTGAAGAATTGGCAGCGCGGCACGCCTGACGACCGGTCGACCAACGCGCGCAACGTCAAGCGACGCATGGGGGACTTTCGTTCTGGCGTGTACATGCAAACGCTGATGCGCGACCGGGCAGCTGGCCTGATGCATTCGCTGATGTACTTCGGCTTCCTTGGTCTCTTCGGCGTCACCACGTTGCTTGAGATCGATCACCAGATGCCGTTGTCGTTCAAGTTCCTTACCGGGAAGACGTATCAGGCCCACAACTTCTTCGGCGATTTCTTCGGCACGCTGTTCGTCGCCGGCATCGTGTGGGCGGTGGTGCGGCGCTACGTGCAGCGCCCGTATCGCATCCGCATCAAGAACCGCCCGGAAGACGCAGTCATCCTTGCAATGTTCCTGGTGCTCGGGGTTTCAGGATTTCTTGCCGAGGCCATGCGTATCGCCGAGGTCGGCCGTCCCGCCCATGAGCAGAGTGCATTCATCGGTTACCCCGCGTCAGCCCTTTTCGAAGGCAGGTCTCACCTGCTCGGCTGGCACCGGGTGTTCTGGCTGACGCATGTCTTCAGTTTCGGAACTTTTCTGGTGATCTTGCCCATCACCAAATTGCGGCACATGTTCACCAGCCCGTTGAACATGTATCTCAAGGACCGTGAACGTCCGAAGGGCGCCATGCGGCCGATGCCGAACCTGATGGAGACATCGCTCGAGTCGTTCGGTGCGTCCACCATCGAGGACTTCACCTGGAAGCAACTCCTCGATACCGACGCCTGCACGATGTGCGGCCGGTGCACCGCTGTCTGCCCGGCCCACGCGACGGGCAAGCCGCTCGACCCGCGCGAAATCGTGCTGAAGATCGGCACGGTCATGGCACTGTCCGGCACTGGTGACTCGCGGGTTTCGCCGCCCGTCTCCATCGACAGGGAACTGACCGTCTCAACTTCCAGCGTGTTCGAGCGCATCACCGCCGAAGAGGTGTGGGCGTGCACAACGTGCAAGGCCTGCGACGAGCACTGCCCCGTGAACATCGAGATCCTCGACAAGATCCTCGACATGCGGCGTTATCTGTCGCTGATGGAATCCAACTTCCCGTCCGAGCTTGGCAACGCGTACCGGTCGATGGAGAACACGGGCAACCCGTGGGGCATCGGCCAGGGTGAACGCGCCGACTGGGCAAAGAACATGCCCCAGGTCCCAATTGTCGAGCCGGGATCCGCGCTCGATCACGAATACCTCTACTGGGTCGGCTGCGCTGGTTCGTTCGACGACAAGAACAAGAAGGTCACCCAGGCAACGGCCAAGCTGCTTGAGCGCGCTGGGGTCGACTTCGCCATTCTCGGCCCTAACGAACAGTGCACGGGCGACCCCGCACGCAGGTCTGGCAACGAGTACGTGTTCCAGATGCTTGCGATGGCCAACGTGGAAAGCCTCAACGGGATGGGTGTGAAAAAGATCATCACCCAGTGTCCGCACTGCTTCAATACCTTGCTGAACGAGTATCCACAGCTCGGTGGCCATTACCAGGTGATTCACCACAGTCAACTGCTCGAAGAGCTCATCGCGGTTGGCAGGCTGGACATGAGCGGCGCCAGCCTCGATGAGCGCGTCGTGTACCACGACAGTTGCTACCTGGGTCGGCACAACGACGTGTACACCGCACCCCGCAAGGTCCTGGGCTCGCTGAAGGGCATCCAGATTGTCGAGGCGCCGCGCAATGGCACCAAGGGCATGTGCTGCGGTGCGGGCGGCGGGCGGATGTGGATGGAAGAGTCCATCGGCACGAAGGTGAACGACGAACGCTCTGCCGAGCTTGTCGCAACCGGAGCGACGCGGGTGGCGACCGCGTGCCCGTTCTGCTACATCATGATGGACGACGGGGTGAAGGGCCTCGGCCGCGAAGACGTCGTCGTGCAGGACATCTCGATGCATTTGCTCGACGCGCTCGAACGGTCTGAACAGGCGCAGTGAAGGCGCTTCTGCTCAGCTCTGGTAACCGCCTCGACAAGGTCTGGCACTCACCCGTCATTGAGGCTGAAGACTCGATCAGAGCGTTCCTCGACGCTGACGTGATCGAGATGAACGTCCACCGCAGGTCTACGTTTCGGTTGCAGGCAGTTCGCACGAGGTTCGACCCGGTTCCGCCCATCCGGTTGTCCTCGGGCAGCCGCCCCAGGCCAGCTGACGTTGGAGTGGTGGTGTTCCCAAACGGGTCCGTTGTTTCGTCGCTGCGGCTGGTCAAGGGTTGGAAGAGTCTTGCGAAACGATGGATTGCGGTCGTACACGAGATCTGGCCGTCGCACGTGGTTTCTGAGCCCGATGCGATTGCCGAGGTCTTCGCCGACTTTGATGCCGTCAGCGTGATGACAAACGCGGGCTGCCTGGAATTCAATCAACGATTCCCGAATCAGCCCGTTTCCTTCGCCCCATTCGCGATCGACGGCCGACGCCTGACCCACCGGCCTCCCGACAAACGGGGTGTCACGCTGTTCAATCCCGGTCGCCGCGACCCGATTCAGCACGGCTCACTGCTTGCAGCGACGGGCGACGAGTTGTACCTGTTCGACACCTTCGCTGCAGGAGTCTCGGCCGATCTCCGCGTTCATCGCCAGACTTATCTTCGGACCGTCAGCCACAGCCGTCTCATGGTGACGAACTACGCGAAGTTCGACGCGCCGCAGGAAAGAAACAACGCGGTGGAGGCGGGTTTGCGCCTGACCGAGGCGCTCGGTGGCGGCGCAGTCCCGATCGGGGACCATCCCTCGTCGATCGAGATGGCTGGATTGGATCGGAACTGGTTCGGTCCCCGCTTCCCGGTTGGCCAGCCTGTGGATCGAGGCGCGATCAGGGACCTCCTCGCTGACACGGCCTTGGCGGAGCGCGTCGCCTTCGAAGGTCCCCGCTTCGTGGCGTTACAACATGACTGGTCGAATCGGATCTCGGAACTGCTCCAGAGGATCGGGCTCTCCGCGCCCGAATCGTTGCTGGAGCATCAAGCGTTGCTCCAGCAACGCTGGTCGAGCTGATCCGATACCGGAGCGCATGTTAAACAGCGCTCGACAAGAACCGCCGACGGAGGGCCATGAGGACGCCCATCCATCGGTAAGCGCCCATACATTTCAAGCGAAACTCCAAGGGCCAGTCGGTCGGTTCGACGGTCACCCTGGGCAACGCAAAAGGATCGTCGTCGGCGCGCCGACACGCTGGTCTGACCGTGTGGGCGTCGTGGTAGCCAGCCGCATGTGCGGCATCGCGGACCCGGTCATCCCAATCGCCGAACGGGTAGGCGACGCTCGTGACCGGTCGGCCGATCAGCTGGGTCAGGCTCGCCCGCGACTCTTCGAGTTCGACGCGGAGTTCATCGTCGGAGAGAGTCGAGAGCCGTCGATGCAGGTTCCCATGGGCTCCCACCTCGACGAGCGCGGGAAGCTGGGCCACCTGTCCTGCGCTCATGTAGCCAGCTGTGCCGAGCAAACCCGGAGGGACGAACAAGGTCACCGGTGCACCCGACGATTTGCAGACCGGCAGGGCGACATCGTGGAACGAGGAGAGAGCGTCGTCGAAGGTGATCGCAATGTTCCAGCCAGCGGGGGGCGGGTTGGACATCTGTGCGAGCGGAACCAGTGCTCGCCCGTCGGTGCGCAGCGCCTCCACCTGACGTTGGAAGGCTGGAGCGAGTCCGCTGGGGACGTCGTGGTAGAGAAGGACCACACCCTGAGCGCGGGCGCTGGGACTGCGTCCAAGAGCCTTGCTCGCCACGTCGAACAAAGCGACCGCGCTGCTGATGCCAACTTTGATCAGGCGTTTGCCGACGGGCTCAGGCATTGTCGGAGTTTCCCTCACCCAGGAGTTCGAGCAACTCCGCTGCTCTTGCCGCCCACCCGTCGCCAGCAACGGCGTTGGCTCGCCCGATTGCGTCGGTCGGCCCCCCGTCTTGGAGGGTTCGACGAATTTCTGCAGCGACGCCCTCGGCATCTGATCCGACCCGGATGACGCCCGCGAACCGTTCCCATCCTACGAAGTCGTTGGCGACCACAGGCACACCCATGGCGAGGTACTCCTTGACTTTGACCGGCTCTGCCGCCGCCCCCCATTGGTTGCGGGGCACGAACAACAGCGCAGTGTCGAAGCTCTTCAGATAGGCAGGAATCTGCTCGTGCGGTCGTTTTCCGAGGAGATGCACGTTGGGACGGACGAGTTCGGGACGGACCTCGTCACTGTGACCGATGAGGATGAACTGGAATTCGGGCAGAAGTGCTGCAACTTCGGCAATCTGGAGCTGTCGATCGTGGTCTTCAAGGTTTCCCACGTGCCCGAGGTGGGGCCGCGGGATGCCGGCCAGATCGGGTGGTTCGGTAGCGGGCCTCCTCGGATCGAACAGTGCCAGATCGACTCCGTGGGGGAATCGGATCGCCTTGGTCGGGACCTGCTGGGATTCCCGGTCGAACAGACTCTGGCTGGAGTACAGCACTCGTTCGCTCCAGTTGATCGATGATCTGACGAGCAATTCGATTTTGTTCCGGTCAGCCTCGGCAGCCTCGGAATAGTCGTCCACACGGTAGAACGTGCGAGTGCGAGAACGGAGAAGCTGCGCAACGGGTGTCGAAGTGGGGTTCGCAACGATCACATGTGGAACGCCGAGGCGTAGGAGCGAAATCACGAGGGCAACCTGAATGGCGACCACCCGACTGTTGGCGCGAGCCGCCCACCCGTTGCCAAAGGCAGGCACGAACAGCGGTGAAAGGACAATCATCCCTGTTTCGAGCCGTGAGAAGGGTCGAAGCATCGAACGAAGCTTCCGCCGGATCCGGCCGGCCGTGCTGCGGCCCTGTACCCGAGCAATCCCGAGACCCATGCTGTTGACCACGATCACTCTGCGGTCTGTACGCACCAGTTCCTGAGCCAGCTGCATATCTGCGTGGCCGTGGCTGTGGATCCACCAGTCGCCTGCCGAGAACATCACGACTGCGCGATGAATTCTCTGATCGCGTTCCGTCACAGGGCGATTGTGGCAGTTTTTGCAATGGGCTGTGGTGCGTTCACCAACAGGTGTTTCGATTCAGGCGGGTCAGCTTTGTGATGGGTAGTCATGTTGTTAAGTGAGCGACGTTAGTCACATAACGTGGTGATTCGTCTTTTGCGACCTTGACTGCGTTGTTGGATGGTTCGAGACTGAACGAGTTCTGGCGTGTCGGTCACTCACCGTGATGACGCTTCACCTATGACAAGAACAGGGTATGTCCATGAGTTCACAAGTTTTGGCAGAGCGCCCCGGTCGCAATGGGCGACGGTCAGTGGTTCAGATGATTGCCGGTTCACTGGTGACGTGCCTTGGGGTTGGCAGCCTCGCACTTGTCGGTCCTCCGAGTGCTGGAGCTGCAAGTGCTACCACCACGGTGCCGAAACGAAACGTCACGACTGTCCGTCTAGCCGAAGCTCGTGTTGCGAAGGCGCGTTCCGGAGGGGATCAGCGGCTGTTGGCTGACGAGGTCAAGAACCTTGGCTACCAGTACTTGCTGGCGAAGGATTTTGCTGCTTCGGTGAAAGCGTTGAAAGAGGCGGCGGAGCTATATCGCAAAACGAAGGACGACCGAAGCCTGGCAGATACATTGCAGATGCAAGGTTGGGCCCTGATCCAGTGGAACAAGCCCGGGGAGGCGTTGGTGCCCCTCGATGAAGCCGTTGCGCTGCGCCGCAAAGCGCAGTCGACACCTAGTGGGCCGGCTTCTCTGGCCGAAACGTTGCAACTGCGCGGGCAAGCGCTTCAGAAATCAGGGAAAAGTGCCGAGGCAATTAAGACCTTGGAAGAAGTCCTTGCACTCGCTGCGTCCGGTGCCAGGGGCATCGACACTGCGTCGACATCGATCACGATCGGGTCGATCTACATGGAGTTGAAGAACCCGGGTGCTGCTGTCAAGTACTTCGAGCGAGCCGTCGCAGAAACCCAAAACAAACCAGCACCGCGCATTGATGCTTTGCAAGCGTTGGGTTGGGCGCTCACCGGTGCTGGCCGTGCAGATGAAGCAGTGCCAACTCTCCAGCGGGCGATCAAAGAGGCAGGGCCCGCCATCGACAAGGTCAAGCAAGGAGTCGACCTCTGGTCACTTCTTGCGAATGCCGCACGGGAGGCGAAGCAGCCTGGGGTCGAGATCGGGGCCCGAATAAAGATCGTGTCGTTCGCGCGGGCGAAAGTTCCGGGTGCTGACCTGACCGCTGCGTTGGAGGGTCTTGGCCTGACGTATCTGTTCGACGGGAAGTTTACCGAAGCCATTCCGCCACTGCGCGAGCTGGTTGACCTGAGTCGCGGGGCCACGAAACCTGCCCGGCTTGGTTCTGCACTGCACAACCTCGGCTGGTCGCTCACCTCTTCCAAGCAGACAGACGAAGCGATCACGGTTCTTGATGAAGCTGTGAAGGTACGTACCCAGATCAACGATCCCGACTTGCTAGCGTCGCTGCGGTTCCTGGGCTACGCCATGTGGTCGGCAAAGGATCCTCGGGCCGTGGCTGTCTTCACGAAGGCGTTGCGGCTGCTCGAGGCGAGCCCCAAGACGACCGACGACGACCTTGGCCAGGGTTACCTCGACCTTTCGTCGTCCTACTTGTACGAGGGGAATCCCGACCCTGCACTCGCTCCTGCCATGACAGCACTTGATGTGTTCACGAAGGGCAAAGTTTCCGACGAACTGATCGCAACGGCCAACTACAACATCGGGTGGGCGTTGTTCACGTCCCGACGCCCCGCCGATGCTCTGCCGTATCTCACGAAAGCCCGTGACATCCGAACCAAGAACGCCTACCAGGGTGCGTCTGACGCAGCAGACATGCTTGAGGCAGCGACCGCCCAGACGAAGGCCGCATGAACGAAGGTCATTCGGCGCACCGCACACTTTCAGCTGCCCTTGCACTTCTCACGCTTCTGTTGTCCGTCGTAGGGCTCAGCATCGTCCATTCTGGGGCGTCTTCCGGTGCGCAATCAACCGCGTCGGCGACAGGAAAGAAGGCAGCGACTGCGACGACCACCACGGCCTCGGCCGCAATTCCCAACGCGTACAGGGGCATGACCATTCCCCGGCTGCCTGCGGGCATCAACCCGCTGTTGAGCGATGTTGGTCCAAGCGCAACGAGCCGCCCGAAACTCCCGATCGGGCGCACCACCCGAGTGGTCTCGGTGGCAGATCTCGACGGCTTGAGCGCTGCGCTGAAGACTGCGACCCCAGGTACGGCGATCGAACTACGCGACGGCACTTACGAGGGTGAGCTCGAAGTCACGGCGAACGGCGCAGCGACGGCGCCTATCGTGATTCGTTCGGCGCGAGCGCAGGGAGCTCGATTTGTCGGCAAGACGCAAATCCGCCTGCTGGGCCGGTACACGGTTTTGGACGGGCTGTTGTTCGATCGGACAGGTGCTTCCACGCTCGAGATCGCGGGCATGGGAAACCGGGTCACCAACAGTATGTTCCAAGAGTGCGGTGACGGCTCAAGCGGTTCCAGCGCTGGTTTGATACTGCTCGACAATCCCGCACCTGACGGATACTCAGACCCCGACGGGCTGGCACGCCCTCTCGTTGATCGTCGGGCGATGGTCGACAGCAACACGTTCGTGCGTCCGCTGAACACGGTGATCTGGCAGAACCACGGGTTGCAGGGCAACTCGTACATCGGGAATCGAATCATCGGCCCGCATGGAATCAAAGAAGGGGAGTCCGAGGCGATCAAGATCGGGTTCGGTTTCGGAGCGGAATCCACCAAGACCGTGATCTCGTACAACGAGATCACCGATTGGGAAGGGTGGCCCTATGTCATCGGGATCAAGTCTTCGAATGTCGAGCTCACAGCGAACGTATTGAGCAAAGGCCGGTTGGAGGTGCGTTACGGCAACAGCGTGACGCTTCGCCGAAACGTGGTTCTCAACGGTGACATGTTCATCGGCGGCAACGGCCACACCGTATCGGGCAACGTTGTGCTGTCGTCCACCTCACGTGACCGGCTGGGGCCGTTGATCGTGAGCGGTACCGGCAGCACGGTGTCAGATTTAGGCAGCTACGACGGCACGACGAAGCCCATCTACTACCGGGCGATGACCAACTCGACAATCAGCGATAACACCTTCGTCAGCCTTGACCCGGATGAGGCCGGCACCGTCTTCATGCTTGGCCTCGTCGATGCTGTGTGGTCGGCCCCGCCGCGTGGCAACACGTTCAGCCGAAACGTCTTCTTGCGGACTTCGGGTCCGACTCAGTTCCTCGGTGCAGCGGGAAACCCGGCCCCGACGGAGGACTATCTGCGGTCAGTCAATCGCTGGTCCTCAAACGTGTTCATGTGTGCGGGTGTTTGTACGCAGTCAGAGATTTCAGTGCCCGGCATCGTCGGCACGGGTAGCAATGTCGCTTCTGACGTCGCGCACGGGCTTAAGACGGCGGCAGGAGCAAACCCAAGCACCTTCATCCGCTCCGCCAAACAGACCCCGACCCCCAGGTCGGCGCGCCCCACGACGACCCGCCCCAAGACGAGCACCAAAAAATGACCGGTTCTGCGACCTCGCGAAGCGATTCGCGACATCGAACGAGTTCGAAATCTCAGCACCATCCGGCGCTGCTTGCTGCTCGAACTGAACGGTCTGGCTTAGAGGTTCCCTTCGTTTGGCCGTTCCAAGTCACCATCGTCGTCACGTTCCTCACCAGTTTTGTCGCACTTCCGGGTCCCCCGGTGGTGCGAATCGTGCCGACCGCCTTCTTCCTTGGGTTGGGCCTGCTCCTCACCCCCAAAGACATCATCGGCCGAGTCCGATTCGACCCAGCGTTTGTCCTGCTCGTGGTCTGGTGTGTCACGAGCCTCGGGTGGTCCATCGATCGCGGACAGACGGTGCAGCAGCTGTTCCGAGAGTTCTCCCGTGTCCTCGCGGTCAGCGTTGCAGTCGGGGTGTTGGGTTACGAACGCACCCGTCGAACGCTCGGTGGCTTGATGCAGGTCGCAGTCGTCGCGGCATTTGTGTGGTGGGCTGCATTTCCCGGAACGTCGTCACTTCCGTTGTCAGGTGATAGCGAGACCGGGCTCCGCGTCTTTTTCGGTCACAAGAACACATTGGCGAAGGTCGCGCTCCTTGCTGTGCTGTTCTTCATGTCCGACAAGCGACTGGGCCGCAAGCGTGTGCTGTGGGTCATCGCAGCTGGGGTCTTGCTCCGGTTCACCACAGCGACGACTGCCCTGCTGGCAGCCGTGCTCGGCGCAGCGGTGTTCGCGATCTTCATCTTTTCGGAACGGCTTGATCGGCGGGGTCGCACGTCGTTACGCGTGCTCACCTTGTTCGCCGGTCTCATGCTCGTGGTCGCATCACTTGCGTCATCGGTTGGCTCCCTGATCAACGCGACGGGTAAGGACACAACGTTGACGGGGCGCACCGAGATCTGGAAGATCACGCTTCCGTTCGCCCGAGCGGAGTTTGCGCAGGGTTACGGATTCGGTGCTGTTTGGGAAGCGTCGACGGGCCCTGGGCCCGAGATCAACCGGGAAGTTGGTGATTTTCCCGTCGTTGACGCGCACAACACCTACCTCGAACAGGTCCTCCAGATCGGCGGGGTAGGAACGGCGATCATGGCGGCGTGGGCGGCCAGCACGGTGTGGCGAGCCTCAAAGGCAATGTCTCGTCGGCCCAGTGACGGGGCATGGATTGTTTCGAGCGTCGCTGCGCTCGTGCTGCTCGGCGTCTCTGACGCTGTGTTCCTCGGTTGGTTGAGCTGGTTCGCGCTGCTTTCCTCTGCCTCCTACCAACTTGTCGATGCGTCAGGCGGGGTCGCTGCGGCCACCACCGCACAACTGTCGGACCGTTCGGTCAGCCAACGCCATCGCCAACAAGGTCGGGTTCGCGTGTCCCGCTGAGGGGAATGTCGCCAAACCTGCCACGGCAAGGTTGTCGGTCCCGTGGACCAGGCCGTTGCGGTCTGCGATGGCGGAGGGACCTGAGATAGACGCTCCCCCGGTCAGGTGATGGCTGGAGAACGCAGTCGGAGCCGGAGCCCAGTTCGGCGCTGTGGCGAATCCTTGTTGTTGCATGTCCGAACCGATCAGGGACAGGGTGCGCAGCGTCGCCTCTGAAGAGAACGGCACGCCAAACTCGATCGAGGCCCGGGCCGAAGTGTTGCGGTCGACCCGCTCGAACCTGAGCAGGTTGCGTTCGTCGGCCAATTGTTCGGCCATCACGAGGGCGGTGGCCGCTTTGTCCTTGAACGAACCGGGCCGCGCCAGATTGTCGGTGTCGAATCCGAAGATCCCGAGCCGCTGCCCGGTTCGGTTCACGATCGGGTAGGCCCGCTGTATAACGTTGGCGATTCCCGCCGACACCTTCGGCCCGGTTCGAGTCGCACCGACATTGTCGACAAGCGCGACACCCCAAGCAAGACGTTCGCCAGCACGACGACGAAGATCTCGGCCGGTCTGCGGAACAAATGACACGCTGGCGCTTGGCAGACCATCGGCGAGGACGCTTGGTGTGGGTTCGAACCGGAGTTGCCGCGGTGGATCACCTGAGATGGCACGATCCATCAGCTCGATGAGGCGTGCGCGAAGCTCGGTCGTCCCGATCATGCGGGGATGATCGCAAATGCCCCGGCCCAGTCCGTCAAGGCGTTCGAACGAAGGATTGTCCTGCTGGGTGGCGAACAGCAGCCGACAGGTGTCGATGGCAGCCCCGGCGATGAGGAACTGGCGTGCCCGGACGGGGCGCAGCGCGTCGTTGGTCCCGGTGTTGCGCACCATCGCCGATCCGACTGTCCGGCCGCTGACGTCGAGCGAGATGACTTCGACACCCGTTCTGAGCTCGACCGAGCCGGACCGGCCGAGTGTTGGCCACATCGCTCGGATGTCTGCAGATCGGCAGAATCCGAAGTGGCTGATCCTCAGCGAACCCGCAGCGTCTGCTGTCGGGAGCAGGTCCTCGGCCCGCAGCCCGGTTGAGAGACTGCGCAGGACCCGGTCGACCGAAGGCGTCAGTTCTGTCATACCAAGACCCCACGACGCAATACCGTCGACTCGGCGTTCGAGGGTGGCGGGCTCCAAGGTCAGACGAGCGCCGAATCCGCCGCTCGGGCTGAGCAACCGCCACCGCCATGACGAACCCCCAACACTGCTTGACCGCGTCGACGCAGGGTCCGGGTACGGGGGGTCCGAAGTGACCGAGCGATCGAACGAAGCCCCGTACGGGGTCAGCGAACCGCGCTCAAGTACGAGCACGCGCAGCCCGACAGATACTGCGGAGAGTGCGGCTTGCATGCCGACCGGGCCGGCCCCGATCACGCAAAGGTCGTGTTCTGTGTCCATCTCGGTCCCGTTTGGTCGAGCCCTAAGATTACCTTCCGTCCACGGAGAACCGATGCTCATCTCACCGGTGAACCCGGGAGGGACCTGTCAGTCCGCCCCACGGCCCAGAGTGAGTAGCGATGCCGTCATTCCCTAAACATGTGGTTCGTGGTTTTGCCGTGACGTTGCTCAGCGAAGGCGTGGCGCTCGCCTGCTCCATCGCATCATTTGTTGTCCTGGTGTTGCTGATTCCAGAGCGTGAATACGGCGAGTATGCGGGAATTCTGGGCATCACCACGTCGGTCGGGGCTTTGATGTGGCAGGGCGTCCCGATGGCCGTGCTTGAGGTAACCGCGCGGGCGACGGACCACTGGCGTCTCGGCCTGGGGCGTGGATTGTCGAGCCTCGTCGGGAGCTTCCCCTTTGCGCTTGGATTGGTGGCCGTTTTGACCCACTTCATGATTCCCTCCGCCCGTGTATCGGTTGCCTTGATTGTGATCACGGGCGATTTTGCGCTCTGGCTCACGCATTCAATCGCAGCTTCCCGTCAGGTGACCAAAGGCATGAGGGCGGCTGCTTCGGTCCGCTCCACCGTCGCGGTCTTACGGGCGATCGGTCTGGTTATCGGTGCGCTGATCAGCACTCGACTGGTGGTCGTCGTGAGCATGTCCTCGCTGCTGTCGTGGATCGGTGCCGGCTGCCTCCTCCTCCGGTTGCACGGGATCCGTCCCGCAAGGCCTGATCGACTCTTTGTGCACTCGTTGACCGGCTACCAGGTCGGCGGAGCAGCGACGTCGGTCCAGGAAGAGATCGATAAGACGTTCGTGCTGAGAATTTCAGGCGAGATCGCCGCTGCTCAATACTCCGCAGTCTTTCGGCTGTTTCAGGTGCTGGCTCTCCCGCTCAGAGCCCTTGCCGGAACTCTCCAGGCCCGCCTCGTCGTGGAGCAGGACAATCCGCGAGCTGCCAGGAAGCGGCTACTGAAGGTGTCGGCAATTACCGTGACGTACGGGTTGGTGGGATGGGTGGTCATGGGCATCGCATCCATCCCGTTGACTCGGCGGTTGCCGACCCGATTCGGGGTCGATCCGACACTCTTCTTCATTCTCGGAGCGATACTGCCAATACGCGGGATGGTTCCGCACGCGGCGAATCTGTTGATCGGCCTCGGTCGACGCAAGCAACGGGCCGCAGCTCATTTAGTCGGTGCGGTGGTTTCCATCACGTTGTATGTGACGCTGATTCCAGGCAATGGTCCACGCGGCGCAGCGATTGCGAGTGTCGTTGCGGAACTGGCAGTGCTCGTCATGTTGTGGGCCTCGATATTTGGTGCCAGTCGCAAACCGGCCATACGCCGACGCCCCAGACGTTCCCGTCGTCGAGCACCGCGCCATCTTCGGGCCTGAACAACGGTCCGGGCCTTTCCGCGTTCGGCCGGACGAGGTCAACCGGGTCAACCGTTACGGTCAGGACAACTCAGCGGCCTTCGCAGCGCTGATGGCGGCAAGCACGCTGAGCATCTCTCGAGCTTTTGCGTCCCAGCCCTGGCTGCGAACCCAGTCCAAGCGATCGGCGCGAGTCCCGGGCCCCTGATCGGCTGCTGTCGTGCGCGCTGCTGCTGCTACCTCTTCGACGGTCGTGCCGAACCGAACCACGTCGCCAAAGCCTTCGACACCGTCGAACCACGATGACACGACGGGCAAGCCGGCCGCGAGGTACTCCTTGAGTTTGATGGGGCTGGCTGCAACTCCCCATTCTGAGCGGGCGACGACGACAAGACCGACGTCAACATGAGCGAGGTACGCGGGTAGTTCTACGGGCGCCTTCTGGCCGAGGAAGTGAACGTTGGGCAATGACGAACTTGTGATCTTGCCGACCCCGCCGCCGATGATCACCATCTGCAACTCGGGGACGAGCGCAGCGATCTCCAGTGTTTGGGCGACCCGATCACTCTTTTCCAGGGAACCCATCATGACCACTCGAGGGTGAGCGATTCGCGCGAGGTCGGCCGGTTCGTCGTGTTGGACGCTCGCGTCGAACAGTGAGAGGTCAACCCCGTGCTCAAGAAGTATCGCCTTGCCGTGATGGCGATCCCGTTCGTTGCGCATCAACGCTGAACTGGCATAGAAGACCGAATCCGCTTCTGCGAAAGCCTGGTCCTCGAGGGCTTCGATGCGAGCACGGTCGACATCCTCGGTGGCCGAGAAGTGGTCCACCCGATAAAAGACGATCGGCCCGTCACCGATGTTCTGAGCGATCGGCCATGCCGTGGGGTTTGCCACGATCCGGTACGTGAACGGGCCGACCATCGCCGCGACGATCCTGATCTGTGCGCTGACGAATGATCGGTTCAAGCGAGCAGTCCAACCGTTGCCGTACATCGGTAGGAACAGAGGAGAGAGGACGGTCGTGTTGGGTTCGGGCTTCCTGACCACTTTGGCCATGGACTTCAGTTTCCGGCGGATTCTCATCCAGCCGTCGCCACTTGTCATCGACGGCATACGCATACCCATGCTGTTGACGATGAGCACTGGGCGAGTGAGGGCGAGTTCTCGGCAGATCTGGAAGTCGGCGTGTGCGTGGCTGTGATACCAGTAGTCGCCAGCCGAAAAGGACAGGACTCCACCCGGAGGAGCGGAAAGATCAGCTTCGGAGCCGCTCGTCGGCCCGGGTAGCTTTACAGGTGGTGACGAACCAGCTGCGGCGGAAGTTCGGGACCGCCCAGCGTTGAAAGGAAGATTCATGAACGCCGTTCTCTTGCACAAGCTCAACCAACGGTTTTTCGGCCGGTTTGGTGTTGCATCTCGAGGTATTGAGTTCATCATCTTCCTCCTTTTCAACTCAGTCGTGCCCGTTACCACAGTTATCGGCAAGAGCAGCCGGTTTGCGTACGGGGGAATTGGGGTTGTTTTGCACAAACGCGCAGTTATCGGCGAGGGATGCGTGATCGGACAGGGTTGCACCCTGGGCGCGAAAGAGGCCTACGTCTCCGAAGAGGCCACGATCGGTCCAACCGTAGAGGACAACGTGTACATCGGCCCTGGCTCTCGGATCATCGGGCCGATCACTGTCGGTCACTCCAGTGTCATTGCAGCGAATGCGGTCGTGACCAAGGACGTCGAACCCCACTCGATCATGGCTGGTGTTCCGGCCACACGGATCGGTTCGACCGCCGAAGGCTATCGAGCCATCAGACTTTGACCGGCGCTTCGTGGCCTGGTGCAAAGCTGGAATCAAGGGTGTTGAGTTGATTTTCGGGCCGCTGGCGGACCGGAACTGGCTTGCGTGAGCGGTTCGACGACGGCGTACGGTGGCGGCTGCTGACCACTGCAACGACAGGTGTATCGCCGACCTGGGTCATGAATTGCCGGATCGTGTCTTGCATGAGCCGGCGTTCCGGCACGACAAGCACGACGACGTCCGCGACCTCGCAGACCGAAATCGTCAGGGCGCTTTCGCTGAAGGGTGCGCAATCGACGACAACCACGTCTGATCCCTCGGCGAACTTGTTGACGATAGGTTCGAGGTTGAAGCGGTTGAGACGGGGGGCAATGCCACCCATGAAGTCGATCTCGGTGCCCGGCAATCGCTTGAGAAGGCGTCGGAATTCGCCTTGGTCGTGCGCACCGTGTCGGTCGAACATCGAGATTCGTTCGCCGTCGAATGCGTCGAACGCTACGGATAGGTCGGAGTCCTCGGTGTTGCCGTCGACCAGAAGCACCGGCGCAGACCGCGAGAAGAAAGAAGCGAGGCTGACGGCGAGTCCAGAGGCACCGAGCCCGCGGCGGACGCCGACAACCGCGATCTTGAAGGTGTCGGAAAGCGGGACTGCGTTGTCGGCTCTGATCGCGATGTCCTTGACGGCTGCCGAATAGGGACTGGTCGTCTGCTGCAAGAACCAATTGGCGTTGTTGGGCTGAGGACGGAGCCACGGCAGTTTCGGTCCGACCGGCGAGCCGACGAGCTCACCGAGCTGGCGGTCGTCGACGACGTGAGGTGAGAGCCAGGACCAGGCAACCGCGAAGGCTGCCGCCAAGAGAGCGCCGACCACAAAGCCGGTGACGGTCCACTTGACCGGAGGGCGAACACCCGAACGCTCAGCCCCGGATGCGAACTCTGCGATTGACGAGTTCACGCGCGCTCGGTTTGTGAACTCGTAGGCCGTGCGAGACCGGACGAGTTCGGTGTATTCGACCAGCAACGCATCGCGGTCAACGCGGGCGCCGGAGTCGCTGGGGTCGTTGTAGACCTTGTCTTCAGCTGAGCGCAGGCGCTCCCCGATGGCTTCGAGGCGTTGGGTGATCAGTTCAAGTTCTGGCCCTCGCGCGGAATCGAGACGGGTGTCCTGGTCGGCGATGAACGCCTTGACGTATGCGTTAGCAAGGTCGACCGCTTCCTTGTCAGTTGCTGCAGTCGCGAACACCCGAACCAGGTCCGACTTCGGCGTGTGTACGACTCTCACCCGAGAGGTGAGTCCATCGGGCGACCCCGTGTATTGGAGCGCCTCGGCGACCCGAGCGGTGACTTGAGGGCTCTTGAGCACCGCGAGTTGCGTATCCACGTAGCGATCCGGGTCCGCATAGTTGATGTTGCCACCGAGAGTTGAAGCCGGCGGCTGAATGATCAACGAGGCCCGTGCCGTGGAAGTTGCACTTGCGGACAACGCAAAGAGAAAGGCCATCTGGGAGAATGCCGCCGCCGCAAGCACGATCGGCATCCACCAACGGCGAATCGAACTGAAAAGAATGCGAAGTTCCATGCGGACACTGCCTACTTCAGGGTCTCTACACGATTCGGAGAGACGACGGATTGTACTACTGGTGGTTGAGAAGGCCCCACCAACGCCTCGAGAACGGTCTGAACGCTCAGAGCGACAGCCGCCGCTGTATAGGAGCGATCGAAGGTAATCCGCCCCTGTGACCGCAGCCGGTCCCGGCAATCCCGGTCGCGAATGACGGCACAGCAATGGGCAGCAAAACTCTCAGGAGAGTCGCCGATCATGAGTTGTTCGCCATGAACTACGTCAAGGCCCTCGGCACCGACGGTCGTGGCTACAACCGGAACGCAGTACGCGAAGGCCTCGATGATCTTGATCCGAGTTCCACCACCAGATAACAGCGGCGCGCAGCTCACCGACGCGCGCAGCAGTTCTGCTTCGATCGAATCGACGGGTCCGACAAGTTCCACGCCGGGAAGTTCCCCCAGATGTGATTTTTTTCCTGTTCCGCCGACAAGCCGCACTCGTGCGCTGGGGATCGTGCGTCTGACGATGGGGAGGACCCGCTCGCAGAGGAAGCGTGCTGCTTCGGCGTTGGGGCGATATTCAAGGTCGCCCACGAACAGCAAGATCGGCTCAGAGCCAGCCAAGTCAGCGTCGGTCTGGCGACGGTCTGGGTCGGCGTACCCGTTTGGAACGGCGTAGACCGACCGGTAACCGAGCCGACGATTGAGCTTGTCAGTGTCCAACTGCGAACACACGGTCACGGCAGCGGCGAGGGAGAAGATGTCCTTGTGGAGCGCACTCCAACGCCGAGCATCGGTGATGTCGATCAGACGCGCTACGGCAGCCTTGGCGTCACGCAGATCGAATTTCGTGGCGGCGAGCCGGTGCCGGATCTTTTCGTCCTCGAGGTCGTCGAGATCGACCACAACCGGTGTGGACGAAACAGCCGCGAACGATCGAACGAGAGGCCAGGCGGTGCCGGCGAGCACCCAGACGACGTCGTAATGACCCGCGGCCAGTAGTTGCTCGATCTCGCTTCCTCGAGCACCCCAATCGACGGTGTTCATCGACATGGGAAGCTGACCGCGCACCCAGCGGAGAACAGCAGTGGCCTTTGCCGGCCGTGCTGCATCCAGCAGGGTGACGTGGGTCGGATCAATCGATGGGGGCACCGGGACCGATGGGTACGAGTCCGGCAGCGTCATCAGGACGTGTACGTCACCGTGTTGCGTCAGCGCCTCGAGCACCATCCCGGCGCGACGCTTAAAGCCAGGAAACAGGGGCCAGGCCGGGCGGTTCGTCACGAAACAGACGCGAAGTGTTGTCATGACCAATGACCATCTGCGCAACGATGGGCGAGTCCCGCACGAACGTCAGAAGGGACCAATGCCCGAGCCATTTTCGTCACCGCTTTTCGCATCCAACCACATCCTGATTTTGTGAAACAAAGCCTTTTGAAACGGGCATTTGGTAAGTCACCGCTTCGAGCCCATGCAGAGCCTAAGCCACACCGAACGAGGGGTCATAGCGAAATGGTGCGAATTCATGACCGTTGGTGAGCGGGTCCTCCGGTGAGTAGCGCTGGCGAAAGAATGCCCATCGGCAACGCGGCAACGTTGGGGTAGTCCGTTGGGTCAGACCCCGTCTAGTCCGCGTCTAGACCCCGTGCGTGCTCACCATTTCTTCCACGGCGCCGACCCGCTCGTCCACAAGTCTTCAAGCTTCCGCTTGTCGTTGAGACTGTCCATCGGTTGCCAGAAGCCGGAGTGGCGGAACGCCGAAAGCTGCCCGTTCGCCGCAAGGGTACCGAGCGGCGCCTGTTCCCAGACTGTTGTGTCATCTGCGATGTGGTCGATGACCGACGGTTCGCACACGAAGAACCCACCGTTCACCCACGCGCCGTCGCCGTCCGGCTTTTCGTGGAACGATGTCGCCCCGGTTTGGCCCGAGTTGAGCGCGAGTGCGCCGAAGCGGCCCGCAGGCTGAACGGCGGTCAGGGTGGCAGCACGGCCTTCTGCGCGATGGAACTCGATGAGCTTCGCGATGTCGACATCGGCAACACCGTCGCCGTATGTCAAGCAGAACGTACCGTCGAGGTGCTCGGCCACGCGCTTGATGCGCCCGCCTGTCATCGTGGCCTCACCGGTGTCGACCAGGGTGACCCGCCATGGCTCGGTCCGCTGCCCGTGGACCTCCATGGTGTTCGACGCCAAGTCGAACGTGACGTCGGCAGTCTTCATGAAGTACTGGGCGAAGTATTCCTTGATGACCCAGCCCTTGTATCCGCAGCACACGACGAAGTCATTCAGCCCGTAGTGCGAGTAGATCTTCATGATGTGCCACAAGATCGGATTGCCGCCGACTTCAACCATTGGCTTCGGACGGATAGATGTCTCTTCCGCAAGGCGGGTACCAAGCCCACCTGCCAACAGCACAACCTTCACCGGGACCACCCACCGAAACCGACTTCACTGCGCTCGCTCATTGCTGCTTCTTTCATCTTTGTTCTGCACCAACGTGCGACCTGCGAAGCCTAAGCGGCCGGTTCTCCAGCAGTACAGGCTCGACCCGAGATTTCACGCTCGTTGATGAACGTCCGCTCACTCGCAGCGAGTTACCGAAGGACCAACACGCATGCTGATTTCGAATTGTGACCGTTGCTCGCCAAGTGAGGGCCAGTCCATGTCCTTCGGCGACACCACGCTCAATGGACGAGGCCATTGCACTCCGATTGCCGGGTCATCGGGCCGCAGGCCACCTTCGGCTGAGCCGTTATAGCGGTGGCTCACCTGATAGGTGACTTCGGCACCGTCGGTCAGTGTCAGATAGGCATGGCCACAGCGCACCGGTACGTACAACGCGCGTCGGTTCTCGGCGGTCAGTTCGACGCCGTACCACTCGCCGAAGGTGTCCGATTCCGGCCGCAGGTCTACGACCACATCGAAGATTTCCCCAGCGGTGCAGCGGACGAGCTTCGCTTCGGCGTGAGGCGGCCGTTGGAAGTGGATGCCGCGACAGGTGCCTGCGAGGTGGTTGAAGGAGACGTTCTCCTGGACGACACGGTGGTCGATTCCCGCTGCTGCGAATTCTTCGACGCAGTACGAACGGGAGAAGAAGCCCCGGTCGTCGGTCCTCGGTTCGATGTCGATGACGAATGATCCAGCGAGGGGAGTCGGCGTGAAGATCATGCCGAGGGTGCAGCCAGGTCCGCGAAATAGGCCTGCTGTTCGCGCCACAGATCGATGGTGAGTGAATCCGCCGGTAGTTCGACGTCTGAGAATCGGATGAAGTCGTCCTTCTTCACGTCACGGAGCAAGCGGCATCCCTCAGCGAGTCCCATCGGGAGCAGGTCTTGTGATCGAGAGGTGTCCACGTTCTCGCACATGCCGTACGTGAGGTACTCGCCAAGACCATCAAGAACGGTGCCGGCCGAAGAGTCCACCTTGGCTGCGGTGACGACGTCAACGACGGGTCCGGCGATGGGTGCAATTGCAGCGTCGCCGAACAGCACAACCCTGGCAACGGTGAGCGGAACTTCGAAGATGGTGAGGTGGTACGGGGTGTAGAAGCTGTACACCGGGCCTGCTCCAAGCTTTCCGTAGTTCAGATAGTGCGCCTGGGTGGCGTCCTGCGCCTCTGCGAACACGAACACCCCAGGGCTGGGAACCGAGCCGACCACGTACTCGACGATGCCGCCAAGTTCACGGACCTGATCCATGTCGTAGCTTCCGACAAGTTCGTCGACATGACCCCTGTGTTCGATGCCGATCATGCCGCGCTGCGCAACGCGCATACCCGTTGCGTTGGCAACGATCGCCTGTTCGAAGGAGATCTTGGTGCCATCGGCGAAGCTGGTGACCATGTTGGCCGTTTGGCCCCACTGCTTGGCGAAGCTCGCCTGGGTTGTGGGGTTGCGATAACGGTCCTGCAACCCTTTGATGTTGCCGCACACTCGTGGCACGAGGCCCATGGTCTTGACGAAGCGGACGAGGTTGATCTCGACGCCGGGCTGGTCACCATCGCAACCGGTGAGCACAACGCCGGCCGCGTCAGCCTTGACCTTGAGGATGGGTCCAACGGTGCCATCGAGTTCGGCGTTCATCAGCACCATGTGCTTGGCGTTGTCGATGGCCGCCATGGTGGCCTGGGCGCCGTATTCGACATGGCCGGTGGCCTCGACGAGACACTCGATGACCGCGGACGCTGCCATGACGTGCGGGTCGGCGGTGACGGCACACCCGCCGCGGCGGATGACTGCGTCGAGTTGCTCGGTGGAGCTGACCTCTTCCACGTCGGAGAGGCCGTGCTTGGTGAGCATGGCGACCGCGTTGGCTGGTGTGCGATTGCACACGGCGGCCAGCCGGATCCCGGTCATGTACTGCATCTGGTTGGCGATTCCCGCAGCCATGAACCCGGCTCCGAACATGCCGAAGAGAACCGGGTTGTTGTCTGCTGCGCGCTGTGCGAGCGCAGTGTCGACGAGGATCATGCCGGGGCCTTCGCACTGGAACCGATCGGAAGGCCGATGGCCTCGAAACGGTCGAAGTCGTTCTTGTCCAGCATGCGGCGGCCGTCGATCACGAGAGGTGTCTTCGGGAGCAATTTCACCGCCGACGACAGGTCGGCGTACAGCGCCCACCGCGTCGTGAGCAGCACCGCGTCGGCGTTGGCAATTGCGTCGGTCAGCTCACCGGCGAACTGAACCGTGTCCGGTAGTACCTTGCGCGCTGCGGCCTCGGCCACGGGGTCGTGCACCGTGACGGTCGCACCCAATTCGGAGAGCCGCTGCACGATGGCGATGCCGGGGGATTCACGGATGTCGTCCGTGCCCGGCTTGAACGCGACGCCGAGCACGGTGACCGGGCGACCTGACAGGTCTGGATAGTGATATGTGAGCAGATCGATCATGCGCTGCGGTTGCGCGTTGTTGATGTCGACGACGGATCGCAGCATCGGCATCGGCGACCCTGCGTCTTCGCCGTATGCGATGAGGGCCTTGACGTCCTTCGGGAAGCAGCTGCCTCCGAACCCGCAACCGGGCCACAGGTACGTGGCGATGGAGGGGGTGATGCGAGTCCCGTCTTCGAGGATGGGGGACAACCGCTTGTCGAGGTGGACGCCCATGAAGGCGTCGGTGACGTCGACCCCAACTGCGGTGCACAGATTGGCGATCTCGTTCGAGTACGAGATCATCGTTGCGAGCAGCGAATTCG
The DNA here is from genome assembly GCA_031385545.1 of Acidimicrobiia bacterium. Lineage (GTDB taxonomy): Bacteria > Actinomycetota > Acidimicrobiia > Acidimicrobiales > JANYDT01 > JANNBN01. Next base: position 4,226 of record JANNBN010000143.1, on the reverse strand, counting down.
CCGTGTACTTGATCATCTCGGCTGTGCGGGGGCTGGTACGGATCTTCTCGACCGAAGTGAACGGCGCGTAGAGCTGCCCGAGCGCATCGATCGATCGGTCATCGACGCCACCGAGCACGATGCGATCCGGTTGCATGAAGTCCTCGATTGCTTCGCCTTCCTTCAGGAACTCGGGGTTCATGCCAAGTCCGAAGTCTCTGCCTGCCACCTTGCCGGACGATTCTTCCAGTGCGCGAAGGACGGGGCCTTCCGTGGTGCCCGGCACCACCGTGCTCTTGACGATGACGGTGTGGTAGCTGTCCTTGGTGCGCAGTACATCGCCGATTTCGCGGGCGACTCCTTCAACGAAGCGCAGGTCGATGTGTTCACCGTCGAACGGGGTACCGACTGCGATGAGGGTGATGTCGGTCGACTCGACCGCTGCGCGCAGATCGGTGGTGGCGCGCAACCGCACACCGACGTTTGCCGCGAGCAACTCATCGAGGCCGGGCTCGTAGATCGGGGAGATTCCGCTGTTGATGGCATCGACCTTCGACCGGTCGATGTCGATGCAGGTGACGTCGTGGCCATAGTGCGCAAGACACACGCCGCTGACGAGACCGACATATCCGGTTCCGGCGATTGATACCTTCATTTCAAGCCTCCGATGCTTCTTGGTTACCGAGGTACCACGTCAGCGCACGGGTGAGACCGTCGTCGATACCGACGGTCGGTTCGTACCCAAGCTCGGTACGGGCTTTGCTGATGATCGGGCAGCGGCGATTCGGATTGTCGACGAGATACGCCTCGTCCGAGGACTTCGCGAACACCACTTTGCCCTGATAGCCGAACAGTTCACGAGATGCCTCGACCACCCGGTCCGCAAGCTCTCGCATGGAGATCTCCGGCGTCTCGGTGCCGATGTTGTACGCCTCGCCCGCCCGTCCCTTCACCAGGACCTTGTAGTAGCCGACAACGGCGTCTGCGATGTAGCAAAAGGTTCGCGACGGTGCGCCGTCGGAATACATCACGATGTCACGACCGGCGAGAACATCGCGGGCAAAGTCGGGCAGCACACGAGCGTCGGTGATCTTCAGACCCGGGCCATAGTTGTTGAACGGCCGAGCCGTCTTGATGGGCAGGCCGTATTGCTGGGCGAAGTTGACACAGAGTGTTTCGCCGTAGCGCTTGGACTCGTCGTAACACGCCCGTGGGCCGGTGCACGACACGTTGCCTCGGTAGGTCTCGGGTGTGGGAATGTCCTGGGGGAGCGGATCGCCGTAGATCTCGCTCGTCGAATAGAACAGGAAACCCTCGACCGGGTCGACGGTGTTCTGCTGGGCTCGGGAGTACTCAAGGAGATTGCGCAGCCCATTGACGTTGGCATCCATCGTTTCGATCGGGTGCTGTCGGTAGTAGATCGGTGACGCGATCGACGCGGCGTGAATGATGAACTGGACCGAGCCCAGCCCGGCCGGGACGGGATCGGTGACGTCGTGAGTGGCGAGCGTGAGGTTGGGTGTGCCATCCAAATCGCTCAGCCACTGCGGGACGCCGCGGACGTAACTGTCGTAGACGGTGAGGTCGATCGGCGCTGCGGCCGTCTCGTTGAAGTGGAGGATCGTCTGAACGAGGTAGTAACCGAGGAAACCGGCACCTCCCACCAGTAGCAAGCGCTTTCCAGCCATGGTGCCGAGTTCGTCGGACAGGCGGGCGCAGATGTCGTCGAGGTCTGTCTGCACCACCTCGCGTGCGTTCGCGGTGGAAAGGTCGGTCTGCTGGGTCACGTCACACCATCGGGTCGTCGGGAACTGATGCAACCAGTGTCCCAGACATGGAGAACCGTCTCCTCCCCAGGGTTGGCGAATGAGCCATATGTGAACAAAATCTCAGTGCTGCGGTTCGCGTCACCGGCCCGGGCGGACCGTGAACGCCGCTTCAGCTGAATGCGCGAACGATCAGCGCGTCGCCCTGCCCTCCACCGCCGCACAGTGCAGCAGCGCCGTATGTTGCTCCGCGGCGTCGCAACTCGAGCAGCAACGACAACGCGAGGCGGTTGCCCGACGCTCCGATCGGGTGTCCAAGTGCGATTGCGCCGCCGTTGACGTTGACGATGTCCTGGCCGACACCAAGGTCATCGGCGCTGGCGAGGGCGACCGACGCGAAAGCCTCGTTCATCTCGAACAGCGAAAGGTCCGAGACAGCCAACTGAGCTTTGTGCAGCGCTTTGCGGATTGCATTTGCCGGCTGCAGGAGCAGGCTGGGGCTGTCCGGCCCTGCGACCATTCCGTAGGAGACGACCTCGCCGAGTGGGGCGATCCCCAACTCGGCTGCTTTCGCGGCTGACATCACCACGACGGCGCTTGCACCGTCGGAAATCTGGCTGGCGTTGCCTGCCGTTATCGACCCAGCCTTGTCGAAGGCCGGCCGCAAGGCTCCGAGCGATTCGGCCGTAGTTCCCGGGCGCACTCCCTCGTCGGTCTCGACCATCAACGGGTCACCCTTGCGTTGCGCAACCGGTACGGCCACGATCTCGGCGGCCAGGCGTCCATCCTTCGCTGCGTTCGCAGCCCGCTCGTGCGACTGGGCCGCGAACTCGTCCTGGCGGGCTCGGGTGATGGAGGCGTGCGCTGCGCCGTACTTCTCGGTCGCCGCACCCATCGGGACGGCGTCGATCGCACAGAACAACCCATCGTGGAAGGTCGCGTCGAGCAGTTCGGCGTTTCCGTAGCGGTAGCCGCCGCGCCCGTTGGGAATCATGTACGGGGCATTGGTCATTGACTCCATGCCACCTGCAACGACGATGTCGGCGTCGCCCGCCTGGATCATCTGGTCGGCCTGGTAGATGGCGTTGAGGCCCGACAGGCACACCTTGTTGACGATGGACGCAGGCACATGCATCGGAAGCCCGGCACCGAGCGCAGCCTGGCGGGCAGGAAGCTGCCCCGTCCCGGCCAGCAGGACCTGGCCCATGATGACGTGGTCAACCTGGTCTCCAGGGACACCGGCGCGGCGGAGGGCCTCGGCGATTGCGATGCTGCCGAGTTGTGCGGCCGAGAAACTGGTGAGCGCACCGGACATCTTGCCAATGGGGGTGCGGGCGCCGCTGACGATGACTGATCCTGGCATGGCTCCATTCTCCTCCTCTCCGACCGTTGTTCCCAACCGGCCTGCCAGTCAGCTTGCAGTCGGCTGACTCAGCGGCATCGTCGCCTGGCGGCTGCAAGCGCTTGAATGGAAACGCTGAATATGCACCCCGTACCGTGCATACATGCAAGAAATCGTCGCTGCAATCAATGCCGGTGCTTCCGGCCAGGAGATCGGCGCACTGCCGCTCCCCGAAGCGTTCCGGGCCGTCGTCGTGGAACGGTCCGATGCAGCGATGTTCGACGGGATGGCGTCGGCGGACAAGGACCCCCGCAAGAGCCTGAAGCTGCGCGACGTGGCAGTGCCGGAACTTGCACCCGACGAGGCCTACGTCGCCATGATGGCGAGTTCGATCAATTTCAACACCGTGTGGACATCGATCTTCGAACCGATGCCCACGTTCGGCTTCCTTGACCGCTTGGGCAAGGAGAGCGAATACGGCAAACGGCACGCGCTGCCCTACCACGTGGTTGGTTCCGACGGCTCGGGAGTGGTGTTGCGCGTTGGTTCTGCCGTCCGCAACTGGAAGCCTGGCGATCGGGTGACCATCCACTGCAACCATGTCGACGATCAGGACCCGAGCGCGCATGACGATTCGATGCTCGCAAGCAATCAGCGCATCTGGGGTTTCGAGACCAACTTCGGTGGTTTGGCTGATGTGGCTGTGGTGAAGGCGAATCAGCTGATGCCGAAACCCGCGCACCTCAGCTGGGAAGAGTCGGCTGTCAACGCGCTGTGTAGCTCCACGAGTTATCGGATGCTCGTCAGCGGGAATGGTGCGCGGATGAAACAAGGCGACTCAGTGTTCATCTGGGGCGCAACGGGAGGAATCGGTGCGTACGCGGTGCAGTACGTGCTGAACGGCGGCGGCACACCGGTCGGCGTCGTCTCGTCGCCAGAAAAAGCCGAGTTGCTGCACGAACTTGGTTGCGAGAACGTGATCAACCGGAAAGAAGCCGGCTACCGGTTCTGGTCCGATGAGCACACGCAGGACGAGGCCGAGTGGCGCAGGCTCGGAAAAGACGTGCGCGGGCTGCTCGGCGAAGACCCCGACATCGTGTTCGAACACCCGGGACGCCAGACGATGGGTGCGTCGGTGT